>NZ_MAGP01000067.1 GCF_002926165.1 Micromonospora chalcea | reverse complement strand
CCCCTCACCCGCCCCCCCCCCCGATGCCGTTGATCAAGGAGTTTGTGTCCTCCAGCGCGGGCTAAACGGACACAAACTCCTTGATCACCGCGCTGGGGTGGGGATGGTGGGGAGGGTGCGGGAGTGGTGCAGGTGGGCGTCCTCGGTGACCACTGCGTGCTGCCAGGGGGACGGTAGGCGGTCGAGCCAGGTCAGGCCCTGGGTGCCCATGGCCACCGCGGCTGTCGCGTACGCGTCGGCCACACCCAGGTCCCCGCCGGCCACCGTCACCGAGCGCAGGCCCTTCGCCGGTACGCCCCGGCGCGGGTCCAGCACGTGGTGCCCGCGCTCGTACACGCCGGAGGTGGCGACCGCCAGGTCGGTGCCGGTCAGCACCAGACAGGTCGCCGCCGGGTCCCAGGGATGCCGCACCCCGATCCGCCACGGCTGTCCGGCCGCGTCGTGGCCGCGTACCCGCACGTCGCCGCCCGCGTTCACGCAGTGGTTCGGCGAGCCGGCGGCGACCAGCCGGTCCGAGGCGACCTGCGCCGCCCAGCCCTTGACGTAGCCGGACGGGTCGAGCCGCCCGGTCGCGTACACGTCGAAGAACCCGTCGGTGGCGGTCCACAGGTCGGCGCAGGCCGCCAGCACGGCGCGCAGGTCGGCGGAGGCGTCGGCGGGCCGCAGCTCGCCCCGGTCGATCCGGCACACCTCGCTGTCGTCCCGGTACGTGCTGAACCGCGCGTCCACCTCGCGCAGCCAGCCGAACGTGTCCTCGGCCAGCTCGTGCAGGGTCCCCGGGGGCAGGTCGTCGGCCAGGTCCAGGCTGATCGCCGTACCCATGACGTGCTCGACCCGGCGCAGGCCGGAACGAACCGTCACGCCTTGTCCAGCGCGGCCTGCAACGACTGCTTGTACGCGGTGCTGGTGTACGTGGCCCCGGAGACGGTGCTCAGGTTGGCGCTCTGCCGGGCCACCACCTCACCGGACGTGCCGCTGTAGCGGGCCTGCACGTCGTCGCTGCGCTGCCCGGACTGCCCGCCCAGCGGCAGTCCGATCGCCGTGGCGTCGACGACCCGGCTGCCGCTGAGCGTGATCCGCACCTGCAGTGAGCCGTACTCGTAGGTGACCGACGGCCCGGTCACCGTGCGGGTGGTGACCTTCGGCGCGCTGGTGGTGGTCCGCGGCGCGGCGGGTGCGGTGCTGGTTCGCGTGCCGCCCTGGCTGGCCGGGCTGCGGTCGGCGGACGCCTTCGGGGTGGGCTTCGCCGAGGCGCGCGACGACGGCGTGGCGCTGCCGGACGCGGCGGCGGTGGGCGACGGCGGCTCGGGCGCGGCCGAGCCGCCCGGGGCGACCGGAGCCAGCGGCAGCGGCGCGTCCGGCAGGGTCTGCCCACTGCCCGGCGCGCCCTTGAGTACCACGAGCGCGGTGGTGCCGGCGGCCAGTCCGGTGATCGCGAGGAGCGCGCGACGCATGGTGGTGCCTTTCCTACAGCTCGAACGCGGTCAGGTGGATCTGGCGGCGGGGCACGCCGGCCGCGCGCAGCGCGGCGACCGCCTCGTCGACCAGGCCGCCCGGGCCGCACAGGTAGACGTCGCGCCGGGTCAGGTCGGGCACCAGGCGGCGCAGCCCCTCCGGGTTCATCACCTGGCGGGGGCCGGGGTCGTCACGGCGGCCCACGACGTACCAGACGGAGGTCTGCCGGGCCTGCGCGAGCCAGTCCAGCTCCTGGTGCAGCAGCACGTCGGCCGGGGTGCTCGCGCGGTAGATCAGCGCCGCGCCGGGCGGCAGCTCCTCCAGCATGGCCCGCAGCGGGGCGATACCGCTGCCGCCGGCGATGAGCAGCGTCCGCTCCCGGGTGCGGTGCGCGGCCGTGAACGTGCCGGAGGGGCCCTGCGCCCAGACCCGGGTGCCCGGCGTCAGGTCGCGCAGCTCGGCGGTGTACCCGCCGACGACCTTCACCGTGATCCGCAGCCACCTGTCGTTGCCGGCGGCGGAGACGGAGAACGGGTGCGACTGCCACCAGCAGCCGGGGTTGAGGAACCGCCAGCGGAAGAACTGCCCGCCGAGCAGGTCGATCTGGTTGAGCCGCTGCCCGGTCAGGTAGACCGACACGGTGTCCTGGCTCTCCGCCACCACGTCGGCGACGCGCAGCCGGTGCCGCAGGTTGAACGCCAGCGGCGCGAGCACCCGGCCCCACACCAGCGCGGCCACCACCAGCACGTATCCGGCGATCCAGCCGGTACGCACCAGGCCCGGCTGGTGCAGCTGCGCGCCGTTGCTGAACTGGTGCGCGTAGCCGAGCAGCAGCGTGAGGTAGCTGGCCGCGTGCAGCAGGTGCCACAGCTCGTACGGCAGGCGGCTGCGCACCGCGCCGACCGCGGTGACCGCGACGGTGACCAGCACGCCGGCCGCGGCGAACGCGGTGATCATGTCCTCGTAGTCGGTCAGCAGCACGCCGACCTCGGCGAGCACCGAGTTGCGCTCCTGCCGGGAGTAGCCGACCACCAGCAGCGACATGTGCGTGAGCACCGCCACCAGCAGCGTCGCGCCGAGGTCCCGGTGCAGCCGGGAGATCCGCTCGCCGCCGAGCGCGCGTTCCAGCACGCCGAGCCGGCTCATCATCAGCACCTGGACCAGCAGCAGGTAGCCGGCGATCAGGCCGGTGATCCGGCCGCCCGCGGTGAGCAGGTCGGCGGTGTCGGTGAGCGACCCGGCCGGGGTGTCCAGCCACCACGGCACCACCGCGGCGACCAGCCCGAGCCAGAAGAGCGCGGCGAGCGCCCGCCGGGCGCCGGGTCCGCGGCGCGGACGAGCCGGGGGTACGGGAGCAGCCGGACGGCCGCCGTACGGGGCGGAGTGCCCGGTACGACGGCCGGCGGCGCGGGTTTCCTGGTACGTCACGCGTAGATCTTGACCGGGGTGAACTTCTGCCGGGGGAAGATTTTGTCCACCTCGGCGTTTGTCAGGCCGAAGCGGCCCTGCGCGACCGATCCGTAGACGTTGAACATGTTGTTGTACTCCGGCACGTCGCCGCTGTCCAACTTGTCCAGCCCGTTCCAGGTGCCGAGCAGCGAGCTGGCCAGCTTGCGGCCGGACAGCACGGTGACCACGCCGCCGTGGCCGTGGTCGGTGCCGCCGCCGTTCGAGGCGACCCGGCGGCCGAACTCGCTGGACACCATGATCGTCACGTCCGCCGCCTGGTCGCCCAGGTCGGTGAAGAACGCGGCCATCGCGGCGGCCAGCTCGTTGAGCCGCCGCCAGAGCTGGCCGCCCTCGCGGGTGCCCTGGTTCTCGTGGGTGTCGTAGCCGCCCATGCCGACGGTGGCCACCCGCACGTTCGCGCCGCCCTTGATGAGCTGGGCGAGCTGCTTGAACGAGTTGCCGACGCCCCGGTACTCGACGCCCTCGGCGGCGGCGTACGGCTTGGCAGCCAGCTTCTGGGCGGTGGCGAGCGCGCCCATGCCCTCGATGACCGCTTCCTCCACCGGGTGGTTGATGCCGGTGAACAGGCCGCGGATCGCCTTCTCGGTGGCCGCCCGGAACTTGTCGTCGCCGTTGAGCCGCAGGTCGCCGACGCTGTTGAGGGAGATCGCGCCGTTCACGCCGACGAGCGAGCGCGGCAGCGTGCTGCCGATGCCGACGCTGCGGAACGCGGTGCCCTTGCCGAGCGCGTCGACCAGGCTGTCCAGCCAGCCCCGGCCGCCGATCCGGCCGGGCAGGCCGCCCAGGTTGCAGGCGTCGGCGGCCTGGAAGTGGCTGCGGGACAGCCGCGGGTCGGACGCGGCCGGCACGAAGCCGAGCTGACCGGCCTTGAGCCACTTCTCCAGCGGCGCGAACGCGCTGGTCAGCTTGAAGCCGCGGGCCAGCGCCAGCGAGTCCTCGCCGAGCAGCAGGTCCGGGCGGGCCTTGGTGAGCACCGGGTCGCTCGCCGGGGCGACCAGGCTCAGCCCGTCCAGCCCGCCGTAGAGGAAGACGTGGATCAGCGTGCCGGTCTTGGTCGCGGCGAACGACGCCGACGTGGTGACGAACTGGGCCGTCGCCAGCGCGGTCGCGGTGGCCGCGGCGCCCGCGACGAAGGTACGGCGGGTGACGCCCCGGCCGTCCTGCTGCGCCTCCTCGATCTCCTCCAGCCGGCGGTACCGGTCGGCCTCGGCCGCGCTCTCGGCCGCGACGATGTCCGCCTCCGCGCGCAGCAGCGCCTCGGCCGGGTTGTCGGCCAGCCGCCGCAGGTCGGGGCATTCGGGGTGCAGGGGGTACGGGTTCACGGTCATCTCCATCGAATGCCTCACCGGAGGTGGTGCTGGGGGGACGCGAGGATCGTCCGCGCGACAGCGGCGATGGCCCCGTTGAAGGTGGCGTCGACCTTGGCGCTCTCGGCGACCCCGGCCACGGCGAGCACGAGCTTCTTCTCCTTGGCGCTGAGCTTCTGGTGCACCAGCCGCTGGGCCAGCGCGTCCACGTACGCCCCGGCGGTGGCCGGCGGCTTCGCCACCAGCTTCTCCGGCTTGGCGAAGGTGAACTGCTTGCGGTAGCCGGCGATCAGGTCGCCCGCCTCGTTCCAGCCGTCGATCATCGTGCCGGCCGAGGTCCAGGCCAGGTAGACGTCGGCGTAGCCGTCCGGGGTGGGCTTGCCCATCGGGTACTGGCCGAGTTCGCGCATCTTGTCCTGGATCTGCCGCAGGCCCTGCGCGAACGGGGTCCGCCGATTGTCGCCGGAGTAGCCGGGGGCCGCGTCCGGCGAGACGCCGAGCGCCCGGTACGTGGCGACCAGGTACTCCATCGGGCGGCGTACCTTCTGGCCGACCGCGGCCCAGAACTCCGAGGAGCTGAACAGCGTCGCCAGCACCGGGCGGATCTGCCCCTTGTTCGTGGTGTACGCCTTGGCGAGCCGGTCCACCACGGACTTCGGCGGGGTGTCGGAGACGAACCGGGTGGCGAGGTTCTGCGCCACGTACCGGGCGGTCGACGGGTGCGTCGCGATGTAACGGATGTACGAGTCGATGACCTTGTCGGCGGCCACCGGATCGTCGGAGTTGTTGGCGTGGCTGAACCCGAGGATCTTCACCTTGCCGAGGTAGTGCCGCTCGGCGAAGAACTTGTACTTGCCGTCGGCGACACCGCGTCCGGTCTGCAGCAGCGCGGCCTGGCGTACGTCCTTCTCGGTGTAGCCACCGTCGACGCCGACGGAGTACAGCTCCAGGTTCTCCCGGGCCAGGTTCTCGTTGACCGCGTCCTTGCGCGAGTCGACCTGGTTCAGGTAGAGCAGCAGCGCCGGGTGCTTGTTCGCGGCGACGAGCATCTCCGGGTAGCTGCCGAGCGCGTGCTTGCGGATGACGTCCCGGTCGAACGCGTTGCGGTAGTTCTCCCCGCCGTCGAAGTCGGCGGCGACGTGCAGGAAGTCGTTCCAGAAGTCGACCATCACCTCGAACAGCTGCCGGTCCGACCAGATCTGCCGGGCGATGGTGGCGTCCACCGTCTCCCGGGCCGGGTCGACGCCCTTCTCGTTGAGCTGCTCGCGCTGGTCGCGCAGCTGCGTCGGGCTGAGCTTGAGTGACTGCAGCTCGGCCAGCTTCAGCTCCGCCTTGGTCGGGGCGATCTTCTCCGGTTCGAGCTGCTGGCGCAGCCAGTCGTCGATGCCGAGCCGCTTGATGTCGGCGAGCATCTTCGGGGTCGCGCCGAACGTGGTGCGGGTGGCGAGGTGCCGGATCGGATCCTTGGCGAGCACCGTCTTCACGGTCACCTTGGTCGCCTCGGCGGCGGCGGCCGGGCTGCCGTAGAGCCGGCCGCCGGTGGGCGCGTTGCGCTTGAGCGCCTCGCCCGCCCGGGAGCCCATGTAGCTCTCGTTCTGCTCGGTGTAGGTCCGCACGGTGCTGGGCTGCTGGCCGCTCGGCCGCGCCGCGTTGCCGTCGGTGGTGACGGTGCCGGTGGCGTCACCGGCCGCTGCGTCACCGGTGAACAGTCCGCGTACCTGCGGAGACAGCGCGAAGGCGGCGCCACCGGCGACCACCGCGGCCCCACCGAGGGTGGCCAGCGCGCGGCGGCGACCCCGGTTCGGCGGCTCGTCGCCGTCGTCGTCCAGCGTGGGCAGTCCCGGGCCGGGCGGCGGGCCGTACCCGCCGGCGGGCTGGGCGTAGCCGCCCTGCTGGGGGAAGCCGCCCTGCGGCGGGTAGCCACCGGCGGCGGGGGCGAAGCCGTCCGGTCCGACCCACTGCGGGCCCGGCGCGGGGGCGGGGTGAGCGCCGGCGTACGGCGCGGCGTGCGGGTCGCGGTACCCGTCCGGATGGGGGTGCTGGTATCCGTCCCAGCCGCGGTCGTCCCGGGGTCGACGCGGTGGCACGTTCAGGTCGGCCATGTACCTATCCCGTTTTCTTCGAGTGCCGGCACGCCTGCCACCCGGGGGGTCGGGTGGCGCAGGGGCGGCGACGGTTGCCGGAGAAGTTGCCTACGGGAAAGTAGCCAGGCCGTCCCGGCCGCTCAAGGCACGCCGGATGCGCCCGCGAGCGCACTTAAGACGGTGCTCAGGCCCGCCGCGGAGGACCCGGCGGGGCGGCGAGTGCGCGGCGACGTCCGGAGCAGGGCCGATCCGGTCACGCACCGCCCGAACGCGAGGTTTCGCAGCCCGGCGACGCCGCCGGGGGCGTTCACCGCCTCACCGAAACTTAAGGTACGGATAAGCCTGCGCTGAGAACCTCGTTCCGCCTGTCCGGTCCGGCGAAACAGCAGCAGCGGCGGCGCGTGACCGCCCTCCGATCCGGGTATGCCGCCGAACCGCTGAAGCCGTGAGGGGAAGGCACCGCCATGCTCAGCCAAGAGGATCAGCGCAGGTTCGAACAGATCACCCGCCGTCTGCGGGAGAGCGACCCTCGGTTCTTCGCCCGGTTGGACAGCCGGATAAAGGGACGCCGGGGCCGGTACATGATGCTGCTGACGATCGTGCTGTGGGCCTCGCTACCGGCGATGACAGTACTGGTCGGACGGCTGGCCGGGGCGATCTGCGCGGTGGTGCTGGTCGCCAACGCCGCCGTGATGTGGCGTTTCCGCCGCCGATTGCTGTAGGCGTAAGGAAGGGCCCCTTCTTAACGCCTCCGGTAGAGGAAGGGCCCCTTCTTAACGCGCGCCTTCGGCGCGACCGAACTCCGTGGGCGACGCGCCCCCGGTGCTGCCGAACTCCCGGTACGCCCGGCGCAGCCGCTCGGCCAGCCCCGGCCCGCCGATCGCGGCACCGGGCGACCCGAGCTGGCGCAGCAGCAGCTCCGGGCCGGTGGCGAGCGTGGGCGGCCGGTCCGGCAGCGCCACCGGCGCCAGCCAGAACCGGTCCAGCTCCTCGTCCGGCTCGACCGCCGGCACCCCGGCCAGGGCCCGCGCCGCGCCGACGACCGGCACACCCGTCGTCGCCGCCGGGTCCGGCCCGGCGCCCGGGACCGATGCCGGGCCCGCGCCGAGCACACCGCCGTCCGCCACGGCGCCGCGCAGCGTACGCAGCCGGTCGAGCAGTTCGGCGCGGGACCGGCCACGCCAGTGCAGCAGGTGGAACGGGTCGGCGTCGAACGCCTCGGCGAGCAGGTAGAACGTGGCCGCCAGGTGTTTGCACGGCACCGCGAAGTCGGGGCAGCCGCAGCTCTGGTCCAGCTCGTCGATCTCGGCCGGGAACAGCGGCGCGCCCGCCTCGGCGAACAGCTCCTCCAACTCGGCCGGCAGGTCACCGGCGAGCAGCCGGGCGCTGAAGAACGCCTGCCCGGCCAGCTCCGACTCCAGCCGCCGCCACACCTTCTCCGGGTACGCGGCCAACCCGATCCGCACCGGGTAGGGGCGCGGCCGGGAGCCCTGCACCTCGGCGGTGACCTTGCCGGGCGACACGTCCAGCCGGAGCACCTGCCCCCGGCGCGCGTACGCCCGGCCGCGGGTGAGCCGGGAGCCGAGCGCGAACGACTCCAGCACCTCCACGAACCGCCGGGACCACCAGGACTGCCCGATCGCGCCTCTGGTGCTGCGCGCCCGCAGGCCACCCTCGACCCGCAGCGGCGGCCGGTAGTCGTCAAAGCGGGGGCTCACTCGACCACCGCCCCGGACTCCAACGTGAACAGGTCCCGCAGCGTGTCGGTGGACAGCTCGGTGATCCACTGCTCGCCGCTGCCCACCACGGACCGGGCCAGGCTGCGCTTGTCCGCGATCATCGCGGCCACCTTCTCCTCGACGGTGCCGGCGCAGACGAACTTGCGTACCTGCACGCGGCGGCGCTGTCCGATGCGGAACGCCCGGTCGGTGGCCTGGTCCTCGACGGCCGGGTTCCACCACCGGTCCACGTGCACCACGTGGTTGGCGGCGGTCAGCGTGAGACCGGTGCCGCCGGCCTTGAGCGACAGCACGAACAGCGGCGGCCCCTGCGGCGACTGGAAGCGGGTCACCATGGCGTCCCGGTCGGCCTTGCCGACGCCGCCGTCCCCCAGCAGCACCTCCCGGCCGGTACGCGCCGACAGGTGCCCGCGCAGCATGCCGCCGAACTCGGCGTACTGGGTGAACAGCAGCGCCTTCTCCTCCGCGGCGAGCACCTCGTCGACGATCTCGTCGAGGCGTTCCAGCTTGCCGGAGCGGCCGTCCAGCGCGGAGCCGTCGTGCAGCAGCTGGGCGGGGTGGTTGCAGACCTGCTTGAGCCGGGTCATGGTGGCCAGCACCAGCCCGCGCCGCTCGATGCCGTCGCTGGACTCGATCTTCGCCATCATGTCGTCCACCACGGCCTGGTAGAGCGCGGCCTGCTCGGCGGTGAGGTTGCAGACCACCTCCATCTCCAGCTTCTCCGGCAGGTCGGTGATGATCGTCGGGTCGGTCTTGAGGCGGCGCAGCACGAACGGGCCGGTGATCCGGCGCAGCCGCTCGGCGACCTCGGCGTCGCCGTGCCGCTCGATCGGTTCGGCGAAGCGCTTGCGGAACGTCGCGGCCGGGCCGAGCAGCCCCGGATTCGCGAACTGCATGATCGACCAGAGGTCGGCGAGCCGGTTCTCCACCGGCGTACCGGTGACCGCGACCCGGTGCCGCGCGGGCAGCGACCGGACCGCCTCGGCCTGCCGGGTGGCGGCGTTCTTGATCGCCTGCGCCTCGTCCACCACCACCCGGTGCCAGTCGACGCCGGCCAGCTCGAACGCGTCCCGGGCGGCCACCGAGTACGTGGTGAGCACCAGGTCCGCCTCGCCCACCGCGGTGGCGAAGCCCTCGCCCCGGGCGCGCTCGGCGCCGTGGTGCACGTGCACGCGCAGGCCGGGCGCGAACTTCGCCGCCTCCCGCTGCCAGTTGCCGACGAGCGACATCGGGCAGACCAGCAGCGTGGGCCCGGCCTCCGGCGGGTCACCGGCGAGCAGCGCGAGCAGTTGGACGGTCTTGCCCAACCCCATGTCGTCGGCGAGGATGCCGCCGAGCCCGAGCGACTGGAGGAACGCCAGCCAGGCCAGCCCGCGCCGCTGGTACGGCCGCAGCCTCCCGGTGAAACCCGGCGGCGGGTCGGCCGGGGTGAGCCGCCGTTCCGCCTCACCGGCGAGCAGCTCGCCGAGCGCGCCGTCGGCGACCACGTCCAGCACCGGCAGCTCACCGGCACTGTCGTCACCGGACAGTCCCATCCGCAGCAGGTCGGCCACCGTCAGCTCGCCGGAGGAGCGCAGCAGCTTCAGCCCGGCCTCCAGCCGCTGCGGGTCCAGCTCGACCCACCGGCCGCGCAGCCGGACCAGCGGCGACTTCAGGTCGGCCAGCGACGCCAGTTCCTCGGCGGTCAGCGGCTGGTCGCCGAGCGCCAGCTCCCAGCGGTAGTCGACGAGTGCGTCCAGCCCCAGCTTCCCGGCGCTGGTGGCCACCGCTCCCGGCGCGCTCCGGCTGCGCGCCCGCAGCCGCGCGCCGAGCCGCGACGAGGAACGCCGCCACCACGACGGCAGCAGCACCCCGAACCCGGCCGCGTGCAGCACCGGCGCGCCCTCACGCAGGAACCGGTGCGCGCCGTCGGCGTCCAGTTCCATGCCTTCCGGCGCGGCGGTACGCAACGCGGCGTCCACCTCGGGCCACAGCCGGCTGGCCCGGCCCAGCTCGGCCAGGAGCGTCTCCTGCGGCTCCACGCCCCGGGCGGTCAGCGCCGGCGCGGGCCGCTGCCAGATGTGCGCGGCGTCCACCACGAGCCCCGGCTCGTCGGCCGGGTGCAGGCCGAACTCGACCCGCCAGACGGCGTCCTCGACCAGCTCGGCGACCGGGTCGACGTCCGGCTCGACCAGGCGGAACGTGGCCCGTACCGCGCCGCCCGCGGCGTCGCGCTGCCAGGCGTCCAGTTCGTCGCGCAGCGTCGCCAGCGCGTCCGGCTCGGCGGGGAACGCCCGCTCCGGGCCGGTCAGCGCGGCCAGCCAGCGCGGCACCGCGCCGACCGGGCGCATTCCCCGGTGCAGCCGGGTGTCGGCCAGCGCCACCCGGGCGGCGGCGTCGACCAGCGCGTCCAGCGCCTCGGCGACCAGCTCACCGGCCCCGATGTCGCCGGATCGCCCGGCCCACGCGCCGCCCGCCGGTTCGCCCGCCCGGCTGCTGTCCCGGACGGACCCGCTCGGCGAGCGCCCGCCCGGCATGGGCTCGGCGGCGTCCGTCCGCACATGCGCCGACGCCGGGGCGGCGGCCCCGCCAGGGCCTTCGCCCGCACCGACCGACGCCGCTGCCGGGCCCCACGGCTCGGGCCGCCATTCCCGGGCGGCGCGGGCCGCCGGCGGCAACGCCGTCGCCAGGTCGCGCGCCCAGCCCGCGTCGGTGCCGGTGAGCAGCGGCCGCCAGAGCGCCCACCCGGTCGCCACGTCGTCCGCCCCGACGGCCCGCAACCGCCGCCCGGCCCTCGCGCCGGAGGCCGCCGGTGACCGCCGCGCTGAGGCACGCCGGCCGGTCGCGGCCGGCCCGCCGTCGGGTCCACCACCACCGGGGTACGCGTCGAGCGCGACCGGCAGCAGCCGGCCGCGTGCGACCAGGTCGGTGGCGAAGTCGGCCAGCTCGCACAGGTGACGCAGGCTCGCCCCGACCGGGCCCGGCGTCGGCGCGCGCAGCAGCTCGTACGCGGCGTCCGGGGCGTACCCCAGGGCCGGGACCCGCCATCCGGCGCGGGTGACCGGGCCGCGGACCGGTTCCCCGACGGTGGCCCGGATCAGTTCCGGCGAGTCCACCGGCGAGCCGGCGCGGGTCGGCAGGTCCAGCAGGACGGAGACCGGCTCGCCCGGCATGCCGTCGAGCGCGGCGGCGAGCGTGGCGTGGTCGGCGGCGAACGGGTGCGGGCGCTCGCGCGGGACGCGGCCGGGCCGGCGGGGCCCGCGCGCCGGGCGCGTGCTGTCCTCGGCCCACAGGGCGAGCCCGCTACCGGGCAGCCACAGCCCGTGGATGACCAGCACTGCTCCCCCTCGCCGACGCCGGGGCCGGAAGACGGCGCCCGGGGAGTCAGGATAGGCCGCCGGGCGTCGCTATCGTCGGCGCCATGGTCGACCTTCTCGTGCTCGGCGGGCTCGGTGTGGACGTCCGCGTCCAGGTGCCCGCGCTGCCGCCGCCCGTCGCCGACTCGCTGCTGGTGCCGCCGATCGACATGCGGATCGGCAACACCGGCGCCGGGGTGGCGCTGGCCGCGCACGCGCTCGGCCTGCGGGTGGCGCTCGTCGACGTGCTGGGCGCCGACCCGGCAGGTGACGTGGTGCGGGCGGCGCTGGCGCGTACCTCGGTGCGGTCCACGCTCGCGGACGCGCCGGCCGGCACCCGCCGCTCGGTGAACCTGGTCGACCCGGCCGGGCGGCGGATGTCGCTGCACGACCCGCGCCCGTGGTCGGGGCCGGCGCCGTTCGCCGACGCGGAGCTGGCCGCGCTCGTGGCCGAGGCGACCCACGTCCACCTGTCGATCATGGATTGGGCCCGGGACTCGCTGCCGGTGCTGCGCGCCGCCACGTCGGTCTCCACCGACCTGCACGACTGGGACGGCGAGAACGACTACCACCGTCCGTTCGCCCGGATCGCGGACCTGGTCTTCGTCAGCGACACCCGGCTCGGCGAGCGGGCCGCGAAGGAGGCGGCCGAGCTGGCGCCGCGCACGGTGCTGGTCACCGGCGGCGCGGCCGGCGCGACGCTGCACACCCCCGGCGCGCCGCCCGCACACGTGCCCGCCGCCACCCCGCCGGGGCCGGTGGTGGACACCAACGGCGCCGGGGACGCGTTCGCGGCCGGGGTGATCGCCGCCCGGCTGCGCGGCGCGGACGTGCTCGACGCGGCCCGGTACGCCGCCCGGGTGGCCGCCGCGGCCTGTACGCACGACGGGATGGAGTATCCGGACGGGCTGCTCCCCCGGGCCTGAGGCGTCAGATCGCGCCGGTCTCGCCGTCGGTCAGCTCGCGCAGGATGTCGGCGTGCCCGGCGTGCCGGGCGGTCTCCTCGATCAGGTGCACCAGCACCCAGCGCAGCGACACCTCGCCGAGTTGCGGGTGCGGCACCACGTGATCGAGGTCGAACCGCGCGGCGACCCGCCGGGATTCGTCGCAGGCCGCCTCGTACGCGGCGGCGAGCGTCTCGACCGTGTCGCCGGGGCGCAGCGCGAAGCTGGCGTCGGCGTCGGCCTGGGAGGTGAGGTAGACGTCGCCCGGCTCCGGGGCGAACAGGCGGCGGAACCAGTTCCCCTCGACCACCGTCAGGTGCTTGAGCAGCCCGGCCAGGGTGGTCAGCGAGGGCACCAGACGCCGGCTGGCGTCGGCGTCGGTCAGGCCGCGCACCTTGCGCAGCACGGTGCTCCGGTGGAAGTCGAGGAACGCGTCGAGGATCGCCCGTTCGCCGCCCGTACGGGCGAGGACCGGACCGAGAGTCGGATCGATCGTCGGGTGCGCCATCCCCGGGACCCTAGTACGCACGGTGCCCGGTTCGCTGCCCCGCGTGATCCCCTGCGCGGGCGGGCCGGCCGGGGCAGGATGGGCGCATGGCTTCCACGGTGCAGATCCCCCTGGTGGGCGGCGCGGCCGACGGCGAGACCGTCACCGTCGAGCTGGACAGCAACGGCCGTCCCCCGCTGACCCATCACCACCTCGGGTCCAACGGGCTCGCGGAGGCGCAGATCTACGAGCTGGAGTCGGACGCCCAGCCGGGCCGGGAGTGGGTCTACGCCTGGCGTGGCCCGGCGGTCTGACGACCCGGCTCACACCGCCGGGGTCAGTGACCGGGCCCGGATGCTGTCCAGCACGCTGCGGGTCACCTGCGAGGTGCCGCGCGCCTGCTCGCAGACCTCCGCCACCCGGCGCGCGGTCTCGTCGGCCCGGGCCGCCCGCTCGTCCCACAGCCGGTCCACCTCGGCCAGCAGCGGGCCCTCGACCTCCCGTTCCACGCCGCGCAGCGCCGGCACGCCGAGCCGCTGGGCCAGGTCGAAGACCTTTCCGGCGTACGGCAGCGGCAGGAACGGCGTGCCCATCATGGCCGCGAAGATCAGGAAGTGCAGGCGCATGCCGACCGCGAGGTCGAAGTGGCGCATCAACCCGAGGATCTGCGCCGGACGGTAGTCGCCGTGCAGGATCCGGCCCCGGTCGGCGGCGGTCATGTGCGACAGCACGCCGTGCGAGTGCCGGATGTCGTCGCGTTCCATCGGCACGAACAGCACGTGCGCGTCGATCCGGTGCACCAGGAAGTCACCGATCTGGGCGAGCAGGCGGTGGTAGCCGTCCACGTCGAGCCGTTCGGCCGCCCGGCCCGGCTCGCGCACGCTCAGCCCGACCAGCCGGGAGTTGGCCGGCACGCCCTCCTCACGCAGCCACTGCTCGGGGAACTCCTCCGGTTCCAGCAGGAACGCCGGGTCGGCGGTGACGGTGATGGGATTGATCAGACCGGCCTCCTCCAGCACCATCCGCGACTCCTGGTCCCGGACGGTCACCTCGACTGCCTGCGCCAGCGTCTCGCGCACCATGCCGCTGTCGAGCGTGTCGCTGAGCGGTCCGACACCCACCGCGTACGTGAGCAGCGGCAGCCCGCGTTCCTGGGCGACCCGGACCACCCGCAGGTAGCGCCGGGCCTCCTTGTCGTAGAGGATCCCGCCGCCGCCGAGGATGAGGAGGTCGAGCTGGTTGAGCACCGGGGACGAGTCGACGCGGCTGACGCCCTCCCACGGCACCGCCTCGACCTCGGGGTGGGCCAGCGCGGTGTGCGCGGGGTTGCGGGAGAACACGATGATCCGGGCGTTCGGCTCGTGTCGGCGCAGATCGTCCAGGAGACCCGTGAGGATCGCCTCGTCGCCGAGGTTGCGACCGCCGTAGGAGCCGAGCACGCCGATGGTCAGTCCGGTGCGTTCCCTCATCCGTTGCTCCTTCCCAGGGGTGTCCGCGCCAGCGTTCCCGCTGGCCGCCCCGGGTTAACGCACGGCGAGGAGACTCAACCGGTGGCGTCGCCGACCAGACGGGAGACGAGGTCGGAGACCACCTGATCGGTGTCGAACCCGGCGTCGATCGAGGTGGTGAGCAGGTCGAGCAGGAGCCCGTCGACGGCGTAGTGCAGCAGCGCCACCTCGTACGCCCCGCCCGGTAGTCCGGCGGCGAGGTGGTGGGCGACGTCGTCGGCGTACCCCCGGCGCAGCACGCCGCCGAGCGCGGACCGCAACTCGGGGCGGCGGGCGGCATCCAGCCGCAGTTCGAACAGCGCCCGGGTGAGGCCCGGCTCGCGGGTGGTGCGCGCGACGATGTCGCGCAGGTAGTCGGTCATCAGCGCGAGCGACGGCGCACGGCGGCCGAGGTCGGCCAGCACGGCCGGGTCGGGCTCGATCCGGTCGAAGATCCGTTCGGCCAGGCCGGCGAGCAGCGCCGCGCGGGACGGGAAGTAGTTCGAGGTGGTGCCGGTGGGCACGCCCGCCTCGGCGTCGACCGCCCGGTGGGTCAGCCCGCGCGCGCCGGCGTCGGCGAGCACCCGCAGACCGGCGTCGGCGAGCAGGGTACGGCGTTCCGGGTTCCTGGCCACGCGAACACAGTAGCAACAACCACGACAGGTGTTGTAGATTCGCCACTGAACCACGACAGCCGTCGTGGATCACCTCGGACATCGGAGCCGGTTTGCGCAAGCTCGTGTATTTCGTCGCCAGCACCCTCGACGGCTTCATCGCCGCGCCCGACGGGTCGTTCGACTTCCTCCCGCTGACGCCCGACCTGGCGCCCCACCTGGTGGCCGAGTGGCCCCAGACGCTGCCCACGTTCGCCCACGCCCAGCTCGGCATCGACTCCCCGCCCGCCGGCCGCTTCGACACCGTGCTGATGGGCCGGGCCAGCTACGAGCCCGGCCTGAAGATCGGCGTGACGAGCCCGTACGCCCACCTGGAGCAGTACGTGTTCAGCCGCTCCCTGCCCCCTGCCGACTACCCGGACGTGAACGTCGTCGCCGGTGACCCGGTGGCCTTCGTCCGTGAGCTGAAGACACAACCCGGGCGCGACATCTGGCTCTGCGGCGGCGGGCAGCTCGCCGGTCAGCTCCTCGACGAGATCGACGAGCTGGTGGTCAAGCTCAACCCGGTGGTCGTCGGCAGCGGCATCAAGCTCGTCGACAGCGGCTTCGATCCGCGCCGGCTCACGCTCACCTCGGCGCGCCCGTTCGACGCCGGCGTGGTCGTCCTGCACTACACGCGCAACGAGTAACCCGGTTGCCCCGGACGGCGGGCGGCACGCACCGTGGAACGGTGACGAAGACTCGGCTGCACTGGCACGAACTGCCCGGGCACGTACGCGACGGCGTCGAGGGCGTCCTCGGCGACCGGGTGGTGGCGGCGCACTCGCAGCCGGGCGGCTTCTCCCCCGGCACCGCCGACCGCGTCCGTACCGCAGGTGGTGGCCGGGCCTTCGTCAAGGCGGTCAGCCCGGCGCAGAACGACCGCAGTCCCCACCTGCACCGCGCCGAGGCCCGGATCGCCGCCGCCCTGCCCCCGGACGCGCCCGCGCCCCGGCTGCTCGGCAGCTACGACGACGGCCACTGGATCGCGCTCGTCTTCACCGACGTCGAGGGCCGGCACCCGGCCACGCCGTGGCGTACCGGTGAGCTGGCCGCCGTGCTGTCCACGCTGGAGGCGATGGCGGCGACGCTCACCCCGGCGCCCGCCGCCGCCGGAACCACCACCGCCGCCGAACACCTCGCGTACGACTTCGGCGGCTGGCGGCGCCTCGCCGCCGACCCGCCGGCCGACCTCGACCCGTGGGCCCGGTCCCACCTGCCCGAGCTGTGCGCCGCCGCCGACCGGGGCCTGGCCGCGCTCGCCGGCGACACGCTCTGCCACGGCGACGTCCGCGCCGACAACCTGCTGCTCGGCCCGGACAGATCGGTCACCGTGGTCGACTGGCCGTGGGCCTGTCGCGGGCCGGCCTGGCTGGACACCCTGTTCACCGTCGTCAACGTCCAGGTGTACGGCGGACACGACCCGGACGCGCTGCTCGCCGCCCGGGCACTGACCGCCGATGTGGACCCGGCCGACCTGACCGGCGTGCTTGCCGGCCTCACCGGCTTCTTCCTGGACGGCGCCCGCCAGCCACCCCCACCCGGCATCCCCACGGTCCGAGCGTTCCAGCGCCAACAGGGCGAGGCTCTCCTCCCTTGGCTGACCCACCGCCTGACCTCCTGACCGCCCCGCGCGGAGTGCCGCCGTCGATCTTGGAGTTGTGGCGCCTCACAAGGCTCACCAAAGCGACATCCCAGGCGCCACAACTCCAAGATCAGCGAAGCACCGAGGCGCGGGTGAGGGTGCCGAAGGGGTCGGCGAACAACGGGGTGAAGCCCCGTTCGGCGGCGCCGATCAAGGTGGCGTCGTAGCCGAGCGCGGACACCCGCAGGCGGGCCTTGTCGCGGGAGATGGGCAGCACGTTGGCGGCGATCCGGCTGCGGACGTGGTCGGCGCAGACCGGAAAGACCTCGCTGAGCGTGCCCCCGAAGATCACCACGCCGGGGTTGAACAGATTGATCACGTTCGCCACGCCGATGCCCAGCCAGTCACCGATGTGCCGCAGCGCGTCCCGGGCGGCCGGCTCGCCCCGCGACGCGGCGGCCACCACGGCCCGTACCGCCTCGCGGCCCTTCTCCCCCGCCGGGCGGCCGGCGGCGTCGAGCAGCGCCCGCTCACCGACCTCGGCCTCCAGGCACCCGCGCGAGCCGCAGCCGCAGGGCCTCCCCTGGTACGGGTTCACGAGCATGTGCCCGACCTCGGAGGCGTACCCGCCGTCGCCGTCGAGCAGCTCACCGCCGACGATGATCCCGCCGCCGACGCCCACGTCACCGTGCAGGTAGACGACGTTCTGCACGCCGACTCCGGCGCCCCGCTGGTGCTCGGCCAGCGCGCCCAGGTGCGCCTCGTTGCCGACCAGGACCGGCAGGCCCAGGTCGAGCCGCCGGGCCAGCTCGGCGCCGACCGCCTGGTCGACCCAGCCCATGTCCGGTCCGAAGCGGACCATGCCGTCGCCGGGCCGGATCATCCCGCAGTACGACGCGCCGACGCCCACGCACACCGATCCGGCCGGCGCGGCATGGTGCAGCGCCCGCCCGAAGTCGGCGAGCACCGAGACCACCGAGTCGAGGTCGGCCCCGGCCCGTGGCCGTTCCGCCTCCAGACGGGCCGACACCACGCCGCCGAGCCCGACGCGGGCGGCCACGAGCCGGTCCACGGCGATGTCGAAGGCGAGGACGTAGAAGGTGTCCGAGGCCGGGCGGACCACAAGCGAGGGTCGTCCCGCCCGTCCGCTGCCGCCGGCCGCCACCTCCCGGACCAGACCGGCCGACGCCAGTTCCGCGGTGAGCGCCATGACCGTGCTGCGGTTGACGCCCATCCACTCGGCCAGCTCGACGCGGGTGACCGGGCCGGTCAGGTGGACGCGCCGGAGCAGCGCGCCGAGGTTGGCTCTGCGGCCGTCCCCCTGCGCATGCCGGTCCGCGACCAGGCCCTTCCGCATCGACCACTCCGTCAGACGGCGACTGGCTTGTGACCCGAGAATAGTTGCCGCGCATCGACGGGTGCCAGCGCCCGCCGGTGGCCGCGTACCCGGCGAGCGCCGGTGAAGGAGCGGGTGCCTCCCCGGCCGGGGAGGCACCCGTGCGCCGCCGGGTTACTCCGCTTCGCGGACCGGGCTCTGCGGCACCACCATCACCGGCCGGTGGGCGCGGTGCAGGGTGGCCATGGCGACGCTGCCGAGCAGGATCTTGCGCATCGCCGTGCGTCCGCGCGAGCCGACCACCACCGCGCTCGCCTTGTGCTCGGTGGCGACTGCGGAGAGCGCCTCGGCCACCGCGCGTCCCGGGGCGCCGCGTCCGGCGCTGACCCGCACGACGGTGACCGATCCGCCGGCCGTCTCCGGGGTGGGCGTCTCCCCCTCGTCGCCGTCGACGGCGACCAGGACGACGTCCCGCTCGGGGAAGAGGCGCCGGGTGGCGTCGAGCGCCGCCTCGGCCCCGGTGGAGGCGTCCCAGCCGACCACCACCGGGCCGGCGGCGAGCGCGTCGTGCTCGTCGGTGAGCAGCGGGTGCGGCACCACCAGGACGGGCCGCGGGCTGTAGTGCACGGCCATGTCCGAGACGCTGCCGAGCACGGCCCGGGCGCCGCCCAGCCCGCGCGAGCCGAGCAGCAGCACGTCGGTCTGCTTCTCGTCGGCCAGCTCGGCGAGCCGGAGCCCCTCACCGCCGTAGCTGCGGCACACGAGCGGCTCGGCGTCCCAGCCGGCGGCGCGGGCCAGCATCACGCCGACGGAGGTGAGCCGGTCGGCTTCCCGGCCGCCCTCGCGCTCGATCGCCTCCACGAACGCGTTGATGTTGCGCTTGCCGGTCCAGAGCCGCTTGCGCAGTTCCTCGCTGGCGAACGGAGGCGTCCACAGATGCCCGATCCATGCGTGCGCGCCGGGGAACAGCAACGCGCCCGCCTCGATGGCGGCGCTCGCGGCCGGAGACCCGTCGTAACCCACCATCACTTGCCTGCCGTGCACGTCGCTCACCGCACCGAACCTCTCCTGCCGACGACATCTCACAAGATCGTATCCGCGGTCCGACCGGGTCCGCGCCGGATCATCCGCCACGAACCCATCGGTACGCTGGGCGGATGAGCACCCCGGACCTGTCGTACCTGCTCGACCACACCAGTCATGTGCTGCGCACCCGGGTGGCGGCGGCCCTGGCCGAGATCGGGCTGACCGCGCGGATGCACTGCGTGCTCGCGCACGCGCTGCCCGAGGAGCGTACGCAGATCCAGCTCGCCGAGATGGGCGACATGGACAAGACGACGATGGTGGTGACGGTGGACGCGCTGGAGCAGGCCGGGCTGGCGGTGCGGCGTCCGTCGCGTACCGACCGGCGGGCCCGGATCATCGCGGTCACCGAGGAGGGCGCCCGGGTGGCCGCGCGCAGCCAGGAGATCGTCGACCGGGTGCACGCCGAGGCGCTGGCGAGCCTGCCGGCGGACGAGCGGGCGGTCTTCCTGCGCGCGCTGGAACGCCTGGCCGCCGGCCATTTGGCCACGCCGGTGCAGAGCCCGAAGCCGGCCCGCCGAGCTCGCCAATAGTCCCTCAATAGATTGTCTGTAACGGAACTATCCGTTACGGTCTTTCCTGTCGCACCTCTCGACAGGAGGACTCCATGTCCGCTCCCCGCTCGCTGCGGCTCGCCCTCGGCGTGCTCGCCACCAGCGCCCTGATGACCATCCTCGACGGCAGCATCGTCACCGTGGCGATGCCGGCCATCCAGCGCGACCTGCGCTTCTCCCCGGCCGGCCTGAGCTGGGTGGTGAA
Organism: Micromonospora chalcea; assembly: GCF_002926165.1. Classification (GTDB taxonomy): domain Bacteria; phylum Actinomycetota; class Actinomycetes; order Mycobacteriales; family Micromonosporaceae; genus Micromonospora; species Micromonospora chalcea. Next base: position 91,975 of record NZ_MAGP01000067.1, on the reverse strand, counting down.
CGCGTACCTGATCGCGTTCGGCAGCCTGCTCCTGCTCGCCGGCCGCCTGGGCGACCTGGTCGGACGCCGGGCGATGTTCCTCGGCGGCACCGCGCTGTTCACCGCCGCCTCGGTGCTGGCCGGGGTGGCGGCGAACAGCGCCACGCTCGTCGCGGCCCGCTTCCTCCAGGGTGTCGGCAGCGCGGCGGCGGTCGCGGTGAGCCTCGGCATCCTGGTCACGCTCTTTCCCGACGCCGCCGAGCGGGGCCGGGCGATCGCCGTGTTCGCCTTCACCGGCGCGGCCGGGGCGGCCATCGGCCAGGTCGCCGGCGGCCTGCTCACCGACGCGCTGGGCTGGCACTGGATCTTCCTGATCAACCTGCCGATCGGCCTGGCCACGATCGCGATCGCGGTCCGTAAGGTGCCCGCCGACCGGGGCCTCGGCCTGGCCGCCGGGGCCGACGTGGCGGGCGCGCTGCTGGTCACCGCCGGACTGGTGCTCGGCATCTACACGGTGGTCACTATCGAGCGGTACGGGGCGACGTCGGCGCGTACGCTCGGCCTCGGCGCGCTCGCCGTCGCGCTGGTCGCCGGGTTCGTCGTCCGGCAGGCGACCGCACGCCGCCCGCTCATGCCGCTGCGGATCCTGCGCTCGCGCGGCGTGGCGGTGGCGAACGTGGTCCAGATCCTCACCGTGGCGTCGACGTTCGCGTTCCAGGTGCTCGTCACGCTCTACCTCCAGCAGGTGCTCGGCTACGACGCCACAGGCACCGGGCTGGCCCTGCTCCCGGCGGCAGTCGTCATCGGCGCGGTGTCGCTGGGCGTCTCCGCCCGGCTCAACGCCCGGTTCGGCGAGCGGGCGGTGCTGCTGGCCGGGCTCGTCCTGCTCGTCGCCATGTTCGTGCTGCTGGCCCGCGTACCGGTGGACGGCCGCTACCTGCCCGACGTGCTCCCGGTGATGCTGCTCGCCGGCGGGTTCGGGCTGGTGCTGCCGGCGCTGACCGCGCTCGGCATGTCCGCCGCCCGCCCCGACGACGCCGGTCTCGCCTCCGGGCTGTTCAACACCACCCAGCAGCTCGGCATGGCGTTCGGCGTAGCGGTGCTGTCCACGCTGGCCGCCGCCCGTACCGCGGACCGGGTCGCGCTCGGCGACGACCGGGCCGCCGCGCTGACCAGTGGGTTCCACCTGGCGTTCGCGATCGGCGCCGGGCTGCTCGTGGTCGCCGTCGGGCTCGCGTACGCGCTGCTGCGCCCGCGCACGACGGCGGGCGCGGACACCCCGGCGCTGGTGGGCTGAGTCAGCCCGGGGCGCGCGCCGGATGGGTGAGGAACGGCAGCACCGCCGCCGGCAGCGCGGGCGAGGTCAGCACGTCGTAGTGGGTCAGCCCGGGCAGCACCGCTAGCCGGGACGCGGGGCGGCCGGTTCCGTCGCCGCCCGCGTCCCGGTGGCCGCCGCCGAGCAGGCCGAAGAACTCCGCCGCGTGGCTCACCGGGATCTCGTCCGCGTCGGCGAAGACCAGCAGCACCGGCATCGGCAGCGCGGCCACCTCGGCGGACCAGTCGTAGTCCCGCCGCAGCAGCTCGCCGCCGCGGGCCCAGAGCGCCTGCCAGTCCTGCGGGCGGGGCGCCACCCGCGCGTACCGCTCGTGGAGCGGGGTGCCGCGCATCCGTTGCGCGACGCGCTCGTCGTGGGCGGACATCGCGGCGAGCGTCTCCGGGTACCAGCCGCGCCGCCGGAACGGCGTGGAGACCAGCACCAGGCGCCGGACCAGGTCGGGGTGCTGGATCGCGGTACGCAGGGCCACCCCGCCGCCGAGGGAGTAGCCGAGCACGTCGGCCCGGGGCAGGCCGAGGTGACGCAGCAGCCCGGCGACGTCGTCGGCCATCGACTCGTACCGCAGCGGCCGGTCCACGTCGGCGGTGCGGCCGTGGCCCTGCAGGTCGACGGCGATCAGCCGCCGGCGCGTGGCCAGCGCCGGGCGGACCGGCGCGAACGTCTCCGTCGAGCCGTACTCGCCGTGCAGCAGGACCAACGGCTTGCCGGCCCCGTGCTCCTCGTACCAGATCCGCAGTCCGCCGACCTCCGCATAGCTCACCCGCCGATCGTCGCGCCGCCGATGCCGCCGCGGGCGTGTTTGCCGTCGCCGCTCAGCTCGACGCGCGGGGGCGGGCCCGCAGGTGGGCGCGTTCGCCCTGGCTGCCGAAGAGGCTGAGGAACTCCACCCCCTCGCTGTCGGCACGCCCGAACCAGTGCGGTACGCGGGTGTCGAACTCGGCCGCCTCACCGGGGACCATCACCAGGTCGTGCTCGCCGAGCACGAGCCGCAGCCGCCCGTTGAGCACGTACACCCACTCGTACCCCTCGTGGGTCTTCGGCTCGGGCTCGGACCGGCCGCCGGCCGGGATGATCAGCTTGTACGCCTGGATGCCGCCGGCGCGGCGGGTGAGCGGCAGCATGGTCATCCCGAACGCGGCGACCGGCCGCAGGTGGACGCGCGGGTCGCCGGTGGGCGGGGCGCCGACCAGCTCGTCCAGCGTCACGCCGTGCGCGCGGGCGAGCGGGAGCAGCAGTTCGAGGGTGGGCTTGCGGCCGCCGGACTCCAGCCGGGACAGCGTGCTCACCGAGATGCCGGTGGCGGCGGAGAGATCGGTGAGCGTGGTCTCCCGCTCACGCCGCAGCGCGCGCAGCCGGGGACCGACCGCGTCGAGGGCCTGGTCGAGGTCGACATCCATGCCCCCAGTTTGCCACATCAGCAAGAGAGTTTGCGGTTCTGCGCTTCCCCGCCGCAGTCTGGTCGCGGAGGTGGTCACGATGACCGAGAACTACGAGGTACTGGTGATCGGCGGCGGCGCGGCCGGGCTGAGCGGCGCGCTGATGCTGGCCCGGGCACGCCGGTCGGTGCTCGTGGTGGACGGCGGCGAACCGCGCAACGCGCCCGCCGACGGCGTGCACGCGCTGCTGGGCCACGACGGCGTACCGCCGGCCGAACTGCTGGCGCGCGGCCGGGACGAGGTCCGCGGCTACGGCGGGCACCTGGCCGAGGGCCGGGTCGAGGCGGTACGCCGCGACGGCGACGGCTTCGAGGTGACGCTCGCCGACGGCCGGCGGGTACGCGCCGGTCATGTGCTGGTCGCCACCGGCCTGGTCGACGAGCTGCCCGAGGTGCCGGGCCTGCGCGAGCGCTGGGGCCGGGACCTGGTGCACTGCCCGTACTGCCACGGCTGGGAGGTGCGGGACCGGCCGATCGGGGTGATCGGCAGCGGCCCGATGTCGGTGCACCAGACGCTGCTGTTCCGGCAGTGGAGCGACGACGTGGTCTACCTGCGGCACACCGCGCCGCCGCCGGGCGACGAGCAGGCCGAGCAGCTCGCCGCCCGCGGCGTGCCGGTGGTCGAGGGCGAGGTCGCGGCCGTCGAGACGGCCGGGGACCGGGTGACCGGGGTACGCCTGCGCGACGGCCGCACCGTCGACCGGGAGGTGCTGACCGTCGCGCCCCGGATGGTCGCGCGCACCGGGTTCCTGGCCGGACTGGGCCTGCGCCCGCAACCGCACCCCAGCGGGATGGGCGAGTACCTGCCGGCCGACGAGTCGGGGCGTACCGAGGTGCCCGGGGTGTGGGTCGCGGGCAACGTGACCGACCTGTCGGCGCAGGTCGGGGCCGCTGCCGCGGCTGGTGCCCGGACCGCGGCGATGATCAACGCGGAACTGGTGAACGAGGAGACCCGCCGGGCGGTCGAGGCGCGGCGTGACGCGCGAGGGTGGGTGACCACGAATCCCCTCTAACCTGACAATTCTTCCCCTAGGTTGAGTCGGAGAGGGCAGTCGGAACCTGGGGGGCGACGTGAAGAGCTATCCGGCGATCGAGGATCACGGGCTCATCGGCGACCTCCAGACCGCAGCGCTGGTGACCTGTGACGGGACGATCGACTGGTTCTGCGCGCCGCGCTTCGACTCGCCCAGCGTCTTCTGCGCGTTGCTGGACAAGGACAAGGGCGGCTTCTTCCAGATCGCCCCGCACGACGTCCGGTACGTCACGAAGCAGCTCTACCTCCCCGGCACGCCAATCCTGATCACCCGGTTCATCAGCGCGGACGGCGTCGCCGAGGTGATGGACTTCATGCCGGTGACCGGCGAGCGGGTCACCGACTCGCACCGCATCGTGCGCATGGTCAACATGGTGCGCGGCAGCATGCGGTTCCGGGTGGAGTGCCGGCCGCGCTTCGACTTCGCCCGGGAGAGCCATGAGCTGGAGCGACACCGCAACGGCTACCTGTTCCGGAGCCGGTCGGCGACGCTCGCGTTCAACCCGATCGATCCGGTGCGGCAGCTCTGGGCCAAGACCGGCGAGATCCGCATGGAGGACGGCGACCTGATCGCCTACGGCACGTTGCAGGAGGGCGACACCGGCGGGGTGGTCCTGGAGACCGGCATCGACGAGCCCAGGATCATCCCGCCGGAAGAGGTCCAGGGCATGTTCGAGTGGACCCGGGACTACTGGCGGCGCTGGGTCGAGCGCTCCCGCTACACCGGGCGCTGGCGGGAGATGGTCGAGCGCTCGGCCATCACGCTCAAGCTCATGACGTACGCGCCGACCGGCGCGATGATCGCCGCGCCGACCGCCGCGCTGCCCGAGCTGGTCGGCGGCTCCCGCAACTGGGACTACCGCTACACCTGGGTACGCGACACCTCGTTCTCCGTGCACGCGCTGCTCGGCCTCGGGTTCACCGAGGAGGTCAGCCGGTACATGGACTGGCTGGACGAGCGCATCCGCGAGGCCGGCGACCACCAGGACCCACTGAAGATCATGTACCGGGTGGACGGGTCCTCGGACCTGCACGAGGAGGTGCTCGACCACCTGGAGGGCTACCGCGGCTCCCGTCCGGTGCGGATCGGCAACGGCGCCGCCGACCAGCTCCAGCTCGACATCCACGGCGAGGCGCTCTACGCCATGCACCTCGCCGACGAGCAGGGCATCCGGGTGTCGCACCAGGTGTGGAAGAGCACCGTGCGGCTGATCGACTGGCTCTGCCACAACTGGGACCAGCGCGACGCCGGCATCTGGGAGAGCCGCCACCACCCCCGCAACTACACGTTCGGCCGGGTGATGTCGTGGGTGGCGCTGGACCGCGCCATCCGGCTGGCCACCCGCACCGGCCGGCCCGGCGACATGCACTGCTGGACCGAACAACGCAACCGGATCTACAACCAGGTCATGGCCCGCGGTTTCCACCGGGAACGCGGCAGCTTCGTGCAGGCGTACGACGAGAACGTGCTCGACGCCGCCCTGCTCTACATGCCGGCGGTCGGCTTCGTCACGCCCACCGACCCGCTGTGGCTGTCCACCCTCGAGTCGATCGAGCGGGACCTGGTCTCGGACAGCCTGGTCCACCGGTACGACCCGGTCCACTCCCCCGACGGGCTCCCCGGTCACGAGGGCACGTTCAACATGTGCACGTTCTGGTACGTCGAGGCGCTGGCCCGCTCCGGCCGGCTGGACGACGCCCGGCTCACCCTGGAGAAGATGTTCACCTTCAGCAACCACCTCGGGCTCTACGCCGAGGAGATCGCCTCCACCGGTGAGCAGATCGGCAACTATCCGCAGGCGTTCAGCCACCTCGCCCTGATCAACTCGGCGCTGGCGGTGAACGACCTGCTCGACGCCGAGGCCTCCGCCCGCCTCCGCCGGTAACTCCGGTGATCTCCGGCCCGGAGCCGGGTACTGTTTACCGCATGAGGTTCTTCGCCGCTGTCATGAAGCCCTGGTCCCTCCGCTGACGGCGGCAGGGTGACCGGCTTCTTCTGACGTACCAGCTCTGCTCCGCCGTCCCGGCGTTCCCGCCGGGCGGTGTCCTCGCGCTGCCCGGCTCCACGACGAGCCGAAGAGCGGACTGTGCACAACCTCGACAACATTCCTTCCTTCCCATCCACCTCGGGCGGTTCGCTGCCCGCCGGGCACCGGGCGCACGTGCGGGCCGACGGCGTCCGCGTCGTACTCGGCGGCCGGGTCGTGCTGTCCGACGTCAGCGTGACCGTCTCCGCCGGTTCCCGCCTGGCGGTCGTCGGCGAGAACGGCCGCGGCAAGACCACGCTGCTGCACGTGCTGGCCGGCCTCATCGCTCCCGACCAGGGCGTGGTGGAACGGCTGGGCACGATCGGCGTCGCCCGGCAGAACCTGGAGTCGCGCCACGGCGAGACCGTGGGCACGCTCGTCCGGGAGGCGATCCGGGAGTCCGAACGCGCGCTGCGGGCGTTCGACGAGGCCGCGATCGCGCTCACCGAGGGCCGGGCGGGCGCGGACGACGCGTACGCCGCCGCCCTGGACGCGGCGACCCGGCTGGACGCCTGGGACGCGCAGCGGATCGTCGACGTGGCGCTGGCCGGCCTCGACGCCTGCCCGGACCGGGACCGGGAACTGGCCACGCTGTCCGTCGGCCAGCGCTACCGGGTCCGGCTGGCATGCCTGCTGGGAGCGCGGGTGGACCTGCTGATGCTGGACGAGCCGACCAACCACCTCGACGCGGACAGCCTGGCCTTCCTCACCGCCAGGCTACGCGACCACCCGGGCGGCGTCGTGCTGGTGACCCACGACCGCGCCCTGCTGCGGGACGTCGCCACGGAGTTCCTGGACCTCGACCCCAGCGCGGACGGGCGCCCGCGCCGCTACGCCGGGGACTACGCCGCCTGGCAGGACGGGCGCCGCCGCGACTTCGCGCACTGGGTACGCGACCACGAGGCGCAGCAGGCCGAGCACCAGCGGCTGGCCGACGGGGTACGGGAGGCGCGGGACCGCCTCAGCACCGGCTGGCGGCCGGAGAAGGGACACGGCAAGCACCAGCGCCAGTCCCGCGCGCCCGGACTGGTCCAGGCGCTGCGCCGCCGGCAGGAGGCGCTCGACGCGCACCGCGTCACCGTGCCGGAGCCACCGCAGCCGCTGCGCTGGCCACCGCTGGACACCCGTCCCGGACTGCCGACCCTGCGCTGCCACGACGTGACGGTGGCCGGGCGCCTGCGTACCCCGGTCACGCTCACGCTCGACGGCGGGGACCGCCTGCTGGTGACCGGACCCAACGGCGCGGGCAAGTCGACGCTGCTCTCCGCGCTGGCCGGTGACCTCACGCCGTCGACCGGGGAGGTCCGGCACCTGTCCGGCGCGCGCGTCGCGTACCTCGGTCAGGAGGTGCCCGACTGGCCACCGGCGCTGCTCGCCCACGACCTGTACGAGCAGCACGTGGGCCGGTTGCGCTCCGCCGGGCGCGTCGGCTCCGGCACGGCCCTGCCGCTGAGCGCGACGAACCTGCTCGACGCCGAGGCCCGGCGTACCCCCGTCGGCCGGATGTCGCACGGACAGCAACGGCGGCTGAACCTGGCGCTGCGCCTGGCCGAACGTCCCGACCTGCTGATCCTCGACGAACCCACCAACCACCTGTCGGCGCCGCTGGTCGACGACCTCACCGCCGCCCTGCTGACGACGAGGGCCGCGGTGGTCGTCGCCACCCACGACCGGCAGATGCTCCACGACCTGGCGGCGTGGCCCACGCTGTCGCTCACCGCCCCGGCGGCGCCAGGCCGTTCTGTCACGGAGGGTGATGCCCGGCCGGAAGACTGAGTGCTTCGAGCGATATGACTGAGAGGTATATTTATGCCTCTCAGTCATATCAACTTCTCGTCACCTATACCCCGGGCTGGGCGCGCTGGCTACCGTGGATGTCCGGGGCAGTCGGCGAAGGAGCGGCGGGATGTCTGTCGACGGAGCGGGCGCCGGCCCCGTCAGCCGCCCCTCGCGCTACGAGGAGGTCGTCCTCGGCCTGCTACGGGGCGAGGGGGCGACCGTGCTGACAGCCGGTCTCTGGCTGCTCGTCACGTCCCTGTTCACCGCGCTGTTCCTGACCTTCGCCGGGTGGCAGGTGTGGGAGAACCGCATGCTGGAGACCAGGGGCCGGATCGGCGACGCCCAGGTGGTGCGCGCCAACTACGAAGGGCGCGGCAAGTCCCTGAACGTCGTCTACCTGTCGGGGCCGGTGGGCACGACGGCGATCCTGGAGAACCCGGTGCACCGGCCGGCCGCGGGCGACGTGATAGCGGTCCGGTACGACCCCCGGCACCCCACCCACCTGCGGGAAGCGGACGCGCCGATCTGGCGGTGGCCGGACTTCCTGGTGACCGTGCCGCCCGCGGTGGCGGGCTGCCTCGTCGTACCGGCCGAGTGGATGCGGTTCCGGCGGCGGCTGCGGGAGCGACGACTCTGAGCAGTCACCGCCCCTGCGGACCCGCCTCCCGGGTCCACCCGACGAAGCGGCGGTGCAGCGCGCCGGCAGGCGCCCAGGGCATGTCCTCGGAGGCTTGCACGAGGTAGGCGCCGAGATACAGAGCCAGTGACACCGGCGCGCCGGCGTACTCCGCCCGCAGCTCACGCCTGCGAGTGCGCGCACCCTCCAGGAACCGCGCGGTGATCGCCCGCGCCTGCCGACTCGTCGCCCATTCCGCCTGCCAGCACGGGTACGGCGTGAGCCGTGCCCACCACGCCCGGCACCCGGCACACATGCCGTCGAGTCCCCGCACGTGTACCGCGAGGATCATCTCCTCCGGCCCGGCGATCACTTGTCGCTCGCCTGTGGCCAGTGACCACGATTGATCGGAAGCCGATGCCGCGAATGACAGGGCAGGTCGGCTCCGCACCGGCAGACCCGTCTCCACCGCCGCCAGCACCACACCGGCCGATGCCGCCGGGCGAACGTCAACGCGGCGGCGGACAGGTAAGCGTCGTACGAGACGCGGCGCTCCCGCGAGGCGTCGCCGTCCGGGGACCGTTGCCCGCCTCGCGCCTGGTCCAGCAAACGACGTCTGGCGATCTCCTGCTCCATCGCCTGGATGCGCTCGCCGAAGCCGGACACCGTCGACGGCGGAAGGTACCGACCGACGAGCCGTCGCAGGAGCCCAATGGTCACCGTCATCTGTCCGGCCCTCCGTGGTGAGGGCACGGAGGACACCTGCTGATGTGCCTATCCGCGCCCGGTGGAGATCCAGCGTCACGCCGAGCGCGTCCACGATCCAGGAGGTGACTGTCCGCTAACCAGGTGTGCTGTCCGCTGTCGATCGGCGGGTGGGGGCGTACTCGACGCACAGGTCACGCAACATCGCGGCCTCCGGCACGCCCGACTGCTCCACCTTCGCGAGCAGTTCCGCGGCTCGCCACCAGTTCGACGGCACCACCCGCCCGGACGCCACCGCCTGCGCCCCGAGCGCAACCGCCTCATCCGGCTGGTCGGCGGCGACCAGGGCAAGTCCGAGGTCGAGACGCGCCGACGCGGAACGGCGAGGACGCGCTCCCCCATCACCGTGCGGGTCCAGATCGGTCAGTACCGCCCGCGCCACCTGCTCGGCAGCCGGGTCACCGGCCCACGCCAACGTCGTGGCCATATAGGCGGCGGCCTTCGCGGGATCGTAGCGGTAGTGATGCTCGGCCCGTTCCGGAACGGGCAGATTCGCCGTCAACCGCTCCACCCGCTCCAGCGCTCGCCGGGTGGCGGCCACATCACCGATCCGCGCCCACGCGCGAGCTTCCTGGGCAGTCGCCTGAATCCTGGCCGAGCTGCCTTTCGGCGCGACCCGCTGTGCTTGATGAGACAGATCGAGTGCCGTCCGGTAGTCACCTTGCGTCAACACGTCCCAGGCCCGGGTCTCCAGACACCACGCCTGGATCTCCGCATGCTCGGCGTGTTCGGCAAGCTCACGAGCAGCACGCAGATGGGCAGCCGCCGCACCGCGCTGCCGCAGGTCGATGTGAACGGTGGCCCGCAGCACCGCCAACCAACCGCCCGCAACCAACAGCCGACGCTGCTGAGCAAGCGTGACCCGTCCGTCCAGCAGCCGCACCACATAGGCCAGATGTCGCCGCACCAGCGGCAACAGATCCGCCGGCGCCATAGTCGGATAGGAGGTGGCGAGGTCGTCGACGCCCTGCTCGATCCGTTCGAGCACCTCACCGCTGACATCACTGGCGGCAACCCTCGCCCGCAACTCGCCCGCCTCGGCCGCATGGTCGATCGGCGCATCGACCAGCCGAGCAAGCACACCTCCGGCGTCGAGAATCCGGTCCAAGTGGCGCGCCGTGTCGACAGTCGGAGCCTTGAGCCCTGCTTCCAGCTCGTGCAGATGGCTCTTGCTTCGATGGGCGAGCTGCCCGAGGGACCGAAGCGACAGACCACGCCGCTCCCGAAACTCGCGCAGAGCTGCCCCGAAGCGCGGATCGACGGAGGAAGCCATAGCCCAGCTCCAAGCTCAAGAGGCCCGGCGAACTCACCCGGCCGCCATTCTGTCGACCGTACCCCGAAACGCCGCTCGTCGATGACCTACGAGCCACGCACCAACGGTGACACCACTGCGACACAGCGCTATCGTGTCGCTCATGGCCGCTCCCGACACGGCCCTGGGCGCCCTCCATGACGGGATGCGCATGAGCCAGGACGACTTCGCACGCGCGCTGGAGGTCGTCACCGGCCTGCCCATCTCACTGCTCGGCTTCGCCGCGGTGCCCGGTGGGCACGTGGCCGACGACCAACAGGGTGGCCACGACCTGGCCTCACCCGTGTCGAACCTGGCCACGCCGACGCCGGCTGCCGAGCCCAGCACGGCGCACAGGTCGTACGAGGGCGTGTGGCTCAGCCGCTACCAGTACTACTCCAGCGGCCGGGAGGAGTCCTTCGCCGGACAACACTTCGTCGTCCTGCTGCAGCACGGTGACAGGCTGACCGCGCGCAGCCTGCCCGGATCGGCGTCCTCGTCTCTGTCGCTGGACCTGACCGTGGACGGTGCCGTTGTCACCGGCACCTGGGTGGAGCAGACCGACCCGGCCGGCTACTACCGGGGTGCCCACTATCACGGAGCGATCCAGCTTCTGGCCGAGCCGCCGGGCCGACGGTTGGCCGGGAAGTGGGTCGGGTTCGGCAAGGACATGGATGTGAACACCGGCCCGTGGGAGCTTGTCTTCCGCGACGCGTCGACCTCGAAGGCGACGCTGGACCGGTACAACACCTCAGCGACATAGCGCCGTGGCCTTGTTCTGGCGCCGACTACTCTGCACTCGGGGTTCAACACGGCACGGCGTCCGGATCCAGCGAAACGCCCGGTGCCCCCGACACAACAGGAGAGCGCTGTGACAATCCGCGCCACGGGCCACCCACTGACCCGACTGGAAGCCGCCCAGGCGCAGGCGGAGCACGTACTCGGTCCTCGCAAGGCGAAGCGGATCGCGACGTTCGGCAACGGCGGCCTGTACGTCCGGGCCGGCACCGGGGCACAGATCATGGCCTGGCTCGTCGACTTCACGGTGTTCCTGTTCGGTGTCGGGGCGGGCGTCGTCGCCCTGGCCCTGGTGGACCGCGCGGTCACCCTGTCCGACAACCTCGCCGCCGGGGCGAGCCTCTCGTTGCTCGTGGTGGTGCCGCTGCTCTACGGCCTCTGCTACGGCAACGGCCGGGCGCTCGGCGCGCTGCTCACCGGCACCCAACTCGTACGAGCCCGGGACGGCGGCCGGATCGGCCTCAAGGCGTGCTGGGCCATGCTGGTCCGGACGCTGTTGATGCCGGTGCTGGTCGTCGTGCTGGTGGTGACCGCGTTCAGTACCGGATCCTCAGACGCGCCCGGTTCGCTCGTGCGGACCACCATCGATCCGGGTGCCACCCGGCGGCTCCACGACGCGGGCATTCGCTGACCCGTCGCGCAATCGCGTCCCCATGGGCGGACACGGCCCCGCGTACCGCCTAGCCTCTCGGGGATGGAGCGACTGCGCGACCTTGCCGTCCGGCTGGCGATGGACGAGCCGGTCGGCGACGACCTGGCGATGGCAGCCGCGCATGCTCTGGCCCGTGGTGTCGACTCGCCGAGCCTGCGTGAGCTCGCCGGTCTGTCGAAGGGCCAGTCCCGGGAAGCCGTCGACCTGTTCCGGCAGGCGATGGAGGAACTCGGCTCGCCGGTCCCGGACGAGAGCGGCGCCCGGCTGCACCTCATGCGGGCGGCAGCGGCGAGCATCATCGACGGAGAGGGCGATCCCGAGGACCTGGCGCACGAGATCTACTGGCAGTCGTCCTACTTTCCCTCGGAAAAGCTGCGCGAGGTGGGCTACCGCTTCCTGCACCTGTACGCCGATTGCGGCGCAGCGCCGGATCGGACGGAGGAGGCGGTGGCGGCCATGAAGGAGGCGGCGCGGTCGTTCCTGCACGACCATCTATCACCTCCTCGTCCGTCAACTCGGGCTGGTTGAAGAACATCAGGGTGATGACGTCCGGGCAGCGCAGGATCCGCAGCCCGAAGGGTACGGCTCCAAGCCTGATCTCCAGCCATCCGCCGCTCGCCGGGCCTCTTGCTATCGGCGTTGCTGTCACCCCAAGAGCGATGTGCCCCTGACGCCAGATCAGCTTGTGTATGGTCCGCCGAGTGATCATCAAGAGGGCCAACCGCCGGCGAGGGTCGACGTCTCGATGGCCGCTGTTCGCACCGGCCGTCGCGGTCGGCCTACTGGTGCTCGGGTTGACGCTCAACGCCGTAACAGTCCTCTATGACCTCACGCACTGGGACGTCGTGTACCACGTGTCGCCGGAGGAGGCAGCGAACCGGAACGGGCTTGCCGACCTGAGGGCCGAGGTCGTCGGCCGGCTGACGGTGGTCCTGTCCGGTCTCGCTATGGCCGGCCTGCTCCTGTCGCTGGTGGGTCTCGTGCGAGGCAGAGCGTGGGCACATACGATGACCTGCATCCTGACCATTCCAATGGCCCTCTGCTGCGGCCAGGCGTTCATCGCAAATCGGGGCTCGTTCGCCGGAAGCCCTGACAACCCGAACGCGCCTCAGCACACCTCGGCACCGAGCGGGATCCGCCTCGCTGACTCGCTGGGGCCACCGTTACTCGTGGGAGCAGCGATCGTCGTCCTGATTCTGCTGTTCCTACCTGCCATCTACCGGCGGTTCCACCCGACGAAAACGACGTAGTAAGAGCGTTTCCGCTTGATCAACAGCGGCGCAGCCACCAGGGGTCGTGACCGGGCGTTTGAGGATCGTGATGGGTACGCCTCAACAGAGCGTCGTCCAGGCGGTCGACAACGGCTCGAAGCTCTCGGCTGGCATGGCTTGGCAGCGAGACGATTGCCTCTTCCAAGCGCAGTCGTGCCCAGGCTTCGCCACAGCAGGAACAGGCGAACTCCGCTTCCCACGGCTTCCACCGAAGCCGGCTGCCGTACGCATGCGCGCCCCAGATCCTGACGGCGGCGGCCACCGTGCCCGGGAGCCACCGCCGCCCTTCCACCAGACGGATGGCAGCGTTCGCGGGACCGGAGAGTCCAGGAACATCCCGATAACGGGCCCACGGGCTTCGCGTGATGCGCACGCGGCGGCGAAGTGATCGGGGCTGCGGCTGCCTACGAGGCACTGCCCCTTCGGTAGAGAATCACACCTCAGATCCTCGCATGAAGGTCAACAGGGCGCAGGTCGGTCGCCCCGAACCCATCGACGTCAGAAATGGCGGGGTCGCGCAGTTCTCGAACGAGGACCAGTGCCCTGCCCCACGATGCATCGTCCAGTTCCACAGCCCCGGAGGGTACGGCTCCGAGCCTGATCTCCGGCGGCTCATTCGTTGTCGAGGCGCCCTGGAACCAGCCTTGACCGGCTGCCTCACAGTGGGGGCAGGCATCTCACCCAGGGAGGTCGAAGTGCGCTGGCTCAGCGTTCTGATCATCATCGCGGCGGCCGTCGCTGCGGTCGCACTGTGGCGCCATAGCCGGAAGACACCAGTCGACGGCGGCCAGGTGCGTGACCTCCAGGCATCCGCCGAGGCCCGCCGCAGGCTCGACGACCATCGGAACCGGACGGACGGCGGCAACACCGGCAGCGGTGGCGTCGGTGGCTGGAGCGCCTGACCTCATTGCAGGTCGTCAACGGGCTACTCGTGCTGTCACCGCACCGGCGGTTTGGCTGGCGTGAGCGGCGGGTGCGGCCGGTTCGGAGCTGCGAGCTGTCGCTTGCTCTCCCGTGTCGTCCGCCGCTAGTCGCGGCTGCGGCTTCCGCAACGCGGCAAGAACACCTGTTGTTGAATCAGCTCGAGTCGGCGGCCAACCCCGCCTGCTGATTTGCCTCTGCCTTTGGCAGTCCGGACGCTTGAAGCACGTCGCTGATGGCAAGGCGCAGCCGGGAAATGAGGACCATCTCGCAGAATCCGATCTCTTCGGCGCAGGCCTGGTTGACCTCCTCGATGGCCTGTTGCGCCCGCGCGCGTGCAAGGTCGGGCTCTCGGCCGGCGACGAAATCGCGATGCAGCAGCCGCACCGCTTGGCCGAGGTGCTCGATCGACGCTGAGAGGCCGGCGGGTACGGGTTCACGCAGCCGTACCGCCGATACGACCCAGTGCGCCAATTCGCGGCTGTTGGAGTAGGCGGATTGGAGGTGCTCGGAGGCGCGCTGATACCGGCGCAGGATGCCCAATCGTCGCCACCGCCAGGGTGAGAGAAGCGCGATCTCCCCCGCCGCGGCGACCATCTCGATCGTCTTGTCTCTTTCCTGCTCTACCGCGATCAGGCGCTGCAAGGCGTCGTCGGCCTGTTGAACCTCACGCCGATCCAACGCCTCGGCGACAGCCGTGAGAGCACGGGCGAAAACATCCAGCGACGGACCGGCAGAGCGGTGCACGACGCGCACAGGGTTGGCCGGCAGGATCAGCAACGCCACGGCGATGGCCGTCGCGCCCCCGATCAACGCGTTGACCGTCCGCGCCACAGCCAGGTGGGATTGCTGCGCAGTCAGCGTCCCCAGCAGCACCGCGGTGCTTCCTGCGTGCACCATCACGGCGCCGCCCCCGCGAATCACGGCTACCGACGAGATCGCGAATGCCACGATCACGGCGATCTGTATCGGCCCCGTCCCGATGGCGAAGATGATCAACTGCCCGGCCGCCACCCCGAGGATCACCCCGGCGATGAGTTCCGCCGCTCGCCTGATCCGATTGCCGAGGGCTGCTGCGACCGTGCCGATCGAGGCGGCTGGGGCGAACAACGCCTGTGGATTGTGCAGCACGTCGCTGGCGATGAACCAGGACAATCCAGCGGCCACACCCGCCTGAACAGCGATTATGGAGTACGTGCGAAGCCGCTCGAAAGCTTCCCGGCCTTCTCGTTGCACCATCTCTGGCCGCAAACCCGGGTCCACGGTAGCCACGTCTCACCTCCGAGGAGCAGTGCAGGCGAGGGTTACGTCTGCGGCAACCGCTCGGGGGAGGTAGCGGTCCTGCGAGGTGTGGCCTGGCAGCGTAATGCAGCGCCGGCCCGGTAGGGCATTCCCGCAGGCGCGGAAGCGCTTCCTGGTCAGAGGCCACAGGCTCATTCTCCCGGACCCCAGCCGCCCTGGTCCCGGCATCAATGGCAACGGATCTAACACGTGGAGCCCGTCGAGTCACCGCCCCGGGGAGTGATCTTCTCGGGACGGTTCCCGCTGATGTGAAAGGTGGGCGCGGCAGGTTTCGAACCTGCGACCCCTCGCTTGTAAGGCGAGTGCTCTCCCACTGAGCTACGCGCCCGGAACGCCCGTACGGCGGGCCGGAGCGGCCAGCTTACCTGCCCGCCTCCGGCCCGGTCGAACGACGTACCTGGGTGTGGGACTCAGGCAGCGGCGGCCTCGGCCAGCGCCTTGCGCCAGCCCTGCTGATCGCGCGCCTCGCCGGGCATGTTCATCTCCGCGAAGCGGACCACGCCGGCCTTGTCGATGACGAAGGTGCCCCGGTTGGCGATGCCCGCGACGTCGTTGAAGACGCCGTACGCCTGGGCGACCGCGCCGTGCGGCCAGAAGTCGGCGAGCAGCGGGAACTGGAAGCCCTCCTGCTCGGCCCAGATCTTGTGGGCGTACACGGAGTCGACGCTGACGGTCAGCACCTGGACGTCGTCGTTGGCGTACTCGTCGAGGTTGTCCCGCACCTCGGACAGCTCGCCCTGGCAGACGCCGGTGAACGCGAGCGGGTAGAAGACGAGCAGCACGGTCTTGCGGCCACGGAAGTCGGCGAGCCGTACCTCCTGGTTGTTCTGGTCCTTGAGCAGGAAGTCGGGCGCTTCGGCGCCAACCTCGACGGGCATGTGCGCTCCTACTTCTTGCTCTTGGAGCCGCGCCGCATGACCAGGCGGGCTCCGCTCCAGTCGCGGCCGGCGTTGATGGTGGAGGTCTGCTGGAGGCCGGCGGTCTGCGCGCTCTCCGCGACCTCGCTCGGCTCGACGTGGCCGTCGCGGCCGGCCTTCGGGGTCAGGAGCCAGACCACGCCGTTGTCGGCGAGCGGCCCGAGGGCGTCCACGAGGAGCTCGAAGAGGTCACCGTCGCCGTCGCGGTGCCAGACCAGAACCGCGTCGACCACCTCGTCGGTGTCCTCGTCGACGAGTTCCCCACAGCGGTCGGTCAGGGCGTCCCGGAGATCGGTGTCGACGTCGTCGTCGTAGCCCATCTCCATGACGACCATGCCCGGCTCGATACCGAACCGGTCCGCCAGGCTGCGTACCCCGTCGGCCTGGCCAGCGGTCGCGCTCACTGTCGCGTGCCTCCTCATCTATCCCTGCTCGTGGCGTCGGGTGACACCGTCGGGCCCAGTCCACACAGTTGCGGCTCGCCGCGCAAGTGGCGCACCGGGTGGAACGGAATTTACCGTGCCAGCAGCGTACGGGCACCCTGGGTGATGGCTTCCTCGGAGACCAGAACCTGACGAGCGGCCGGACCTAATGGTACAAACGAGTCAAGTCCGGCCACACGGCGCGCGGCGCCGACGTACCCGGTGTCGACGAGCGCGGACACCACGCCCTCGCCCACCCCGCCGGAGCGTCGCGTCTCGTCCACCACCAGCACCCGGCCGGTCGCCGAGGCCTCCCGGATGATGTCGGCCACCGGCAGCGGGGCCAGCCAGCGCAGATCCACCACCCGGCTGCCCACGCCCTCCGCGGCGAGGGTGGCCGCCGCGCGCAGCGACATCCGCACCCCGCTACCGAAGGTGATGATGGTGAGGTCCTCGGCCGAGCCGATCCCGTAGACGCGGGCCCGCCCGATCGGCACGTGCCGGTCCGCCCAGGCGCCCGGCTCGGCGTACTCGGCCGTCCACTCGCCGTCGCCGTCGGCGTAGAGGTCACGGGCGTCATAGAGCGCGGCCGGCTCCAGGAAGACGCAGACGCTGCCGTCCACCCGGGCCGCGGCCAGGCACGTACGCAGCATCGGCGCGGCGTCGTCCGGCCGCGCCGGCACGGCGACCACGAGCCCCGGCACGTCCCGCAGCACCGCCACCGAGTTGTCGTTGCGCGCGTGGCCGCCGAGCCCGTCCTCACCCGCCAGGGCGGCCACCCGCACCACCATCGGGTTGCGGAACGCGCCCCGGGAGAAGAACCGCATGGTGGCCGCCTCGCCGCGCAGCTGATCCTCGGCGCTGTGCAGATACGCCAGATATTGGATCTCCGGCACCGGCAGCATCCCGGCCAGGCCGGCACCCAGCCCGAGCCCGAGGATCGAGGTCTCGTCCCGTGGCGTGTCGAACACCCGGGCCGCCCCGAACCGGTCCCGCAGCCCCTCGGTCACCCCGTGCGCCCCGCCGCCGGCGGCCACGTCCCGGCCGAACACCGCCATCCGAGGGTGGTCGAGCATGCCGTCGGCGAGCGCCGCGTTGATGCTCTGCGCCAGCGTCAGCGGCCCGGTCAGCTCCGGCGGTTTGCCGCCGAACGCCTCCGCCCGCGCCCCGGCGCCCGGCCCGGCCGCCCGCTCCGCCGCCTCGGCCACCGCCCGGGCCACCCGGACCGGCCGCCGCGGCGCAAGCTCCCGCACGACGTCGACAGCGGACGCCAGTTTCGGCTCGTCCAGCGCCTCCTCGGCGATGCGGCGCAGCTGCCAGCCCCGCTCGTCGTACCGGCTGAGCAGCTCCTCGCCCCCGGCGTACCCGGAGGTGACCAGCAGCCGCGCGGTGGCCAGCAGCGGGTCGCGGGCCGCGTCGCCCTGGCCCATCAACCGGACCGCGCCCAGGTGCAGCACGGCGGGCCGGCGGTGCCGGCGCACCCAGGCCGCCGCCTCCGCCGCCACCCGGTAGCTCTCGGCCACGTCCGTGCCGTCGGCCGCGAAGTAGCGGATGCCGGGCCGGGACCGCAGCGTCGTCGCCACCCACCCGTCGGCGGAGCCACCGCTGTCCTCGCACACGAACAGCACCGGGATACGCAGGCCGGTGTGGTCGTACCAGCCGGCGGTGTTGAGCGCGGCGGTCACCGTGGCGTGGTTGACCGAGGCGTCGCCGAAGGAGCAGACCACCACGGCGTCGGCGGGCCAGGCCGCCACCTCCGGCTCACCGTCCGCGGGCCGGGCGCCCCGGCCCAGCCTCTCCAGCGCCAGCCCCAGGCCGACCGCGCGGGGCAGGTGCGAGCCGGCGTTCGCGGCGGTCGGCACGACCGCGAGGTCGGCGCGGCCGAAGAGCTTCTGCCGGCCGCCGGCGGCCGGTTCCTCCACGGACGCGACAATGCCGCGCAGCACGTCGCGCGCCGCCGCCGCGAACGCGTCGTCGGGCGCGGGCTGTGGCAGATCGGGTACGCCGACAGTCGCGTCACCGTCCGCGTCCACCACGATCGCGGGCGCTCCCGCAGGAAGGCTGCCCGCCTCACCCGCCGCCCCCGGCCGTTCGAGATCTTGGTACGAAACGGCCCCCATAGGGGCACTTTCGTTCCAAGATCTCTCCGGTTCCCGGAGGGTGGAACGTTGCTCCTGGGAGGTGGAATTGATGTGCGCATCCTGGCCGGTGCCGCGCTGGGCGGGCAGGTCGTGCGATTCGTGCACGGCGGCCGGCAGGGCCGGGGCGGCCGCCGGGTCCGGGATGACAGCAGACGGAGCGGGGGCGACAGCCGAGGAGGCGGGGGTGGCCCGCTGCGCGGAGGATGCGGCCGGCTCGTCGGGCGAGACGCCGCTCGAGGTGCCGGGGACGGCACCGGACGAGCCGTGGACCTCGGCGCGGGCAGCGGTGCCGGGCGAGCCGTCGGCGGCGGGCGAGCCGTCAACGGCGCTGCCGGGCGAGCCGGCGGCAGCCGGCGGAGCAGCACTGGGCGAGCCGTCGACGACGGTGCCGGGACCAGCATCGGGCGAGGCGTCCACGGCGGCGTCGGGATCGGCCGCCGGGGCGGGTGTCGGCGGGACGGCCGGCGGCGGGGCGGTGGGGAAGGCGCCGGCGGCCTGGGCGGCGCGCAGGCAGTAGAACGCCCCGGAACGGTGGTGCAGCAGCGCGGGGTCGGTCGGCCGCAGCGCGGCGGCCACGGCGGCGTTGCCCTCGTGCCCCGCCGACTCGATGGTGTGGTACCCCTCACCGAAGCCGTGCAGCCACTGCCCGGCCAGGTCGAGCAGCCGGCTGGTCAGTTGCGCGTCGAACAGGGCCAGCGCCTGCGCCCCGGTCAGCGGCCCGCCGTCGGGCAGTCGCTCGCCCAGGTCGCGCCGCTTCTCGGGCGCCCCGAGCGCGGCCAGTTCGGCCCGGAGCCGGTCGTCGAGATCGTGCGGGGTGGTCACGTCGGACAGCATTACCGACTCGGGCCCGCCGCGCCCAGTCGGACACGTTCCGCCCGGCGTGGCTCAGACCTCGCCGCACTCCTCCGGACAGCCGCCGTCGGAGACCTTGAAGACGAGTTCACGTAGCGCGGCCAGTTCGGCGGTGCTCAGGTCGTCGAGCAGCCGGGGGTCGGACATGACGTGGGCGACCCGCTCGCGGACCTCCCGGCCGCGCTCGGTGACCACGAGCGCCTTCTGCCGCCGGTCGGCCGGGTCGGTGCGTCGTTCCACCAGCCCGGCCCGCTCCAGCCGGGCGGCCAGGCCGGTGACGTTCGACCTGTCGCAGCCGAGCTGCTCGGCGAGGTCGCGGGCCGGCAGCGGGCGGTCCGGGTCCAGTTGGTGCAGCGCGCGGGCGGCCGCCGGAGTGAGCCCCAGGTCGGCGAACGCCTCGTCCTGGTGGTGGCGCAGCGCGGCGGCGACGTGCAGGATCCGGCGCACGGTGTCCCCGGCCAGGCCCGGCCGGTCACCCGGACCGGGCTGCTCAGCGGAGACAGTGGAGTGCGCCATCAGTCGATTGTACGTGACCAGTCAACAATTGACGTACTCCACTATCTGCGCCGCCGTTCACCCGGGCAGGAACGAGAAGCGCACCTGGCGGTCGGGGTTGTCGCCGTTGGTGTCGACCAGGCAGATCGACTGCCAGGTGCCGAGCTGGATCCGCCCGTCGAGCACCGGCAGTGTCGCGTACGGCGGCACGAACGCCGGCAGCACGTGGTCGCGTCCGTGCCCGGGCGAGCCGTGCCGGTGCCGCCACCTGTCGTCGGTGGGAAGCAGGTCGTCCAAGGCCCGCAGCAGGTCGTCGTCGGATCCGGCGCCGGTCTCGATGATCGCCAGCCCGGCGGTGGCGTGCGGGACAAAGACGTGCAGCAGGCCGTCGCCGGCGCCGGACACGAACCGTTCGGCCTCGCTCGTGATGTCCCGGACGGTCGGCCGGGAGCCGGTCCGGACGGTGATCACCTCACTGCGCATACGGCGCATTCTGCCGCAGTGCCCGGTTCCCCGCCCCGCCCGCCGATAGCGCATCCGGTGATCGCGCAAAGTTACTGATGGGTACCTGTGTTCAGCGTCGCGTCTGAGGGTGGGAGAGGTGACGGCACGCGCCACCAGGGGGCAGGATGGCGCTAGAGACCTATCCCACACGAAACCGAGGGAACGCCTGTGGCTACGGAACGCAAGCGCCCGGTGATCACCGCTGGTCTGCCGAGCCAGCTTCCGGACATCGACCCTGAAGAGACCAGCGAATGGGTCGAGTCGCTCGACGGTGTCATCGACGAGCGCGGGACAAAGCGAGCCCGGTACGTCATGCTGCGCCTGCTGGAGCGGGCCCGCGAGCGGCAGGTCGGGGTGCCGTCCCTGACCACCACCGACTACATCAACACGATCCCGCCGGAGCGCGAACCGTGGTTCCCGGGTGACGAGCACGTCGAGCGGCGGCTGCGGGCGTACATCAGGTGGAACGCCGCGATGCTGGTGCACCGGGCGCAGCGCCCGGAGATCGGCGTCGGTGGCCACATCTCCACGTTCGCCAGCTCCGCGTCGCTCTACGAGGTGGGCTTCAACCACTTCTTCCGGGGCAAGAACCACCCGGGCGGCGGCGACCAGATCTTCTACCAGGGCCACGCCTCCCCCGGCATGTACGCGCGGGCGTTCCTGGAGGGCCGGCTCAGCGAGAACCAGCTCGACGGGTTCCGGCAGGAGCTGTCGCACCCCGGTGGCGGGCTGCCGTCGTACCCGCACCCGCGGCTGATGCCGGACTTCTGGGAGTTCCCGACCGTCTCCATGGGTCTCGGGCCGCTGAACGCCATCTACCAGGCGCGGTTCAACCGCTACCTGCAGCACCGGGGCATCAAGGACACCTCCCAGCAGCACGTCTGGGCGTTCCTCGGCGACGGCGAGATGGACGAGGTCGAGTCGCTCGGCGCGATCGGCGTGGCCGCCCGCGAGGAGCTGGACAACCTCACCTTCGTGATCAACTGCAACCTGCAGCGCCTGGACGGACCGGTCCGCGGCAACGGCAAGATCATGCAGGAGCTGGAGGCGTTCTTCCGGGGCGCCGGCTGGAACGTCATCAAGGTCGTCTGGGGCCGGGAGTGGGACCCGCTGCTCGCCGCGGACACCGACGGCGCGCTGGTCAACCTGATGAACACCACGCCCGACGGCGACTACCAGACCTACAAGGCGGAGTCCGGGGCGTACGTGCGGGAGCACTTCTTCGGCCGCGACCCGCGGACCCGCAAGATGGTCGAGCACCTGTCCGACGACGAGATCTGGAACCTCAAGCGGGGTGGCCACGACTACCGCAAGCTCTACGCGGCCTACAAGGCGGCGATGGAGCACACCGGCCAGCCGACGGTGATCCTCGCCAAGACGATCAAGGGCTGGACGCTCGGCTCGCACTTCGAGGGCCGCAACGCCACGCACCAGATGAAGAAGCTGACGCTGGAGGACCTGAAGCTCTTCCGCGACCGCCTCTACCTGGACATCCCGGACAAGCAGCTGGAGGAGAACCCGTACCTCCCGCCGTACTACACGCCGGGCGAGAAGTCGGACGAGATCACCTACCTGAAGGACCGGCGTCAGCAGCTCGGCGGCTACCTGCCCACGCGCAGCACCGCCCGCAAGACGCTGGCCATCCCGGGCAGCGAGCGGTTCTCCGACGTCAAGCGCGGGTCGGGCAAGCAGAAGGTCGCCACCACGATGGCGTTCGTCCGCCTGCTCAAGGACATCATGAAGGACAAGGAGTTCGGCAAGCGCTGGGTGCCGATCATCCCGGACGAGGCCCGTACGTTCGGTATGGACTCGCTGTTCCCGACGCAGAAGATCTACTCGCCGCACGGTCAGCGCTACACCGCGGTCGACCGGGACCTGTTCCTGTCCTACAAGGAGTCGACCACCGGCCAGATCCTGCACGAGGGGATCAACGAGGCCGGTTCGGTGGCCTCGTTCACCGCTGCCGGCACGGCGTACGCGACGCACGGCGAGCCGATGATCCCGCTGTACATCTTCTACTCGATGTTCGGCTTCCAGCGCACCGGCGACGGGTTCTGGGCGGCGGCGGACCAGATGGCGCGGGGCTTCGTGCTCGGCGCGACCGCCGGCCGGACCACGCTCAACGGTGAGGGCCTGCAGCACGAGGACGGCCACTCGCTGCTGCTCGCCGCCACCAACCCGGCGGTGGTCTCCTACGACGCGGCGTTCGCCTTCGAGCTGGCGCACATCGTGGAGAACGGCCTGCACCGGATGTACGGCGAGGCGCAGGAGAACATCTTCTACTACCTCACCGTCTACAACGAGCCGATCTTCCAGCCGGCCGAGCCGGAGGGCGTGGACGTCGAGGGCATCGTCAAGGGCATCCACCGCTACTCCCCCGCGCCGCAGGTCGGCGACGACGCGCCGAAGGCGAACATCCTCGCGTCCGGCACCGGCATGCAGTGGGCGCTCAAGGCCCAGCAGCTGCTCGCCGAGGACTGGGGCGTGGCCGCCGACGTGTGGTCGGTGACGTCCTGGACCGAGCTGCGCCGCGACGCGGTCCAGTGCGAGGAGCACAACCTGCTCAACCCGGGCGAGG
Organism: Micromonospora chalcea; assembly: GCF_002926165.1. Classification (GTDB taxonomy): domain Bacteria; phylum Actinomycetota; class Actinomycetes; order Mycobacteriales; family Micromonosporaceae; genus Micromonospora; species Micromonospora chalcea. Next base: position 68,861 of record NZ_MAGP01000067.1, on the reverse strand, counting down.
AGCCGCGGGTGCCGTACATCGCGCGGAAGCTGGCCGACGCCGACGGGCCGAAGGTCGCGGTCAGCGACTGGATGCGCGCGGTACCGGACCTGATCGCCCGCTGGGTACCCGGCGACTACACCTCGCTCGGCACCGACGGGTTCGGCATGTCGGACACCCGGCACGCGCTGCGCCGCCACTTCCACGTGGACGCCGAGTCGGTGGCGGTGGCCACGCTGCGCCAGCTCGCGCTGCGCGGTGTGGTGCCGGCGCACGTGCCGGCGGACGCGGCCCGCAAGTACGCGCTGGACGACGTCAACGCCGCCCCGGTCGGCGAGACCGGCGGCGACAGCTGAAAGGAAGGGCCCCTTCTTAACGCCTCCGGTAGAGGAGGGGCCCCTTCTTCACACCTCGGGTAGAACGACGGCCCGGCGTCCCTGGCGGGAACGCCGGGCCGTCACCATCGCGGGCGACGCCGGGACTGGGCTCGGTCAGCCGACGGCGGCCAGGTCGGTCAGCCGGGCCAGCGAGTCCTCCAGGTCGGCGCCGACCCGGCGCAGGCCGAGCCGGAGCAGGGCCGCCTTGACGGGTCCGGCGGGCCACCGCACGACGATCAGCCGTACGACGGTGCCGCCGGCCTCCTCGTCCGGGGTCAGCTGGACGTAGATCTCGGTGCGCGCCTCGGCTCGGGCGCCGGCACCCTTCGCGCGTTCGCGCCAGCCGATCAGGGTCGGTTCCTGGAAGGCGATCACCTCGGCCTCGTGCGCGGCGCCGCGTCCGGCCTGGACCAGCTGCCGCCGCCCGAATCCCTCCCCGGACAGGACCTCGGCCGCGCGGACTCCCGCCAGCCAGGCCGGCAGCTGCTCGGCGCGCTGCACCACGTCCCAGACCACATCCACCGGCGCCGCCACGTGCGCGCTTCGTTCCACGAGGATCATGAGTATCTTTCCCCCACTTAAATCACATCCGCGATATTTGGCACTCTATGTGTAAATCGGACTTAAGCGGACGGGTTCGGAAAAGACACGCCGAACTCCCTTGCGCCACCCAGTCATCTCGGCCTATGGCGCGGCGGTCCGCCGAGCCCTAGAGTCGCGAGCACGCTTCATGTCTTGGAGGGTGCCTTGACGACCGCGCCGATGCCCGAGTTCCCCGCCGGCTTCCGCTGGGGGGTCTCCACCTCCGCGTACCAGATCGAGGGCGCGACCACTGCCGACGGTCGCGGTCCGTCCATCTGGGACACGTTCGCGCACGAGCCGGGCCGGGTCGCCGACGCCAGCACCGGCGACCGGGCCTGCGACCACTTCCACAGGTACGCCGAAGACACCGCGCTGCTGGCCGGGCTGGGGGTGTCCGCGTACCGGTTCTCGCTCGCCTGGCCCCGGATCCAGCCGGACGGCACGGGCCCGGCCAACGCCGCCGGGCTGGACTTCTACGACCGGCTGGTGGACGGCCTGCTCGCCGCCGGGGTGGACCCGGTCGCCACGCTGTTCCACTGGGACCTGCCGCAGCCGCTGGAGGACGCCGGCGGCTGGCTGAACCGGGACACCGCCGCGCGCTTCGCCGAGTACGCCGACCTGGCCGCCGCCCGGCTCGGCGACCGGGTGAAGCTCTGGATCACGCTCAACGAGCCGTTCATCCACATGAGCATGGGCTACGGCATGGGCGTGCACGCCCCCGGCCGGATGCTGCTGTTCGACGCCTTCCCGGTGGCCCACCACCAGCTTCTCGGGCACGGTCTCGCGGTCTCCGCGCTGCGCGCCCGCACCACGTCCCCGGTGGCGATCGCCAACAACTACTCCCCGGTGCGGGTCGCCGGCGACACCGACGCGGACCGGGCCGCCGCCGCGGCGTACGACGCGCTGCACAACCTCCTGTTCACCGATCCGCTGCTCGGGCGCGGCTACCCGGACGCTCCCGGCCTCGACCCGGCGGTGATCCGTGACGGCGACCTGGACGTGCTGGCCGCGCCGATCGACGTGCTCGGGGTCAACTACTACAACCCGACCGCCATCCGGGCGCCCGAGGCGGGCTCTCCGCTGCCGTTCGACATCGTGCCGCTGGAGGGCTACCCGCGTACCGCGTTCGACTGGCCGGTGGCCCCGGACGGCCTGCGCGACCTGCTGCTCCAACTGCACCGGCGGTACGGCGACGCGCTGCCGCCGATCCAGATCACCGAGAGCGGCTGCGCGTACGACGACGCGCCGGACGCCGACGGCCGGGTGCACGACCCGGAGCGGATCGCGTACCTGGACGGGCACATCCGCGCGGTGCGCGGGGCGATGGCCGAGGGCGTGCCGGTGACCGGGTACTTCGTCTGGTCGCTGCTGGACAACTGGGAGTGGGCCGAGGGCTTCACCAAGCGGTTCGGCCTGGTGCACGTCGACTTCGACACGCAGCGGCGGACGCCGAAGTCGTCGTACGCCTGGTTCCGGGACCTGGTCCGGCGGTGACCACAGTGAACCCGACGCCGGCCTCGCTGCCGGCGGCGCTCGCCGAACCGACGGTGCCGGTACGGCGGAGCTGGATCGCGCTGATCTTCGCGGCCAACCTGGGCGTCTGGATGGCGTTCTTCACCCCGATCCAGGTGCTGTTGCCGCAGCAGGTGGAACGGATCGCGCCGGCCGACAAGGAGGCGATGCTGGCGGTGGTCACCGGCATCGGCGCGCTCGCCGCGGTGCTGGCGAACCCGCTCGCCGGCGCGCTGTCCGACCGCACCTCGCTGCGGCTGGCCAACCGCCACTTCGGCCGCCGGCACGTCTGGACCGCGTTCGGCGCGGTGATCGGCGCGCTCGCCCTGGTGCTGCTGGCCCGGCAGAACACGATCGCCGGGGTGGCGGTGGCCTGGGTGGCCGCGCAGGTCTGCTTCAACGCGATGCTGGCCAGCCTCACCGCGGCGATCCCCGATCGGGTGCCGGTGGCGCAGCGTGGCGGCGTGTCCGGCTGGGTGGGCATCCCGCAGGCGCTGGGCCTGGTGCTGGGCGCGGTGCTGGTGACGGCCGTGGTGACCGGCAACGCCGCCGGGTACGCCGCGATCGCGCTCGCCGTGCTGCTGCTGTCGCTGCCGTCCGCGCTGCTGACCCAGGACGACCACCTGCCCCGGGAGCACCGCTCGCCGCTGCGGCTGCGCTCGCTGTTCTCCTCGATGTGGATCAGCCCGCGCCGCCACCCCGACTTCGCCTGGGCCTGGTTCACCCGGTTCCTGGTGCAGACCGGCAACGCGCTGGGCACGCTCTACCTGCTCTACTTCCTCACCGACGGGGTACGGGTGGCCGACCCCGAGGGCTCGCTGCTGATCCTGATCCTGCTCTACACGGTCGGCATGATGCTGACCGCCGTGACCGCCGGGCGCATGTCCGACCGCTCCGGCCGGCGCAAGGTCTTCGTGATCGCCTCCGGGCTGATCATGGCGGTGGCGGCGACGCTACTGGCGGTGGCACCCACCTGGCCGATGGCGATCGTCGCGGCGCTGCTGCTCGGCGCCGGGTACGGCGTCTACCTGTCGGTGGACGCCGCGCTGATCACGCAGGTGCTGCCCGCCGCCACCGACCGGGCCAAGGACCTCGGCGTGATCAACATTGCCAACTCGGCGCCGCAGGTGCTCGGTCCGGCGCTGTCCGCACCGATCGTCGTGCACCTCGGCGGCTACCCCACGCTGTACGCGGTGACCGCGGCGGTCACGCTGCTCGGCAGCGCCCTGGTCGTGAAGATCCGCTCCGTGCCGTGACGCCCGCCGGCTGCCGCGCTTGTTAAGAAGGGGCCCTTCCTTTCTCGGTGGCGGCCCGCCGTAGGCTGGGGGACGTGACGGTACGTGTACGCTTCGCCCCCTCCCCGACCGGTATGTTCCACGTCGGCGGCGCCCGCTCGGCGCTGCAGAACTGGATCTTCGCCAAGCAGCAGGGCGGGGTGTTCGTGCTGCGCATCGAGGACACCGACGCGGCCCGCAACAAGCCCGAGTGGACCGAGGGCATCCTGTCCGCGCTGGAGTGGATCGGCATCGCGCGGGGCAGCTACGAGGGTCCGTACTTCCAGTCCTCGTACGCCGGCGAGCACCGGGCCGCCGCGCAGCGGCTGTACGAGGGCGGCCGGGCCTACTACTGCGACTGCACCCGCGAGGACGTGCAGGCGCGTACCGGGCCGCAGCAGCGCGGCTACGACGGCTTCTGCCGCGACCGCGGCCTGGGGCCGGGCGAGGGCCGGGCGCTGCGCTTCCGTACGCCGGACGAGGGCGAGACCGTGGTGGTCGACCTGGTGCGCGGCGAGCCGACGTTCGAGAACAAGCTGATCGAGGACTTCGTCATCGCCCGCGGCGACGGCTCCCCGGTGTTCCTGCTGGCCAACGTGGTCGACGACATGTCGATGGGGATCACCCACGTGATCCGGGCCGAGGAGCACCTGCCGAACACCCCGAAGCAGCAGCTGCTGTGGGACGCGCTCGGGGTCAAGCCGCCGATCTGGGCGCACGTGCCGGTGGTGGTGAACGAGAAGCGGCAGAAGCTGTCCAAGCGGCGGGACAAGGTCGCGCTGGAGGCGTACCGGGACGAGGGCTACCTCGCCGACGCGATGCGCAACTACCTGATGCTGCTGGGCTGGGCACCGTCGGGCGACCGGGAGATCGTGCCCTGGTCGGTGATCGAGGAGGAGTTCCGGCTGGACGAGGTCAACCCGTCCCCCGCGTTCTTCGACGAGAAGAAGCTGCGCGCGTTCAACGGCGACTACATCCGGGCGCTGCCGGTGGAGGACTTCGTCGCCGCCTGCCAGCCGTGGCTCACCGGCACCGACACCATCGCCCCGCCGCCGTGGCAGCCCGAGGAGTTCGACCCGGCCGCGTTCGCGGCGGTGGCTCCGCTGGCGCAGACCCGGATCGCGGTGCTCAGCGAGATCGTGCCGAACGTCGACTTCCTCTTCCTGGCCGACCCGCTGATCGACGAGGCGGCGTGGGCGAAGGCGATGAAGGAGGGCGCGGCCGACCTGCTGGACGCGGCGATCGTCGCGTTCGAGGCGCTGGAGTCCTGGGACGCCGAGTCGCTGAAGGCCACGCTGGAGGCGGTCGGCGCGGAGCGCGGGCTGAAGCTGGGCAAGGCGCAGGCGCCGGTACGGGTCGCGGTCACCGGCCGCACCGTCGGGCTGCCGCTGTTCGAGTCGCTGGAGGTGCTCGGCCGCGACCGTACGCTGACCCGGCTGCGCGCCGCCCGCGTACGCCTGGTCTGAGCGGCAGGCCCGCCGACGGCCCGGGCGTGTCGTGGCCGGGAGAAGGTAACCCTGTCGAGCGATATGCCTCTGAGTCATGATTATGACTCAGAGGCATATGCGTTTTCGGCGATCGTTGCGCCGGCCGCGTCACGCGGAGTGTTCCCCGCGAGCCGGCTCCCGCTGACCGGCCGGCGTCAGCGGCGGGCGGCCCGGCGGCGCAGCAGCAGCCCGCCGCCCAGAGCGGCCAGCACCACCACCGCGCCGGCCGCCCACAGCCAGCCCGTACCCCCGTCGTCGTCCGCCTCGGCGGCGGCCGGGGTCGGGCTCGGCGCCGCGCTGGTAGGCGCGGCGGGCGCGGCACTCGTGGGCGGCGCGCTCGCCGACGGCGCCTCGGCGGGGGTGCCGGTGGTCAGGGTGAACCGGATCTCCCCCTTGATCGGATGGCCGTCGTCGGAGGCCAGCCGGTAGGTGACGATGTAGAGCCCGGCCGCGCCCGGCCGGAACGGCACGGTCACCCGCTTGCCGGAGAAGGTCGGCGCGCCGCCGGCAGCGGCCACGTTGTCCGGCCCGGTGACGGTGACCTCGGTCGTGGCTTCCTTCGGCGTGGCCAGGAACCGCAGCTCGATCCGCTCCGGCGCGGCGGCCAGCCGGGCCCCGTCGCGCGGATCGCTGCCGGTCAGCGAGTTGTGCGCGGCGGCCGGCGCGGCCGGCAGCGGCGCGAACGCCGCCACCACCCCGAGCACCACCACCCAGGTACGCGCCGTACGGGCGACCCTGCCCCCCATGGTTCCCTCCGTCCGGGTAAGATCCGGCCGATGATCATCGACCGCTCGTTGGTCGGTCTCAGCTCGCAAATAGTTCCAAATACTCTTCCACCTGCTGCAACCGAGCGCCGTTCTGCGGAGTCTTTGTGGTGGACACCGGTCCAGTGTGACTGCAGCGGAAGCCAGCCATCGAACGGGGCGAGGAGGCGGCGATGATCCGGAAGGTGAGACGGCTGCTGATCGCCGTGACCGGGACGATGGCGGCCCTCGCGTGCACACTGGCTCTGACCGGCGCGACGGCGGCCCACGCCGCCCCGAAACCGACGCCCGCGCCCGCCCCGACCGGCGTCGACATCACCGGCGACAAGCTCGACGAGCCGCTGCGGCTGCGCACCGACAGCCGGTCGGCCGACGTCCACCTGGTGATCGACCAGATCAAGTGGCTGGGCGCGACCGGCCAGCCGGGCGGCCCGGCCGCCGCGGACCTCGGTCCGAAGTACACGGTGGTGGTGCACGTCGCCGCCGGTCCGCAGCGCACCTACGACCTCTTTCCCCTGGCCAAGGGCGGCCCGCGGGTCTACCGGCCGGCGAAGCAGCCGGACCGGAGCAACCTCCGCGCGGGCTGGTTCCTCGGGCGGCTCAACATGCCGGAGACGCTGCGCTCGGTAGGCGTGCCGTTGCCGGCGCAGTTCGACACGCTCGCCGGTGGCATCGGCGGCGGCGAGCGGGTACTGCCGGAGGAGGCGCTCGACCCGGTGGGCGAACTCGACACCGCCCTCGGCGAACTCCAGCGGCTGCTGCTGCTCAACGTGGGCGTCGTGCTGGTCATCACCGCCGGGCTCGCCGGCATCGCGCTGCTGGTGCGCCGCCGCACCCGCTGAGCCCGGCCCGACACCGCGTCGGCGTCAACCCGCCCGGCTCCGCGTCAGCACCAGCGACGCGGCGGGCGCTCCCGGCGGACCGTACGGTTGCGCGGGCGTACCGCGCCGTGGCGGTGGGCGCCCGCCCAGCCCGCCAGGTCGCTGCGACAACCCTGCTCCGGCGACGCCTCGTCCGCGAGATGCGCCGGCTCGGCGGCCCGCTGACGGGGCACCGCCGGCTCGTCCTCGGCGCGCTCCGCGGCCCGGCCGACGGCCTGCTCGCCCCGGTGGTGCAGGCACGGCCGACGCGGGTGCGTGGCCGTGACCGGCTGGTCGTGGCCACGCCGGCACGGCTCGCCCTGGGCGCAACCGTGCTCGGCCTCCCCCTGCGCCATCCCGGCCTCCTCACCGTCGCCCTCGCGCGCCCGCCGGAACAGCCCGGGCGCGCCCTGACACCGTACTGGCCCACCCGGACAAGATCGCCAGCGCGTACCGGTGGAGATCGTCACGCCACGGCGAAGCCGCCACCTCGGAGTGGAACCGCTGCTCAGCGCATGTCAGGCTGGTGCGGTGAGCGAACCGGGCGGCACGGAGACGTCGGCGACGCTGCGCCGTATCGAACGGGCGGCGGGCGGCCTGGCCACCGCCAGCGTGGCCCGGATGGACGAGACACTGCCCTGGTTCCGCGACCTGCCCGCCGACCAGCGCTCCTGGGTCATGCTCGTGGCCCAGGCCGGCGTGCGGTCACTGGTGCAGTGGCTGCGCCAGGGTGGCGGCGCCACCGACCGCACCCAGGAGGTGTCGGACGAGGTCTTCGCCGCCGCGCCGCAGGCGCTGGCCCGCTCGATCAGCCTCCAGCAGACCGTGGCGCTGATCAAGGTGACCATCGACGTGGTCGAGGAGCAGGTGTCGGAGCTGGCCGTGCCGGGCGAGGAGCAGTCGCTGCGGGAGGCGGTGCTGCGCTTCTCCCGGGAGATCGCGTTCGCCGCCGCGCGGGTCTACGCCCGGGCCGCCGAGAGCCGCGGCTCCTGGGACGCCCGGTTGCAGGCGCTCCTGGTCGACGCGTTGCTGCGCGGCGACTCCCCGGACGTGCTGGCCAGCCGGGCCGCCGCGCTCGGCTGGACGGACGCCCCACCGGTCGCGGTGGCGGTCGGCCGTTCCCCCGGCGGCGAGGTGGCCGCCGTGCTGCACACCGTCTACCGGCAGGCCCGGCGGATCGGCGTCGAGGTGATCGGCGGCGTGCACGGCGACCGGCTGGTCATCGTGCTGGGCGGGGCGGCCGACCCGGTGGCGGCCACGGAGAAGCTGCGTACCGCCTTCGGTGAGGGGCCGGTGGTGGTCGGCCCGGCGGTGCCCAGCCTGGACGAGGCCACCGAGTCGGCGCGGGCCGCGCTGGCCGGCTTCCGGGCCGCGCCGGCCTGGCCGACCGCGCCGTGCCCGGTCGCCGCGGACGAGTTGCTGCCGGAACGGGCGCTGGCCGGCGACACCGAGGCCCGCCGCCGGTTGCGCCACGACGTGTACGCGGCACTGGCCCGCTCCGGCGGCGAGCTGCTGGAGACGCTGGACGCGTTCTTCGCCGCCGGTGGCACGCTGGAGAGCGCCGCCCGGGCGCTCTTCGTGCACCCGAACACCGTGCGCTACCGCCTGAAGCGGATCGCCGAGGTGACCGCCTTCTCGCCGCTGGCCCCGCGCGACGCCTTCGCGCTGCAGGTGGCGCTGACTGTGGGTAGGCTCGACCCGGTGGTACCGGGGGTCTCCGACCGGCGATGACCGCCCACCGATTTTTGTAGGTTTCCTCCAAAGGTTCTAGTGCGGTTTCGTGCCGTGCGTTACAGCGCGACCCGCGAGTATCCGTCAGAGTCGTACACGTGCTCGCCGTACTCTCCCCGGGACAGGGTTCGCAGAAGCCCGGCTTCCTCGCTCCGTGGCTCGACCTCGACGGTGTCGAGGCGCGCCTGCGCTGGTGGTCGGCCCTGGCCGGGGTGGACCTGATCCATTTGGGCACCCGGGCGGACGCGGACGAGATCAAGGACACCGCCCGTACCCAGCCGCTGCTGGTCGCCGCCGCGCTGCTCGCCGCCGAGCACCTGCCGATGCACGACGTCGCGCTGGTCGCCGGGCACAGCGTGGGTGAGCTGGGCACCGCCGCCCTGGCCGGGGTACTGCCGGCCGAGGCCGCCGTGACGCTCGCCGGCGTACGCGGACACGAGATGGCCGCGGCCTGCGCGCTGGAACCGACCGGGATGGCCGCGGTGCTCGGCGGTGACCCGGACGAGGTGCTCGCCGCGCTCCAGTCCCACGGGCTGCACCCGGCCAACCGCAACGGCGCCGGTCAGATCGTGGCCGCCGGCGCGATCGACGGGCTGGACAAGCTCGCCGCCGAACCGCCGGCCCGCACCCGGATCATCCGGCTCCAGGTGGCCGGCGCGTTCCACACGCCGTACATGGCGCCGGCCGAGGCCGCGCTGGCCGCCGTCGCCGCCGGTGTCACCGCCTCCGCCCCGGCCCGGATCCTGCTGTCCAACCTCGACGGCGCGCCGGTCGGGCACGGCCCGGAGACGCTGCAGCGGCTGGTCCGGCAGGTCACCGCCCCGGTCCGCTGGGACCTGTGCATGCGTACGCTGGCCGACCTCGGGGTCACCGGCGTGATCGAGCTGCCGCCCGCCGGCACCCTCGCCGGACTGGTCAAGCGGGAACTCAAGGGCGAGGGCGCGCCCGAGATCGTCACCCTGAACACCCCCGCCGACCTGCCCGCCGCGCGGCGGCTGGTCGCCCGGCACGCCGGTCCCGCCGCCCGCCCGTACACGCCGTGGTTCCGGGTGGTCGTCTCCCCCGCCGCCGGCCGCCTCGCCCGGGCGGCCGAGGCGACGGTGGGCGCCGGGGTACGCGCCGGCCAGGTCCTCGGCCACGTCACCGGAGCGCAGGGGCCGGTCGAGGTGACCGCACACGACAACGGGCTGCTCACCGAGTGGCTCGCGCACCACGACGACCCGGTCGCCCCGGGCCAGCCCCTCGTCCGCATCGGAGGAACGCACTAAATGGCCGGCAGCCGGATCGTCGCGATGGGGCACTACCAGCCCTCCCGCGTCGTCACGAACGACGAGATCGCGCAGATGGTGGACACCAGCGACGAATGGATCCGGGACCGGGTCGGCATCGCCACCCGGCGGATCGCGGGCGACGAGACGGTCGCCGACATGGCCACCGCCGCCGCCGGCAAGGCGCTCGCCAACTCCGGCCTCACCGCCGCCGACATCGACATGGTCGTGGTGGCCACCTGCTCGTCGGTGGACCGCAGTCCCAACGTGGCCTGCCGGGTCGCGGCGAAGCTCGGCGTCACCGCGCCGGCCGCGTACGACCTCAACACCGCCTGCTCCGGCTTCGCGTACGGGCTGGGTACCGTGGACCACGCGATCCGGGCCGGCGCGGCGCGCAACGCGATCGTCGTCGGCGCCGAGAAGCTCTCCGACTTCACCGACTGGACCGACCGCTCGACCTGCATCATCTTCGCCGACGGCGCCGGGGCGGCCGTGGTGACCGCGACCGCCGACGACGAGCCGGCCGGGATCGGGCCGGTGGTCTGGGGCTCCGCGCCGGAGAAGAGCGACGCGGTACGCATCGAGGGCTGGCAGCCGTACATCGCGCAGGAGGGGCAGTCGGTGTTCCGCTGGGCCACCACCGCACTGGCCCCGCTCGCGCTGCAGGCCTGCGAGCGGGCCGGCGTGGCCCCGTCGGAGCTGGCCGCGTTCGTGCCGCACCAGGCCAACGGCCGGATCATCGACGGCATCGCGAAGCGGCTGAACATTCCGGACGCGATCATCGCCAAGGACATCGTCGAGTCCGGCAACACGTCGGCGGCGAGCATCCCGCTGGCCCTGTCGAAGCTGGTCGAGCGGCGCGAGGTGCCCTCGGGCGCCCCGGTCCTGCTGTTCGGCTTCGGCGGCGGCCTGACCTACGCCGGTCAGGTCGTGCGCTGCCCCTGAGACCCCCTCGGGCGCGAACGCGCCGAGGCGCGTGACCGGCGACGCCGGTCACCGGTAACCCCCGATGAGAGGAACCAACCGTAATGACCCGTGACGAGATCACCGCCGGCCTCGCCGAGATCCTCGAAGAGGTTGCCGGGGTGAACCCGGACGACGTGGCCGAGGGGAAGTCCTTCACCGACGACCTCGACGTCGACTCGCTCTCCATGGTGGAGGTCGTGGTGGCGGCCGAGGAGAAGTTCGGCGTCAAGATCCCGGACAACGAGGTGCAGAACCTCAAGACGGTCGGTGACGCGGTCAGCTACATCGAGGCGCAGTCCTGATCATGAGTCGTCCCGACGTCGTCGTCACCGGGCTCGGCGCGACGACCCCGCTCGGCGGGGACGTCGCGTCGACCTGGGACGCCATGCTCGCCGGCCGCTCCGGGGTGAGTGCGCTCACCCAGGAGTGGGCGGCGGACCTGCCCGTCCGGATCGCCGCCCAGCTGGCGGTGGACCCGTCCGAGGTGCTGGACCGGGTGAAGCTGCGCCGGCTGGACCGCTCGGAGGCCATCGCCATCATCGCCGCCCGGCAGGCGTGGGCCGACGCCGGGCTGGCCGAGGCCGGGCCGGACCCGGAGCGCCTGGCGGTCAGCGTCGGCTCGGGCATCGGCGGCGCCACCACCCTGCTCGCCCAGGACGACATCCTGGAGAAGTCGGGCCCGCGGCGGGTCTCCCCGCACACCATCCCGATGCTGATGCCGAACGGTCCGGCCGCCTGGGTCGGGCTGGAGCTGGGCGCCAAGGCCGGCGTGCACACCGTGGCCAGCGCCTGCGCGACCGGCGCGGAGGCGATCGCGCTGGGTCTGGACATCATCCGCGCCGGCCGGGCCGACGTGGTGGTGGCCGGCGGCACCGAGGCGGTCATCCACCCGCTGCCGATCGCCGGCTTCAGCTCGATGCGGGCCATGTCGACCCGCAACGACGAGCCGGAGCGGGCCTCCCGGCCGTGGGACTCCGGTCGCGACGGCTTCGTCCTCGGTGAGGGCGCGGGCGTGGTGATCCTGGAGCGCGCCGACCACGCCGCCGCCCGGGGCGCCCGGGTGTACGCGCGCCTGGCCGGCGCGGGGATCACCTCGGACGCGTACGACATCGTGCAGCCGCACGCCGAGGGCGAGGGCGCGATCCGGGCCATCGCCCGGGCGGTCGCCGACGCGGACGTGGCCCGTACCGACATCGTGCACGTCAACGCGCACGCCACCTCGACCCCGGTCGGGGACATGCTGGAGATCGGCGCGCTGCGCCAGGCGGTCGGCGACCACCCGGTGCTCACCGCCACCAAGTCGATGACCGGGCACCTGCTCGGCGCGGCAGGCGCGCTGGAGTCGATCGCCACCATCCTGGCCATCCGGGACGGCGTGATCCCGCCGACGATCAACCTGGACGACCCGGACGAGGGCCTCACCCTGGACGTCGCCGCGCACAAGGCGCGGCACATGGAGATCCCGGCGGCGCTGAACAACGCGTTCGGCTTCGGCGGGCACAACGTGGCGCTGGTCTTCACCCGCCCCTGACGTAAGGAAGGGCCCCTTCTTAACAGTCGGCTGTTAAGAAGGGGCCCTTCCTTACACCTCAGCGGTTGCGGGGGTGTAGGCGGGCGGTGCGCTCGTTGCCCCGCCGGTAGTTGCCGGTCCACCGGGCCATGGCCAGCTGCGGATCGTCGTCGACCTCGGCCAGGAACTGCGCCGCCCGGCCGCCGCGAAGCGTGCTCGCGACCCGGCCGTGATGCGTGATCACCACCGTGCCGTCGGCGCGCTCGACGTACCGGAATCCCTGTGCTGCCTCTCCCATGGCGCCACCCTGCCAGCCGGCCGCCCCGGGCCGCACCCGAGTTACCGGCGGCGGCGGTCAGGTGCGGCAGGTGGTGGCGGGCAGGCCGGAGACCGGCACCGGGGAGCGGCCGCCCGGGCGGGCCTTGCCGGCGAGCACCGCGGCGAGGCCGTTCATCGAGGCCCGGGTGGACGAGTAGGTCGCCATCAGCGTCGGGGACTTCGCCCCGGACAGCACGTACGGCGTGTCCATCGCCACCGTCACGGCTGCGTCGGCGCGCAGGTCCTTCGCGCCGTCGCCGTACCCGACCAGGTGCACCACCGTGCCGCCGGAGGGCACCACCTTGACGCCGGCCGCGGTGAGCGCCTCGGTCAGCAGCTTGCGGGTGCGCTCCCGGCCACCGGAGGAGGTCACGCTGACCGGTCCGGTCACCGCGCCGCCGCACTTGCCGCGCAGCACAGTCACCGCGGCGGTGGCCAGGTCGTCGGCGGCCTTGCGGTGGTCGGCGCCGTCGAGCGTGGACAGCGCGGGCGTGTCCCGCCCGGCCAGCCGGAACTTCATGGTGAGCACCCGGGTGACCGCCTCGACCAGGCGGGCGCGGGGCAGCGAGCCGTCCTTGAGCGCGGCGCGCAGCCCGTCGTACGCCTGGGTGACGTTCGGCGTCATCAGGATGAGGTCGTTGCCGGCGTTGAGCGCGCGCACGGCCGCCTCACCGGGTGACCACTTCTTGGCCGGGGCCATGTTCATCCCGTCGGTGATCACCACGCCCTGGAAGCCGAGCTGGCCGCGCAGCACGTCGGTGAGCAGCTTGCGGGAGAACGTGGCGGGGGTGCCCGGGTCGACCGCCTTCACGTCCAGGTGGGCCGACATCACCGCCATGGCCCCGGCGCCGATCCCGGCCCGGAACGGCGGGAACGCGATCCGGTCCAGATCGGCGCGGGACTGCTTGATCACGGGCAGCTCGGTGTGCGAGTCCTCGGCGCTCAGGCCGTGCCCGGGGAAGTGCTTGACCGCCGCGCCGACGCCCTCGGCCTGCAGGCCGCGTACCGCGCCGGCCACCTGGGGGGACGCGGTCGCCGGGTCCGCGCCGAAGGACCGGGAGCCGATCACCGTGCTGCGGGTGACGAGCACGTCGGCGACCGGGGCGAAGTCGAGGTTGATGCCCATCGCGGCCAGCTCGGCCCCGGCGGCCCGCCAGGCGGCCTCGGTCAGCGCCGGGTTCCCGGCGGCGCCGGCCGCGAGCGGGCTGGGCAGCAGCGTCACGCCGTCGGTGATCCGGGTGACCACGCCGTACTCCTGGTCGGTGCCGATCAGGAACGGCGCGGCGCCGGCGGGCAGCTTGCCGGCGGCGGCGCGCAGCCCGTCGGTGAGCGCCCGGACCTGCTTCGGGTTGTCGACGTTCGTGGTGGCCTGGTTGCCGGAGGTGGGGTCGTCGGCGCTGAAGCCGACCAGGATGACGCCGCCGAGCCGGTACTTCGCCACCATCTCGGCGGGGGTGTCGACGCCGGCCAGCGCGCGGTTGCCGGCCGCCGAGCCGGCCGAGACCTCGGTGGCCGAGCTGCCGTAGGCGTACGGCATCAGCACCTGCCCGACCAGGTCCTCGTCGCTCAGCGTGCCGACCAGCGCGGCGGCGCGGGCGGCCGGGTCAGCGGCCGGGGACTCGCTCGGCGCGGGCGCGGCCGACGACGGCGCCGGACTCGTCGGGGTGGGACGGGGCCGGTCCGGCCCGTCCGAGCACCCGGAGACGAGCAGCGCGGTCAGTGCGGCGAGCGCGACGGCGGAGCGCCGCGGGGAAATCGACACGCGGCCCACCGTATCGGGGCAACTCGGCCGCCGTCACCCGACCCGGGTGAGCAGCGTCACCGGGGCGCCGTCGCCGGCGTAACGGTAGGGCTCCAGTTCGGCGTCCCAGGCGGTGCCCAGCGCCTTGTCCAGCGCGTGGGCGAGCGCCTCCGGGCTGCGCGCGGCGGCCATCAGGCTGCGCAGCCGGTCCTCGCCGAGCTGGATGTCACCGGCCGCGCCGACGGCGGCCCGGAACAGGCCCCGGCCCGGTACGTACATGAAACGCTCGCCGTCGACGCCGGGACTGGGTTCCTCGGTGACCTCGAAACGGATCATGGGCCACTGCCGGAGGGCAGCGGCCAGCTCCGCGCCGGTCCCCGGGCTGCCGGTCCAGCCGCACTCGGCGCGACGAGCGCCCGGATCGGCGGGCTGCGCCGTCCAGTGCAGGTTGACCGGCGCGGCGAGGACGCGCGCGATCGCCCACTCGACGTGCGAGCACACGGCGAGCGGGGTCGAGTGGACGTATACGACGCCACGCGTTGGCACGGTGACCTCCCGGTGAGCCGAGGTGCGTCTTCCCCTACGACCTCGTCCTACCGAGTGGTACCTGGACACACATGATGACCCGTGTGGCTGGTGGTGCGCCAGCGAATCGGAAAATTCGCCGGTCCCAGCCGGCGGGAAATACCCGGGAGGTGGAGCCGGTTGTGCCCTCTGACGCCGCGACGACCAGCCAGGTGTCGCGGTCGTGTACAGTTCTCTGGGCGGTTCTGTGTGCCGCCGTACATCTTCGCGGGCAGGCGCTCAACCCGGGCGTCACTCGCACAGCCCCCGGACGGCCTTCCGTCCCCACCGTACGTCTGCAAGGAGTACCTCCGTGGCGAGCAACACCTCTAAGACCGCGCGCGCGTCAGTCCGGGCCGGCCAGGCTGGCCAGGGTGGCGCCCTCAGCGTGCTGGGCGAGTTCAAGTACCTGATCCCGCTCAACGGCGGCAAGCACGCCTACGTGCGCAACCTGACCAACGGCAAGACCGTGCACCTGCGCACCGACTCCGAGGCCTTCGTCGAGGAGATCCGGGTGCTGGCCGCCGCCGGCCACGCCACCAAGATCCGGGCTGAGATCAACGGCCTCGCCGCCGCCCACCCGGACCACGGCTGGGAGGCCACCGAGAAGCGCCTGGTCGAGGCCGGCGTCTTCGAGGGCTGAGCGCCCTTCACCCGCACCACCGCGACCGCCCGCCGGGATCACCCGGCGGGCGGTTTCGCGTCTGCTCCTGCGGCAGCAGCGTCACCTCACCGGTGGCGGATCGCCGGCGGACGCGAATCTTCTCCCCGCCCCGGTTGCCGTGGTGTCATGGCGGGTAACGCCGGTGTCACCGCCGGGACATCCGGTGGACGCGAACCGGACGGCTCGGGGGTGGGCGACATGGAACTGCGGCTTCCGGACGGTGTACGCCTGCACGTGACGGTCACCGGGCCGGTCGACGCCGAGGTCACCGTGCTGATGCTGCACGGCTGGACGCTCGACGGCCGCAGCTGGCACCGTCAGGTCGCCGAGCTGCGGGAACGGTTCGGCGACCGGGTCCGCCTGGTCACCTACGACGCGCGCGGCCACGGCCGGTCGAGCTGCCTGGCGCTGCGCGACGCCACGCTCGCCCAGCTCGGCGACGACCTCGCCACCGTGGTCGACGAGATCGCCCCGTCCGGGCCGATCGTGCTGGTCGGGCACTCGATGGGCGGAATGACGGTGATGGAGTACGCCCACCGCCACGCCGACCGGTTCGCGGCGCGTACCGCCGGGCTGGTCTTCGTCTCGACCACCGCCGAGGGGCACACGCACACCGTCTACGGCCTGTCCCCCCGCATCACGAGGTTGATCCGGCTCGCCGAGACCACCGGCGCCGGGGTGCTGGCCCGGTGCGGCGGCTGGCGGCCACCGCACGCCCTGCTGCGCGCGCTGCGCCCGAGCATCCGCTGGATGCTGTTCGGCGACCGCTGCGACCCCGCGGACATCCGGCTGGTCACCTCGGCGGTGGCCCGGGCCACGCTGCGCTCGATCGGCGGGTTCCGCGCCTCGATCGGGGCGCAGCACCGGCTGGAGACGCTCGCCGCGCTGGGCGGGCTGCCGGCCGCCGCGCTGGTCGGGGACCGGGACCGGCTCACCCCGCCGCCGTGCGCCGAGTCGATCTCGGCGGCGCTGCCCACCACGGAGCTGACCGTCTGCCCGGGCGCCGGTCACATGCTGATGATGGAGCGCCCGGACCAGGTGAACGACGCCGTGGCCGGGGTGCTGGACCGGGTGCTGACCGGCCGTCCGGCGGCCCGCCTCTGAGCGTCTCCCGCTCCGGAACGGCACTGACGTACGCCACGCGGACGGCATGCCCCGGCGCTGCGGTTGCCGGGGGCCCGTACCCTCATTCAGCCCGTCGTGCCGTCCGACCACAGGAGCATCCGCGTTGACCGACCAGACCACGCTGGACCGGGAGATCGCCGCCGAGCAGCGCCACCTCGACCGGGTGTACGCCCGGCTGGCCGAACTGCGCCGGTCGGCGGCCGACGCCGAGCGGGAGGGCTACCGGCTGGCCCGGGTCGGCAACTTCGGCGCGCTGGTCGAGCGGGACGCGATGGTCTTCCACGCCGCCCAGCGCCGGCACGTGCTGGACGCCGAGCACGAGGGGCTGGTGTTCGGGCGGCTGGACCTGCGTACCGGGCAGGTGCTGCACGTCGGCCGCCTGGGCGTGCGGGGCGTGGACGCGGAGACGCTGGTGGTGGACTGGCGGGCGCCCGCCGCCGCCGCGTTCTACCAGGCCACGCCCGCCGAGCCGCGCGGCGTGGTGCGCCGGCGCACGATCCAGTCGGCCTCGGAGAAGGTCACCCGGATCGAGGACGACCTGCTGGACCCGGAGGCCGCGCCGCCGGACATGGCGGTGGTCGGTGACGGGGCGCTGCTGGCCACGTTGTCCCGGGCCACCGGCCGGGGCATGCGCGACATCGTCGCCACCATCCAGCGCGAGCAGGACGAGGCGATCCGCTCCCCCGGCAACGGCGTCACGATCGTCTCCGGCGGCCCGGGGACCGGCAAGACGGCGGTGGCGCTGCACCGGGCCGCGTACCTGCTCTACTCCGACCGGGCCCGGTACGCCGGCGGCGGCATCCTGGTGGTCGGCCCGTCCGGCGTGTTCGTCGAGTACATCGCCTCGGTGCTGCCCTCACTGGGCGAGGAGACCGCCACGCTGCACTCGCTCGGCTCGCTCTTCCCCGGCCTGTCCGCGTCGCGGACCGACCCGCCGGACGTGGCGGCGGTGAAGGGCTCGCTGCGGATGCGCCGGGTGCTGGAACGCGCGGTCCGCGACGCGGTGCCGGACTCCCCCGCCGAGCTGCGCCTGCTGTACCGGGGTGAGCTGCTGCGCCTGGAGCGCCCCGCGCTGGACGCGATCCGGGACCGGACGCTGGCCCGGGGCGCGCGCCGCAACGAGGTACGCCGGGCGGCGTTCGACGCGGTGCTCGCCGCGCTCTACGCGCAGGCCCGCACGCTGCGGGTGGGCCGGCTGCCGGAGCAGCCCGCGTTCGAGGACGAGATCATCGAGCGGCCGGAGTTCCGCGAGTTCCTCAAGGCGTGGTGGCCCCGGCTGCACCCCCGGCACGTGCTGGACTGGCTGGCCCGCCCGGACCGGCTGCGCCGCTACGCCGGGGGGATCCTCTCCTCGGCCGAGATCCGGTTGCTCGGGCAGGCGTACCGCACGCTCGCGACCGACGGGCTGACGGTGGCGGACATCGCGCTGCTGGACGAGCTGGACGCGCTGCTGGGCAAGCCGGTGCAGCGGGCCCGGCCCAAGCGCGACCCGTACCAGCTCGCCGGTGGCGTGCGCGAGCTGAGCACGTACGCCGATCGGCAGCGCGCCGCCCGCGCGGCGGCGCGGGAGCGTCCGGCCGACTACCGCGACTACGCGCACGTGGTGGTGGACGAGTCGCAGGACGTCTCGCCGATGCAGTGGCGGATGATCGGCCGGCGCGGGCGGCTGGCGTCCTGGACGGTGGTCGGTGACCCGGCGCAGACCGCCTGGACCGGCGACCCGCAGGAGCTGGACCGGGCCCGGGACCAGGCGCTGGGCCGGCGCAAGCGGCACCGCTACGAGCTGACCACCAACTACCGCAACTCGGCGGAGATCTTCGCGGTGGCGGCGGCGGAGATCCGCCGGCTCTACCCGGATCTGCCGCTGCCCGACGCGGTCCGGTCCACCGGCGTTCCGCCGGTCGAGCGCACGGTGCCCGCCGCCGAGCTGCCGGCGGCCACCGTCGAGGCGGCCGAGGCGCTGCTCGGCCAGGTGGAGGGCACCGTCGGCGTGATCACGCCGGTGCCGCGCCGGGACGAGGTGGCCGGCTGGCTGGGCGCGCTCGGCGCGGGCCGGCTCCAGGTGGTGACCAGCCTCCAGGCCAAGGGCATGGAGTACGACGGCGTGGTGCTGGTGGCGCCGAGCGAGATCCGGGCCGATCCGGGCTCGGGCGTGCGCACGCTCTACGTGGCGCTGTCCCGGGCGACCCAGCGCCTCACCACGCTCGACCCGGTGGGGTGAGGGGCCACGCCCGCGCCACCCACAGTTCACTTGCATACATAGCGATGTGAGCATACATTGGGCCCGGCCGGTACGCGGCAGGGAGGGTGTTGGCGTGGGCGCAGGTCATGACCACAGCAGCGCGGTGGCCAACGCGGCACACCGCCACGCAGGCCGGCTCTGGGCCGCGTTCGCGCTGCTCGCCGTCCTGATGGTGGTCGAGGCGGTGGCCGCCTTCACCACCGGCTCGCTCGCCCTGCTCTCCGACGCCGGGCACATGTTCACCGACGTGCTCGGCATCGGCATGGCCCTCGCGGCGATCACCGCCACCCGGCGCGCCGGCACCGACCCGCAGCGCACGTTCGGCCTCTACCGGCTGGAGGTGCTCGCCGCCCTCGCCAACGCCGTGCTGCTCGGCGCCGTCGCGGTCTACGTCCTGATCGAGGCGGTACGCCGCTTCGGCGAGCCGCCGGAGGTGCTGGCCGGCCCGATGCTCGTGGTGGCGGTGCTCGGCCTGCTCGCCAACATCGTCGCCTTCGCGCTGCTGCGCGCCGGGGCGAAGGAGAGCATCAACCTGCGCGGCGCGTACCTGGAGGTGCTCGGCGACCTGCTCGGCTCGCTCGGCGTGATCGCCGCGGCGCTGGTCATCGCGGTGACCGACTGGTGGTGGGCGGACCCACTGGTCGCCGTCGGGATCGGCCTGTTCATCCTGCCGCGCACCTGGCGGCTCGGCCGGGCCGCGGTGCGCATCCTGGTGCAGGCGGCGCCGGAGCACCTCCAGGTGACCGCCGTGCACGACCGGCTGGCCGCGGTCCCCGGCGTGGCCGAGGTGCACGACCTGCACGTCTGGACGCTCACCTCGGGCATGGAGGTGGCCTCGGCGCACCTGACCACCGACCCGGGCGTGGACCCGGCCGGGGTGCTGGCCGCCGCGCGGACGGCGCTGCACGAGGACTTCTCCATCGATCACGCCACGTTGCAGGTCGAACCCGGAGCGTCAGCCGGAGTGTGCAGAAAGACCGAGTGGTGATTAGGGCAGACTTAAATCACCGTGACTGCTGTACACTTATGCCGGTTTTGCCCCACCATGCGGCACTGCGCAACGGAGCCACGCCCGGGCCGCGCCGGTAGGCTCGGTCGCGGCCGCAGCCACCGGCGTCACCGGCGCAGGTGGGGTGGCCGTCGCCTAATCGCCCGAAGGGGCGAGCCGGGGAACCACGTACGTGGGGTGCATCCGCGTCAGCGGTAGGGATCTTCCGTCCCGAACCCGTCAGCTAACCCGGTCGGCGGTTGACGGAAGGACATGTGAATGCCCCCAGTGGCACCTGTACGACGGACGGCCGCCCGGTTGGCGGCCCTGCTCGTCGCGACGCTGACTGTCGGCGTCGCGACCGTTCCGGCCTCCCCCGCCTCGGCGGCGCCCCGGACCGGCCTGCTCGCCGCCGCGCCCGGCGACGACGAGGGCGGCACGCCCGAGCTGCGCGCCCAACTCGACGCGGCCAGCAAGGGCTGGCTGGAGGCGAAGGCCGCGCTGAACCGGTCGGTGAACCGCCAGAAGCAGCTCAACGACCAGCTCGCGAAGGTCGGCGCCGAGCTGGCCGTACGTGACGCCAAGGTCGGTGAGATCGCCGGGGTGGCGTACCGCGCCGGCCGGCTCGGCACCGCCGCCGCGCTGCTCGACAGCAGCAGCCCGGCGGGCTTCATGGACCGGGCCGCCACGCTGGAACAGGTCGCCGCGCACGAGGACCGCACGGTGCGCGAGCTGATCACCACCCGGGACGAGGCCACCCGCACCCGGGCCGCGCTCGACACCGAGATCCGCGAGCAACGCAAGCAGGTCGAGGTGATGGGCAAGCGCAAGGAGCAGGCCGAGCGCGCGCTCGAAGTGGCCAACGAACGTTCCGCCCGCAACAACAGCAGCGGCGGCAGCAGCGTCCAGGGCACCTCAAACAAGAACGCGAAGCCCGCGCCACGCAACTCGGACGGCTCGTGGCCGTCGGAGTCGTGCAGCGTCAACGACCCGACCCCGGCCAACGGCTGCATCACCCCGCGGACGCTGCACGCGCTGCAGCAGGCCAAGGCGGCCGGTTTCACCAGGTACGTCTCGTGCCACCGGCCCAGCGGCTCGGGCGAGCACCCGAAGGGGCGGGCCTGCGACTTCGCCGCCCAGAAGAACGGCTTCGGCGGCGTGGCCAGCGGCGGTGACCGGACGTACGGCAACAACCTGGCCGCGTACTTCGTGCGCAACGCCGACCCGCTCGCCGTGCTCTACGTGATCTGGTTCAAGCAGATCTGGCTGCCCAGCAGCGGGTGGAAGTCGTACAGCGGCGGCAACGGAGACCCGTCCAGCGACCACACCAACCACGTGCACCTGTCGGTGTACTAGCGCGCTCCCGGGGGGCCGGCCGGATCGGGCCGGCCCTCCAGCGTCGCGCCGAGACGGGCCGCCAGGCTCAGGTGAGCCGCCCGGGCCTGGCGGAACGCGTACCCGAACAGCGGCGCCGGCGCGGTGAGCGTGATCTCCACGTCGATGCGCACGGTGCCGTCGGGCTCGTCGCGCAGCCGGGTGTGGTTGCGCACCGTCGTCGCCGGCTGCTGCCGGGCCACAGTGACCACCTCGTCCTCGCTCGCGACCAGCACGTCCGCCTGGTACGTGACCGGGAAGTGCAGCGGGCCCAGTTGCAGCCGGTCGGTGATCGCGTAGCTGGCCAGCGCGCCCGGCCGGGCCGGCAGCTGCCGGACCCGGACGATCAGCGGATGCAGCTCGCCCTGGCGACTCAGGTCACCCAGCAGTGCCACCGCGTCGGCCCGGCTGCACCGGGCCTGCACGGTGTAGCTGAAGCTGTCGCTGCTCTGCAAGCGGGCCCCCTCGCCGTCGTACGTCGCGACGATCGTCCCGTACCGACGCCGGGCTGGCAACGGGTAGAAGGTCCCCTGGCCGCAGGGGGTGCGAACGGCGCTCAGGCGCCGGGCAGCACCTCGGGGGTGTCGTCGGCGAACCACGGCTCGGGAGCGCCGAAGAGGCCGAGCAGGCCGGTCACCCAGAGCTGCCGGTGCACGAACCGGCTCGGCTCGGTCACCACGAGCTTGACGCCGCTGACCTCGCAGGTCTGGAAGCCGGCC
The DNA here is from genome assembly GCF_002926165.1 of Micromonospora chalcea. Taxonomy (GTDB): domain Bacteria; phylum Actinomycetota; class Actinomycetes; order Mycobacteriales; family Micromonosporaceae; genus Micromonospora; species Micromonospora chalcea. The sequence goes on along the minus strand of NZ_MAGP01000067.1, from coordinate 46,816 downwards.
ACCATGGCGCTGATGCCGACCGAGTCGATGAACGTGACGAGCCGCATGTTCAGCTCGATGCGCGAGGGACGGCCCTTCGCGAGCACCTCGGCGATCGCTTCCCGCACCTCGTACGCGGTGTCGACGTCGATCTCCCCACGGGGCGCGATCTGGACGACACCACCCGGCCGCACCGACTTCACGATCGACAGGCTCACGCGAGCACCTCCACTCGCCCTTGACGGGCGCCTCATCAGTACGCGGGCCGCGACCGAGAGTATTCCTCCAACGGCCCGGTCGCCACCCCCCGGGATGAGCAATTCGCGAACTGGGCACACCTGGGCGCTCCCAATCCGGACCTCCGGGTTCCAGTTTCCCCTTCGACGCGGGCCGCGGCCAGCCGTACGGCCGGTCGGACCCGTCGATCCGCCGACCAGGGTAGCGGGCGCGCGCACGTCCCGTCGGCACCGGTCCCGGCGCGTTCGGGTGGTTCGTCCCGTTCGCTGCTCACGAGCCGGGCACCACCGCGAGGGTTTGCCGCGTGCGCCGGTGGGGCACTGCCCCGAGACAGTGAACGCGCCGGATGGACACCGGAGTCCGAAGTGGCCGCCGGCCTTCGGCACCCGAGGAGGTAGAACGATGTTCGGATCCAACCTGCTGGACCGCCGGGGCAAGGCCGAGCGGGTCGCCGACCAGGCGTGGCAGCACCTGCTCACCGCGGCCGGCTCCGCCGGTGACAGCGTGCGCGACGCCACCCGCAGCGCCCGCCGCAACTCCTCCGGCTTCGCCGACGACGCCACCGACCTGGTCGGCTCCGCCGCCGAGGAGGCGCGCCGGCGTGCCACGCTCGCCTTCGACGCGCTGGCCGGACGCCGGCCCGCCCTGCCCTGGACGCTGCTGATCGCGGCGGCGCTCGCGGGCGCGGCGATCGGCTGGGCCGCCGGCACCGCCGCGCGCGCCGCGGGCAGCCGCGACCGCGGCGCGGACGAGATCGAGTTCGTGGACGTGGACCGCCCGAACTCCCCGGCCGGCCTGGACGGCTGAACCCCACCCGACCGGCACGGTGGCCGCTCCCGGCACTCCCGGGGGCGGCCATCGTGCCGCGTGGTGCTCTCCCCCACCCGGACCGGGTGAGGGCCGGTCACCCGGGACACGCGCAGGATCGCGGGTGCGGGACCGCGTGCCCGCGCCGCCATCGACGGAGGGAGAGCCGGATGGCCACCGACACGATCACGCGCACCGACCGGGACATCCAGTCCGCGGTGCTCGACGAACTGACCTGGGAGCCCCGGGTCGGCCCGGACGAGATCGGCGTAACCGTCACCGAGGGCGTGGTGACGCTGACCGGCCGGGTGGACAGCTACGCCAAGAAGTGGGCTGCCGAGCGGGCCGCGCACCGGGCCGCCCGGGTCCGCGCGGTCGCCAACGACCTCGCCGTCCAGATCGCCACCGCGGCCGGCCGGGAGGACCCGGAGATCGCCGTCGCGGCCGTACGGGCGCTGGAATGGGACGCGTTCGTGCCGGTCGAGACGCTGCAGGTGACGGTCTCCGACGGCTGGGTCACGCTGCACGGCGACGTCGAGTGGGAGTACCAGCGGCGGGCCGCCGAACGGTCGGTCGCCCGGCTCACCGGCGTACGCGGGGTGAGCAACGGGATCGCCGTGCGCCCGGCGGTCCGCGCCGACGGCCACGACCTGGCCGAACGGATCGTGGACGCGCTCGCGCGCAACGCCGCCACCGAGGCCGAGAGCGTCGACGTCCGGGTGCACGGCGACACCGTCGTGCTCGGCGGGCAGGTCCACTCGCCCGGCGAGCGCGCGGAGATCGAGCGGGTGGTGTGGAACGCCCCCGGCATCCGGGAGGTGCACAACCACCTGGTCGTGCGCTGAGCCGAACCACCCCGCCCGGGTGAGCCCGCCTCACCCGGGCGCCCGCCATGGTGGGAGGCATGAGTGATCCGAACGGGCTGATCACACCCGGGCGGGCCGCCCCCGGGTTCACGCTGCCGGCGGCGCCGGACGGGCGACAGGTGGGTCCCGGGCAGTTCCGGGGCCGTCCGGTGGTGCTGGCCTTCTATCCCGCCGACTGGTCACCGGTCTGCGGCGAGCAGATGGCCCTCTACCAGGCGGCCCTGCCCGAACTGGAGCGGTACGACGCGGTGCTGCTGGGCATCTCGGTGGACAGCGTCGACTCGCACCGGGCGTTCGCCGAGAGCCAGGGCATCCGGTTCCCGCTGCTCGCCGACTTCGAGCCCAAGGGCGAGGTGTCGCGCCGGTACGGCGCGTACGCGCCGCGTGGGCAGTCCGACCGGGCGCTCGTGGTGATCGACCCGGACGGCCGGGTGGCCTGGAGCCACCTGTCGCCGCCCGAGGTGAACCCGGGCGTGGACGGCATCCTCGACGCGCTGGAGCGGCTGGACGCGGATCGGCGGGTGAGCGCCCGATGACCACGCCACTTCAGGTCACCACCGCGCGGCTGCGGACCCCGGTGACCGAACACGACCACGTCCGCGGGCCGGCGGACGCGCCGGTCACGATCGTCGAGTACGGCGACTTCCAGTGCCGGTTCTGCGGCGCCGCGTACCCGAACCTGACCGAGGTGCTGCGCCAGCGGGCCGACGTGGTGCGGCTGGCGTACCGGCACTTCCCGATCGCCAACATCCACCCGTACGCGGAGAGCGCGGCGGAGACCGCCGAGGCGGCCGCCGCCCGGGGCCGGTTCTGGGAGATGTACGACTGGCTCTTCCAGCACCAGGACCAGCTCGACCCGGTGCACCTGTCGCTCGGCGTCGAGCAGATCGGACTGTCGCCGGACGAGATCGCCGCGGAGGTCGGCCGCCAGGAGTACGCCGACCGGGTGCGGCAGGACTTCGTCGGCGGCATCCGCAGCGGCGTCAACGGCACCCCGACGCTGTTCGTCAACGGCGTCCGCCACGACGGCGGCTACGACCTGGCCGAACTGCTGACAGCGGTGGACGCCGCGGCCGACGCCTGAGTCAGATCAACCGCAGCTCGCGCGCCCGCCGGACGGCGTCCCGCCGGCGGGTCGCGTCGAGCTTGCGGTAGATGTTGCGCACGTGCGTCTTGACGGTGTTCACCGACAGCGACAGCTCGGCGGCGATCTCCACGTTGGACAGGATGCTCTGCAGGTACCGCAGGATGGTCAGCTCCCGCTCGGTGAGCGGCTCGTCCAGCCCGCGCGCCGGGCCGTCCGCCGGCCCGGTGACCGGCTGCGCGTCCGCGCCCCGGACCAGTTCGCTCACCGTGGCCCAGTACGCGGTTCCGGAGTCCAGGTGCGCGGCCAGCAGGTCCCGTACCCCCGGGTCGGTCCGGGTGAAGACGCGCCGGTAGCCGTCCGGCTCGGCGAGCGCCAGCACCTCCTCCAGCGCCCGCCCGGCCCGCCGGGCGTCCCCGGACGCCCCGGCCAGCACCGCGTCGAGCAGCCCGGCGCCCAGCCGCACCGGCAGCGGCCAGTCCGCCGCGCCGGGCCCGGCCCAGTCGGGCAGCGTCCGCTCGGCCGCGCGGGCGTCACCGGCGCGCAGCAGCAACCGGGCGGACGCCAGCGCCGGCGCCGGCCCGTCGCCGGTGGCGTCGAGCAGCGCCCGGGCGCCGTCGGCGTCACCGGCCGCCGCGCGTACCTGCGCCTCCTCGGCGGCCAGCCACCCGCCCAGCTCCGCGCCGGGCGCGACCGCCCGCGCGCCGGCGAGTGTGCGCAGCGCGCCCGCCGGGTCGTCGCCGTCGGCCAGCAGCCCGGCCCGGCAGAGCGCGGCCAGCGCCGCTCCCCCCGGCTCCGCGGTGGCCGGACCGGCCAGCGCCAGGTGGGCCACGGCCTCCGCGGGCCGGTCCCGGTGCCAGGCCACGAGCGCCAGCGCCAGGTACGCGTAGCCGCAGTCCGCCCGCGCCGACCAGCCCTGGCAGGCCGGCATCGCCAGCGCCTCCCCGGCGAGTTCCTCGGCCGCCCGCAACGCGCCCCGGGCCGCCTCCAGCGCCGCCGACCGGCTGACGCAGAGCAGCTCGGTCCGCGGCCGCCCGGCCCGGCGCGCCGCCTCCCGCGCCTCGGCGAACCGGGTACGGGCTGCCGGCAGCTCCCCCTCGGCCAGCGCGACCAGTCCGTGCGCGGCGCCCGCCACCGCGCGTACGTCGTCGCGCTCGACCGACCCGGCACGCGGATCGGCCCCGGCGTCGGCAGCCGGGCCGGAAGCGGTGGCGAGCAGGCGGTCGGCGGCCTCGCGTACCCCCTGGTGGTTCCCGCCGAGCCGGGCCAGGCTCAGCTCCACGGCGGCGGCCAGCCGGCGGAACCGGTCGCGGCGCGGCGCGGGCAGGTCGTCGGCGTGGGCCAGCGCCCGCCGCAGCTGCCCGTCGGCGGCGGCCGGATCACCGGCGTACGCCCGCTCGGCCGCTGCGGCCAGCGCCAGCTCGGGATCCCGGCGAACCTCGTGCGCCGGCGGCTCCGGCGGGGCCGGCGCGGCGGTCGGCTCGTCCGGCGCCAGCTCCGGCCAGCGGCTGACCAGCAGCTCGGCGGCGGCGGTCCACTCACCGGCGGTCAGCGCGTGCCGCACCGCCTCGGCCGGCCGGTCGTGGGCCGCGTACCAGTCCGCCGCCCGCCGGTGCAGCTCACGCACCTCGTCCACGGGTAGCCGGTTCAGTTCGTCGCGCAGCACGTCGGCCAGGAGCGGATGCGGCCGGTACCACTGCGGGTTGCCGGCGTCCTGGTGGAGGAAGCCGGCGTCCCGGGCCGCCTCGGCGAGCACCTGCCCGGCGTCGGCCCGCCCGGTCAGCGCGGCGGCGAGGTCGGCGCGGACCGCGACGGCCACCGCCACGCGGCGCAGGACGTCGCGGGTCGCCGGGCCCAGCGGCGCGAGCACCTCGTCCCGCAGGTACGCGGCGACGTCCGGCTGGTCGCCGGCGAACCGGTCCACGGCGCGGGCCGGGTCGGTCCCGTCGGCCAGCGCGAGCGCGGCGAAGCGCAGCCCGGCGGGCCAGCCGGCGGTGCGCTCGGCCAGCCGGGGCACCGCCGGGGCGGGCACCGGCACGCCGTGCGCCACCAGCAGGTCGGCGACCTCGTCGGTGGTGAACGCCAGCTCGTCCGGGCCGATCAGCGTCAGCTCGCCGGCCAGCCGCCAGCGGTGCAGCGCCATCGGCGGCTCGCGCCGCGCGCCGGCCACCAGCCGCAGCCGCCCGTCGGCGTGCCGGAGCAGGAACTCCAGCCCGGACAGGGCCGCCGGGTCGGTGACCCGGTGCAGGTCGTCGAGGACCAGCAGCACCGGCCGTTCCCGCCCGGCCAGCGCGGCGGCCAGCGACTCCAGCTGCTCCGGCCGGGGCGGGCCGTCCGGCAGGGGCGGAGGCGCATCGTCCGGGTCGTCGGCTGCCGCCGCACGCAGGGCCGCCGCCAGGTAGCCCCAGAGCCGCCGTGTCGTGTCGCCCTCGCCCACTGTCACCCAGGCCGGCACCGGGCCGTCCCGCTCCGCCCGCGCCCAGGTGGACAGCACTGTCGTCTTGCCCCAGCCGGCCGGCGCGAGCAGAAGCGTCACCGGCCCGCTCGCGCCCCGCTCCACCCGGTCCACCAGCCGGGGCCGCAGCAGGCCCGGCTCGGGTGGCGCCGGTGGCGTCAACCGGGACGCCAGCAGCGGCGGGCCGCCCGGCAGCGCGCCACCGGCCAGGTCCGGTGAATCGATGCCGGCGGTACGCAGATCGGACGTACCGGTGATCTCGCTGGTGTCGTGCGGCGCGGCCACGAATCGGACCTGGTCGGCCTCCTCCGGCATGCATCCCTCCCCCTGTCGACGCGGGCAGCGGATACCCGGACCGCGCCGGTTCACCCCTTCCGGGCGAACCCGGCTCACCCGCCCCTCGCCCACCCTGGAGGTACGCGGGCGGCCGGCCGGACCAGCGCCGGCCGCCCGGGGCCGGGACCTCGGGAGGTCAGGTGGCGCGGATCAGACGGCTGGCGGTCGGCGCGCTGGCGTTGACGGCCGGCGGGGCGCGGAGGCTGGCCGACCGCCTGCCACGCCGGGACGGAACGGATCCACGGCCGGGGCGGTGGCAGAAGGTGACGGTGGCCGCCGAGCCCGAGCGGGTGCTCCCGGCCGGACGGTGGCCCGAGCCGCTGCGCCGTCTCGACGGGGCGGTCGAGGTGTGGGCCCGCCCCGCGCCGGGCGGTCGCGGCACGGAGCTGGCGATCCGTCCGCTGGGCGGGGAGTGCACGTTGCCGGGGTTCGCCGCGCACCTGGTCGGTGACGACCCGGGCCGGTACCTGCGCCACGTGCTGCGGCAGACCAAGCAGCTCCTGGAGACCGGCGAGGTGCTGCGGGCGGACCGTTCGCCGCTGGAGCGGCCGGGGCCGGTGCGATGAGGGCGCTGTGCTGGGCCGGAGCCGACGCGGTGGAGGTACGCCGCGTCCCGGACCCGGAGCTGCGCAACGCCCAGGACATGATCGTGCGGGTGCGGCGCAGCATCACCTGCGGCGCGGACCTGCCGCTCCTGGACGGGCGGGTGCCCGAGGCGTCCGCCGGGGAGGTGCTCGGACGCGAGTTCCTCGGCGAGGTGGTCGAGGTCGGTACGGAGGTACGCCGGCACCGGGTCGCCGACCGGGTGGTGGTGGGCTCGTCGGTGGCCTGCGGGGCGTGCTGGTTCTGCCGGCAGGGCCTGCTCGCCTGCTGCGACAACGGCACGAGCGGCGTGACGGCCGAGCCGGAGTGGGGCCAGCCGTCAGCGGGCGGTTTCGGCCGGCCGGCCCGGCTGGGCGGGTTCGCCGGTGGCCACGCCGAGTTCGTCCGGGTGCCGTACGCGGACGTGGGCGCGTTCGCCGTACCGGAGTCGGTGAGCGACGACCGCGCGGTGTTCGCCGCCGACGCCGCGCCGGCCGGCTGGTACGGCGCGGAGCTGGGCGAGGTCGCCCCGGGCGACGTGGTGGCGGTGTGGGGCGCGGGCGCGGTCGGCCAGCTCACCGCCGGGGCGGCGGTGGCCCGGGGTGCGGACCGGGTGATCGTGGTCGACGACCGGGACGACCGGCTGAGCATGGTCGCCCGGCACGCCGGGGTGGAGGCGCTCAACCACAGGTACGTGGACGTGCTCGCCGAGCTGCGGGAGCGCAGCGGCGGCCGGGGCCCGGACGTCTGCGTCGACGCCTCCGGGGTGCCGGCCGAGCCGAACCGGTGGCCGCTGACCGAGGCGGACGGCGGGGCGGCGCTGCGCGAGGCGGTGCACGCGTGCCGCAAGGGCGGCGTCGTGGTGGTGCTCGACGCCCGGCCCGGGGTGGTGGACCGGTTCCCGCTCGGCGCGCTCGCGGACAAGGGCCTCGCCGTCCGCGCGGCCCGGCGGCGGGGCGCGACGGCGATCCCGGAGCTGCTGGCCCGGATGGCCCGCGACGAGCTGGTCACCGAGCATCTGGCCACGCACCGGATGCCGCTGGAGCGCGGCGCCGACGGGTACGCGTTGTTCCGCGACCGGGCCGACGGCTGCGTCCGGGTGGTCTTCACGCCGTGAAGGTGAGCGCCGTGGATGGCACACTCGGCGGATGCGCGCAGACCGTCGGTACGACCTCGTCCTGTTCGGCGCCACCGGCTTCACCGGCGGGCTGACCGCCGAGTACCTGGCCCGGCACGCGCCGGAGCGGCTGCGCTGGGCGCTGGCCGGGCGTAACCCGGACAAGCTGGCCGCGGTGCGGGAGCGGCTCGCCGCGATCGACCCGGCCCTGGCCGAGCTGCCGCTGCTCACCGCCGAGGTGACCGACCCGGCGTCGCTGCGCGCGGTGGCGGAGTGCGCCCGGGTGGTGGCCAGCACCGTCGGGCCGTACGTGCACCACGGCGAGCCGCTTGTGGCCGCGTGCGCCGCGGCCGGCACCGACTACCTCGACATCACCGGTGAGCCGGAGTTCGTGGACCGGATGTACGTGCGGCACCACGCCGAGGCGGTACGCACCGGGGCCCGCCTGGTGCACGCCTGCGGCTTCGACTCGATCCCGCACGACCTGGGCGTCTGGTACACGGTCAAGCAACTGCCCGCAGACGGGCCGATCGCCGTGGACGGGTACGTGCGGGCCGGTGGCCGGTTCTCCGCCGGCACGTACCACTCGGCGCTCACCGCGTTCTCCCGTACCGGTGAGACGAGCCGCGCGGCGCGGGCGCGGCGGGCGATGGAGCCGAAGCCCGGCGGGCGCCGGGTCCGCGCGGTGCCGGGCAAGGTCGGCCGGGTACGCGAGTTCGGCCAGTGGGCGGTGCCCCTGCCCACCATCGACCCGCAGGTGGTCCGCCGGTCCGCGGCGGCCCGCCCGGAGTACGGCCCGGACTTCCGCTACCGGCACTTCGCCGCGCTGAAGCGGCTGCCCACGGTGCTCGTCGCAGGTGTCGGGCTGGCCGGTGTGATGGGGCTGGTGAAGGTGGCGCCGACGCGGCGCTGGCTGCTCGGACGGCTCGCCTCCGGGCAGGGCCCGACGGCCGAGCAGCGGGCCAAGTCGTGGTTCCGGGTGCGGTTCGTGGGCACCGGTGGCGACCGCCGGGTGGTGACCGAGGTGGCCGGCGGCGACCCGGGCTACGACGAGACGGCCAAGATGCTCGCCGAGTCGGCGCTCTGCCTGGCCTTCGACGACCTGCCGGAGACCGCCGGGCAGGTCACGCCGGTCGCGGCGATGGGCGACGCGCTGCTGGACCGGCTGGTACGCGCGGGCATCACGTTCCGCACGCTGTCGGCGTGAGGTTGACCCTCGACCCGCTTGAGGTCACAGGATGACGGCCGTGGAGAGCGAGCTTCGCAGCATCGGTGAGCTGGCCCGGGCCAGTGGCCTGACGGTCAGCGCGCTGCGGTTCTACGACCGTTCCGGGGTGCTGGCCCCGGCCCGGGTGGACCCGGTGACCGGCTACCGCTGGTACACCGAGGAGCAGGTGGACCCGGCCCGGCTGGTGGCCGGGCTGCGCCGGGTCGGGATGCCGCTGGCCGGCATCGCCGAGGCGCTGCGGAACCGGCACCGACCGGCCGAGGTGCACCGGCTGCTGGACGCGCACCTGCGCCGCCTGGAGGACGGCCTGGCCGACGCGCGTCGCGAGCTCTCCCGGATCCGTTGCCTGATCGACCCGGAGGAGACCACAGTGACCATCCGCCTCGCGCTGTCCCGCACCGACCTGGCCGCCGCCGTGGACGCCGTACGCTTCGCCGTCGGCGCCGACCCCGCGCTGCCGGTCCTGTCCGGCGTGCTGCTGGAGGTCACCCTCGACGGGGTGCACCTGATCGCCACCGACCGGCACCGGCTCGCCGTGGCCCGGGTCGCCGGCACCGTCGACGGCCCGCCGGTGAGCGTGCTGCTGCCGGTGGCCGCCGTCGACGAGTTGCGGGCGCTGCTGGACGCTGCCGGCTCGGTGTCGGGCCTCGACGGCTCGGACGTCGCCGAGGTCGTCGTCGCTCCCGGCCGGGTGACCGTCACGGTGGCGGGCCGGCCGCTGACCGCCGTACCGCTGCCGTACGACTTCCCGGACTACCGCCGGCTGCTGCGCGCGCAGCTCGGTGACGTACCCGCGTACCGGATCCCGGTCGACGGCGCGGCGCTGCGCGCGGCGCTCACCGCCGACGGCGTCCCGGTCTGCCACCGCGCGCACGAGGGCGTCGAGCACGAGGTCGTGGCGCTCGGCCTGGACGGCCGCGGCGAGTTGCGCCTTGTCGACCCGGCCGGCGCGGCCGGCGCTGACGCGCTTCGGGTTGGGCTCAACCGGGAGTACCTGCTGGACGCGCTGGGGTCCGGCGACGGCCAGCTCGTGCTGGAGCTGGACGGGCCGATCGCCCCGCTCGCCGCGCCGCTGGCCGACGACGCGGACGCCTTCTCGGTCCTGATGCCGGTACGCCTCTGACGCTCAGCGCTCCCCGGCTTCCGCCACCCGGGCTCCGCCACCCGGCCTCCGCCAGGCCCCGGCGGAAGACGTCAGTGACTGTGCGTGATGCCAACGCTCCCCCGGGATGTTTGCCCTTCGCGGACTTTGCTCTGCAGCCATCCGCGCGACGCTGACGCTGCGTCGAACGCCGCGTCGGTGGCTGCAGAGCAAAGTCGCCGAAGGGGCACACCCGCCCGAAGGCGGATCCGTCAGATTGACCAGGTCAGCACGCCCACCAGCGGACCCGGGTCGGAGCGGGCACCAGCACACCGTCACGGACTGTGAGCACACCCTCCGACAGCACCACCGTCACGCGCCGTTACCGAAACGGGCCCCGTGGCGGCGGGCTGTGCGGGCCGGGCCGGGGCGACGGGGGCGCGACGGTAGCATCTGGAGGTCCCACCTGACTGCCTGGACGGAGGCGTACGAGCAGCATGCTCGACATGGAGTTGATCCGGAAGGATCGCGAGGCGGTGGCGACCGCGCTGGCGAAGCGTCTGGATCCTGCCGAGGTCACCCGGACGCTGGACGACATCCAGCGGCTCGACCAGGAACGACGCGCCCTGATCACGGAGATCGACGCCGAGCGGCAGACCCGCAAGGCCGAGGCGCGGGCGTACGCGGAGGCGAAACGGTCCGGCGGCACGCCGCAGCCGGTCGCCCCGGAGGCCGAGCGCAAGCAGCTCGCGGAGCTGGAGTCCCAGCTCGACGAGGTGCAGTCCCGGCTCCGCTCGGCGATGAGCGAGCTGCCGAACCTGCCCGCCGACGACGTGGTCGCCGGGGGCAAGGAGGCCAACCGGGTGGTGCGGACGTTCGGCGAGGCGCCCGCCATCGAGAAGGTACGCGACCACGTGGAGCTGAGCCGCGCGCTCGGCCTGGTCGACCACGAGCGGGGCGTGAAGCTCGGCGGCTCGGGCTTCTGGATGTACACCGGTCTGGGCGCCCGGCTGGAGTGGGCGCTGGTGAACTGGCTGATCGAGCAGAACATCCAGGCCGGCTACGAGTTCCTGCTTCCGCCGCACCTGCTGCTCGAGAGCGCCGGTTTCGCGGCCGGGCAGTTCCCGAAGTTCCACGACGACGTCTACCACATCGACAAGCAGTCGTCCTCGCGCGGCCAGTTCCTGCTGCCCACGGCGGAGACGGCGATCCTCGGCGCGTACCAGGACGAGATCCTGGAGACGCCGAAGCTGCCGCTGAAGGCGTTCGCGTACACGCCGTGCTACCGGCGCGAGGCGGCCGGGTCGCACTCCGACGAGCGCGGCACCGTGCGCGGCCACCAGTTCAACAAGGTGGAGATCTTCCAGTTCACGCTGCCGGAGCAGGCGGGCGCGGCGCTGGAGGCGATGGTCGGGCACGTCGAGGGCCTGGTCGGCAAGCTCGGTCTGCACTTCCAGACCAGCCTGCTGGCCGCCGGTGACGCCAGCGCCTCGATGAAGAAGACGCTCGACGTCGAGGTGTGGATGCCGAGCACCGGCAAGTACAAGGAGGTGTCGTCGGTCTCCTGGGCCGGTGACTACCAGGCGCGCCGGGCGGCGATCCGCTACCGCGAGCCGGGCGCGAAGCAGACCCGTTTCGTGCACACGCTCAACGGCTCGGCGCTGGCCACCAGCCGCCTGTTCCCGGCCATCCTGGAGCAGCACCAGCAGCCCGACGGCTCGGTGGTGGTCCCGGAGGTCCTGCGCGACAAGCTCGGCACCGACCGCCTCACCCCGCGCTGACCCGCTCCCCCGCCGCCGCCGTCCCCGTCCCTTCCCCGCGATCTTGCACTTCCGGCCCGCGAGAAGTCCGCTTCACCCCTTCCGCCCGGGCCCCAACTGCAAGATCGCGGGAGAGAGGGCGGGGGCGGCGGCGGGTGAGGAGCACGGCGGCCAGGAGCAGGGTTGCGAGGACCGCGGGGCCCAGAGTGTCGACGGCCTTCACCAGGGTCTGCTGAAGACCAGCCGCGGCGCGGATCACCGGGTCGGTGAAGGCGTCGTACCGGCCCTGGGCGAGGCGCACCTCGTACCAGCCGTACCAGCCGACGTAGCAGACCGCGACCACGAGCACCAGGCCGCTCAGACGCGGCGCCCAGGCGCCCGCGCCGCGTAGTCGCGCCACGACCCGGCCGCGCAGCAGCGCCACGGCGAGCGCGGCAACCCCGACCACGAGCGCCATGCCCAGCGCGTACGCGCCGAACAGCGCCAGCCCGCGCAGCGGCGACCCGGCCTGCAGGCTGGTCACCACGATCGCCAGGAACGGCGCGATCGCGCAGCTCAGCGACGTGAGCGCGTACGCCGCGCCGAACAGCACCATGGACGGCCAGGTGCGGGTGAGCCGGGGCGCGACGCGCAGCGGACGCGGCGCGGGCAGTCGCCGTCCGGCGAGCAGCCAGCACCCGGCCAGCGCCAGCAGCACGCCGAGCGTCACGGTGAGCCACGGCAGCCGGGGCCGCAGCCAGTCCGCCGCCGGCGCCACGGCCAGCCCGAACGCGCCGAACACCAGCACGTACCCGAGGGTGAGCGCGGCCGTCGCGGTGAGCGCGCGGCCGACCGCGCCGCGCCCGCCGTCGGGCCCGGCGACGAGCAGTGACAGGTACGCGGGCAGCATCGCGAAGCCACACGGGTTGACCGCGCCGAGCATGCCCGCGGTCAGGGCGAGCAGCAGCGCGCCGGTCATCCCCGGGCCAGCGTCTCGACCTGCCGGGTGAGCGCCTCACCGTCCAGGAATCCCTGGTGGACGACCCGGCCGGTCCGGTCCAGGACGACGAACGTGCTCTGCTCGGTCACCTTGAAACGGCGCCACAGCGCGCCGTTACGGTCGTCGATCTGGGTCGTGCCGCCCAGGTCGAACTCGGTGACGAAGTCCTTCATCGCCTTCTGCTCGCCGAGCCCGGCGACGCCGACGATCGGGACCGTGTCCCGGTAGGCGGGGGCGATCTCGGCGACCGTCCACGCCTGGCTGGCGCAGGTGGCGCACCAGGGCGCCCAGAACCAGAGCAGCACCGGCCGCCCGGCCAGGGCGGCGGCGGAGAACGCCGTACCGTCGAGGGTCCTGCCGGTGAACGACAGCGTGGCCGGCACCGCGGCCGGTGGCGCGGACGTCGGCCCGCCCGGCGTCGCGGCGGGGGACGCGACGTCCGGGGGCGCGGCGGCGGGGGCCGTGGGTGCCACCGCCCCGGCCTCGGGCCCGGCCGCGCAGCCGGTGGCGAGCGTGGCTGCGAGTACGACGGCGGCGGTCACACGAACGGCGGTACGCATCGGCGGCTCCTGGGTTCTACTCGGCCCGGACCAGGCGAAGCGCGAGTTCGGGACAGACCTTTACCGCCTTGAGCGCGCCTTCGCGCAGCCACGTCGGCACCGGGGTGGGCGGGAACGCCGGGTAGCCGTTGCCGTCGAGCCGGATGAAGTCCGGCACCACGTGCGCGCAGAGCCCGTGCCCGTCGCAGCGGGACCAGTCGAGCGTGAGTTTCTGCGGGTTGGCGTCGGGCGCGCCGGGCAGTCCCATCATGCCCTTGACCCGCTTGCCGCAGCCCTCGCCGGTGGCGTGCAGCCGCAGGTCGTCGGCGAACACCTCCATGGCGGACAGCGCGAACCGGGCGGTGCCGTCCGGGTGGCTGCACGCGCCGCGTCCCTTGACGTCGCCGGCCGCGGCGCGGACCAGCTCGACCGGGGCGCTGCCGGAGACCGCGAGGTCGACCGAGCGGGCCAGGTCGGGCAGGCCCATCTTGCACGGGCCGCACTGCCCGGCGGACTCACCGGCCAGGTACCGCACGACCTGGGCGGCCTCGCCGAGCGGGCAGGTGTCGGCGCCGAGCGGCACGATGATGCCGGCGCCGAGCGTGCCGCCGACGGCGGTGAGCCCCTTGCGGGACACCTCGGCCCGGTCCGCCGCCGCCGCGGTGATCCACTTGCCGTGGTAGCCGCCCATCAGGATGCCCGGGCCGGGCGGCACCTCGCACAGGTCGAGGATCTCGCGCAGCGGGGTGCCCGCGGCGCACTCCACCACGGCGGGCCGCTTCGCCGACCCGGTGACGGTGAGCAGCACGGTGCCGGGCTCGTCGTCGGTGCCGAGCGCGGCGTACTCGTACGGGCCGATCCGGGCGGCGACGGCGAGCTGGGAGTACGTCTCGGCGTTCGACAGCAGGGTGGGCAGCCCGCCGACGCCGGAGTCGCTGGAGCGCTTCTTGGTGCCGGGCGGGATGTGCGGCAGGCCGTTGATGCCGTTGACGAGCGCGCCGCCCTCGCCGGAGATGAACCGGTGCGGCACCGTGACGATCGTGGTGGGCACCGGCATCCGGCGTTCCTGCAGCGCCTCGGCCAGCGAGGGCCGGCCCACGTCGTCGTCGGCGACGCCGATGACGATCTCCTCCGCGTCCAGCGCGAACGCGGCCAGCGCGGCGCCGTCCAGGATCAGGTGCGGGGCGCGGGTGAGCAGCACCTTGTCCTTCCAGCTCGCCGGTTCCCCCTCGGTGGCGTTGACGACGACCACGGCGGAGAGGTCCTGCCGCTCGCAGGACTCCAGCACCGCGCGCAGCTTGCGGGCGAACGGGAAGCCCGCGCCGCCCTTGCCCTTGAGGTCGATGGCTTCGGCGAGCCGCAGCAGCGCCGCCGGTTCCATCGGGCCGATCGGGCCGTGCACCTCCTCGTGGGCGAGCAGGTCGAGCCGGCCGAACTCGGCGAACCCGGCGGTCAGGCGGGGCTCGCCGACGCAGGCGACCGGTGGGACCGTGGTCTGCCGCGTCACCGGGCCTCACCCCGCAGCCCGGCCCAGTACGCCCCGTCGACCGCGTCCGCGTCGGCCCGCTTGCGACGGCCGGACCGGCTGTCCTTGCCGGCCCGCATGGCGCGACGGGAGGCGAGGTCGACGAGCGTCGGGGTGTCGTCCACGAACGCCTCGTCGGCGTCGTAGCGGGCCGGCGGGCGCCAGTAGTCCGGCTCCTCCGGCACGTCCTCCTCGTCCCGGTAGCGCCGGCCGGATCCGCTGAGCGGCTGCGCCGACATCGGGCTGCCGGAGATCGGCCCGGCCGAGATCGGCTCACCGGAGACCGGGCGGGTCTCCCAGCGGCGCGGGCTGTCCCACGGCTCCTCCGGCTCGCTGCCGGCACGCGGCGGCGCGGAGTAGCGGGCCACCTCGGCCGGGGTGGCGTACCGGCTGCTGTCCGGCGGGGCGGAGTGGCGGCCACCGGTGTCCGGGGGCGCGGAGTGGCGGCCACCGCTCTCCGGCGGGGCCGAGTAGCGGGCGGCGACGTCCTCGTCGGCCCGGGAGCGGCGACCGACCCGTTCCTCGTCGGCCCGGGACCGGCGGCTCACCCGCTCCTCGTCGGTGCGGGACCGGCGGCCCGCCGGCTCCTCCTCGGACCGGCGACGACGGCGGGAGCGTTCACTGTCGGACCGGCGTGCCGGCACCAGTTCCTCGTCCCGGTCGAAGAGGACCGGCTCGCGCTCCTCCTCGCGTACCCGGGTGGCGACCCGCTCCTCGTCGCGGCGGCGGGCGGCCGCACGGACCGGTTCGCGCAGCGACCCGGGTTCCGGCACCACGGGTACGGCGAACCGCTCGGGGTCGCGCCGCCGGGCGGTGCCGGCCGGCGCGGTCCAGGTGGCGGTGGCCTCGGCCCAGCGGCCCCGGCCGGCGCCGCTGTCCTCCTTGGCGCTGTCCTTCTTGCGGGTGAGCACGGCGAACACGCCGGTCCGCTCCTCGGCCTTGCCGGCCATGGCCTTGTTGAGCGCGGCGGCCTGGTGCTGTTCCCGGCTGCGCTTGCCCAGGTGAACGGAGAGCCGCACCATCAGCGCCAGCACCACGGCCAGCACGCAGGCGAGGTAGCTGAGCAGCACCCAGGTCGCCGCGGGCCGGCCGGCGTTGAGGCCGTGCACCAGCGCGAACGGCCAGGACACGTAGGCCATCGAGTGCAGCGCCCGCCAGAACCACTTGGGACCGACGCCGGCGAACCGGACCCGGACGATTCCGGTCCAGAGCACGCCCACCATCAGCAGCGCGGCGACGGTGCCCAGTCCGACGTAGAGGCCGGCGCCGCCGATGAACGGCACCACCGCGTCGGTGGGGCCGGCCCGGCCGATGGCCACCTTGGTGATGACGTGGAAGACCAGTCCGGCCACGCCGAGCACGCCGGTGGCGCGGTGCGCGGACTGGAGCAGCACGCGGTGCCGGATGAGCAGCACGAGGCGGTCGGTGGCGAGCAGGCCCAGCATGACGGTGATGCTGAGCGCGACCAGGGCGACCACCCCGGCGAAGAACTCGGTGAAGAAGAATCCGTACGAGTACATGAGCCCGCCGGCGCCGGCCAGCTCCACTCCGGCCCACGCGAGGCCGAGTGCGGAAGCGGTCAGCGCCGCGATCGCGGACTTCGACATGGTCCGGGCACCACGGCTGCTGGTGGTGGTCCGGACGGTCGTCGTCTTCTCGTTCTGCTGTGCCCGGGCCATCTGCTCCTCGATCGTCTCGCGGCGGCGCCCCCACCGGCCGACCCTGCTCCCCACTCAGGTACGGAGCGACGGCGCGGACGGATCACCTCCGGTGGCGAATTTCTCGGCCGGTTTTTCGAACCGTCCGGTCCGGACGCGCGTGTAGCGCCTGACGCAACGACGAATGCCCATGCGTTGACAGTCCTTGCAACATTCTCGTAACCTTGCCGCAAAATTTCAGCGCGGGCTGCAAGAAGCCAGCACTGAGACAGGCTCCACTCCCCCGCATCCCCCGCACCCCCGCAGGAGTCCTGATGCATCGACGCCGATTCCGCGCCGCGGCGCTCGCCCTGGGCCTGGCCGCCAGCCTGCTCGTCCCGATCACGGCGGCGGCTCCCCCGGCCACCGCCGCCACCCCGGGCGCCAAGAAGGTCATCGTCCAGCTCTTCGAGTGGAACTGGACGTCGGTGGCCACCGAGTGCACCAGCACACTGGGCCCGAAGGGCTACGGCTACGTGCAGGTGTCCCCGCCCCAGGAGCACGTCAACAGCAGCCCGTGGTGGGTGTCGTACCAGCCGGTCAGCTACCGGATCGAGTCCCGCAAGGGCACGCGCGCGCAGTTCCAGTCCATGGTGAACACGTGCCACGCGGCGGGCGTGAAGGTGATCGTCGACGCCGTGGTCAACCACATGTCCGGGCAGGAGAACGGCGGCACCGGGTGGGCCGGCTCGTCGTACGGCCACTACAACTATCCCGGCATCTACTCGGCGCAGGACTTCCACTACTGCGGGCGCAACGGCAACAACGACATCGCCAACTACAACGACCGGTACGAGGTGCAGAACTGCGAGCTGGTCAACCTCGCCGACCTCAAGACCGAGTCGGAGTACGTGCGCGGCCGGCTCGCCGCGTACCTCAACGACCTGCTCTCCCTCGGCGTCGACGGGTTCCGCCTGGACGGCAGCAAGCACATGCCGGCCGCCGACATCGCCGCGATCAAGGCCAAGCTGAACCGCAGCGCGTACCTGGTGCAGGAGGTCATCTACGGCGCGGGCGAGCCGATCCAGCCGACCGAGTACACCGGCAACGGTGACGTGCACGAGTTCCGGTACGGCAAGGACCTGGCCCGGATGTTCAACAACGAGCGGCTGGCGTACCTGAAGAACTTCGGTGAGTCCTGGGGCTACCTGTCGAGCGCGAAGGCGGTGGTCTTCACCGACAACCACGACACCCAGCGCGAGGGCGGCGTGCTCACCTACCGCGACCGCGGCACGTACGCGCTGGCCAACGCGTTCATGCTGGCGTGGCCGTACGGCACCCCGGCGGTGATGTCGAGCTTCACCTACAGCGGCCGGGACCAGGGCCCGCCCGCCGACGGCAGCAACCGGATCACCAACGTCACCTGCTACTCGGGCTGGGAGTGCGAGCACCGCTGGCCGGTCATCGCCAACATGGTCGGCTTCCGCAACGCCACCGAGGGCGCCGGGGTCTCCAACTGGTACGACAACGGCTACCAGCACATCGCGTTCAGCCGTACCGGCAAGGGCTACCTGACGATCAACGACGAGGGCAGCGCGGTGAACGGCCGCTCGTACTACACCGGGCTGCCGGCCGGCCGCTACTGCGACGTCGTCCACGGCACGTTCAGCAACGGCTCGTGCAGCGGTCCGGTGATCACGGTGGACTCGTCCGGCTGGTTCGCCGCGAACGTCCCCGCGCACGACGCGATCGCCATCCACATCGGCGCGAAGCTCAGCTGAGCCACCCGGGCCGCGAAGCCCCCGTACCCGTAGTACCGGGTACGGGGGCTTCCGGTCGGTTACAGTCAGTTTCGTGCTGTTCGACCGGTTTGCCGCGCGCCGACCTCCCGGCTGGCTGATCGCCGCGCTCGCCGTACCGCTGCTGCTCGTCACCGCGCTGCTGGTCGGCCGCGCGCTCACCGTCACGCCCGCGCGGCCGTCAACGCCGGTCGTCGCCGCGCCCACGAGCACGACCGCCGCGCCGAGCCCGTCGCCGTACGAGTCGGTGCCGCCCGCCGCGCGCCCGCCGGACGACCTGCCGGTGATCACCTACGACCCGGCGCCGCGCGGCTTCCCGCCCGACCCGGATCCGGCCGACACCCGCCAGCTCGGCGAAGGGCTGCGCCCGAACCGCAACGTGGCCGCGTACGACGCGCCGGGCGGCCGTCCGCTGGCCTTCCTCGCGCCGACCATCAACGGCGCACGGCTCACCGTGCCGATCGTCGAACGCCGCTCCGGCTGGACCGCCGTGCTGCTCCCGTCGGCCAACCGCACCACCGCCTGGCTGCCCTCGGGCGGCTGGACCACGGTGGCGCTGCGCGACCAGATCGTGGTGGAACGGCGCACCCACCGCCTCACCTGGAGCCGGGACGGGCGCGCGATGCGCACCTGGCCGGTCAGCCTCGGCATGTCCGGGCAGCTCACCCCGCTGGGCCGCACGTTCGTGCTGGGCCGCACCCCGCCTCCGGAGGCCGTCTACGGCGGCGTCGACATCTTCGCCCTCGGCGCGATCCCGGACGACCCGGAGGCGGTGCCGACCGGGCTGCGCGGCGCGCACATCGGACTGCACAGCTGGCACAACGACGACACGCTCGGCAAGAACGTCACGAACGGCTGCATCCGGCTGACGCGCAGCGCCCAGCGCCTGCTGCTGACCGAGGTCGAGCCGGGCACCGCCTTCGTCGTGGTGGACCGCCTGCCCTGACCGGGCTCAGCCCAGCAGCCAGCCGTTGGCCTCGGCCACCCGCACCGCGTCGGCCCGGTTGCGGGCGCCGGTCTTGCCGATGGCTGCGGAAAGATGATTGCGTACGGTCCCCTCGGACAGGTGCAACGTCGCCGCCAGCTCGGCCACCGTGCCGCCGCCGCGCGCCGTACGCAGCACCTCGGTCTCCCGCTCGGTGAGCGGGCTCGGCCCGGTGGCGAGCGTCTCGGCGGCGAGCGCCGGGTCGACCACCCGCAGCCCGGCGTGCACCCGGCGGACCGCGTCGGCGAGCTGCCGGGCCGGGGTGTCCTTGACCACGAAGCCGTTCGCACCCGCCTCCATCGCCCGGCGGAGGTAGCCGGGACGCCCGAACGTGGTCACCACGAGCACCCGGCAGGACGGCAGCGCGGCCCGCAGCGCGGCGGTGGCGGCCACCCCGTCCAGGCCCGGCATCTCCACGTCGAGCAGCGCCACGTCCGGGCCGGTGCGCAGCGCCTCCGGCACCACCTCGTCGCCGCGGCTCACCTCGGCCACCACAGTCAGGTCCGGCTCCAGCGACAGCAGCGCTGCGAGCGCGCCCCGGACTAGCGCCTGGTCGTCGGCGAGCAGCAGCCTGATCGGCTCGGTCACGGGCGCGTCCCTCCGTCCGGATCCGCCGCGGGCACCGTCACCCGGAGCAGGAAGCCACGCCCGTCGTCCGGCCGCGCCACCGTCACCGTCACCGTCGCGTCCAGCCGCCGGGCCCGCTCCCGCAGCCCGGCCAGCCCGTGCCCGGCCGGGCCATGCTGGTCCGCCGGGCCCCGGCCGTCGTCGCGTACCTCCACCGCCGACGGTTCCACCCGGATGACGCAGTGGCGGGCGCCGCTGTGCCGCACCACGTTCGTCACCCCCTCGCGGACCGCCCAGCCGAACAGCTCGTCGCGGTCCGCCGGCAGCGGCGGCACCGACTCCGGCAGCTCCGCGACGACGCCCGCGGCGGTCAGCGCCGACCGCGCGCCGGCCAGTTCGGAGGCCAGATCCACCCCGCGGTACGCCCCGACGGTGCTCCGCACGTCCGCCAGCGCCTCCCGGGCCAGCCGCTCGATGTCGGCGACCTCGGGGGCGGCGCGGGCCGGGTCCAGCTCCAGCAGCCGGCCGGCCAGTTCGGCCTTGACCGCCACCACGGTGAGCGAGTGCCCGAGGATGTCGTGCAGGTCCCGGGCGGCGCGGGCGCGTTCCTCGGCCACCGCCAGTCGGCGGATCTCCTGCTGCGCGGCCTGGAGTTCGCCGTTGCGCTGGGCCAGCCGGCTCACCCCGAACATCGCGAACGAGGCGAGCAGCACCGCGAAGACGAGCGTGCTCTCGTGCTCCCAGCCGGGCACCAGACGCGCGGTCACCGGCGGCGCCGCCGCGGCCAGCACCACCACGACCAGCGCCTCTGCCGACGGCAGCAGGAACACTGCGGCTGCCCCGACGAAGACCAGTGTGGTCAGCCAGTCGCCGCCGGTGCCGGGGATCCCGGCCAGCCCGAGCGCGAGCAGCACGGCGATCAGCAGCCGGGCCCGGCCGGGCGGCACCGGCCGATGGCGCTGCCGTCGGCCCCGGGCCCATTCGAAGATCAGCACGTACGCCACGGCGATGGCGACGAGCGCGGCGATCCCGACCAGCCGCCGCCACAGTTGGGGCTGGTGCAGTGCGGTGCCGAGCGGGATGTTGAGGAAGAACAGCCAGACCGCCGCCAGCAGCCAGCCGGTGAACCGCCAGTGGCGGTTCACCGGCCGGGCCGGACCGGGCGGCGACGTCACGCCGACCACGCTAGACCCCGCTCAGACACGGGTGGTGTCCCGGCGGAACAGCCGGGCCGCGCCGAGGCCGAAGAACACGGTCCAGGCGGTCACGTTCGCCACCGCCGCCCAGTCCACCCCGGTGCCGGTCAGCGGCGCGCGGGCGAGCTGACCGACCCCGTACACCGGGGTGAACTTGGCGATCTGCCGCATCACGTCGGGCAGCAGCTCCAGCGGGACGAACAGGCCGCCCAGCATGGCCAGGATCGCCAGCGCCGGGCCCACGAACTGCATGACGTTCTCGGCCGGGGCGAGGTAGCCGACGAACAGCCCGAACGCGGCGAACACGAGCGCGCCGACCCAGGCGGTCAGGCCGGACTCGACCCAGACGTGGGCCGGCAGCCGGACTCCGGAGGCCGCGCCGACGGCGAACTCCACGAGTACGCCGAGCAGGCCGAGCACCATCGCGGTGGCCACCTTCGTCGCCACGTACGCGGCCGGGCGCAGCGGAGTGAGCCGCAGTTGCCGGCTCCAGCCCAGCGCGCGTTCGGTGGCGACGGCCGCGCCGGCGCTGGTGGTGGCGACCATGGCCGCGTACACGGCCAGGCTGATCATGATCCAGCCGGTGACCGGCAGCCCGTTGTCCAGGTTCTCCCCGCGCGTGGGCAGCCCGAACAGCAGGAAGAACACGGCCGGCATGACCAGGATGAACAGCAGCGTACGGCGGTTGCGCAGCACCCGGCGTATCTCGATGGCGAGCACCGGCGCGCAGAACCCGCCGAGCATTGGCGGCCGGCGGTCGACGGCGCGGGTGGTGGTGGACGAGGTCGTGGCGGTCATGGCGAGGCTCCCCGGTTCAGGCGGTCAGGGTGAGGAAGGCGTCCTCGAGGTTGCGTGAGGTGATCTCCACGTCCCGGGCGTCCGTGCGGGTCAGCAGGTGCCGGGCGACCACATCGGAGTCCCCGGTGTGCACGAGGACCGCGTCGCCGCGTACCTCGACCGAGCGGACGCCCGGCAGCGCGGCGAGCGCGGCCTGGTCGGCGCCGGGCTGCGTCGCCCGCACCACCCGCCCGGCGGCCAGGTTCTTGATCTCGGCGGTGGTGCCGTCGGCGACCACGCGGCCCTGGCGGATCAGCACGATCCGGTCCGCGTACGCGTCGGCTTCGTCCAGGTAGTGGGTGGCGAACAGGACGGTCCGGCCGGAGCGGGCGTCGGCCCGGATCGCCTGCCAGAAGTCGCGCCGGCCCTCGACGTCCATGCCGGTGGTCGGCTCGTCCAGCACCATCAGGTCCGGGTCGGGCAGCAACGCGAGCGCGAACCGCAGGCGCTGCTGCTGACCGCCCGAGCACTTGCCCACCGCCCGGTCGGCGATCCCGGCGATGCCGGCGCGCTCCAGCACCTCCGCCACCGGCCGGGTGTGGCCGTAGAAGTGCGCGGTCATCCGTACCGTCTCGGCGACGGTGAGGTCCTTGAGCAGGCCGCCGGTCTGCATCACGGCGGCGACCCGGCCGTGCCGGACGGCGTCGGCCGGCTCGCCGCCGAAGAGGCGGACGGTGCCGGCGTCCGGGCGGGCCAGCCCGAGCAGCATGTCGACGGTGGTGGTCTTGCCGGCGCCGTTGGGGCCGAGGAACGCCACCACCTCACCGGGGGCGATCCGCAGGTCGAGCCCGTCGACGGCGGTCACCGGGCCGAAGGTCTTGGTGAGTCCGGCCAGGTCCACGGCCGGTGCGGAATCGGTCATGTCCCGATGCTCCGGCGTGCGGTGTCCGGTTCCCCGGAGCGGCAGTCACCTTCCGGCCGTGACATTTGTCAGGCGGTCACGCCGCCGACGCCGGACGCTCTGGGGCCGATCAGGCCGTCGCGCCGCCGTCGATCGCGATCGACGCGCCGGTGATGTGCCGTCCGCCGGCGCCCACCAGGTGACTGACAGTCGCCGCAACGTCGTCCGGGGTCGCGTACCGGCCGAGGGCGATGTGCGACCGCTGCCCGTCCGCGCCCGCGCTGTCCGCCGGGTTCATGTCGGTGTCGGTCGAGCCGGGCAGGATCAGGTTGACGGTGATCCCACGCGGACCGAGTTCGCGGGCGAGCGCCCGGGTCAGCCCGTTCACGGCGCTCTTGGTCATCGCGTACGCGCTCACCCCCGGTGCCGGGACGCGGCTGGCGAAGCTGCTGCCGATGTTGACGATCCGTCCACCGGTGCCCATGTGGGGTACCGCCGCCTGGGTGGCGAGGTAGACCCCGCGTACGTTCACCGCGATCGCCCGGTCCAGCGCGTCGAGGCTGACCGACTCGATCGGCCCACCCGCGAACACGCCGGCGTTGTTGACCAGGATGTCCAGCCGCCCCAACTCGGCGACGGTCCGGTCCACTGCACCGATCACGGCCGTCGCGTCGGCGCTGTCCGCGTTGATCGCCAGGCCGGTCCGCCCGTACGCCTCGATCTCGGCCACCACGGACTTCGCGCTGTCCTGCGCGGTGCGGTAGGTGAACGCGACGTGGATGCCGTCCTCGGCCAGCCGGCGCGCGACGGCGGCGCCGATACCCCGGCTCCCGCCCGTCACCAGGGCGACCCTGTCGGCAAGTCTGACCGTCATGTCGTCATCCTGACAGTCGACTCAGGACGCTGATCATCCGGGTCAGCCGTCAATTCCTGTCCGGCCGGTCAGGCAGGATTGCCGGCACCCAGTCCGGGTACGCGCGGGCCGTCCAGCGGCGAAACGGGGAGGCGGACATGAGCGCACCGACGGGACGGGTCGACACGATCGTGCTCATCCACGGGCTCTGGATGACCTCGCGGAGCTGGGAGCACTGGGCGCAGCGGTACTCAGCGCGCGGCTTCCAGGTGCTCACGCCCGCCTGGCCCGGGATGGACCGCGAGGTGGAGGAGCTGCGGGCCGACCCGGCCCCGATCGCCGCGCAGCGCATCGCCGACATCGCCGACCACTACGCGGCGATCATCAGGGACCTGCCGCGCCCGCCGATCATCATGGGCCACTCGTTCGGCGGCCTGATCGCCCAGTTGCTGGCGGACCGCCGCCTCGGCGCCGCGGTGGTCGCCGTGCACCCCGCGCCGGTACGGGGTGTGCTCAAGCTGCCGCCCAGCACGCTTCGCTCCGGGTATTCGATCCTGCACAACCCGGCCAACCGGCACCGCGCCGTGCCGTTCACGCCGGAGGACTTCCGGTACGCCTTCGGCAACACCATCAGCCAGCAGGAGTCCGACGCCGCCTGGGAGCGGTACGCCGTACCGGGCGCCGGGCACGTGCTGTTCGAGGCCGCGTTCGCCAACCTGGACCCGAACTCCGCCACCGAGATCGACAAGAAGCGCAGCGACCGCGCCCCGCTGCTGATCACCGCGGGCGGCGAGGACCACGTGGTGCCCGCGACCTTGGCCAGCTCGATCGCCAACCTCTACCGGAGTTCGACGGCGCTCACCGGCTACCGGGAGTTCCCCGGCCGGTCGCACTTCGTCGGCGGCGAACCGGGCTGGGAGGAGGAGGCGGACTACGCGCTGGAGTGGGCGGTCGAGGCGGCGAACGAGTATTCCCCGACAGTGGTCGCCGAGGCCCCGCGACGGCGTTGACCCACGGAGATATCAAGATCAGCAAAAATTGATATCATCACCTCGTTTCGAGTGCTCGGACGAGGAGGCGCACGTGTCCCGGACCATCCTTGACGTCGACGACGACCTCCTGGCCGAGGCCGCCGAGATCCTCGGCACCGGCACCAAGAAGGCCACCGTCAACGCGGCGCTGCAGGAAGTGGTCAACCGGGAGAAGCGCCGGGAGTTCGCCGACTGGCTCAAGAGCGGCGGCCTGCCGGACCTCACCGACCCGCAGCAGGCGTCGAAGCCCGAAGCGGCATGACGCGGGAGCGCTACCTTCTCGACAAGTCGGCGCTGGCCAGATGGCCGAAGCCCGCCGTGGCACCCATCCTGGACGAGTTGTCCGAGCGCGGCCTGCTGGCGGTCTGCGGGGCGGTCGAGATCGAGGTGGTGCACAGCGCCCGCTCGGCCAAGGACGCGCAGCGCGCTCGATGGCTGCTTCGCGGCTTCGACTGGCTCGCCATGCCGGACGACATCTGGGATCGTGCGATCGACGTCCAGGTGCAGGCGCTGCACAAGGGCAACCACCGCGCGCTTTCGATGGCCGACCTGCTGATCGCCGCCACCGCCGAACGGCATGGCGCAACAGTCCTGCACTACGACGGTGACTTCGACCTGATCACCGCGATCACCGGCCAGCCGACGACGTGGGTCGTCCCGGCCGGAAAGGCCGACTGACCGACTACGGTCCTCATTCCCAGGAGTCGGAGATGTCGAGGACCTCGAGGTCGGGCGGGGCCGCCGCCGCTACCGTCCCGACGTCCCGTGTGACCAGGTAGCACCGGTAGAGCACGGCGGTGGCGATCGCGTGGGCCACGTCGAGCGGCACCTTGCGGCTCGCCGCGATCCGGGCCACCCGCCGGCTGGTCGGACCGTCGTATACCGCGATCCGGATGTCCCGGTCCGTGTCGAGGAGCAGGTCGAGCAGATCGGCGGCCGGAGTACCCGCTACCTGAAGCTGCGCCTGCCCCAGGCAGAGCGCCGGGATCCACACCTCCTGCTCGGGATCCTCCTGCGCGAGGGTCAGCAGCGCACCCGGCTCGACGCTGTCCCCAGCGGCGTACGCGAGCAGTGCGGACGTGTCCAGGACGAGCCCGTTCACGCGGCAGCCGCCCCGTCACCGTCCCCGAACTGGCGTAGCCACTCCATGTTCCGATCGTGTTGCTCGTCGGTGATCGGCGGCTGTTGTGCCAGCCTCCGGCGAGCCCGCTCGACGTCCTCGTCGGTCACCACATAGCCGTGCTCAGCCCATCGGGCACGCAGACCGTCCGCTCGCATCTTCCGCCGGAGCACGTCGGCGATGAAGCCGGACGTCGTGCCCTGCGACCGCTCGACGTACTCGGCCACGTCGTCGGGCAGGCTGATCGTGATGCGCCGCGTCATACTCTCACCATAGCTCATGCATACTCCGCTTTCGGTGCGGCACGCGGTGCCGGTCGAGCGGGTGCTCATCGCGGCCGGAACCGCCGGGAGCACTCACCGTCGTGTCCGGGCCGGAGCAGACACCGCTGCCCGCCGGACAGCAACAGGTCACAGAACACCCAGTGGCGGACGTTCTGGTCGTCCTCCGCCGAGACCGTGGTGCCGCCGGGCTCGGTCTGCGGCAGGACGTGCGACCAGTGCGCCACCACCCGGGCCAGCCGCTGAGCGGAGAGCAGGTCGTTGACGACGACCGGCAGGTGGATCACCCAGCGCTCGGTCACCTGTCGCACCCCCGTTCGTTGCGGGCCCGGGCCTGCTCCGACTGCCAGCGACGCAGCGCGTTCTTGATCCGGTCGGTCTCCCGGCGGCTCTGCGCCAACGCGTCGTAAACGGTGGCCAGGTCACCGGCGACGCGGTCGAGGAACTCCCGCACCTCCTGCGGGTCGAGCCCACGCCGGCCCAGCTGGGTCGTCCGGAAGCTCCGCTCACGGACCTGCCACGGACGCAAGGGCTGATAGGTGGACGAGCGGTAGCAGGTCGATCCGAGGACCGACCGCCGGCGACGCCGGACACGCCGGAGGAAGACGCGCATGACAGAACCTGCCCCTCACCGTCGAGATCGAACCGTGGAAGGGCGGGCCCACCGGCCCGCCCCGCACCGGCGGACCCACCCCGGCACCTGCCACCGCAGCCTTCGACCAGCAGTACGTCAGCAGGGCACAACGCGTGGCCCAGGTCGACACCCGATGACCCAGCCGATCCGGCCACTCACTCATCGTGCAGTGGACCGCCCCCTTTGCGCAACTCCCGATTCGGGATGATGTCATTGCGAAGCTCGTCCGCTTCCGCCACACTGACCGGCATGACTGGAAGCCCGACCGTCCGACGTCGACGCCTGGCCGCTGCCCTCCGTCGCCTCCGTGAGCAGACCGGCATGACCGCCGACCAGGCCGCCAAGGAGGTGGGGATCTCGAAGTCGGCGATCAGCCGCATCGAGAACGCCCAGGTGTCCGTCATGCCGCCGGTCGCCCGTGGACTTCTTGAGCTGTACGGGGTGGAAGGCGACGAGGTGGACGCACTCGTCCAGGTCGCCCGCGATGCCCGCAAGCGCGGCTGGTGGCAGGCGTACGACGACGTGCTGCCGGACTGGTTCGAGGTCTACGTCGGGCTGGAGGCCGAGGCGGCCGAGATCCGCACCTTCCAGCCGCAACTGATTCCGGGTCTACTCCAGACCGCCGACTACGCCCGCGCGGTCATCCGCGCCGAGCACCCGGACGCCCCGACCGACGAGGTGGACCGGCGGGTCGAGTTGCGCATGCGCCGTCAGGACACCGAAACTCCGCCGAAGCTCTGGGTGGTGCTGGACGAAGCCGCACTACGGCGCCCGGTCGGCGGCGCGGAGCTGTTCGCGGCGCAGTTGCGGCGACTGGCCGAGGAGGCGGACCGGCCCGGCCGCACCATCCAGATCCTGACCTTCGGCGCGGGCGAGTACGGGTCGATGGGCAGCGCCTTCAGCGTGCTGACCTTCCCCGAGCCGGCCGATCCGGGGGTCGTCTACGTCGAGACCCGCGCGGGTAGCCTCTATCTCGAAGGCCAACAGGTGAGGGAGTACAGCCGCGTCTTCGAGCACCTGGTCGCCACGGCGGCCGGCGCCCGGGAGTCGCGCGACCTCATCCTGGGGGCGATCGACGAGCTATGAGAGGACGGCGCGGGTGGAAGAGGCCAACCAGGCGACGATGACCTGGCGCAAGAGCACCCGTAGCAACGGTTCCGGCGACTGCGTCGAGGTCGCCGACAACCTGCCCGGCGTGGTCGGGCTACGCGACAGCAAGGACCCGCGAGGTCCTATCCTCGCCTTCGACCCGGCAGCCTGGTCGACCTTCGTCGCGGGCGTCAAGCACGAGACGTTCCGGAACTGAACGCGGCAGGCATCGCCTGCGCACCCTGACCCTACGATCCAATGCCCGAAGCCTCCGTGCTTCGTAGCTTCGCCAGGGCGCGCAGGTACTCGTCCTCTACAATCCGGTCGAACGCTGCT
Source organism: Micromonospora chalcea (assembly GCF_002926165.1). GTDB lineage: Bacteria > Actinomycetota > Actinomycetes > Mycobacteriales > Micromonosporaceae > Micromonospora > Micromonospora chalcea. The sequence goes on along the minus strand of NZ_MAGP01000067.1, from coordinate 19,035 downwards.
GGCTGCGCCCCCGCGTGCACGACCTTCCGCGTAAGCCGCGCCTGCTCCCAGAACCTCAAGCCGATCTCGGTGGCGAAGATGTCAGCCGCCAGCAGTCCTCGCAACTGGCTCTCAGGCATCCCGCCCAGTTGCCAGGTCGTGGCCCAGAAGTTGAGGATCAGATTGATGTAGGCCCGCTGCCTCCGCCGTTCAGGGGCAGGGTCCTGGGTCAGCGACCCCCAGCACTCCATCAGCACGGCATCATCTATGGCCATCTTCAGCAACAAGGCATGCTGGTCACGTTGCGCGTATTCCAATGCGATGCGGGCCTGCCTGTTTTGACTGATGGTGGTGGCGACCACACCCACGAGAGCCAGCGCGGACAGAAGCATGGAGACCGAGCCGTAGGCTTGGCCGATATTCGCCAAGCGCTCCCAGTCGGTACTCGGATCGAAGGCGTAGTCGATCAGGGGCGGGGAGAGCAGCAGCGCAAGCCCTCCCAAGAAGACCAACAACGCCCAGACGGCTACGCCGCGAACACTCCTCATCTACGCAAGGCTAGTTCTCCCATCAAAGTTGATCAATCGAACGCGCCGCCACCTGGCACCCCGATCCTCCTGGCTCTGCACCCACCGCAGAACCGGCACGCCGTGCGGCAGGTTCTGGTGTGCGGGTGGGTCCGCCGGGTATGACGGAAACATGAGGGCGAGTTTCCGTCTGGGTCGGATCGCCGGCGTACCGGTCGGCGTCAACTGGAGTGTCCTGGTCATCTTCGTGCTGATCGCGTGGGCGCTGTCGGCGAGCCTGTTCCCCGCCTCGTACCCCGGTCACTCCCCCGTCGCCTACTTCGCGGCCGGCCTGGCCGCCGCCGTGGTCTTCTTCGTTGGTCTGCTCGCCCACGAGGTGGCGCACGCGGTCGTCGCCAAGCGCAACGGCATCGAGGTCGAGGGCATCACGCTCTGGCTGTTCGGCGGTGTCGCCGAGCTGAAGGGCGAGGCGAAGGACCCGGGCGCCGAGCTGCGGATCGCCGGGGTCGGGCCGCTGGTCAGCCTGATCATCGGCGTGTTCTTCGCGGCGATCGCGGTGGCGGTGGCCGCCGCGGGCGGGCACGGGCTGCTGCTCGGCGCGCTGGCCTGGCTGGCGGGCATCAACGTACTGCTGGCGATCTTCAACGTGCTGCCGGCCGCCCCGCTGGACGGCGGGCGGCTGCTGCGCGCGGCGGTGTGGAAGTTCACCGGCGACCGAACCAAGGCGTCGGTGGTGGCGGCCCGCGCGGGCTGGGTGCTCGGCGTCGTGCTGATCGGGCTCGGGCTGTGGCGGTTCTTCACCGGCGCGGGGTTCGGCGGGTTGTGGCTGGCGCTGATCGGCTGGTTCCTGCTCGGTGCCGCCGGCCAGGAGGAACGCGCCGCCCGGATGGGCGACGCGCTGCGCGGCATCCGGGTCGGCGACGTGATGACGCCGCAGCCGCAGACCGCGTCCGGCGACCTCACAGTGGCCGACTTCGTCGACCACTACCTTTTCGCGTACCGGCACTCCGCGCTCCCACTGACCGTCGACGGCAGGCCGGTCGGTCTGGTCACGCTCGATCGGGTACGCGGCATCGCGGCGGACCGCCGTGCGTCGACCACGCTGGCCGAGGTGTCCTGCCGGGCCGACGAGCTGGTGCTCGCCCGCCCGGACGAGCAGCTCACCGACCTGCTGCCCCGGCTCAACGAGTGCACCGACGGCCGCGCCCTCGTGGTGGTCGACAACCAGCTTGTCGGCATCGTCTCACCCAGCGACATCAGCCGCGCGGTGCAGCGCGGCAGCCTGCGCCAGCAGATGCCGGCCGGACGCTGAGTCAGTCCCGGGGGAAGTAACGGTCCATCTCGGCGGTGCGGAACTTCCCCTTCGGGTCGAACTCGCGCAGCGGCGCGGCGAAGTCGGCGTGGCGGGGGTACGCGGCGGCGGGATCGCGCTCGAACAGCTTGCCCCAGTGCGGGCGCGGCGCGAACGGGGCGAGCCGTTCCTCCACCTCGGCCAGCACCGGCGCGACAGCGACCGGATCGCCGATCCAGGTGAAGTGCAGCGCCAGCGAGTCGCGCCGGAAGTTCGGGCTCAGCCACAGCTCGTCGGCGGCGACCGTACGCAGCTCGCAGATCTGGAGCACGGCGGCGATGCGGTCGGCGACCGGGTCGAGCGCGGCGAGCGCCGCCGTCGCGTCGGCCCGGGCCACGTGCCACTCCGACTGCAGCTCGTCGCCGCTACTGGGGGTGAAGCCGAGCCGGAAGTGCGGCAGCCGCTCGTGCCACGGCCCCGGCTCGCCGAGCTGAGCGGTGCAGTGCTCCGGCGACATGCCGGGCACCGGGTGCCGGGGCGAGTCGGCGGCCACCGTGTCCAGCCAGTCGGCGGGCGGCGGGGCCTCGTCGGCGTACTGCTTCACCCACACCTGGTCGAAGCGCTCCGAGCGCCACGAGGTGAAGACGCTGACGCTGTACGCGGCGTCGAGCGCCTCGTCCAGGGCGGCGCGGGGCAGGCCCAGACGGACGTGCTGCCGGATCTCGTACGTGGGCACCACGTCGAGCGTGAGCCGGGTGACCACGCCCGGCGCGCCCAGGTTGACCACCAGCCCGGCGAACCGTGGGTCGGTCCGGTCGACGGTGATCAGATCGCCGTCGGCGGTGACGAGTTCCAGCGCGGCGACGGCGGCGGCCAGGTTGCGGTTCCGCGCGCCGGAGCCGTGGGTGGCGGTGGCGACCGAGCCGGCCACCGAGATGTGCGGCAGCGACGCGAGGTTCGCCAGCGCGTACCCCTGGGCCTGGAGCGCGGTGGCCAGGTCGCCGTAGCGGACGCCGGCCGCGACGGTGACGGCGCCGCGGTCGGGGTCGAGCGCGACGGCGGGCGGCAGGCCGTCCAGCGCGATCTGGGTGCCGGTGGTGTCGCCGAGCCGGTTGAACGAGTGGCCGGTGCCGACGGCCCGGACCAGGTCGGCCTCCGCGACCAGCCGCCGCAGTTCGTCGGTCGAGGTCGGCCGCGATCGGGTACGCGCCGACCAGCTGACGTTTCCGGCCCAGTTCGTGTCCGTCATGCGCGCCATCATCCGCCATCATGCGCCGACAGGGTTGCCCCGGCCACTCGGCGGGAATCCTGGCGGGATGAGCAGCTACCGCGACCCGAGCCTCCGCGGCGACGTGTACCCGTCGGAGGAGGAGATCGACCCGACCGGCGTGGACCCCGACGCTGCGGAGATGCCGCCCGCCGGTGTGGGACCCGCCGGTGTGGGTGTGACGCCCGCCGCGACCGCCCCGGTTCCGGGGCCCACGCCGGAGCCCGAGCCCGCGCCGGTGCCCCACCCGGGGCCGCCGCCGCGCCAGGGGGCGGGCCGGTCGATCGTGACCCGGCACCTGGACGGCTCCGTCGAGGTGGTCACGGATCTGGACGGCGACGGTGTGGCCGACGTGGTGCAGATCGACCTGGACGGCGACGGCGTACCCGACGTGACGTACCTGGACAGCGACCGCGACGGCCGCCTCGACACGGTCCGCCGCGCCACAACAAGCTGACCCGCCCGCCGCCCACGCGACTCGGCGACGATCTTGGAGTTCTGGCGTCCACACCGCCGTTGATCATGCGGTTGCCGCCCCGACAAGAGCCGTAAATCCGGCACCGGAAGGGCCGCAACCGCAAGATCGCGGGGTTTGTGGGGGGCGGCGCGGGAGTGCCTCCCGTAACGCGAGATTGTTGTTCCGCAAGGTGGGACCGCTGGAGATCTTGGTACGAAAGGGCCCCTATAGGGGCCCTTTCGTACCAAGATCTCCAGCGGTCCCACCTTGCGGAACAACAATCTCGCGTTACGGGAGGCACTCCCGCGCCGCCCCCCACAAACCCCGCGATCTTGCGGTTGCGGCCCTTCCGGTGCCGGATTTACGGCTCTTGTCGGGGCGGCAACCGCATGATCAACGGCGGTGTGGACGCCAGAACTCCAAGATCGTCGCCGAGTCGCGTGGGCGGCGGGCGGGTCAGCTTGTTGTGGCGCGGCGGACCGTGTCGAGGCGGCCGTCGCGGTCGCTGTCCAGGTACGTCACGTCGGGTACGCCGTCGCCGTCCAGGTCGATCTGCACCACGTCGGCCACACCGTCGCCGTCCAGATCCGTGACCACCTCGACGGAGCCGTCCAGGTGCCGGGTCACGATCGACCGGCCCGCCCCCTGGCGCGGCGGCGGCCCCGGGTGGGGCACCGGCGCGGGCTCGGGCTCCGGCGTGGGCCCCGGAACCGGGGCGGTCGCGGCGGGCGTCACACCCACACCGGCGGGTCCCACACCGGCGGGCGGCATCTCCGCAGCGTCGGGGTCCACGCCGGTCGGGTCGATCTCCTCCTCCGACGGGTACACGTCGCCGCGGAGGCTCGGGTCGCGGTAGCTGCTCATCCCGCCAGGATTCCCGCCGAGTGGCCGGGGCAACCCTGTCGGCGCATGATGGCGGATGATGGCGCGCATGACGGACACGAACTGGGCCGGAAACGTCAGCTGGTCGGCGCGTACCCGATCGCGGCCGACCTCGACCGACGAACTGCGGCGGCTGGTCGCGGAGGCCGACCTGGTCCGGGCCGTCGGCACCGGCCACTCGTTCAACCGGCTCGGCGACACCACCGGCACCCAGATCGCGCTGGACGGCCTGCCGCCCGCCGTCGCGCTCGACCCCGACCGCGGCGCCGTCACCGTCGCGGCCGGCGTCCGCTACGGCGACCTGGCCACCGCGCTCCAGGCCCAGGGGTACGCGCTGGCGAACCTCGCGTCGCTGCCGCACATCTCGGTGGCCGGCTCGGTCGCCACCGCCACCCACGGCTCCGGCGCGCGGAACCGCAACCTGGCCGCCGCCGTCGCCGCGCTGGAACTCGTCACCGCCGACGGCGATCTGATCACCGTCGACCGGACCGACCCACGGTTCGCCGGGCTGGTGGTCAACCTGGGCGCGCCGGGCGTGGTCACCCGGCTCACGCTCGACGTGGTGCCCACGTACGAGATCCGGCAGCACGTCCGTCTGGGCCTGCCCCGCGCCGCCCTGGACGAGGCGCTCGACGCCGCGTACAGCGTCAGCGTCTTCACCTCGTGGCGCTCGGAGCGCTTCGACCAGGTGTGGGTGAAGCAGTACGCCGACGAGGCCCCGCCGCCCGCCGACTGGCTGGACACGGTGGCCGCCGACTCGCCCCGGCACCCGGTGCCCGGCATGTCGCCGGAGCACTGCACCGCTCAGCTCGGCGAGCCGGGGCCGTGGCACGAGCGGCTGCCGCACTTCCGGCTCGGCTTCACCCCCAGTAGCGGCGACGAGCTGCAGTCGGAGTGGCACGTGGCCCGGGCCGACGCGACGGCGGCGCTCGCCGCGCTCGACCCGGTCGCCGACCGCATCGCCGCCGTGCTCCAGATCTGCGAGCTGCGTACGGTCGCCGCCGACGAGCTGTGGCTGAGCCCGAACTTCCGGCGCGACTCGCTGGCGCTGCACTTCACCTGGATCGGCGATCCGGTCGCTGTCGCGCCGGTGCTGGCCGAGGTGGAGGAACGGCTCGCCCCGTTCGCGCCGCGCCCGCACTGGGGCAAGCTGTTCGAGCGCGATCCCGCCGCCGCGTACCCCCGCCACGCCGACTTCGCCGCGCCGCTGCGCGAGTTCGACCCGAAGGGGAAGTTCCGCACCGCCGAGATGGACCGTTACTTCCCCCGGGACTGACTCAGCGTCCGGCCGGCATCTGCTGGCGCAGGCTGCCGCGCTGCACCGCGCGGCTGATGTCGCTGGGTGAGACGATGCCGACAAGCTGGTTGTCGACCACCACGAGGGCGCGGCCGTCGGTGCACTCGTTGAGCCGGGGCAGCAGGTCGGTGAGCTGCTCGTCCGGGCGGGCGAGCACCAGCTCGTCGGCCCGGCAGGACACCTCGGCCAGCGTGGTCGACGCACGGCGGTCCGCCGCGATGCCGCGTACCCGATCGAGCGTGACCAGACCGACCGGCCTGCCGTCGACGGTCAGTGGGAGCGCGGAGTGCCGGTACGCGAAAAGGTAGTGGTCGACGAAGTCGGCCACTGTGAGGTCGCCGGACGCGGTCTGCGGCTGCGGCGTCATCACGTCGCCGACCCGGATGCCGCGCAGCGCGTCGCCCATCCGGGCGGCGCGTTCCTCCTGGCCGGCGGCACCGAGCAGGAACCAGCCGATCAGCGCCAGCCACAACCCGCCGAACCCCGCGCCGGTGAAGAACCGCCACAGCCCGAGCCCGATCAGCACGACGCCGAGCACCCAGCCCGCGCGGGCCGCCACCACCGACGCCTTGGTTCGGTCGCCGGTGAACTTCCACACCGCCGCGCGCAGCAGCCGCCCGCCGTCCAGCGGGGCGGCCGGCAGCACGTTGAAGATCGCCAGCAGTACGTTGATGCCCGCCAGCCAGGCCAGCGCGCCGAGCAGCAGCCCGTGCCCGCCCGCGGCGGCCACCGCCACCGCGATCGCCGCGAAGAACACGCCGATGATCAGGCTGACCAGCGGCCCGACCCCGGCGATCCGCAGCTCGGCGCCCGGGTCCTTCGCCTCGCCCTTCAGCTCGGCGACACCGCCGAACAGCCAGAGCGTGATGCCCTCGACCTCGATGCCGTTGCGCTTGGCGACGACCGCGTGCGCCACCTCGTGGGCGAGCAGACCAACGAAGAAGACCACGGCGGCGGCCAGGCCGGCCGCGAAGTAGGCGACGGGGGAGTGACCGGGGTACGAGGCGGGGAACAGGCTCGCCGACAGCGCCCACGCGATCAGCACGAAGATGACCAGGACACTCCAGTTGACGCCGACCGGTACGCCGGCGATCCGACCCAGACGGAAACTCGCCCTCATGTTTCCGTCATACCCGGCGGACCCACCCGCACACCAGAACCTGCCGCACGGCGTGCCGGTTCTGCGGTGGGTGCAGAGCCAGGAGGATCGGGGTGCCAGGTGGCGGCGCGTTCGATTGATCAACTTTGATGGGAGAACTAGCCTTGCGTAGATGAGGAGTGTTCGCGGCGTAGCCGTCTGGGCGTTGTTGGTCTTCTTGGGAGGGCTTGCGCTGCTGCTCTCCCCGCCCCTGATCGACTACGCCTTCGATCCGAGTACCGACTGGGAGCGCTTGGCGAATATCGGCCAAGCCTACGGCTCGGTCTCCATGCTTCTGTCCGCGCTGGCTCTCGTGGGTGTGGTCGCCACCACCATCAGTCAAAACAGGCAGGCCCGCATCGCATTGGAATACGCGCAACGTGACCAGCATGCCTTGTTGCTGAAGATGGCCATAGATGATGCCGTGCTGATGGAGTGCTGGGGGTCGCTGACCCAGGACCCTGCCCCTGAACGGCGGAGGCAGCGGGCCTACATCAATCTGATCCTCAACTTCTGGGCCACGACCTGGCAACTGGGCGGGATGCCTGAGAGCCAGTTGCGAGGACTGCTGGCGGCTGACATCTTCGCCACCGAGATCGGCTTGAGGTTCTGGGAGCAGGCGCGGCTTACGCGGAAGGTCGTGCACGCGGGGGCGCAGCCAGCAGCGTTCGACCGGATTGTAGAGGACGAGTACCTGCGCGCCCTGGCGAAGCTACGAAGCACGGAGGCTTCGGGCATTGGATCGTAGGGTCAGGGTGCGCAGGCGATGCCTGCCGCGTTCAGTTCCGGAACGTCTCGTGCTTGACGCCCGCGACGAAGGTCGACCAGGCTGCCGGGTCGAAGGCGAGGATAGGACCTCGCGGGTCCTTGCTGTCGCGTAGCCCGACCACGCCGGGCAGGTTGTCGGCGACCTCGACGCAGTCGCCGGAACCGTTGCTACGGGTGCTCTTGCGCCAGGTCATCGTCGCCTGGTTGGCCTCTTCCACCCGCGCCGTCCTCTCATAGCTCGTCGATCGCCCCCAGGATGAGGTCGCGCGACTCCCGGGCGCCGGCCGCCGTGGCGACCAGGTGCTCGAAGACGCGGCTGTACTCCCTCACCTGTTGGCCTTCGAGATAGAGGCTACCCGCGCGGGTCTCGACGTAGACGACCCCCGGATCGGCCGGCTCGGGGAAGGTCAGCACGCTGAAGGCGCTGCCCATCGACCCGTACTCGCCCGCGCCGAAGGTCAGGATCTGGATGGTGCGGCCGGGCCGGTCCGCCTCCTCGGCCAGTCGCCGCAACTGCGCCGCGAACAGCTCCGCGCCGCCGACCGGGCGCCGTAGTGCGGCTTCGTCCAGCACCACCCAGAGCTTCGGCGGAGTTTCGGTGTCCTGACGGCGCATGCGCAACTCGACCCGCCGGTCCACCTCGTCGGTCGGGGCGTCCGGGTGCTCGGCGCGGATGACCGCGCGGGCGTAGTCGGCGGTCTGGAGTAGACCCGGAATCAGTTGCGGCTGGAAGGTGCGGATCTCGGCCGCCTCGGCCTCCAGCCCGACGTAGACCTCGAACCAGTCCGGCAGCACGTCGTCGTACGCCTGCCACCAGCCGCGCTTGCGGGCATCGCGGGCGACCTGGACGAGTGCGTCCACCTCGTCGCCTTCCACCCCGTACAGCTCAAGAAGTCCACGGGCGACCGGCGGCATGACGGACACCTGGGCGTTCTCGATGCGGCTGATCGCCGACTTCGAGATCCCCACCTCCTTGGCGGCCTGGTCGGCGGTCATGCCGGTCTGCTCACGGAGGCGACGGAGGGCAGCGGCCAGGCGTCGACGTCGGACGGTCGGGCTTCCAGTCATGCCGGTCAGTGTGGCGGAAGCGGACGAGCTTCGCAATGACATCATCCCGAATCGGGAGTTGCGCAAAGGGGGCGGTCCACTGCACGATGAGTGAGTGGCCGGATCGGCTGGGTCATCGGGTGTCGACCTGGGCCACGCGTTGTGCCCTGCTGACGTACTGCTGGTCGAAGGCTGCGGTGGCAGGTGCCGGGGTGGGTCCGCCGGTGCGGGGCGGGCCGGTGGGCCCGCCCTTCCACGGTTCGATCTCGACGGTGAGGGGCAGGTTCTGTCATGCGCGTCTTCCTCCGGCGTGTCCGGCGTCGCCGGCGGTCGGTCCTCGGATCGACCTGCTACCGCTCGTCCACCTATCAGCCCTTGCGTCCGTGGCAGGTCCGTGAGCGGAGCTTCCGGACGACCCAGCTGGGCCGGCGTGGGCTCGACCCGCAGGAGGTGCGGGAGTTCCTCGACCGCGTCGCCGGTGACCTGGCCACCGTTTACGACGCGTTGGCGCAGAGCCGCCGGGAGACCGACCGGATCAAGAACGCGCTGCGTCGCTGGCAGTCGGAGCAGGCCCGGGCCCGCAACGAACGGGGGTGCGACAGGTGACCGAGCGCTGGGTGATCCACCTGCCGGTCGTCGTCAACGACCTGCTCTCCGCTCAGCGGCTGGCCCGGGTGGTGGCGCACTGGTCGCACGTCCTGCCGCAGACCGAGCCCGGCGGCACCACGGTCTCGGCGGAGGACGACCAGAACGTCCGCCACTGGGTGTTCTGTGACCTGTTGCTGTCCGGCGGGCAGCGGTGTCTGCTCCGGCCCGGACACGACGGTGAGTGCTCCCGGCGGTTCCGGCCGCGATGAGCACCCGCTCGACCGGCACCGCGTGCCGCACCGAAAGCGGAGTATGCATGAGCTATGGTGAGAGTATGACGCGGCGCATCACGATCAGCCTGCCCGACGACGTGGCCGAGTACGTCGAGCGGTCGCAGGGCACGACGTCCGGCTTCATCGCCGACGTGCTCCGGCGGAAGATGCGAGCGGACGGTCTGCGTGCCCGATGGGCTGAGCACGGCTATGTGGTGACCGACGAGGACGTCGAGCGGGCTCGCCGGAGGCTGGCACAACAGCCGCCGATCACCGACGAGCAACACGATCGGAACATGGAGTGGCTACGCCAGTTCGGGGACGGTGACGGGGCGGCTGCCGCGTGAACGGGCTCGTCCTGGACACGTCCGCACTGCTCGCGTACGCCGCTGGGGACAGCGTCGAGCCGGGTGCGCTGCTGACCCTCGCGCAGGAGGATCCCGAGCAGGAGGTGTGGATCCCGGCGCTCTGCCTGGGGCAGGCGCAGCTTCAGGTAGCGGGTACTCCGGCCGCCGATCTGCTCGACCTGCTCCTCGACACGGACCGGGACATCCGGATCGCGGTATACGACGGTCCGACCAGCCGGCGGGTGGCCCGGATCGCGGCGAGCCGCAAGGTGCCGCTCGACGTGGCCCACGCGATCGCCACCGCCGTGCTCTACCGGTGCTACCTGGTCACACGGGACGTCGGGACGGTAGCGGCGGCGGCCCCGCCCGACCTCGAGGTCCTCGACATCTCCGACTCCTGGGAATGAGGACCGTAGTCGGTCAGTCGGCCTTTCCGGCCGGGACGACCCACGTCGTCGGCTGGCCGGTGATCGCGGTGATCAGGTCGAAGTCACCGTCGTAGTGCAGGACTGTTGCGCCATGCCGTTCGGCGGTGGCGGCGATCAGCAGGTCGGCCATCGAAAGCGCGCGGTGGTTGCCCTTGTGCAGCGCCTGCACCTGGACGTCGATCGCACGATCCCAGATGTCGTCCGGCATGGCGAGCCAGTCGAAGCCGCGAAGCAGCCATCGAGCGCGCTGCGCGTCCTTGGCCGAGCGGGCGCTGTGCACCACCTCGATCTCGACCGCCCCGCAGACCGCCAGCAGGCCGCGCTCGGACAACTCGTCCAGGATGGGTGCCACGGCGGGCTTCGGCCATCTGGCCAGCGCCGACTTGTCGAGAAGGTAGCGCTCCCGCGTCATGCCGCTTCGGGCTTCGACGCCTGCTGCGGGTCGGTGAGGTCCGGCAGGCCGCCGCTCTTGAGCCAGTCGGCGAACTCCCGGCGCTTCTCCCGGTTGACCACTTCCTGCAGCGCCGCGTTGACGGTGGCCTTCTTGGTGCCGGTGCCGAGGATCTCGGCGGCCTCGGCCAGGAGGTCGTCGTCGACGTCAAGGATGGTCCGGGACACGTGCGCCTCCTCGTCCGAGCACTCGAAACGAGGTGATGATATCAATTTTTGCTGATCTTGATATCTCCGTGGGTCAACGCCGTCGCGGGGCCTCGGCGACCACTGTCGGGGAATACTCGTTCGCCGCCTCGACCGCCCACTCCAGCGCGTAGTCCGCCTCCTCCTCCCAGCCCGGTTCGCCGCCGACGAAGTGCGACCGGCCGGGGAACTCCCGGTAGCCGGTGAGCGCCGTCGAACTCCGGTAGAGGTTGGCGATCGAGCTGGCCAAGGTCGCGGGCACCACGTGGTCCTCGCCGCCCGCGGTGATCAGCAGCGGGGCGCGGTCGCTGCGCTTCTTGTCGATCTCGGTGGCGGAGTTCGGGTCCAGGTTGGCGAACGCGGCCTCGAACAGCACGTGCCCGGCGCCCGGTACGGCGTACCGCTCCCAGGCGGCGTCGGACTCCTGCTGGCTGATGGTGTTGCCGAAGGCGTACCGGAAGTCCTCCGGCGTGAACGGCACGGCGCGGTGCCGGTTGGCCGGGTTGTGCAGGATCGAATACCCGGAGCGAAGCGTGCTGGGCGGCAGCTTGAGCACACCCCGTACCGGCGCGGGGTGCACGGCGACCACCGCGGCGCCGAGGCGGCGGTCCGCCAGCAACTGGGCGATCAGGCCGCCGAACGAGTGGCCCATGATGATCGGCGGGCGCGGCAGGTCCCTGATGATCGCCGCGTAGTGGTCGGCGATGTCGGCGATGCGCTGCGCGGCGATCGGGGCCGGGTCGGCCCGCAGCTCCTCCACCTCGCGGTCCATCCCGGGCCAGGCGGGCGTGAGCACCTGGAAGCCGCGCGCTGAGTACCGCTGCGCCCAGTGCTCCCAGCTCCGCGAGGTCATCCAGAGCCCGTGGATGAGCACGATCGTGTCGACCCGTCCCGTCGGTGCGCTCATGTCCGCCTCCCCGTTTCGCCGCTGGACGGCCCGCGCGTACCCGGACTGGGTGCCGGCAATCCTGCCTGACCGGCCGGACAGGAATTGACGGCTGACCCGGATGATCAGCGTCCTGAGTCGACTGTCAGGATGACGACATGACGGTCAGACTTGCCGACAGGGTCGCCCTGGTGACGGGCGGGAGCCGGGGTATCGGCGCCGCCGTCGCGCGCCGGCTGGCCGAGGACGGCATCCACGTCGCGTTCACCTACCGCACCGCGCAGGACAGCGCGAAGTCCGTGGTGGCCGAGATCGAGGCGTACGGGCGGACCGGCCTGGCGATCAACGCGGACAGCGCCGACGCGACGGCCGTGATCGGTGCAGTGGACCGGACCGTCGCCGAGTTGGGGCGGCTGGACATCCTGGTCAACAACGCCGGCGTGTTCGCGGGTGGGCCGATCGAGTCGGTCAGCCTCGACGCGCTGGACCGGGCGATCGCGGTGAACGTACGCGGGGTCTACCTCGCCACCCAGGCGGCGGTACCCCACATGGGCACCGGTGGACGGATCGTCAACATCGGCAGCAGCTTCGCCAGCCGCGTCCCGGCACCGGGGGTGAGCGCGTACGCGATGACCAAGAGCGCCGTGAACGGGCTGACCCGGGCGCTCGCCCGCGAACTCGGTCCGCGTGGGATCACCGTCAACCTGATCCTGCCCGGCTCGACCGACACCGACATGAACCCGGCGGACAGCGCGGGCGCGGACGGGCAGCGGTCGCACATCGCCCTCGGCCGGTACGCGACCCCGGACGACGTTGCGGCGACTGTCAGTCACCTGGTGGGCGCCGGCGGACGGCACATCACCGGCGCGTCGATCGCGATCGACGGCGGCGCGACGGCCTGATCGGCCCCAGAGCGTCCGGCGTCGGCGGCGTGACCGCCTGACAAATGTCACGGCCGGAAGGTGACTGCCGCTCCGGGGAACCGGACACCGCACGCCGGAGCATCGGGACATGACCGATTCCGCACCGGCCGTGGACCTGGCCGGACTCACCAAGACCTTCGGCCCGGTGACCGCCGTCGACGGGCTCGACCTGCGGATCGCCCCCGGTGAGGTGGTGGCGTTCCTCGGCCCCAACGGCGCCGGCAAGACCACCACCGTCGACATGCTGCTCGGGCTGGCCCGCCCGGACGCCGGCACCGTCCGCCTCTTCGGCGGCGAGCCGGCCGACGCCGTCCGGCACGGCCGGGTCGCCGCCGTGATGCAGACCGGCGGCCTGCTCAAGGACCTCACCGTCGCCGAGACGGTACGGATGACCGCGCACTTCTACGGCCACACCCGGCCGGTGGCGGAGGTGCTGGAGCGCGCCGGCATCGCCGGGATCGCCGACCGGGCGGTGGGCAAGTGCTCGGGCGGTCAGCAGCAGCGCCTGCGGTTCGCGCTCGCGTTGCTGCCCGACCCGGACCTGATGGTGCTGGACGAGCCGACCACCGGCATGGACGTCGAGGGCCGGCGCGACTTCTGGCAGGCGATCCGGGCCGACGCCCGCTCCGGCCGGACCGTCCTGTTCGCCACCCACTACCTGGACGAAGCCGACGCGTACGCGGACCGGATCGTGCTGATCCGCCAGGGCCGCGTGGTCGCCGACGGCACCACCGCCGAGATCAAGAACCTGGCCGCCGGGCGGGTGGTGCGGGCGACGCAGCCCGGCGCCGACCAGGCCGCGCTCGCCGCGCTGCCGGGCGTCCGCTCGGTCGAGGTACGCGGCGACGCGGTCCTCGTGCACACCGGGGACTCCGATGTGGTCGCCCGGCACCTGCTGACCCGCACGGACGCCCGGGACGTGGAGATCACCTCACGCAACCTCGAGGACGCCTTCCTCACCCTGACCGCCTGAACCGGGGAGCCTCGCCATGACCGCCACGACCTCGTCCACCACCACCCGCGCCGTCGACCGCCGGCCGCCAATGCTCGGCGGGTTCTGCGCGCCGGTGCTCGCCATCGAGATACGCCGGGTGCTGCGCAACCGCCGTACGCTGCTGTTCATCCTGGTCATGCCGGCCGTGTTCTTCCTGCTGTTCGGGCTGCCCACGCGCGGGGAGAACCTGGACAACGGGCTGCCGGTCACCGGCTGGATCATGATCAGCCTGGCCGTGTACGCGGCCATGGTCGCCACCACCAGCGCCGGCGCGGCCGTCGCCACCGAACGCGCGCTGGGCTGGAGCCGGCAACTGCGGCTCACTCCGCTGCGCCCGGCCGCGTACGTGGCGACGAAGGTGGCCACCGCGATGGTGCTCGGCCTGCTCGGCGTACTCGTGGAGTTCGCCGTCGGCGCGGCCTCCGGAGTCCGGCTGCCGGCCCACGTCTGGGTCGAGTCCGGCCTGACCGCCTGGGTCGGCGCGCTCGTGTTCGCCGCGTTCGGGCTGTTCGTCGGCTACCTCGCCCCGGCCGAGAACGTCATGCAGTTCGTGGGCCCGGCGCTGGCGATCCTGGCCATGCTGGGCGGCCTGTTCGTCCCGCTGGAGCTGCTGCCCGACGTGATGCGGCAGATCGCCAAGTTCACCCCGGTGTACGGGGTCGGTCAGCTCGCCCGCGCGCCGCTGACCGGCACCGGGGTGGACTGGGCGGCGGTGGCGAACGTGACCGCCTGGACCGTGTTCTTCGGCCTCGGCGCGGCCCGGCTGTTCCGCCGGGACACCACCCGTGTCTGAGCGGGGTCTAGCGTGGTCGGCGTGACGTCGCCGCCCGGTCCGGCCCGGCCGGTGAACCGCCACTGGCGGTTCACCGGCTGGCTGCTGGCGGCGGTCTGGCTGTTCTTCCTCAACATCCCGCTCGGCACCGCACTGCACCAGCCCCAACTGTGGCGGCGGCTGGTCGGGATCGCCGCGCTCGTCGCCATCGCCGTGGCGTACGTGCTGATCTTCGAATGGGCCCGGGGCCGACGGCAGCGCCATCGGCCGGTGCCGCCCGGCCGGGCCCGGCTGCTGATCGCCGTGCTGCTCGCGCTCGGGCTGGCCGGGATCCCCGGCACCGGCGGCGACTGGCTGACCACACTGGTCTTCGTCGGGGCAGCCGCAGTGTTCCTGCTGCCGTCGGCAGAGGCGCTGGTCGTGGTGGTGCTGGCCGCGGCGGCGCCGCCGGTGACCGCGCGTCTGGTGCCCGGCTGGGAGCACGAGAGCACGCTCGTCTTCGCGGTGCTGCTCGCCTCGTTCGCGATGTTCGGGGTGAGCCGGCTGGCCCAGCGCAACGGCGAACTCCAGGCCGCGCAGCAGGAGATCCGCCGACTGGCGGTGGCCGAGGAACGCGCCCGCGCCGCCCGGGACCTGCACGACATCCTCGGGCACTCGCTCACCGTGGTGGCGGTCAAGGCCGAACTGGCCGGCCGGCTGCTGGAGCTGGACCCGGCCCGCGCCGCCCCCGAGGTCGCCGACATCGAGCGGCTGGCCCGGGAGGCGCTGGCGGACGTGCGGAGCACCGTCGGGGCGTACCGCGGGGTGGATCTGGCCTCCGAACTGGCCGGCGCGCGGTCGGCGCTGACCGCCGCGGGCGTCGTCGCGGAGCTGCCGGAGTCGGTGCCGCCGCTGCCGGCGGACCGCGACGAGCTGTTCGGCTGGGCGGTCCGCGAGGGGGTGACGAACGTGGTGCGGCACAGCGGCGCCCGCCACTGCGTCATCCGGGTGGAACCGTCGGCGGTGGAGGTACGCGACGACGGCCGGGGCCCGGCGGACCAGCATGGCCCGGCCGGGCACGGGCTGGCCGGGCTGCGGGAGCGGGCCCGGCGGCTGGACGCGACGGTGACGGTGACGGTGGCGCGGCCGGACGACGGGCGTGGCTTCCTGCTCCGGGTGACGGTGCCCGCGGCGGATCCGGACGGAGGGACGCGCCCGTGACCGAGCCGATCAGGCTGCTGCTCGCCGACGACCAGGCGCTAGTCCGGGGCGCGCTCGCAGCGCTGCTGTCGCTGGAGCCGGACCTGACTGTGGTGGCCGAGGTGAGCCGCGGCGACGAGGTGGTGCCGGAGGCGCTGCGCACCGGCCCGGACGTGGCGCTGCTCGACGTGGAGATGCCGGGCCTGGACGGGGTGGCCGCCACCGCCGCGCTGCGGGCCGCGCTGCCGTCCTGCCGGGTGCTCGTGGTGACCACGTTCGGGCGTCCCGGCTACCTCCGCCGGGCGATGGAGGCGGGTGCGAACGGCTTCGTGGTCAAGGACACCCCGGCCCGGCAGCTCGCCGACGCGGTCCGCCGGGTGCACGCCGGGCTGCGGGTGGTCGACCCGGCGCTCGCCGCCGAGACGCTCGCCACCGGGCCGAGCCCGCTCACCGAGCGGGAGACCGAGGTGCTGCGTACGGCGCGCGGCGGCGGCACGGTGGCCGAGCTGGCGGCGACGTTGCACCTGTCCGAGGGGACCGTACGCAATCATCTTTCCGCAGCCATCGGCAAGACCGGCGCCCGCAACCGGGCCGACGCGGTGCGGGTGGCCGAGGCCAACGGCTGGCTGCTGGGCTGAGCCCGGTCAGGGCAGGCGGTCCACCACGACGAAGGCGGTGCCCGGCTCGACCTCGGTCAGCAGCAGGCGCTGGGCGCTGCGCGTCAGCCGGATGCAGCCGTTCGTGACGTTCTTGCCGAGCGTGTCGTCGTTGTGCCAGCTGTGCAGTCCGATGTGCGCGCCGCGCAGCCCGGTCGGCACCGCCTCCGGGTCGTCCGGGATCGCGCCGAGGGCGAAGATGTCGACGCCGCCGTAGACGGCCTCCGGAGGCGGGGTGCGGCCCAGCACGAACGTGCGGCCCAGCGGGGTGAGCTGCCCGGACATGCCGAGGCTGACCGGCCAGGTGCGCATCGCGCGCCCGTCCCGGCTCCAGGTGAGGCGGTGGGTGCGCCGTTCCACCACGATCTGGTCGCGCAGCGCCACCGTGGTCCAGCCGCCCGAGGGCAGCCAGGCGGTGGTGCGGTTGGCCGACGGGAGCAGCACGGCGGTCCAGCCGGAGCGGCGTTCGACGATCGGCACGGTGAGCCGTGCGCCGTTGATGGTCGGCGCGAGGAAGGCCAGCGGACGGCCGCCCGGCGCGTCGTACGCGGCCACGTTGCGGTTCGGGCGCAGCCCTTCGCCGAGCTGGCGGGTGTCGGCCGGATCCGGGTCGGGCGGGAAGCCGCGCGGCGCCGGGTCGTAGGTGATCACCGGCAGGTCGTCCGGCGGGCGCGCGGCGGGCGGCACCGACTCGTACGGCGACGGGCTCGGCGCGGCGGTCGTGCTCGTGGGCGCGGCGACGACCGGCGTTGACGGCCGCGCGGGCGTGACGGTGAGCGCGCGGCCGACCAGCAGCGCGGTGACGAGCAGCAGCGGTACGGCGAGCGCGGCGATCAGCCAGCCGGGAGGTCGGCGCGCGGCAAACCGGTCGAACAGCACGAAACTGACTGTAACCGACCGGAAGCCCCCGTACCCGGTACTACGGGTACGGGGGCTTCGCGGCCCGGGTGGCTCAGCTGAGCTTCGCGCCGATGTGGATGGCGATCGCGTCGTGCGCGGGGACGTTCGCGGCGAACCAGCCGGACGAGTCCACCGTGATCACCGGACCGCTGCACGAGCCGTTGCTGAACGTGCCGTGGACGACGTCGCAGTAGCGGCCGGCCGGCAGCCCGGTGTAGTACGAGCGGCCGTTCACCGCGCTGCCCTCGTCGTTGATCGTCAGGTAGCCCTTGCCGGTACGGCTGAACGCGATGTGCTGGTAGCCGTTGTCGTACCAGTTGGAGACCCCGGCGCCCTCGGTGGCGTTGCGGAAGCCGACCATGTTGGCGATGACCGGCCAGCGGTGCTCGCACTCCCAGCCCGAGTAGCAGGTGACGTTGGTGATCCGGTTGCTGCCGTCGGCGGGCGGGCCCTGGTCCCGGCCGCTGTAGGTGAAGCTCGACATCACCGCCGGGGTGCCGTACGGCCACGCCAGCATGAACGCGTTGGCCAGCGCGTACGTGCCGCGGTCGCGGTAGGTGAGCACGCCGCCCTCGCGCTGGGTGTCGTGGTTGTCGGTGAAGACCACCGCCTTCGCGCTCGACAGGTAGCCCCAGGACTCACCGAAGTTCTTCAGGTACGCCAGCCGCTCGTTGTTGAACATCCGGGCCAGGTCCTTGCCGTACCGGAACTCGTGCACGTCACCGTTGCCGGTGTACTCGGTCGGCTGGATCGGCTCGCCCGCGCCGTAGATGACCTCCTGCACCAGGTACGCGCTGCGGTTCAGCTTGGCCTTGATCGCGGCGATGTCGGCGGCCGGCATGTGCTTGCTGCCGTCCAGGCGGAACCCGTCGACGCCGAGGGAGAGCAGGTCGTTGAGGTACGCGGCGAGCCGGCCGCGCACGTACTCCGACTCGGTCTTGAGGTCGGCGAGGTTGACCAGCTCGCAGTTCTGCACCTCGTACCGGTCGTTGTAGTTGGCGATGTCGTTGTTGCCGTTGCGCCCGCAGTAGTGGAAGTCCTGCGCCGAGTAGATGCCGGGATAGTTGTAGTGGCCGTACGACGAGCCGGCCCACCCGGTGCCGCCGTTCTCCTGCCCGGACATGTGGTTGACCACGGCGTCGACGATCACCTTCACGCCCGCCGCGTGGCACGTGTTCACCATGGACTGGAACTGCGCGCGCGTGCCCTTGCGGGACTCGATCCGGTAGCTGACCGGCTGGTACGACACCCACCACGGGCTGCTGTTGACGTGCTCCTGGGGCGGGGACACCTGCACGTAGCCGTAGCCCTTCGGGCCCAGTGTGCTGGTGCACTCGGTGGCCACCGACGTCCAGTTCCACTCGAAGAGCTGGACGATGACCTTCTTGGCGCCCGGGGTGGCGGCGGTGGCCGGGGGAGCCGCCGCCGTGATCGGGACGAGCAGGCTGGCGGCCAGGCCCAGGGCGAGCGCCGCGGCGCGGAATCGGCGTCGATGCATCAGGACTCCTGCGGGGGTGCGGGGGATGCGGGGGAGTGGAGCCTGTCTCAGTGCTGGCTTCTTGCAGCCCGCGCTGAAATTTTGCGGCAAGGTTACGAGAATGTTGCAAGGACTGTCAACGCATGGGCATTCGTCGTTGCGTCAGGCGCTACACGCGCGTCCGGACCGGACGGTTCGAAAAACCGGCCGAGAAATTCGCCACCGGAGGTGATCCGTCCGCGCCGTCGCTCCGTACCTGAGTGGGGAGCAGGGTCGGCCGGTGGGGGCGCCGCCGCGAGACGATCGAGGAGCAGATGGCCCGGG
>NZ_MAGP01000066.1 GCF_002926165.1 Micromonospora chalcea | reverse complement strand
CCACCTGGACACACCCCGCACCCACACTGCACCAGTCCCACGACGAATACACCCGCCTCCGCAACGCCGCCGACCTGCAAACCCAACGAACCTACTGGCGCGAACAACTACGCGACCTACCCCGCCAGGGCGAAGGCCCGGCCACCGCGCCCCTGGAGCAGGCCCTCGCCTGGGGACCGAAGGCGGGCCACACCGTCACCGTCACCCCCGAGGTGCTCGACCGCTGGGACCGGGCCGCCCGCGACCACCGTTTCAGCCGCTCCAGCTACTTCGTGGCGGCCTTCGCCTCGGCGCTGCGCGCCATCCATCAGCAGGACGACATCGCCCTGCTGATGGTGGTCGCCAAACGCGGTAGCCGCGTCCTCGACTCCGCGTTCACCACCCGGCTCAACCTCAACTGCGTGCGGGTGCGCTTCGACGGGCCGCACGACGACAAGCTGGTCCTGCGGGTCGACGAGACGATCCGCGATCTCATGCGGGCCCAGGACGTTCCCTTCGCGGAGACCGCCGACGATCCCGCCGCCGGGCTCTCCGGCGAGGTGGTCGCGAGCCTGCCGACGTTCGTGTTCCAGGACAACGTGGTGGTGCCGCTGGAGCTGCCCGGCTGCCGGGCCGAGGAGGTCGTCGACCCGTACGCCCGGGAGGTGCCCAACGGGCTCACGGTCGAGGTGCTGCCCCGCGTCGACCATGCTCTCCTGCGCGTCACCATCCGCACCGACTACCTGCCGTACAGCTTCGCCGAGGAGCTGAACCACCACATGCTGCGCTTCCTCGAAGACGGGCCGGCGGGTACGCCCACCGCCGGCTGACCGTCCGCCCCTGCGTACCGGACCGCTCGTCGCCGCTTGGCGCGCGGCGCGCGGCCCGTTGTCCCGAGAGTTCGTGGTTGTCCCTTCCGGCGCACCCCTCTGGGTGGCGCCGGCCCTGATCGGAGGCTGGCTCAATGTCTGTCGGAATCGTCGGTGCGCACGCCACGGATGTCGCTGGGCCCGGCTTCGAGATCCTCGACCTGATGGGGGACCTGCGCCGGCCGGCCGCGTGGCCGGCCCGGGCGGCCTCCGCGTACCGGCCGGTCGACCTGCCCGTCCCGGCGGGCGCGCGCTCCCCCGGCGCGGTGCTGCTGGCCGGTCTGCTGGGGGTGCTGGCCCGGTACACCGGCCAGGCCGAGGTGGCGGTCGGTCTGTCGTCGGGCGGCGTGCTGCGGGTCGACGTCGCGGACGAACCGGGCTTCGGCGAGCTGACGTCGCGGGTGGCCACGGCGCTGGCCGGACCGGTCGCGCACAGCGCGGGCGCGGCGGGGCCGGTGGTCGTCGGGCTGGTGGACGCCCCGGTGGCCGAGGTGGGGCCGGACGTGGTGGACGTGGACATCGTGGTGACCGTCGCGGGGGACGGGTCGGCGCTCCGGGTGGACTACGCCGCCGACGGCTTCTCGGCGGACTGGGTGCGGGGCCTGGTGGACCAGACCGTGTCGTTGCTGTCGGCCGGCGTCCGGGAACCCGGGGTGCCGCTGGGCGCGCTGCCGCTGCTGGGCGCGACCGAGCGCGAGCGGCTGCTCGCGGCGGGCCGCCGCCCGGCCCGCCCGGTGCCGGGTGCGCCGCTGCACGAGCTGGTGCTCGAATGGGCGCGACGCACTCCGGACGCGGTGGCCGGCGTCGCCGCCGGGGAGGTGCTGACGTACGCGGAGCTGGCCCGCCGCTCGGGGGAGTTGGCCGCGCGGCTACGGTCGATGGGCGTACGGCCCGGGGACGTGGTGTCGCTGGCGCTGGACCGCAGCATGTGGACGCTCGTCGCCACCCTGGCGGTGCTGCGGGCGGGGGCGGCGTACACGCCGATGGACGTGTCCTGGCCGGCGGAGCGGATGCGGATGCTGCTGGCCGACCACGGCGCCCGGGTCGTCCTCACCGTCGGCGAGGTCGCCCCGCGTGTCCCCGGACCTGACGGCGTACGGGTCGTCGCCCTCGATGCCGACTGGCCCACCGTGACGGCGGCCGAGGCGGCCGACCTGCCGGTGGTGGCACCCTCCCGGCCGGCGTTCGTGATCTACACGTCCGGCTCGACCGGGACACCGAAGGGCGTCGTGCTGACCCACGAGCACCTGACGAACTTCGTCACCTGGATGCGGGAGGAGTGCGCGGTCGGGCCGGACAGCCGGATGCTCCATTCCTGTTCACCGGTCTTCGACGTGGCCCTCGGCGAGATCTACACCGCGCTGACCTCCGGTGCCCGCGTCGTCGTCAGCTCCCGCGACGATCTTCTCGACGCCCGCCGGTTGACGGAGCTGATCGCCAAGGAGCAGGCCACCCACGCGTTCTGCCCACCCACGAACCTCGCCGCCGTCGATCCCGCCGACTGCCCCAGCCTGACGTGCGTGACCCTCGCCGGGGAACCCATTCCGCCCCGCATGGCGCACCGCTGGACGGCCGCCGGTGCCCGCCTGATCAACGCGTACGGGCCCGCGGAGGCATCCGTCGCCTGTACCTGGTACGACGCGTCGAAGGGCTGGCCCGGCGCGTACGTGCCCATCGGCCGACCCATGCCCAACCGGCAGATCCGCGTCGTCGACGCCAATCTCGACCTCGTCCCCATGGGCGTCCCCGGCGAGATCCTCATCGCCGGCGCCGGCGTCGCCGACGGTTACCTCAACCGCCCCGAACTGACCGCCCAGCGGTTCGTCACCGACCCGTACGGCGGCGGGACCGCCTACCGCACCGGCGACCTCGGCCGGTGGAACGCCGCCGGAGCGCTGGAGATCCTCGGCCGGATGGACCACCAGGTCAAGGTCAACGGCATCCGGATCGAACTCGGCGAGATCGAGGCGACTCTCGAACAACACCCGGACGTCGGCACCGCCGTCGTCACCCGTCGCGAGGACCAGGGCACCGCCCGGCTCGTCGGCTACGTCACCGGACGCGACGGCCGCGTCCCCGTCACCGCCGACCTGCGGGCACACGCCGCCGCGGTGCTCCCGCCCTACATGGTCCCCGCCGTGATCATGGTCCTGGACCGGTTCCCCACCGGCGGCACCGGCAAGATCGACCGGCGGGCGCTACCAGAGCCGGGCTCGCGCCGTCCCGACCTCGACGTGCCGTACACCGAACCGGCCACCGACTCCGAACGCCTCGTCGCGGGGATCTTCGCGACGGTGCTCGGGCTGGACCGGGTCGGGACACTCGACGGGTTCTTCCACCTCGGCGGCACCTCCCTGCAGTCCGCCGCCGTCGCTGTCGCCCTCGACGAGGCCGCCGACGTCGCCGTGCCCGTCTCGCAGATCCACCGCACCCCCACCCCGCAAGGGCTGGCCCGCTGGCTCGCCACCGCCCCCGCCGCCCCGGGGCCGAGCCGGCGGGCCAGCCCTTGCCCGGCGGGAGGGCGTGTGAT
>NZ_MAGP01000065.1 GCF_002926165.1 Micromonospora chalcea | reverse complement strand
CTACGCTGTGGCCCACGGCCATCGCGCGATCTTCGGTTGTCCTCACAAACCATCGATGATCAACGCGGTGGCCGCCCTCATACCCACGCCACGCCCAACGCCGAATCCAAGTGACGTTGGAGTACTAGGAGGATGGCCCCGACGCCTACGGCCTGGCATTCTCGGCGTTCATGGAGAAGGCCGCTGGCCGTAGCAACGGCGACGCGATGACACCGCAGCGCGAGGACGAGCTCCTGCGCGGCATGCTCGCCCATCAGGTGGGGATCGAGCCCGATCGTGCGGCAGCGGTTCTCGATCTCGCGGCGGTCGGTGTAGTCAACAACGCGTGGCGCAATGGCCCTGTTGAGGACTGGCATGCCGGGGATGGCCCGCTCAACGACGGTGACATGCTCCGCATCAACGCGCATACGAGTTGGCGGATTCGACAGATCATCCGGCGCTGGCGTTATGAGGTGGGTCTACCGGCAGACGCCGACGCCGGCCAGCTCGACGACGTCAGCGTGGACGATTGGGACTGGCTGGCCGTGCGGGTCTGGCGCTGGTTGGTCAATCCTCAGCGCCTACTGCCGGGTGGCTTCCGGATCATCGAGATCGCCGGTGATGATCTGGCGGACTATAACGAGCACGTTGCGGGCACGTTGGGTGCCTGGGCGACCACAGCGGAGAAGCGCGGTGGGCGGTACGCGGCCTGGCGCGCCGCAATCCACGGGGGGCTGGCGTGCCGCCATTGGTGGGGCACGCCGAGTTGGCCCGACCTTGTCCACGCCTTCGTTACGGTCCTAGACGAGCCGTCTCATCGGCACTGGGGTCCTGACGGCCAGTGGCGTCGCGGGCTGCGGCAGGAACCTCTGCAGGTGCAAGACCGCAGCGGGTTACGGAAACTCCTACTGCGCTCGCCGTGGCTTTTGGACCAGCCAGCTGCCCAGTGGGTCGTCGCTGCGGGGATCGGCCACCTGCTGCCTCCCATGGCACCGTTGCACGCCAGTACTGACATCGGGGGCGGCGCTTCACGACCCGGCTAGCGGTGGGTTCCACTGCGGTATGCGGCCGCCCCAGCCTCCGCGTCATGGGCGGGGAACCGCTGTTCGCTCTCGGCTACGGCCAGCGGGTGTGGCTGACCGGTGAGGGCCACGAGTGCGGTGGCGACCGCGGGCAGGTCCGCCTTGATGTAAGTGGTGGTGGCCGGTCCACGGCAGTCGGTGTGTCCGGCGTAAGCGCGGGCCACGGCGTAGCCGAAGTGCCGCTCGACCCAGGTGAGGGTGGTGTGGCGCAGCCAGTGGGTGGAGATGCCGTGCACGGCGACCCACGGTAGCTGCCGGCCAATACGGGCCCAGAGCAGGTCGTAGCGACGGTAAGTGGCGGGTCGGCCGTTGCGGTAGCGCAGCAGCGCATCGGTTGGTGCGGCGGCGCCGCGGGCTCGGGCGTGGTCGTTCAGCCGGCCGGCGAGCATGGGGGTGATGGGCTGCCAGCGTTGCGTGCCGCCCTTCTCGGACAGACGGATCAGCGCGTGGTCGGTGTCCAGGTCGATCAAACGCAGCGCGAGGGCGCCGGCGCGTCGGCAGGCCGTTTCAGTGTGCAGGCGCAGCAGCAGCGCGTCGAGCACGATGTCGTTGCCGCCGCTGCGGGCGGCGGTGTTGATGTCGGACAACTCGTCGGGGGTAAGAGCACGGCGGGTGTTGGGCAGCCGGCGGGGTTTGCGGATCCGGTGGGCGGGGCTGTCCACGGCGGTGAGGTGGCCGTCGGCGACGGCGCGGTTGTAGAAGGCACGGGCTGCGGCGACGAGATGCTCGCCGGCGTGCCGGCCGTTGCGGGAGTTGCGCCGAGGGCGGGCGCCGGCGGCGGCCTGTCGCATGAGGGCTTCGAGGTGACTGGCGCGCACCGCGTCGATACGCACGTCGCCGAGGGCGGCGACCATACGTCTCCAGGAGCTGCCGTAGGTGCGTCGGGTGCCCTGGCTCGCCGCGGCGACAACAGCAGGAAGGTACTCGGCGACCGTCGGCACGGCAGGCGCGCTACTGCCGGTGAGGTCGGCGGCGGTGAGGCCAAGGTGCGCAAGGAGGGCTCGGGCGGTGGCGACACGATCGGGATCCGTGGTCATGAGGGCTCTCCGAGGATGCGGATGTGCAGGTCGGCCAGGACCGCGGTGATGGTGTGTGAGGGGTGCACGAGGATGCGGCTCTGGCGGGGCAGGGCGGCCAGGAGGACAGGCTCGCCGGTGGCGATGCCGCACAAGTGTCGGGCGGCCGCCGGTAGGGGCAGTTCCTCGCGGGTGCCCACGGCGTGCGCGCCGTCGACGGCCGGGGTGATCAGGATTGCGCCGGCCACGACGTCGACGTGCAGCGTCAGGCCTGGCGTCCAGCCCAAGGCCCGCAGCAGTGCACGAGCGGTGACCCGGCCGGCGGCGTCGGGCCGGCCCACGTCGAACAGCACACCATCGTCACTACGGGCCGCAGGCGCGGGCAATGTCGGCAGCGGTGCCGGCTCCGGCGATGCGACCGGCTCCGGCGATGCGACCGGCAGCGGGGTGGGTACGAGCGCCTCGACGAGCTGCTCATCGGACTGGCAGGGACGCGAGCGGCCAAGACTCACCGAGGCCACCACCAGTACGGACGCAACGCTGTCAGCGCAGGCGGAAGCCACTCCCGGCGCCTGGATGCACAGATGAAACGTAGCGGTTCGCGTCCCCACGCGAGGGGAGTTGATCTCGCGTGGATCTCCACACGTAGTGGTGTCCGAGGGGGGACTTGAACCCCCACGCCCTATACGGGCACTAGCACCTCAAGCTAGCGCGTCTGCCATTCCGCCACCCGGACCTGCACGTACCAGCCTACCCGGTCGGCCAAGGTGATCATCTCACCGCATCGGCCGGCCTGGCGGGCCGCACGGGGGATTACTGTACACGGCCCGGAACGATCATGCACATCAGCACCAACGCCCCACGTTTGCGCAGGTCAGAGGCCACAACAATCGGGTGGGTAGCGCGCAACTGACGATTCCGGGCAGCATTGCTCACGTGTCCCACCCCTCCCCGTTGATCGCCACCCAGCACCAGGCCCTCGCGATGCGCGCCGCCGGCGACCTGACCAGCGCCCGCCGCCTGCTCGCCGACGCGATCGTCGCGGCCCGCCCGGCGTACGGCGAGGACCACCAGGACGTCCTGGCCACCGGTCACCTGCTGGCCCGGCTGCACCGCGAGGCCGACGACCCGGCCGCCGCCCGGCGCGTACTCGAAGAGGCCTACGCCGCCGGCGAGCGCCGCCGGGGCGACGGGGACCCGCTGATGCTCGCGCTCAGCTTCGACCTCGCGGGGGTGGCCGAGGAGCTGGGCAACCGGCACGAGGCCCGCCGCAACTACAGCCGCGTGGCCACCGCCGGGTCCGCCGTGCTCGGTCCGGACCACCCCGCGGTACGCGCAGCCCGCCAGTACCTCGGCGGCTACGCCGCCGCTCCCGCCGGCTACGGCCCACCTCCCGGCGGCTTCGCCGCCGCTGCCGGCACGCACCCCGGTCCGTACCTGCCCGGGCACCCGGGTCCGACCCTGCCGGGACACCACAGCCCGGCCCCGCCGGCACACTCCGGTCCGCCCCTGCCAGGCCCTCCCAACCCGGCTCTGCCGGGGCACTCCGGTCCGGTCGTGCCCGCACAGCCTGGACAGGTCCTGCCCGGTCCCGCTTCCCCCGGGCACTCCGGTCCCGCTCTGTCCGAGCCCACCGTGTCGCTGCCGGCGACCCCGCCGCCGTACCCGCCCGCGCCGACCCGCCCCGCCGCCCCGGGGACGCCTGGCGCGGCTGCGCCGGATACCGGCGCAGCCGCGGCAGGCGTCCCCGGGGCGGCGGGGCGGGTCGGCGCGGGCGGG
>NZ_MAGP01000064.1 GCF_002926165.1 Micromonospora chalcea | reverse complement strand
ACAACAACACCCCACACAACCAACCCCACACACCACCACCCAACACACCCGGCAAATCCACCAAACCACCCCACCGCAACGGCACCTCCAAACCCACCACCCGACCCAAACCCCACACCGCAGAACCCGCGACATCCGCCAGCTCGTCCGAGTCGCCGACCGACACCGCCCCCCGCGTCAGCCACCACAACCGGCCCGACCCACCGACGTCGGTCAGCGCCTGCACCACAGCCAGCGCCGTCGACACCTCGGCGGCGGCCGGAACCGGGGACGCCTCCCGCGGCTCGGCCAGCGACAGCAGGGACACCACGTGGGCGTCCCGGGCGTCGGAGCTCATCGCCTCCAGCAGCAGCCGCGCCACCCGGTCGCGGTCGGCGCCGGCCGGGATCAGCACCGGGACCGCCCGGTCGGCCCGGGCAGCCAGCGCCGCGGCCACCGGGTGGTCCTCCTGCCCGGGCGCCATCAGCAGCAGCCAGGTTCCCGCCAACGTCGCGGAGTCCGGCACGGCGGCCGTACGCCACGTCGCCCGGTACCGCCAGGAGTCGACGACCGCCCGCTGCTGCGTCGCCCGCCGCCACCGGGCGAGCTTGGGCAGCAGCGCCGTGGACGGCTCGTCCGCGCCCACGGCGAGATCCTCGCCCAGCACGCCGAGGTCCCCGGACTCGACCGCCGCCCAGAACTGCTCGTCGGACGGGGCGTCGGCCCGCTCCGGAGCCGAGCCGGGCTGGGGGTCCTCCAGCCAGTAGCGCTGCCTGTCGAAGGCGTAGGTGGGCAGTTCCACCGCGCGCGGCCGGGTGCCGGTCTGGCCGAGGTACGCCGCCCAGTCGACGGCCACGCCGGCGGCCCAGAGCTGCCCGGCGGTGCTGGTGAGGGTGGTGACGTCGGGCTGGCTGCGGCGCAGCGTGGCGACGTACCGCACGTCGTCGGCGGTGTCCGCCTCGGCGGCCATGGCGGTGAGGACCGCGTCCGGGCCGATCTCCAGGAAGGTGTCCACCCCCTGTGCCCGCAACGCCGCCACCCCGTCGGCGAAGCGCACCGGCTGCCGCACGTGCCGCACCCAGTAGCCGGGCTCGGTGATCTCTGCGGCGTCCGCGACCGCGCCGGTCACGTTCGACACGATCGGGATCCGCGGCGGTTGCCAGTCGAGCCCCGCCACCACCGACGCGAACTCGTCCAGCATCGGATCCATCAACCGCGAATGGAAGGCGTGACTGACCGCCAGTTCCTTGACCCGCCAACCCCGCTCACGGCAGGCCGCCACCACCGAAGCCACCTCACCGGCGGCACCCGACACCACCACCGACGCCGGACCGTTCACCGCCGCCACATCCACACCCGCACCCGACGACGCGATCAGCTCGGCGACAGCCTCCTCCGACGCACCCACCGCCGCCATCACCCCACCCGACGGCAGAGCCTGCATCAACCGACCCCGCGCCGCCACCAACGTGCACGCGTCCCTCAGGGACAACATCCCCGACACGTACGCGGCCGTCACCTCACCGATCGAATGACCCGCCAGGAAATCAGCCCGCACACCCCACGACGCGAGCAACTCCCACAACGCCACCTCGACCGCGAACAACCCCGCCTGCGCGAACACGGTCTGATCCACCAGAGCCGCAGCCTCCGAACCCGGCTCCGCGAACACCACCTCGCGCAACGCACGCGGCAGACGCGGATCAATCTCCGCGCACACTTCGTCGAACGACGCCGCGAACACCGGGAACGCCTCGTACAACTCCCGGCCCATACCCACACGCTGCGAACCCTGACCGGTGAACAACACCGCCCGACGACCCGCCGACACCACACCCGCAGACCGGCCCTCGGCAACAGCCGACAGCCCGGCCACCAGCTCGTCCACGTCCGAGCCCCACACCACCGCGCGATGCTCCAACGCAGCCCGAGTCGTCGCCAACGACCACGACACATCAGCCACCGACAGGTCAGACCGACCCCGCACGAACGACGCCAACCGCCCGGCCTGACCCGACAGACCCCGCTCCGAACGACCCGACAGCACCCACGGCACCGGCACCCCGACGGGCACGGCAGACGCCGCGGCGTGCTCCGGCTCCGCCTGTTCGATGATCACGTGCGCGTTCGTGCCGGAGATCCCGAACGACGACACGGCAGCCCTGCGTGCGCGGCCCGCACCCGGCCACTCACGCGAGGCCGTCACCAACTCGACCGCACCCGACGACCAGTCCACATGCGACGAGGGCACATCCACGTGCAGCGTCGCCGGCACGGTCCCGTACCGCATCGCCAAGACCATCTTGATGATCCCCGCCACCCCCGCAGCCGCCTGCGTGTGACCGATGTTCGACTTCACCGACCCCAACAACAACGGCACATCCCGACCCTGCCCATACGTCGCCAACAACGCCTGCGCCTCGATCGGATCACCCAACGACGTACCCGTACCATGCGCCTCCACCACATCCACATCAGCCGCCGACAAACCCGCACTCGCCAGCGCCTGCCGGATCACCCGCTGCTGCGACGGACCATTCGGCGCCGTCAAACCATTCGACGCACCATCCTGGTTCACCGCCGAACCCCGCACCACCGCCAGAACCCGACGCCCGTCACGCCGCGCATCCGACAACCGCTGCACCACCAGCACACCGACACCCTCGGACCAACCCGTGCCGTCCGCGGCGTCCGAGAACGACTTGCAGCGGCCGTCGGCGGACAGGCCGCCCTGGATCGAGAACTCGGCGAACGTGCCCGGTGAAGCCATCACGGTGACGCCGCCGGCCAGGGCGAGGTCGCACTCGCCGGACCGCAGCGCCTGCGCCGCCAGATGCAACGCCACAAGCGACGACGAACACGCCGTGTCCACAGTCACCGCCGGCCCCTCGAAACCGAACGAGTACGCCACCCGGCCCGACAACACGCTTGTCGCGTTGCCGGTGAGCAGGTGGCCGCCGACCTCCTGGGCCCGACCGACCGACCCGCTGGCGTACCCCTGGAAGCTGGCCCCGGCGAAGACGCCGACCGCGCCGCCCCGCAGGGTGGTCGGGTCGATGCCCGCCGACTCGACTGCCTCCCACGAGGTCTCCAGCAGCAGCCGCTGCTGCGGGTCCATGGCGAGCGCCTCCCGCGGCGAGATGCCGAAGAACTCGGCGTCGAACTCGCCGGCGTCGTAGACGAAGCCGCCCCTGCGGGCAAAGGACGTGTCGGACAGGCCGCTGCTGAGGAAGCTGTCCCAGCCCCGGTCGAGGGGGAACTCGGAGATGCCGTCGCGTCCGGTGGCGAGCAGTTGCCACAGTTCTTCCGGGGACGCGACGCCACCCGGGAGGCGGCAGCCCATGCCGACGATCACGATCGGGTCGTCGTCGACGGTGGCGACCCTGCGGTCGGCCGGCGCGTCGCCCGATGCTCCGAGCACGGTCTCCCGGATGAAGGCGACCAGGGCGGCCGGCGTCGGGTGGTCGAAGACGAGGGTGGAGGGCAACGCGAGGCCGGTTTCGGCGGTCAGCCGGTTGCGTAGCTCGACTGCGGTGAGCGAGTCGAAGCCGAGGCGCTGGAACGCCCGGTCCGGCCGCACCGCCTCCACGGTGGCGTGGCCGAGCACCGTGGCGACCTGGGAGCGTACGAGGTCCAGGAGGGACGCCTCGACCTCCGGCGGCGTCAGGGCCGCGAGCCGCTCGCGCAGTGCGGAGGCCCGGTCGGTGGGGCCGGTCTCGGCTCGGGACGCCGCCTCGATCGCCGCCTGTGCTTCGGGGATGTCGGTGAACAACCGGGACGGACGCAACGCCGTGAACGACGGCACAAACCGATCCCACCGCACATCCGCCACCACCACCTGCCCCTCACCACCATCCAACGCCCGCTGCAACGCCGCCACCGCCAACTCCGGAGCCATCCCCGGCAAACCACGCCGACTCAACTGCTCCCCCGCCACCCCCACCGCCATACCCGCCTCAGCCCACGGC
>NZ_MAGP01000063.1 GCF_002926165.1 Micromonospora chalcea | reverse complement strand
AGGGAGTGGCTAGGTCGGGGTCAGGACGGGCGGGGGGCGAAGCCGTAAGGGAGTTCCAGGCGGTGGGCCGTCAACAGCGCCTCGTCTGCCAGCAGGTCACGTGTGGGGGCGTCGGCGACGATGCGGCCGCCGTCCAGGATCACCGAGCGGGGACACAGCTCGGCCGCGTACGGCAGGTCGTGCGTGACCATGAGCAGCGTCACCGGCAGGGCACGCAGGATCTCCGCCAGCTCCCGGCGGGCGGCCGGGTCGAGGTTCGACGACGGCTCGTCCAGCACCAGGATCTCCGGGCGCATGGCCAGCACAGTGGCCACCGCCACCCGGCGTCGCTGTCCGAACGACAGGTGGTGCGGGGCGCGGTCCCGGTGCTCGCTCATCCCGACCGCCGCGAGCGCCTCGTCGACCCGGGCGGCCAGCTCGGCGCCGCGCAGGCCCAGGTTGGCCGGGCCGAACGCCACGTCCTCGGCGACCGTGGGCAGGAACAGCTGGTCGTCCGGGTCCTGGAAGACGATGCCGACGCGGCGGCGTACCTCGGCCAGCGTGTCCCGGTCCCGGGTGACGGTGAGGCCGCCGACGCTCACCGTGCCCTCGGTCGGGGTGAGGATGCCGTTGAGGTGCAGCACGAGCGTGGTCTTGCCGGCGCCGTTGGGCCCGAGCAGCGCCACCCGATCGCCGCGCGGCACGGTCAGGTCCACGCCGTGCAGGGCGACGTGACCGTCCGGGTACGCGTACCGGACGCCGCTGACGTCCAGGGAGGGCGGCTGCTGCACGTACCCGATCATTGCAGGACGAGCGCGACGGCGGCGATGGTGGCCGCGATCGCCGGCACCGTCGCGGCGACCGCCCACTGGCCGGCGGTGGCCGCGCCGGCCCCCTGCCACACCGCCGGCATCCGGCCGGTGTAGCCGCGGGAGAGCATCGCCAGGTAGACCCGCTCGCCGCGCTCGAACGCGCGCAGGAACAGCGCGCCGACGCCGGCCGCGAAGCCGCGCAACTGCCACAGGAACCGCGGGTCGTCGCCGCGCGACACCCGCGCCACCCGCATCCGGCGGGCCTCGCCGACCAGCACCTCCAGGTAGCGCAGCATGAACGTGGCGATCTGGGTGAGGATCTGCGGGCACCGCAGCCGGTCCAGGCCGAGCAGCAGGTCCCGCGTCGTCGTGGTCGCCGCCAGCAGAAGCGACGCGAGTACGCCGAGCGTGCCCTTGGCGAGGATGTTGAACGCGCCGTGCAGCCCGTCCACGGACAGGGCGAGCCCCGCCACCTCGACCCGCTCCCCCGCCCCGAGGAACGGCAGCGCGAACGCGAACAGCACGAACGGCAGCTCGATCAGCGCCCGGCTGAGCAGCCAGCGCGGGCCGACCCGGGCCAGCGCGGCCACCACGGCGACCAGGAGCGCGTACCCGCCGAAGGCCCAGTACGCCTCCCGGGGCGTGGCCACCACCGCGACGGTGAACAGCACCATCGCGGCGATCTTCACCTCCGGCGGGAGGCGGTGCACCGGCGAGCCGGACTCGCGGTAGAGCACGTGCGCGTGCCCGGCGCCCATGGTCAGCGGCTGCCGGTGGACGGGGTCGCTGCGTCG
Organism: Micromonospora chalcea; assembly: GCF_002926165.1. Lineage (GTDB taxonomy): Bacteria > Actinomycetota > Actinomycetes > Mycobacteriales > Micromonosporaceae > Micromonospora > Micromonospora chalcea. The sequence goes on along the minus strand of NZ_MAGP01000063.1, from coordinate 2,487 downwards.
TCCGCCGGGTCGGCGCTCGCGGTGGGCGTGGCGGGCGTGGCGGGGCCGCGGCGGCGGGCCAGCCAGAACAGGCCGGCGCCGAACGCGAAGGTGAGCAGCACGCCGAGCACGCCGGACAGGCCGGTGGAGACGAAGTCGTTGCCGATTCCGCGTACGCCGTAGTCGGCCAGCGGGCTGTCCGCCAGCTCGTGGTCCTTCGCCTCCTGGGCCGGGCAGCTGCCGCCGGTGATCTCGTCGTCGGCGTTCACCGTGCAGCCCTTGAGCAGCGAAGAGTCGAGCCCGTCCGGGTGCGAGGAGGCGTAGTTGCTGACCACGCCCGCCAGCAGCAGCGCCACCAGCAGGCCGCCGAGAAGGAACGGCCACTGACGCTTGCTCATCGGGCACCTCCGGCGACCGGGACGGCGGGAGCCGGCGTGACCGGCTTGAGGGCGCGCAGCGCGTACACCAGGTCGGGCCGGACCTTCGCCACGGTGACCACGGTGGTCGCGGTGATCAGGCCCTCGCCGATGCCGATCAGCAGGTGGGCGAAGGCCATGGTGCCGGCCAGGCCGGTCAGGTTGCCGCCGAGGTCGGTGGTGCCGCCCAGCCAGTACTGCAGGACGAAGCCCTGGGACGCGACCACCACGCTGACCAGCGCGGAGACGAACGCGGTCACTGCCAGGCCGGCCGGGGTACGCGGCAGCACACGCAGCAGGAGCGCGATCAGCAGGTACGCGGCGGCGGTGCCGAGCAGCGCCATGTTGGTGATGTTGAGTCCGAGCATCGCCACGCCGCCGTCGCCGAAGACCAGCGCCTGCACGATGAGCACCACGGCCACGCAGAGCGCGCCGACCCAGGGGCCGACGAGCATCGCCGCGAGCGCGCCGCCGAGCAGGTGGCCGCTGACCCCGGCGGTGAAGATCGGGAAGTTGAGCATCTGCACGGCGAAGATGAACGCCGCCACCAGCCCGGCCATCGGGGCCAGCCGGTCGTCGAGGTCGGCTCGGCCCCGCATCACGCAGAACGCGAGCGCGGCGAGGGTGAGAGCCGCGAAGATCGCGGCGACCGGACCGTTGATGATCCCGTTGGAGATGTGCATCGCCAGGGTGTCCACGCGCTCAGCGTATTTCCAGGAAGGCACTGTTGCCAATATCTGGCAACAACCTCATGATGGCCGTCACCGTGTCCGCGCGTCGCCGTCCGCCGAGCGCACCGGCCCGGCGGTATCGTCACCGCCATGACCGACCGCCTCAAGCCCGGCGACCCCGCCCCCGAATTCACCCTTCCCGCCGACGACGGCGGGACACTCTCCCTGGCCGACCTGCGCGGCCGCAAGGTCATCCTGTACGCGTACCCGGCCGCCATGACGCCCGGCTGCACCAAGCAGGCATGTGACTTCCGGGACTCCCTCGCCTCCCTGCAGGCCGCCGGCTACGAGGTGGTGGGCATCTCGCCGGACAAGCCGGCCAAGCTGGCGAAGTTCCGCGAGCGGGACGCGATCACGTTCCCGCTGGTCTCCGACGCGGACAAGGCGGTGCTGACCGCGTACGGCGCGTTCGGCGAGAAGCAGATGTACGGCCGCACGGTCACCGGCGTGATCCGCTCGACGTTCGTCGTGGACGAGGACGGCAAGATCGAGCAGGCGTTCTACAACGTGCGGGCCACCGGCCACGTCGCCAAGCTGCGCCGGGATCTCGGGCTCGACTGAGGTCGGCGCGCGGTCCGGCTCGTGACGGCCGCGCCGCAGTGGTGACCCCGAATGTGGTCTACGATCCGGAGGCTGTGACACCGGTCCGCGGGCGGTGGTCACGATGAAGGGGCCGTAGCCCAACGGCAGAGGCATGCGGTTTAGGTCCGCACCAGTGCGGGTTCGAATCCCGCCGGCCCTACCAGTCGCCGGTGCCACGCGCACCGGCGACTGTCGGGAAGGTCACGAACGCGGGTCCGCACCGCGTCGCCACGAGCAGGATTACGGCGTGGACCTGCGTTTCTCCCTCGACCCCGACCTGACCCCCGAGCTGCGCGAACAGATCATCGCGCTCTGGGTGGACGTGACGAACGCCGGCGGCGCCGTCGGCTTCGTCGCCCCCGTGACCGCCGACGAGGTACGCCCGCTCGCCACCTCCACGCTCGACGAGGTCGCGGACGGGCCGGACCGGCTACTCGTCGGCCACGAGGGCAAGCAGCTGGTCGCGGTGCTGGTCATCGCCGACAACCGGTTCCACCTCAAGACGCACTGGCGGGTGCTCAAGCGCGTCATGGTGCACCCCGACACGCAGGGGCGCGGCCACGGCGCGGCGCTGATGCGCGAGGCCGAGCGGATCGCCCGAGGGCTGGGCCTGGCGGCGCTGCACGTGACGGTCCGCGACGGGCTGGGGCTGGACCGCTTCTACAAGCGCCTCGGCTACCGCGAGATCGGCCGCCTCCCCGCCGCGCTGCGCCTGTCCGCCACCGACGCCCGCGACGAGATCCTCATGTGGCTAGACCTCCCCACCCCAACCTGACCCC
>NZ_MAGP01000062.1 GCF_002926165.1 Micromonospora chalcea | reverse complement strand
GGCCGGAGACGGTCCCGCCCAGTGCCAGCCCGCCGGAGGCGGTCACCGTGCAGGTCAGCGTGGAGGGGCGGTGGATCTCGATGCCCTGCCGGACGGTGTACTCCGCGCGCCCCTCGCCGGGCAGCAGCCCGCTCGCGACCAGCCACACGCCCAGCCCGAGAGCGGCCGAGCCGGTCGCCGGGTCCTCGGGCACGCCGAGCCCCGGCACGAAGACCCGGGCGTGCGCGGTTTGCGAATCGGCGTCCCAGGAGAAGAGGCTGACGTGCTCAACGCCGTACCGCTCCGCCGCCGCCGTGTTCAACCGTGCCCGGGCCACCGCGTCCGGGCGTACCGGAAGGTAGGGGAACTCCAGGCCGCACCCGGCGACGCGCGGCGGCGGGCCGACGTGGTCGGGGCCGGTGAGGCCGACCATCTCCAGCAGCGGTTCCGGGTCGAGTTCCGGGCCGAGCGTGGGCGTGCCGCCGGTGAGCGTCGCGCCGGTGGCAGTCACCTCGATCGGCAGGACGCCGGCGCCGCACTCCTGGGTGACCCGGCCCGCGCCGAAGACGCCACGCCGGCTCGCGGTCACCGCGGCGCCGACGCTCGGGTGCCCGGCGAAGGGCAGTTCGTCGGCGGGGGTGAAGATCCGCGCCCGGTAGGTGGCGCCGACCTGTGTCGGCGGGAGCACGAAGACCGTCTCGGACAGGTTGAACTCCAGCGCGAGCGCCTGCATCTGCTCGGTGGCCAGCCCTTCCGCGCCGAACACCACGGCCAGCGGGTTGCCGGCGAAGGGGCGGTCGGTGAAGACGTCCACGATCTCGTAGCCCAAGGTCGACATGCTGTTAGAGAGTAGGCCCTTAGGCTGGTGCCCGTGAGCACGCCGAACCGGGTCTACCTCGCTCGACTCGCCGGAGTCGCCGTTTTCGACCCGAACGGCGATCAGGTCGGCCGCGTCCGGGACGCGGTGGCGCGGATGCGCGCGACCCAGCGACCGCCGGAGGTGGTCGGCCTGGTCGCGGAGATGCCGATGCGACGGCGCATCTTCCTGTCCATCAACCGGATCACCTCCATCGATCCCGACGGGGTGGTGCTCGGCAGCGGCACGCTCAACCTGCGCCGGTTCGAGAAGCGCCCGAACGAGCTGCTGGTGCTCCAGGAACTGCTCGACCGCCGGGTCCAGGTCGAGGGCGGCCGGGCCGGCTCCGTGGTGGACGTGGCCATGGAGTGCAGCCGCGGCGGCGAGTGGACGCTGAGCCGGGTCGCCGTGCGCGAGCACACCGGCCGGCTCACCCGGCGCGGCCACCTCCACCAGGTCGAGTGGGACCGGGTGCACGGCCTCGGCGCGGTCGGCGACAACCGGGGTACGGCGAACCTGCTCGCCGTCCTGGAGGACATGCGCCCCGCCGACCTCGCCAACGCCCTCCAGGACCTGCCCGACGCCCGGCGCAACGAGGTGGCCGCAGCGCTCGACGACGAGCGCCTGGCCGATGTGCTCAGCGAGCTGCCCGAGCACGACCAGGTGGAGATCCTGGCCGCGCTGGACCGCCAGCGCGCCGCCGACGTGCTGGAGGAGATGGAGCCGGACGACGCCGCCGACCTGCTCAACGAGCTGCCCCCGCCGGAGCAGGACGTGCTGCTCGACCTGATGGAGCCGGACGAGGCCGACCCGGTACGCCAGTTGCTGCGCTACGCCTCCGGCACCGCCGGCAGCGTGATGACCTCGGAGCCGGTGATCCTGCCGCCGGACGCCACGGTGGCCGAGGCGCTGGCCCGGATCCGGGAGGCGCAGCTCTCGCCGGCGGTGGCCGCCCAGGTCTTCGTGACCCGCGCCCCGCTGACCACGCCCACCGGCCGCTACCTGGGCATGGTGCACTTCCAGCGGCTGCTGCGGGAACCGCCGGCCGATCTGCTCGGCGGGATCGTGGTGAACGACATCGACCCGCTGCGGACGTCGACCCCGCTGCCCGAGATCACCCGCCGGATGGCCACGTACGACATGGTCGGCATGCCGGTGGTGGACCGGGCCAACCGCCTGGTCGGCGCGGTGACGGTGGACGACGTGCTCGACCATTCCCTGCCGCGGGACTGGCGGGACCGGGACGCGGCATCCCCCTCGTCCACCACCGACGACGGCATCCTGGACGGCGACGATGAGTGATCAGCGCCGGGGCGACCGGCTGGACCAGCCGCGCGCCCCGCGGAACCTGCGCCTGCCCCGGGTCGACGCGGAGACGTTCGGCCGCTGGGCCGAGGGCATCGCCCGGGGCATGGGCACGGCGAACTTCCTCGTCTACATGACGCTGATCCTGGTGGCCTGGTTCCTGTGGAACACGCTGGCCCCGGCGAACCTGCGCTTCGACCCGTACACCTTCACGTTCTTGACCTTGATCCTGTCCCTGCAGGCGTCCTACGCGGCGCCGTTGATCCTGCTCGCGCAGAACCGGCAGGCGGACCGGGACCGGATCGCGCTGGACGAGGACCGGCGGCGGGCCACGCTGCAGAAGGCGGACACGGAGTACCTGGCGCGGGAGATCGCCGCGCTGCGGATCGCGATGGGTGACGTGGCGACCCGGGACTTCCTCCGCTCGGAGCTGACCCGGCTGGGCGAGGAACTGGACGAGGCGGCCGAGCGGCGGCGCAAGCTGGAGCGGCGGCAGCAGGAGCGGGAGGCCCGCCGGACGGCCGGCGCCGATCGGCTGGACGAGCCCCGGGACGAGCTGGACGGGGACTTCGCGCGGGACGGTCGCTACGAGGGCTGACCGGCCATCGAATCGCTCACACCGCCCCCGCCAGCGGCGGGGGCCGATGACCCGCGACGTAGCATTGCGGGCATGTCAGCACCCGTCAGCACCGTCTCCGACGCGATCCAGGCCGCCCTGGCCACCGTCAACGACCCGGAGATCCGCCGGCCGATCACCGAACTCGGCATGGTCCAGTCCGCCGAGCGGGACGACGACGGCGTGGTCCGGGTGGAGCTGCTGCTCACCGTGGCCGGCTGCCCGCTGAAGGACAAGCTGCGCAGCGACATCACCGCCGCCGTGGGCGCGGTGCCCGGCGTGAGCGGCGTGGAGATCGTCTTCGGGGTGATGAGCCCGGAGCAGCGCCAGGAGCTGCAGTCGAAGCTGCGCGGCGGTGGCGCCACTGCCGAGCCGGTGATCCCGTTCGCCCAGCCCGGCTCGCGGACCCGCGTCTACGCGGTGGCCAGCGGCAAGGGCGGTGTCGGCAAGTCGAGCGTGACCGTCAACCTGGCCGCCGCGCTGGCGTCGCGGGGCCTGTCGGTGGGTGTGGTGGACGCGGACATCTACGGCCACTCGGTGCCCCGGATGCTCGGCGCCGACGGCGCGCCGACCCGCGTCGAAGACATGATCATGCCGCCGCAGTCGCACGGCGTGAAGGTCATCTCGATCGGCATGTTCACCCCCGGCAACGCCGCCGTGGTCTGGCGCGGGCCGATGCTGCACCGGGCGCTCCAGCAGTTCCTCGCCGACGTCTACTGGGGCGACCTGGACGTCCTCCTGCTCGACCTGCCGCCGGGCACCGGCGACATCGCGATCTCGGTGGCCCAGTTGCTGCCGAACGCGGAGATCCTGGTGGTCACCACGCCGCAGGCGGCCGCCGCGGAGGTGGCCGAGCGGGCCGGCGCGATCGCGTTGCAGACCCACCAGCGGGTGGTCGGCGTCATCGAGAACATGTCGTGGCTGGAGATGCCGGACGGCTCCCGGATGGAGGTCTTCGGGGCCGGTGGCGGCGCGGCGGTGGCCGAGTCGCTGACCCGGACCATCGGCGCGCAGGTGCCGGTGCTGGGGCAGATCCCGCTGGACACCCGGGTACGCGAGGGCGGCGACGCCGGTCAGCCGATCGTGCTGGCGCAGCCGGACGCTCCCGCCGCGAAGGCCCTGTTCCAGGTCGCCGACCGCCTGGCCGTGCGTCGCGAGTCCCTGCTCGGCAAGCCCCTGGGCCTGAAGCCCGCCGGCCGCTAGCTCCCACCGCTCCCCAACCGCCCCTTCCCGCCGCACGCGAGAGGGGGCGGTCCCTTTTCCGGCTCAGGTGGCGTCGTCGTAGGACGGGCGGGGGGCTTCAGGCCCAGGGGCTTGCCGAGCAGGGACTCGCGACGCACGGCCAGGCGGTCGGCGACCTGGAAC
>NZ_MAGP01000061.1 GCF_002926165.1 Micromonospora chalcea | reverse complement strand
CTCCACCGCCCTCCCCCACTGACCGCAGCGGCCCTACACCCCCCGTCGATCTTGGACTTGTGGTGCCACATCTCGTCGGCTTCGCCCCACTATCAGAGGCACCACAACTCCAAGATCGCCGTGCCGCCCTCGCCGCCCGTCCCGTCCCGTCCCGCGATCTTGCAGTTCGCGCCCCCTGATACCAGGAGTAATCCGGCATCACCGGGGCCGAAAGTGCAAGATCGCGGGGGTGGGAGAGGCCGCGAGGTTAGTTGCGGGTGATGGTGAAGGTTGTTGTGGTGTTCTTGATGTCCTGGGCGTTGTCGGTCAGGCGGAGGTTGGTGAAGGTGGCCGCGCCGACCGCGGGGCCCTGACCTGCCTCGGGCATCTCGTTGACCCAGATGCCGAAGCCGGACTTCGCGTCGAACGCGTCACCGCTGCGCCGCGCGCCGGAGATCGACACGTTCGTCAGCACCGTGTCGGTGATCGGGTTCTCCGGCTGGCTGCCGTTGTACTTGGTCTGGAACATGATCCCCGAGTACGTCGGATCGACGATGTCCACGTCGCTCACCCGGATGCCACGGAACTCCTTCGACGCGGAGAACAACCACATCGCCGGGAACGTCTGCGCGCCCCAGAAGTGCCCGCCGGAACGGATCAGCGAGATGTTCTCGAACCGGGTGGGTGGGCTGGCACCGAACCCGACGAACGGGTAGCCGAAGTCCAGCGAGCTGATCGTGATGCCCGAGTACGTGAGCTGGTCGGCGATGTACAGGTTGCGGAACACGTTGTCGTAGCCGCCGTACACCGCCAGCCCGGCTGCCCGCCAGGTCAGCGTGGCGGTCAGGTTCTCGAACACGTTGCCGTGGTTGCCGCCGGAGCCGCCGGAGTCGGTGGCGGAGAACAACGCGAACGCGTCGTCGCCGTTGGAGCGGCCCTCCGAGTTGGTGACCAGGTTGTTCGTGCTGCCGTTTGTCATGTTCACGGCGTCGGCGAAGGTGTTGCGGAACCGGCTGTCCCGGATGGTCAGCCCGTCCACGCTCACCCCCCAGTACGCGCAGACGGTGTGCTCCACCCAGACGCTGTCCAGCGTCAGGTCGTCCACGTCCTTCAGCTCGCCCCACACCTTGCCGGGACCGTCGATCCGGTTGGTGTAGTTGCCGAAGAACGCCAGGTGCGCGAAGGTCGACCCGCTCGCCGAGGACTCGACCCGGAAGCCGGCGTCGGTGTTCTGCTGGTTGCGTGGCGTCTGGAACCGGGTGAACCACATGCCGGCGCCGACGACCTGCACCGCCTTGCCGTACACCTGGAACTTCTGCGCCGTCTCGTACGTGCCGGTGGGCAGGTAGACGCCGATCAGCGTGCCGGTGGTGTCCATCCGTACCGCGTCGAGCGCGTTCTGCACATCGGCGTGGCTGAACCCGGTGGGCACCTTGTAGCGGGCCGGGTCGGGGTTGGCGCGCGGCGACACCAGTTCGGTGTTGACGAAGTCGATCGCGTACGTGGTGGTGTTCGCCGGGTCCTTCTGGAGCCGGATCCGGCTGCCCGCCGGGACCGTGGCGTCGAGCAGCACGTTCGCCTCGTCGTACAGGTGCCGGGGCGCGCCCGCGCTCGGCGAGTCGCTCGGCCCGGCCTCGGCGCCGTACAGCCAGATGTGCTTCGAGGTGAGGCTCATCGGCTTGTGCAGCACCCCGTTGACGTAGACGTTGATCGTCGAGTCGATCCCGCCGCCGCCCGGGGCATCCGGGATGGAGAAGCGGGCGACCAGCGCATTCGCTGCCGAGCGGGTGGTCCACTCGACGTACGCGCCGGTGGTGTTGAGCGTGACCGCGCGGCGGCCGGACGCCTCCCCGGCGAGGTCGCCGATGGTGCGGTTCGGGCCGATCACCTGCGCGCCGCCGCCGGTCGTGCCGTCCTCGGCCTCGTAGGCGTCGTACGGCAGGTTCGCCCCGCGGCCGACGAACAGCGCGCGCTCGCTCGTGTTGTTCTGCCGCTTCACCGGCAGTTCATTGGTGTCGTCGGCGAGCACCACCCGCACCGTGTACCGGCCGTTGGCGGCCGTCCAGGTACCAAGCGACACCGGGCCGGCGGTGCCCCCGGCCGCGATCGTGCCGCTGTACGAGGCGGTGAGCGTGCGGACGACCGCGCCGGACTGGTCGCGCACTGTCAGCGTGATGCCGTGCGCGCCGCTCGCCGACGCGATGGTGCCCTGGTTGCGCAGCGTCACCGCGAAGGAGACGGCCGCGCCGGCGCTCGGCGTGCCGGGTGACCAGGTGACGGCGGAGGCGACCAGGTCGGAGCTGGCGACCGGGCTGACAGTCAGCGGGGTCGGGCTGGTGTACGAGTTGTTCGCCTCGTTCTGCTCGATCACCGCGTTCGCCTCGTCGACCTTCGCGGTGAGCGGGTAGCTGCCGGCGTCGCGTACGCCGATGGTCGCCGAGACGGTGCTCGACGCCCCGGCGGCGAGCGCGCCGACGGCGGCGGTGCCGACCTTCGTCGTACCCAGGTAGAGGTTGACAGTGGTGGCGGCGGAGGCCGCGGTGCCGGCGTTGCGCACGGTGGCGGACAGCGTGATCGCGTCTGTCTCCACCGGCGCGGACGGCGCGGCGGTGACGGCGGTGACGGTGAGGTCCGGGTTCGGCGCCGGGACGCCGATGACCTGGAGTTCGGCGACCTGGCCGTTGGAGGAGCCGGAGTTCGCGGTGAACTGGAGCCGGACGTCGGCGGCGGTCGCCGAGACCGGGACGGTCACCGTGTTGGCGCTGTTCGGGTTGAAGGAGTACGTGGCGGAGCCGGCCAGGCTGGTGAACCCGGACGCGGACTGTTCCCGGCCGAGCACCTGGAACGTCTGGGTGCGCGCGCCCCACGCCGGGTCCGGGTTCAGCTTCACCACTACCGCGCTGATGGCGGCGTTGGCGCCGAGCGCGACGGTGAGCGTGCTCGGGTATGCGCCGGGCGCGCCCTCCCAGTACGTGGTGACGTCGTTGTCGACGGCGTTGGCGGCGGCGAACACGTGCACCATCGACGACGCGGTGGCGGGCTTGCCGGCCGCCAGGTTGGTGCCGCCCGTGCTGCTGCCGGTACGGGTGACGGTGTTGCTGTTCGCCGACACGTTCCCGGCGGCGTCACGGGCCCGCACGTGGTACGAGACGGTGGCGTTGTCCGGCTGGCTGTCGGTGTACGTGAGCGTGGAGCCGCTGACTGTGGTGCGCAGCGTGCCGTTGGCGTACACCTCGTAGCCGGTGACGCCGACGTTGTCGCTCGACGCGGTCCAGGTCAGCCGGACCTGCCCGCTCGCCGGCTGGGTGAAGGCCAGGTTGCCGGGCGCGGTCGGGGCAACCGTGTCACCGGTGTTGCCGGTACGGGTCACCGTGTTGCTGTTCGCCGACACGTTCCCGGCCGCGTCCCGCGCCCGCACGTGGTAGGCCACTGTGGTCCCGGCCGGCTGGGTGTCGGTGTACGTCAGCGTGGAGCCGCCGACAGTGGTGCGCAGCACGCCGTTGGCGTACACGTCGTAGCCGGTGACGCCCACGTTGTCGGTGGACGCGGTCCAGGTCAGCCGCACCTGGTCGGTGGCGGGCTCGGTGAACGCGAGGTTGCCGGGCGCGCTCGGCGCCTGGGTGTCGCCGGTGACCGGGCCGTAGATCTCCAGCTCGGCGAGCTGCCCGGCGGGCCAGGCGCTGTTCGCGGTGAACAGCAGCCGTAGGTGGCGGGTGGAGGCGGTGGGCACGGTGACCGTCACCGTGTTGCCGCCGCCCGGGTCGAACGCGTACGACGCGGAGCCGACGAGCGTGCCGAACGTGGAGCCGTTCGTGCTGCCCTGCACGGTGATCGTCTGGGTGCGTGCGCCCCAGCCGGACGGCAGCCGCAGCACCAGCCGGTTGACGCTGGTGGCGGCGCCCAGGTCGGCCTGGATCCACTGCGGGAACGCGTTGTTCGGGCTCTCCCAGTAGGTGGCCGCGTTGCCGTCGTTGGCGTTGCCCGCGCCGTACACGTCGGCGTGGCCGCTCTCGGTCATGGTCCGGCCGAGCGCCAGGTTGGTCGAGGAGGTGGCCGCGCCGTACACCTCCAGGTCGGCGAGCTGCGCGGCGGCCCAGCCGGTGTTCGCGGTAATCACGACCCGCAGGTAGCGGGCGTCGGTGGCGGTGAAGCCGAGCGTCACGGTGTTGGCGGCGGCCGGGCTGAACGTGCGGGCGGCGGACGCGACGACAGTGGTGAAGCCGCTGCCGTCGGCGCTGGCCTGCACGGACAGCGTCTGGTTGCGGGCCTCCCAGGCGGCCGGGAGTTTGAGCACGACCTGGTCGACGGCGCGGCCGGTGCCGAGGTCGACCTGCGCCCACTGCGGCAGCGCGCCGCTGCTCTCCCAGTAGCTGCCCTGGTTGCCGTCGGTCAGGTTGGCCGCGACGTAGGGGCCGTTGACGCTGCTGGCGGCGGCGGTGCGCCCGGCGGCGAGGTTCGGGCCGCCGGCGGCGAGGGCCGGTGGGGCGGGGGCCGCGGTGACGACCAGGCCGACCGCAGCGAGCACCGCGACGATTCCGGTACGGAGTCTGGACATGGTGGACGGACACCTGCTTCCCGGGGGAGGTGGAGAGGCGTTCGGGGG
>NZ_MAGP01000060.1 GCF_002926165.1 Micromonospora chalcea | reverse complement strand
GGGCCGCCCGGGGGGGGGGCCCGCGGGGTGGCGGGCAGGATGGCACCCTGGGCGGGCCGGGGCGCCGGTCCGCGCCGGTCGGACCTGGCGGGATCCCCGGGCGGACAGAAGGTGAGGCGGCGTGGTCGAGGGGTGGCACGGCTGGTTCGGCACGATCAACGGGGTCGTGCTCGTCACGGTGGCCGCGCTGCCGTTGGCCGCGCTGGTGGTGTGGCTCCTCGCGCGCCGGCGCGGCGGCGGGCCGGCCTGGCGGCTGTCGCTGGCCGAGGTCGGCATCGTCTACGGGACCGCGCCGTGGGTCTGGATGATCATGCTCCCGGGGGACGGCGCCGGTGTGGTTCCGGGCCGGGTGAGCCTGGTGCCGCTGCGGGACCTGCTGACCGTCCTCGCGAGCGGGCCGCTGACGGTGGCGGTCCAGATCGTCGGCAACCTGCTGGTGTTCGCGGCGCTCGGGTTCTTCGGCCCGATGCGGTTCGCGGCGCTGGCGTCGGTGCCGCGGATCCTGGCGCTCGCGGCGGGCTGCTCGGTCCTGGTCGAGGTCGCGCAGTACGTCCTGCGGCTGGACCGGGTGTCCTCGGTGGACGACGTCCTGCTCAACACCGCCGGCGCCGGACTGGCCGCGCTGGCCTCGCGCCGCTGGCGGCCGGCCCCGGCGTCTCCGGACCGGCCCCTGCCGGTGCCGGCGGCGAAACGCTGAACGGCCCGGATACGGCACGATGGGCCGGACCTCACGGCCCGGCCCATCGCGTCAGCGCGTCAGGTCGACGCGTTCACCGTCCGGTCAGCACAGCTTCTTCGCCAGAGCGGTGGTGGCGCCACCGCTCTCGTACGAGACGAGCAGCGAGGTGCCGGCCGGGAGCGACCCGCTCAGCGGCAGGACGAGCGTGCCGTCCTTCCGCAGGCTGGCCTGGGTCTGCGCCACGACCCGGCTGCCGTCCCAGACGAAGACCCGGGCGGTGCCGGCCTTCTTCACCTGGAGCTGCACCGAGACCTTGTTGGCGGTGCGGGTGACCTTCTTGAGCTTCACCGTGTTGTCCGCCAGCTTGGCGTAACCACCCGGTGCGACCCCGTCCGAGACGGACTGCAGCAGGGTCTGCGGCGAGTCCACGCTCAGCGCCGCGGTGTCGGGCATGATCGGAGCCTTCGGCGCCGACGGCTGCGCCGGCAGGCCCGGCAGGAGCGCGTTGCCCCAGCGCCACGGGTCGGCCCGCACGCCGCTCCAGGTCGACCAGCCGACCCGGGTCTGCGAGCTGAGGTCCTGCGTGTCCGAGTCGTTGACCAGGATGTTCAGGCCCATCCGGCTCGGGTCGATGGTGTCCGGCAGCACGCTGAACGGAATCTTGACCTCGATCCGGTAACCCGTGTACGGGTTGCTGGTCACCACGGAGGCGATCTCCACACCCGGCGCGGTCTCCGGGCCGCCTTGGTGGTTGTCCCGCTCCCGGGCGAAGCACGGCGGGTTCCCGTTGGCCGGGTCGTTCGTGGCCGGGAAGAGCGCCATGTTGAACACCGTGGAGGTGTTCGCCGAGTTGCCGCGCGGGTCGATGCCGAACTCGATGTTGTCGTTACGCCGCGGACGCTTGCAGTCCTCCGGCGGCAGGACGGTGCCGAGCACGTCATCGGTGATGTTGAAGATGGCGTACAGGGCGTCGTCGGTGTGGGTCAGCTGGGCGGTGCCGGAGATGTCCGACGCCGGGGCGGCGGTGCCCTCCCAGCGGGTGGAGATGTCGATGACCTCGCCGGTGTACTCGTGGTCGTGCCCGTGACCGTCCACCGTCGGCGCGGTGGTGGCCTTCGGGATCGTGGTGGTCGGGACCAGGTTGAACGCGCCCGGCTCGGTGGCGCTGCCACCGACGTAGCTGGTCTCGATCTGCACCCGGTAGGCGCCGTTGTCCGGCGCCCGGTTGGCCGTCGGCAGCGACGTGTCGGTGTTGCTGACGGTGAACGTCACCGAGGTGGTGGCGCCCGGCCGCAGGCCGCTGTACGGCACCTGCTGCTCGGCCACCGAGAAGCCGGCGGGAACGTTCAGCTTGACCGAGCCGGACTCGACCCGGGTGCCGTGGTTGGTCAGGTTGACCTTGACGCTGCGGGTGCCGCCGCTGGGGATGTTCAGCAGGGACTCGATGAGCGCGTCGAGCTGCTGGGTCTTGTTCCGCACGGTCCAGGCGCGGAAGTCGGCGATCTCCTCCAGCGGCTCCAGGGTGCCGCGCACCGGAGCGGTGCCCTGCACCTGGGCGCTGCTGACGCCGCTGCCGTCCTTCTTGCTGGTCAGCGTGGCGTTGAGCCGGAAGCGGGTGCCCACCTCGACCTGCGCGGGCGGGGTGACGGTGAAGGTCTTCACGACCTCCTTGCCCGGGGTCAGCGTGCCGACGTTGCCGTTGCCGCTGACGCTCCAGCCGGCCGGGACGTCCAGGGCGACCTTGGCGCCCGGGATGGCCTTCTCGGCGTACAGGACGGTGTCCACCTTGATGGGCTGGCCGCCGACGGCCTCCCAGGTGCGCGGACGCACGTGGATCTCGGTGCCGAGCGGCAGGCCGCCCGGGGCACGCAGGGTGGCGCCCTGCAGCGCGCCGGTGCCGGCGCCCACGTTCGGGTCCGGGTACGGCGTGCGGGTGTCGATCAGCGTCAGCCGGTTGCAGCCGATGGCGTCCGGGTTGGTCGTCGGGAAGGAGCTGTTGCCCCAGCCCTGCGACACGTACTCCCGGCGGGCCCAGGTCTGGACCGTGTTCCACCGGTTGCCGTCGTGCCGCGCCGACTCGTAGCCCTGCCAGGTGCCGAAGATGACGTTGCTGGCCTCGGCCGGCGTGAACGTGGTCTCGCAGGCGGGGCCGTTGGTGCCGGTGGTGCCGCTGCCACCGGTCTGGAAGATGCGGGAGACCCGCCAGGGCTTGAGCCCTTCCTTCTTGATCTGCTCCGGGAACGCCTTCGGGTCGGCCGCCGCGTAGAAGGCCTCCACGGCCAGCATGGCCGCCTTCTGGTGGTTGCCGTGGTTACCCTGCGTCGCCGAGGGGTTCATCGTGAGGATGACCTCGGGCTTGGTGGTCCGCAGGACCCGCACGATCCGGGACAGCGTCTCCTGGTGGCCCCAGACCTCCTCGGTCAGCGGGGCGCTCGCGGTGTACCAGAAGTCGAGCGCGTCCAGGTTGTAGATGTGCTCGACGCCGGCCCAGCCGACGGCCTTGCGCTCCTCGGCCTCCCGCAGGATGCCGAGCTCCGGGCCCTCCTCGAGACCGGTGGCGTTGCCACCGCCCTCGCCGCGGGTGGTGGTGATGACGCCGGCCTTCATGCCGTGATACTCGTTCCAGTATCCGAGCATGCCGAGCTGGCCTGCCTCGTCGTCCGGGTGCGCGCCGATGAACATGATGTCCAGGTCGACGGGCTTGTCGGACTTCTTGGCCTGTGGCTTCGGTGCTGCGTTCTGGGGGTTGGCCTGGGCCGGAGTGGCCAGGCCCAACGACAGAAGACCGCACATGGCGATCGCTGCCGTGGTGCGCCATCTCATGGGCATACCTCTTCGTCTCGAAGCGAGAGTGCTGCGGCTGGGGGACGGGTCACGGGCCCGGCGCGCGCCGGGTCGTGACGCGGACAGCTGTCCATTGAGGACTGTTGGGTCCTCGCTGGTCGTGGTGCTCGACAACGGGGTGGTGGTGTACGCGCACCGTCACGGCGTGAGCGGTGCACACGGTGGCGACGGATCGGTCCACCGGAAGGCCTTCGGGCCGTAACCTAGGGATCTTGCGGAGGCGTCGTCAATAGGCCCGGACGACTTTCTTCCTTATTCGAAGAAACAATCCCCGCAGCTCAGTGGCCCGGCTGCTCGGCCTGCATCAGCCGGAGGGGGCGCTTTGCCCAACTTTGGGCACCCAATGTGGACGCGAGGGCCCGGTTTTGCGCGCCATGTCGGGGTGGCCTGGCGCGTCCGGCTTGCCACTTCCCAAATTTCCGCTGGCCGGAGCTCCGAGATCATCTCGTTACTTGACGTCTCATTTTTTTCACACTAGGAAGAAAGCGTGTCTGACAAAGCCCCGACCAGCCCGGTCAGCCGTGAGCGGTCCCGTGAGATCAAGCGTCTCTCGGTGATCTTGGCCGCCCGGCAGGCCCGGCGGCTGTCCCGAGTGGACCTGGCCGAGATGACCGGCCTCTCGGCGGCCACGGTCACCGCGCTCGTGCGGGAACTCGTCGCCGAGGGCTACCTCATCGAACGCGGGCCCGGCGCGCCCACCACCGGCCGGCCCCGGGAGATGCTCGAGTTCAACCCCCGCGCCGAGCTCGTCGCGGCGGTGTCGCTGGAGCCACCCCGGATCAGCTGCGAGATCGCCGACAGCGAGGGCGCGGTCATCGCGCACCGCGTCGCGCGGCTCGGCGCGAACGTGGTGGAGACCGTCTGCGAGTTCGTCCTCGACCTCGTCGGCGACAACCTGCCCTCGCTGCGCGGCGTCGCGATCGCGGTGCCCGGCGTCTCCACCAACGGCGCGGTACGCCTCGCGCCGTCGGTCGGACTGGTCGAGGCGTGGCCGATCGGCGAGTCCGTGCAACGGCGGCTCGGCGTACCCGTGGTCGTCGACAACGACGTGAACCTCATGGCCGCCGGCGAGTGCGTCGCCGGCGCCGGCGCGGACGTGGCGAACCTGCTGCTGATCCACGTCGCCGAGGGCATCGGCGCCGGCCTCGTGCTCGACGGCAAGGTCCGCCGGGGCGCCAGCGGAGCCGCCGGCGAGGTCGGCTTCCTGCCGCTGGGCGGCACGACCGAGCGTCGCTACAGCGGTGTCGGCGAC
This sequence comes from Micromonospora chalcea, assembly GCF_002926165.1. GTDB lineage: Bacteria > Actinomycetota > Actinomycetes > Mycobacteriales > Micromonosporaceae > Micromonospora > Micromonospora chalcea. The sequence continues at coordinate 396 of NZ_MAGP01000060.1, read as the reverse complement.
TTCGAGGCCCGGTGGTCGGTGAACGCCATCGCGGAGCGGGTCGTCGCGCTCAACCCGGGCCGCCGGCCCGAGTCACCGGTACGGGAGCTGAGCCGGCTCGCCGCGACGTCTGCGCCCGCCCGGGAGTACCTCGACGAGGTCCTCGGCGCCTGGGCCGGGCTCATCCTCTCCTGCGCCTGCGTCGTCGATCCCGGACTGGTGCTGCTCAGCGGCGCCGCCGCGGAACTGGACGACGCGGCCCTCGACCAGCTTCAGACCCTCGTCTCCGCCCGGACCCCGGCCCCCACCGAGGTGCGCCGGGCCACCCTCGGTGACCAGGCAGTGCTGCACGGAGCGATCAGCTACGCGCTCTCGGCCGCGGTGCCCCGCCCCTCGCTTCCCTGACCACCACCCGAC
>NZ_MAGP01000059.1:2500-5378 GCF_002926165.1 Micromonospora chalcea | reverse complement strand
TTGTCCGGCGGTGTCCTACTCTCCCACACCCTCCCGAGTGCAGTACCATCGGCGCTGGAGGGCTTAGCTTCCGGGTTCGGAATGTGACCGGGCGTTTCCCCTCCGCCATGACCGCCGTAACTCTATGAACATGTCAACCAACCCTGTGGGTGATCGTTTGTTCAGAGTTGCACAGTGGACGCGTAGCAGCTTGGTAGTCAAGTCCTCGGCCTATTAGTACCGGTCAACTGAACCCGTTACCGGGCTTACATTTCCGGCCTATCAACCCAGTCGTCTAGCTGGGGGCCTTACCCCACAAAGTGGGTGGGATACCTCATCTTGAAGCGAGCTTCCCGCTTAGATGCTTTCAGCGGTTATCCCTTCCGAACGTAGCTAACCAGCCGTGCCCCTGGCGGGACAACTGGCACACCAGAGGTTCGTCCGTCCCGGTCCTCTCGTACTAGGGACAGCCCTTCTCAAGTATCCTACGCGCACGGCGGATAGGGACCGAACTGTCTCACGACGTTCTAAACCCAGCTCGCGTACCGCTTTAATGGGCGAACAGCCCAACCCTTGGGACCTGCTACAGCCCCAGGATGCGACGAGCCGACATCGAGGTGCCAAACCATCCCGTCGATATGGACTCTTGGGGAAGATCAGCCTGTTATCCCCGGGGTACCTTTTATCCGTTGAGCGACACCGCTTCCACATGCCAGTGCCGGATCACTAGTCCCGACTTTCGTCCCTGCTCGACCTGTCAGTCTCACAGTCAAGCTCCCTTGTGCACTTGCACTCAACACCTGATTGCCAACCAGGCTGAGGGAACCTTTGGGCGCCTCCGTTACCCTTTAGGAGGCAACCGCCCCAGTTAAACTACCCACCAGACACTGTCCCTGAACCGGATAACGGTCCGAAGTTAGATACCCAAATCAACCAGAGTGGTATTTCAAGATTGCCTCCACCCATACTGGCGTATAGGCTTCACCGGCTCCCACCTATCCTACACAAGCTAATTCAGATACCAATGTCAAGCTATAGTAAAGGTCCCGGGGTCTTTCCGTCCTGCCGCGCGTAACGAGCATCTTTACTCGTACTGCAATTTCGCCGGGCCTGTGGTTGAGACAGTGGGGAAGTCGTTACGCCATTCGTGCAGGTCGGAACTTACCCGACAAGGAATTTCGCTACCTTAGGATGGTTATAGTTACCACCGCCGTTTACTGGCGCTTAAGTTCTCCGCTTCGCCCTTGCGGGCTAACAGGTCCCCTTAACGTTCCAGCACCGGGCAGGCGTCAGTCCATATACATCGAATTACTTCTTCGCATGGACCTGTGTTTTTAGTAAACAGTCGCTTCCCCCTGCTCTCTGCGGCCATACAACGCTCCACCCGCGCGGGGCTTCACGTCTCCGGCCCCCCTTCTCCCTAAGTTACGGGGGCAATTTGCCGAGTTCCTTAACCACAGTTCGCCCGATCGCCTCGGTATTCTCTACCTGACCACCTGTGTCGGTTTGGGGTACGGGCCGCTAAGAACTCGCTAGAGGCTTTTCTCGGCAGCATAGGATCACTGACTTCACCTGAATCGGCTCGGCATCACGTCTCAGCCCCATGGTGTGCGGATTTGCCTACACACCGGCCTACACGCTTACCCCGGCACAACCACCGGCCGGGCTCAGCTACCTTCCTGCGTCACCCCATCGCTTGACTACTACCCGCCAGGTTCCCACGCTCCCCAACCTCAACCCGAAGGTCTCGGCCGGTTTGGGTGGTTAGCACAACGAGGTTCGTCAGGGTCGCTCTTTCGCGGGTACGGGAATATCAACCCGTTGTCCATCGACTACGCCTCTCGGCCTCGCCTTAGGTCCCGACTCACCCAGGGCGGATTAGCCTGGCCCTGGAACCCTTGGTCATCCGGCGGAAGGGTTTCTCACCCTTCTTTCGCTACTCATGCCTGCATTCTCACTCGTGCCGCGTCCACAACTGGGTCACCCCGCTGCTTCACCCCCGGCACGACGCTCCCCTACCCATCCACACACCTGCATACCCCATCAAGGAGGCACGAAGTTAAAATGTGAATGCCACAGCTTCGGCGGTGTGCTTGAGCCCCGCTACATTGTCGGCGCGGAACCACTTGACCAGTGAGCTATTACGCACTCTTTAAAGGGTGGCTGCTTCTAAGCCAACCTCCTGGTTGTCTATGCGACCCCACATCCTTTTCCACTTAGCACACGCTTAGGGGCCTTAGCTGGTGATCTGGGCTGTTTCCCTCTCGACTACGAAGCTTATCCCCCGCAGTCTCACTGCCGCGCTCTCACTTACCGGCATTCGGAGTTTGGCTGATTTCGGTAAGCTTGTGGGCCCCCTAGACCATCCAGTGCTCTACCTCCGGCAAGAAACACGCGACGCTGCACCTAAATGCATTTCGGGGAGAACCAGCTATCACGGAGTTTGATTGGCCTTTCACCCCTAACCACAGGTCATCCCCCAACTTTTCAACGTTGGTGGGTTCGGCCCTCCACGCGGTCTTACCCGCGCTTCAGCCTGCCCATGGCTAGATCACTCCGCTTCGGGTCTAGAGCATGCGACTAAAAACGCCCTATTCAGACTCGCTTTCGCTACGGCTCCCCCACACGGGTTAACCTCGCCACATGCCACTAACTCGCAGGCTCATTCTTCAAAAGGCACGCCGTCACCCCGCAAGGCTCCGACGGATTGTAGGCGAACGGTTTCAGGTACTATTTCACTCCCCTCCCGGGGTACTTTTCACCATTCCCTCACGGTACTCGTCCGCTATCGGTCACCAGGAAGTATTTAGGCTTACCAGGTGGTCCTGGCAGATTCACGGCAGATTTCAGGAGTCCGCCGCTACTCGGGAACACCCACAGAAGACCAGCAACTTTCACC
>NZ_MAGP01000058.1 GCF_002926165.1 Micromonospora chalcea | reverse complement strand
GCCACTTTCCCCAGGTCGGCGGCACCCTGCGCGACTGCGACTTGATCTACCCGGGCTGGGAACTGCGCCTACCCGCCGGAAGCCCCGCAGACCACCGATCCACCCACACCGGACAACCACGAGACGGCCGCCACGCCCAGGAGCTCTTCGCCAACCACACCCACCGCACCGGATCCCGGGTCACCCACCGACGCTCCCACGCGGCCTTCGTCCTCGCCGGAAGCCGACGGCGCGCAACGCCCGCAGGACACCGACCACCAGCGGGGTCTGCAGCTGACCTCCGCGGAGTGGCTGCCCTGGTCCCTCGCCGCCGCCATCAGCGCGGCAGCTGCCCTGGTGTGGCGACAACGCCGGCGCCGCTACACCGGCGACCCCCACGACGATCCACCCACTCACCTGCCGCCTTCGGTGGCCGAGCTACGCCGTGCCGTGGCCCGGAACCCCGAACTCCCGCACTCCGACGACGGGGCACCACTGGCCGCCCTTGTCCCGCTGCCGCCCGGTGGCGTCGGCCTCGTCGGCGACGGCGCAGCTCCCGCCGCACGCGCCACCCTCGTAGCAGCGCTGGCTTCCGGCGACCCGCAACACCCCAACGCGCATGGCGAGGTCGTCATCGACGCCGCCACCCTCACCACGCTGCTCGGCACCGAAATGACGACCGTCAGCTCATGGCCGCGCCTGCATATCACCGACACCCTCGACGACGCACTCACCACGATCGAGACCCTGCTGCTGCACCGCAGCCGCCTTCTCGACGAACAGACGCTGACCGACCCCGACGAGCAGCAACAACCCAAGGCTCCGGAAGTAGAGGTTCTGTCTCCGGTCGTCCTCATCACAGAGACACCAGCCGCAGCAGCCGCAGCCCGCGTCAAAGCGGCTCTGGCCGCGGGCGCCAGCAGGCAGGTATTCGCGGTACTGCTTGGTGAGTGGCCCCCCGGCGTCACCATTGACGTAGCCCCAGACGGACGGGCCACCCTCATATCCGGTCGGCCAACCGAACCGCTACCGCCGCGCCTACCCGTGCTCGAACCCACCACAGCGATCCAGACCTTGACCACGCTGCGCGAAGCACAAACCGGCGAACCTCCAGCGACAACCTCGCCAGGCGTACCGGCCACGGTCATTGCCCTGCACGCCAGCCGGAACGACGCGGCATCTCAGGATCAGCCCGCGGCAACTGCAACTCCCTCCGCCGCTGTCGTCGGGAAGGCCCGACTTCGGGTGCTCGGCCCGCCGCGGATCGAGGACATCACCAAACCGGGACGGCCCCTGCGCGCCAAAGCCCTCGAACTCGCCGTCTTCCTGGCCTGCCACCCCGACGGCGTCACCACCCGCGACATCGGCGAATACCTCGAACCCGACGCCCGCCTCAGCCAAGCAGACCAACGCGTACACACCAACGCTTCGAACCTGCGACACGTCCTCGGCCGTGCCGGCACCGCCGAGACCAAAAACGCCTACATCATCAAAACCGCCGGCCGGTACCGACTCGACCCGACGACGGTCGACGTCGACGTGTGGACTCTCCGCGACCTCATGCGTCGCGCCACCATCGCCACCGGACTGCGCCGCCACGAACTGTTGACCGCCGCCTGCGAGCTCTACGACGCGCCACTGGCCGAGGGGCAGGACTACGAGTGGCTCCAACCCCACCGCGAGACGGTGCGCCGCTGGGGCACCGAAGCCCACCTACTCCTCGCCGAAGACCTGCTTAACCAAGACCCGCAGACCGCATCAGACCTGCTGAACAAAGCCATCGTCCTAGACCGGTACAACGAAGCCCTCTACACCAAGGCTATGCACGCCCGGCACGCCCTCGGCGATGCCGACGGCATTCGTACGCTTCTGCGCGCCCTGACGAGAGTGCTCGCCGACCTCGACGCCCAACCGAGCGAAGACACCATCGCCCTAGGGCGTGTCCTGTCGATCATGGGAGCCAGATGACGGCAGCGATCAGGACGAGGCCGGCTCGGTAGAGGGATGCGCGTTTGGCGTATCGCGTTGCCAGGTCACGCCACTGCTTGAGCCGGTTGAAGCAGCGTTCCACGACGTTGCGCTTCTTGTAGATCACCTTGTCGAAGGCCGGTGGTCGCCCGCCGTGGCTGCCCTTGGCGGCCCGGCGAGCGACCTGGTCGCTGCGTTCCGGGATGACGTGCCGGATCCCGCGCGATCGCAGGGCTCGCCGGGTCGAGTCATGTGCATAGCCCTTGTCCGCGATCAGCACCTCCGGTCGCTTGCGGGGCCGACCCGGCCCGGGCTCGTTGACGCGGATCGCGTCCAGCAGCGCCAACAGCTGCGGGTTGTCGCCGGCTTGGCCGGGGGTGAGCAAGATCGACAGCGGCCGTCCGCGTCCGTCGACCGCGAGGTGCATCTTCGTGCTCAACCCGCCGCGGGACCGGCCGATGGCCTCGCCATCTTGCGCACCAGGCGTCGCCGCACTTGCCTGGGCGCCCCCTTTTTGCGGGCGCCAGCGGCATGCTGGTGCGCCCGCACGATCGACGAGTCGATGCTGATCGTCCACTGCACCGGTGTGCCGTCATCGTGCACCTGCGCCGCCGCGAGGATCCGATCCCATGTCCCGTCAGCGGTCCAGCGGCGTAGCCGTTCGTGGCAGGTCTTCCACGGCCCGAAGCGTTCCGGCAGGTCACGCCACGGCGCACCCGTACGCAGCTTCCACAAGATCCCGTTGATGACCTGACGGTGATCCCGCCACCGCCCCCGAGCTCCGCCAGGTTCCGGTAGCAGCGGCGCGATCACCGCCCACGCCTCATCGGTCAACTCACCACGACGCACCACCGGCACATCGTCAACGATCAACCACTACATGATCGGCAGGACACGCCCTAGGCGGCGGGCACGCGCAACTCGTCCCGTCCTGCGGCCTGTTCCTCCCTTGTCCGGTCTGTGACTCCGTGCCCGGCGAACGGTGCATCAACGTGCCCGGTCATCCGCTGGCCAACACCACCCTCCACCCCCAGCGCGTCCAGTTGGCGGAGCGGGCGCTGCGGGGAGAGGTGCCACTGCCCTCGTCCCTCGCCTGACCGGCCAGCCTCACTCGCCGGCGTCGGCGCCGGGCCGGGGTCTGACGGGCGCAGTCGGGACGCCGCGGTCACCGCGTCGGTCATCGTCGACAGGTCCACAGTGCAGAGACTCGACGCGTCGGGGGATGGAAGGTCGAGTCCCGCGTGCACTAGCCTGCGGCGCATGCGGACCGAGCGCGGGGTACGTCGATCTCTGCTGGCCGCCCTTGTCCTCACGGTGACCAGCATCGTCGTGAACTACTCGACGTCCCAGGTGCCCACCTTCCTGGCCGGCAACCTGTGGCTGGCGTGGGCGCTGACCGTCCTGTGCGTGGTCGCCTACCTGGTGCTGGAGTTCCGGCCCACCGCGGATCCGGCGGAGCTGGGACACGTCAGCCTGCGGGTGAGGCGACGTCACCTGCGTCCCGCCCTCGAACTGGACGCGATCCCGGTCGCCTCGAACGTCCGGATCAGCGCGGTCGAGTACGGCGAGGGCCCGCAGAAGCGGGTGCTGGTCCCGGGCCGCGACCTGTACGTCCTACCGGCCGACTGGTCGCTTGCCGCAGCGGAGGGGGCGAACCCCCGCAGGGTCGACCTGCGCACCGCCTTGACCGGGGCGGACCTCGCCCGGGCCACGCCGCTGCCCCATCGATTCGTGGTGCGCGGCACGTGTCGCGCGGCGGCCGGTGTCGTCCTGCACATCATCACGGACCTCGCCTACCTGCAAGCCGTCTCCGGACGGCCCCCGCACCGTCGCTTCGCCGCGGTCGGGCTGCTCGACCGCGGCGGCATACTGCCGTACGTCGACGGAGCGGCCCTGCACGCCGGGCAGGTCGAGGTGGCGCGATCGACGGGTACGCCGGGACTGGTCGTCGCGGTCGAGTGCATCGGCGGCCGGCCGGTGTCCCGTACGCCCTACCTTCTGGTCGTCCGTGCCGGGATCCGCTATCCCGAGGACGTCTGGCGCTCACCGGCGACCGGTCGCCCGCTCCTGTCGGATCCGGACCCGGAACGTGCCCGGGTGGCGTTCGAGTCGCCGCAGCCGAACGGGCTGGCGACCGACATGTTCGCCTGTGACCTCGACGGCCGAAGGATGAACAACCTGACCCGCAAGAGCGTCGACAGCTACGACGGTTTCGGGGACGGCACGCAGGTGACGTGGGTGGACCAGAAGCACCTGCGGGTGTTCTCGGAACTGGCTCCCGACCAGAGCACGCGCATCGTCCAGGACCGGGTCGAGGGGCGGCGTCGCCACGGCGACGAGGCGCGGTAGTCCGCCGGATCGGCGCACCCTCCGGCCACTGCCCTTCGAGGGTCGATCGATCAAGGAGTTCGTGTCAGGATCCATCGCGCGCTTGCGGCAGGCCCGCGTATCGTCCCGGTCGAGTGCAGTCAGGAGCATCACGGCCCCACTGAGCCATTTTCATCGTGATCGAGGGCTCCTGAGCAGGCGCGTAGCGGAGTGTCGCTGCTCCAGATAGGACGAAGCTCCCGGTAGGACAGCAGTCGACCAAGGCGCACTGCCCAGCACAGGAGCTTCGTTGCTGACCTATCCTGCCAGCATCCCGCTGTCCACGCCTGGGTCGCGCCAGGACGTGGTGGTGGTGCCGGTCAGCCGGCGGATGAGGTTCGCCGTCGAGGCCCACCAGGTGCGTGACACCGCGGAGGCGGGTCGGCTCTCGTATTCACGGACCAGACGGCGGTGCAGCATCAGGGTGCCGTTGGTCTGCTCCACTACCCACCGGCGGGCGATCGGCACGAACCCGGCCGTGGTGTCGGAGCGTTTGACCTGCTCGACGTCGATGCCGTTCACGGCGCCGTGGATCTGCACGTCGTCTTTGAACCCGGCGTCGACCCATGCCTTGGTCACCGTCGGGGTGTGAGCCACGACGTTGTCCAGCAGTCGCACGCCGATCGCGTTGTCGGTGACCGACGCCGCGGTGACCACGACCGCGATGATCAAACCGAGGGCGTCGACGGCCAGGCCCCGCTTGCGGCCCGGGACCTTCTTGCCGGCGTCCTTGCCGGTCGTCGCTGCCGGGACGTGGTTGGCGGCCCGGATCGACTGTGTGTCCAACACCACCGCGGTCGGGTCCTCTGCCCGGCCGGCCTTCTCCCGCGCCTGGCAGCGCAGCAGATCGTGGATCACCTGGTCGGTGCCGTCATCACGCCACAGAGCGAAGTAGTAGTAGGTGGCCGACTTTGGCGGCAGGTCGTGCGGCAGGTACGCCCACTGACAGCCGGTCCGGTTCTGGTAGAAGATCGCGTTCACGATCTCCCGCAGCTCGTAGCGGCCCTGATGCCCCGACACCGACGGATGCCGGTCCTTCCACGCCTGCAGGAACGGACCGACCACCGCCCACTGCTCGTCGGTCAGGTCACTCGGATACGCCGCTCGCTCGCCCATGATCGGCCCAACGCGACCGGGACCTCACCGGTTACGACCATCGCTCGCATTCACATCCCGAGCCAAGCCCACAATGGGCAAAGGCTACCGAACCGCCCTCTCAGGCAGCGTCCTCCAAGCCAGCGGCCTTGCGTAGCGCGACAATCAGATTTTTAACGGCGGTGGGGTCTGTGGATCTAAGGGTGTTTCCGGCCTGACCTGCCGGGCGTTGTGCCTGGTGAGGAGGGTGCCGTGATGACCGCGACACTGAACGACCAGACCGGACGCAGGAAGCGGCCCGAGCCGTCGGCG
>NZ_MAGP01000057.1 GCF_002926165.1 Micromonospora chalcea | reverse complement strand
CAGGCGCTGCGGCGGGTGCTGTCGGAGGGTCGCGACGGTGTGGTCCGCGCGCTGAGGGCCCGCGAGCGGGACGCCCGCAGCGCCAGAAAGCAGGGGCGCGGCGGCCGGGGGCCGGCGTGGGTGGGAGCCCGTGCCGACCCCCGGCCGTTATCGTGTGCGGAGGAGGTGGACGTGATGGCACAACCGACCCACGAGTGGCGCCCGCCGGAGCGGCCGTGGCAGGAGCAGGACCTGTCCGACCTCCCCGAGGACGGAAGCCGCTACGAGATCATCGACGGGAGCCTGCACGTGACCCCACCCCCCGGGTACGGGCACCAACTTCTGGCCGACGAGATCCGATCGGCGCTCCAGGCCACTGCGCCGACCGGTTGGTGGGTCATTCGGGAGGCCGGACTCCGGGCACCTGTCGCCAATCTCATTCCGGACATCTCCGTGCTGAAGCCGAGCGCTCCCCCGGACGGCTTGTGGACGCACCCCTCGGATGTCGCGCTCGTCGTCGAGATCGAGTCACCCAGCAGCCGCCGGTATGACCGGCTGATCAAGCCTCCGCTCTATGCCGAGGCCGGCATCCCGCACTACTGGCGGGTGGAGCGAGGCGACTTCGGCCCGGTGATCTACCGCTACCAACTGGTCAAGGGTGTCCACTACAACCTGATGGGTACGGTCGGGCCGGATGACGCCGCCCAGCTCGACGAGCCGTGGCCCATGCGCCTGGATCCTTCTGCCTGGCCCCGCTGAGACGACGAGAAAGCCCGGCCCGCGCGGTGCGCGGGCCGGGCTTCGTCGTGTGCGGGGCGGGTCAGCCCTTGCCGGCGTGGCTGGCGAGCTGGTCGAGGCCCTGGATGATGCCGCCGGCCAGGTCGCCGCCGCCGAAGGCGGCCACCATGGAGAGCGCGGCCAGCTTCGCGTACGTGTCCGGGATGCGCTTGCGCGCGTACCGGCCGGTGACGACCTCCAGCTGCCGCTGGTTGGGCGACACCGCGATCAGCACCGAGCGGTCGGGCTCGGCGAGCTGGCGGTGCAGCCGCTCGGCGTGCTCCCGGATCGGCTCGTCCAGCCCGCCGACGTAGACCGAGAAGACCAGGCCGGTGCCCTGGTCGGCGAGGCGCAGCGCCTCGTCGATGCGGAGCAGCTGACGGGTCGAGAACGGTCCGTCCAGCACGTCGGGCGGAGTGTCCGTCCCCGTCGTGGGCCGCGCTTCACCAACGGTCACTTGCGCCTCCGGTTCCACCGGCCGGCGCCTCCCGGCCGGCCTGCTCCTGCTTGCGGCTGGTCAACGCCGGCGCCTGCGCTCCGGCGGACAGCGCCGTGCCGGCCGAGTCGGCCAGCTGCTCCGGACGGCTCAGGAACCAGACCGGAGTGAAGTCGAAGGGCCGGCCCGGCCGGTAGCGCTTGGCGCCGCCACCGTTGCCACGGCTGCCCCCGACGGCCGCCAGGCCGGCGATCAGCAGCACCGCGGCGGCCGGGATGCCGACGAAGACCACCAACGTCTCGGTAACAGACAATCCCAACGCCCCCAGGCGGAAAGAGAGACCAGGAATGATTCGGGTCGGGTGACCGGTCAGGACCGGCCGCGCCGCACCTCACTTGTGATGTTCACGTTAGCGGAGTCGGTGGCCAGCCAGATTGCGGGGTGCTGATCCCATCCGCCACTCGAGTGCTCAAGCTGCGCGGCAGTGGCGACCAATGTCGCGTCGTCGCCGTACCGGCCGGTGAGCAGCACCCCGACCGGCAGGCCGTCGGGGGTGCGTCCGACCGGCAGGGAAACGGACGGATCGCCGGTGACGTTGAAGACCGCGCAGTACGGCGAGAAGCGCCGCTGCCTGTCGAAATCCTCTGCCGGTTCGAGGGCGGCGAGCGCGCCGACCGGCATCCGCGGGGCCGCGAGCGTCGGGCAGAGCAGCAGGTCACAACCGGCGGTACGGCGTACGCCGAGGCGTACCTGCGCCTGCAGCTCGCCGAGCGCGGCCATCAGCGTGGGGACGCCGAGGGCCGCGCCGCGCTCCCGCAGGTACCGGGTCAGCGGCAGCAGCTCGCCTTCCCGGTCGGGCGGGACCGGTGTGACCGCCAGCGCGTACCAGAGGGTCTCGAACAGCGGCCACGCCTCGGGGCCGAGCGGCGCGACGACGTCGACCACCTCGTGCCCGGCGTCGGTGAGCAGCGCGGCGGCCCGGTCGACGGCGTCGACGCAGTCGGGGTGGACCGGCTCGTCGGCGAGCATCGGCGTGGTGAAGCGGCCGACGCGCAGCCGGCCGGGGCCGGTGGCGCGGGCGGAGCGGGCGACGCCGAGGTAGCCGCCGGCGGGCGCGGCCGGCGGCAGGTACGGCTCGCCGGGCACGGGTCGCGCCAGCACGTCGAGCAGCGCGGCCACGTCGGCGACGGTGCGGCCGATCGGCCCGTTCACCGGCAGCCCGAAGCCACCGAAGCCGAGTGGCCCGCCGGAGACCATGCCCCGGCTGGGTTTGTAGCCGATCAGACCGCAGAGCGCGGCCGGGATGCGCAGCGAGCCGCCGCCGTCGGAGCCCTGGGCCACCGGCACCAGTCCGGCGGCCACCGCTGCGGCCGCCCCGCCGCTGGACCCGCCCGCTGTGCCCGCGAGGTCCCACGGGTTGCGGGCCGGCGGCGCCACCAGCCCCTCGGAGTACAGCGAGCAGCCCAGCTCGGAGGTGGTGGTCTTGCCGACGCTGACCAGGCCGGCGTCGGTCATGAGGCGGACCACGTCGGCGTCGACCGGCGGGACGAAGTCGGCGAAGGCGGCCGAGCCGAAGGTGGTGCGTACCCCGGCGGTGAGTGTCAGGTCCTTGATCGCGGTCGGCACGCCGTGCAGGGGATGCCGGTCCGCCGCCGGGACCGCGTCGGCCGCGCGGGCGGCCGCCCGCGCGTGTTCGGCGGTGACGGTGACGAACGCGCCGACGGTGTCGCCGAGCGCCTCGACCCGGCGCAGGTGGTGCTCGACCAGTTCCAGGCTGGACAGCTCGCCCCGGCGGATCGCGGCGGCCTGTTCCAGCGCGGTCAGGTCGTGCGGCTCGGCCATGCCGTCCATCCTGCCGGTCCGGCGGCCGGGAGGCCGGGCGACACGTCCGGCCGGTCCTGAACAGCGCCGGGTGCGTCCGTCGACTCTAGGGCGACGACGGACGCACCCGCGCCGGTCTCAGCGGCCGAGGAACCGCAGCGCGTTGCCGCCGAGCAGCGCGGCCCGCTGATCGTCGGTGAGGAAGTCCGCCCGGTGCACCACCTGGCCCACCGGCCGCTCCCCCAGCGGGTACGGGTAGTCGCTGCCGAGCAGCACCCGCTCGGCGCCCATGGTGTCCACGAGCAGCCGCAGCGCGGCCGGCTCGAAGACCACCGAGTCGACGTGGAACCGGTCCACGTACGAGCTGGGCGGCCCGCTCGACGCGCCGCGTACCAGGTCGCCGCGGCGGTGCCAGGCGTTGTCGGCGCGGCCCAGCCAGAACGGGAAGCTGCCGCCGCCGTGCGCGAAGCAGATCCGCAGCGTGTCCGGCACCCGGTCGAACACGCCGCCGAGGATCAGCGCCAGCACCGACAGGTGCGTCTCGGCCGGCATCCCGGTCAGCCAACGGGCCATCCACCGGTCCAGGCGGGGGCCGCCGGGCATGTCCCACGGGTGCACGAAGACCGGCGCGCCGACCTCGGCGCAGTGGGTGAGGAACTGCACGATGCCCGCGTCGTCCAGGTCCCGGTCGCCGACGTGGTTGCCGATCTCCACCCCGGCGTGCCCGGCCGCCAGGCAGCGGTCCAGCTCGGCGCAGGCCGCGTCCGCGTCCTGCAACGGCACCTGGCAGAACGACACCAGCCGGTCGCCGCCGGCCGCAGTGACCTCCAGCGTGAGGTCGTTGAAGATCCGGGCCACCTTGACCGCCTGGTCGGCCGGGCGGTCGTAGCTGAAGAAGACCGGGGTGGGCGAGACGACCTGCACGTCCACGCCGTCGGCGGCCATGTCGGCGAGCCGGGTCGGCGCGTCCCAGCACTGCGCGCCGATCGGGCGGAACTCCGTCTCCCCCACCATGATCATGGCGGCGCGCTCGGAGTCCACCCGCAGCCAGGGCCAGCCGGACCCGCCGCACGCCGCGGCGAGGTCCGGCCACCCCTTCGGTACGACGTGCGTGTGCACGTCCACGACCGGCATCGACACCGGCGTCAGCCCTTGCCCGGGTGCAGCGCGCCGCAGTTGTCGCAGGTGCGGGCCTTCTCGTCGGCGTAGAACGCGGCGAAGACCGGGGGCAGGTCGGCGGCGATGTCGCGGACCTGCAACTCCACCTCGTGCACTTTGTGGTGGCACTCGGCGCAGTACCACTGGAACTTCTCCAGCGTGCCCTCCTCGCGGACCCGCTCGATCACCATGCCGATCGAGCCGGCCTCGGGACGCTGCGGCGAGTGCGGGGTGTTGCGCGGCAGCATCCACATCTGGCCCTCGCGCACGTGCACCGTACGCGGCCCCTCGGGGAGCATCAGGTTGACGTGCATGTTGCCCTTGACCTGGTAGAAGAACTCCTCGTACGGGTCGACGTGGAAGTCCGTGCGCTGGTTCGGGCCGCCCACCACCATGACGATGAAGTCGTCGCTGCCGGGCAGCATCTCCTTGTTGCCCACCGGGGGCTTGAGCAGGTGCTGGTTGTCGCCGATCCAGCCGGAGAAGCTGAACGGCTCGGCGATCTCACTCATGGGAACCTCCCGACGGAAGAAGGGCGACGGCCTGCATCTCGATCAGCAGATGCGGGTGCGGAAGCTGGTGCACGGCCACAGTGGTCCGGGTCGGGCCGGTCGCGTCGAAGAACTCGGCCCACACCTGGTTGTAGCCACCGAAGTCGTTCATGTTGACCAGGTAGCTGGTGATCTGCACCAGGTCGCCGAGGTCGGCGCCGACCGAGCGCAGCAGGTCCCGGATGTTCTCGATCACGGCCCGGGTCTGCTCCCGGATGTCCAGGTCGGTGGTGCCGAGTTCGTCCACCGACACCCCGGCGAACGTGTTGTCCGGCCGGCGCGACGACGTACCGGACACGTAGACGAATCCGCCGGCCACCTTGACGTGCGGGAACGCGCCCCGCGGCACGGCCTTCCCGGCCACCACGCGGGCGGTCATGGGAGAACCTTCAGGGAGGCGGAACCGAGCTTCTCGACAGTGGCGCGCACGTGCGCGCCCGGGCGCAGCGGCACCGCGGCGGTGGCCGCGCCGGCCAGGAACACCCAGCCCTTGCGCAGCCGGACGCCGTGCCGGCCGGCCAGCCGCAGGCCCTCGTCCAGCGCGCGGCGCGGGTCGCCGAGGATGGCCGCGGTCGAGCCGACCTGCGCCACCCGCCCGTCGATCTCCAGCAGCACGCCGAGGTTGTCCAGCCCGTCCGGCACCGGCGCCCACGGCCCGACCACGAACGCGGCGGCCGAGGTGTTGTCGGCGATCACGTCCGGCAGGGAGAAGGTGAAGTTCGCGTACCGGGAGTCGATCAGCTCGATCGCCGGGGCGACAGCGCGTACCGCCCGGGTGAACGAGCCGACCGGTTCGCCCGGGTCGGGCAGCCGGTCCAGCAGGAACGCCACCTCCGGCTCGACGCGCGGGTGGATGAAGTCACCGACGTCGACGGCGCCGCCGTCGGGCACCCGCATCACGTCGGTCAGCCGGCCCCAGATCACCTCGTCCACGCCGACCTGCGCCATCTTCGCCTTGCTGGTCAGGCCCATCTTCAGCCCGACCAGCCGCTCGCCCCGGTCGAGGCGGCGCTTCACCAGCGCGGTCTGCACCGCGTACGCGGCGTCGACGTCGAGGCCGGTCTCGGCGGCGAGCTGCGGGATCGCGGTGGCGGTGTCGGCCGCCGCGCCCAGCTTCTCCGCGATGCCGGCGATGTCCGGCCCGATCATGAGTTGTTCTCCTTACCGGCCAGGTCCAGTGCCACGTCCACGATCATGTCCTCCTGGCCGCCGACCATCCGGCGGCGGCCCAGCTCGACCAGGATCGAGCGGACGTCCACGCCGTACTTGGCCGAGGCCCGCTCGGCGTGCCGCAGGAAGCTGGAGTAGACGCCCGCGTACCCCAGGGAGAGCGTCTCCCGGTCCACCTGGACCGGCCGGTCCTGCAACGGGCGGACGAGGTCGTCGGCGGCGTCCATCAGCGCGAACACGTCGCAGCCGTGCTTCCAGCCGTGCAGCTCGGCGACCGCGACGAAGACCTCCAGCGGCGCGTTGCCCGCGCCCGCGCCCATGCCGGCCAGCGAGGCGTCCACCCGGACGGTCCGCCCGGACGGCGAACCGAGCGGGCCGTCGCCGAGGATCCGGCCGTGCTCGACCGCCAGTACGCTGTTCGCCACACCCAGGGACAGGTTGTGGTGCGCGTGGATGCCGATCTGCGTCTCCGGTTCCAGCACCTGCCGGTACGCGTCGACTCGCTGCGCCACGTCCGACATCAGCAGCCGCCCGCCGGAGTCGGTGACGTAGACGCAGTGCGCGCCGTACGACTCCATGAGCTTGGCCTGCGCGGCCAGCCCGGCCGGGTCGTTGAGGTGCGACATCATCAGGAACCCGGAGACGTCCATGTCGTTCTCGCGGGCCCAGGCGATGTGCTGGGCGGAGATGTCCGCCTCGGTGCAGTGCGTGGCGATCCGGACGCTCGTCACGCCGAGCGCCTTCGCCGCCTTCAGGTCGGCGATGGTGCCGATGCCCTGCAGCAGCAGCGTGGTCAGCCGCGCGGTGGTCAGCACCTCGGCGGCGGCGGCGATCCAGTCCGCGTCGGCGGCGGCGCCGTGCCCGTAGTTGACGCTGGAGCCGGCCAGGCCGTCGCCGTGCGCCACCTCGACCGCGGCCACACCGGCCGCGTCGAGCGCGGCGGCGATGGTACGCACCTGGTCGACCGTGTAGCGGTGCCCGATGGCGTGCATGCCGTCGCGCAGCGTCACGTCCTGGATGTAGAGGTCGGTCATCGGGGTGCCCCCTCCGGGGAACGCAGCGCCACCAGCCGCTCCGCGGTGCGCAGCGCGGCCGACGTCATGATGTCGAGGTTCCCGGCGTACGCGGGCAGGTAGTGCCCGGCGCCGGAGACCTCCAGGAACACCGACACCTGCAGGCCGGTGAAGTGCCGGCCGAGCACCGGCGCGTACGTGTCGACGGCGTCGAACTGCACGTCCTGCTTGAGCCGGTAGCCGGGCACGTACTCCTGCACGGCGGCCACCATGTCGGCCACCGAGGCGACGATCTTCACCCGGTCGGCGTCGGCGTCCGGACACAGGCAGTAGACCGTGTCGCGCATCAACAGCGGCGGGTCGGCCGGGTTCAGCACGATGATGGCCTTGCCGCGCTCGGCGCCGCCGACCACCTCGATGGCGCGGGCGGTGGTCTCGGTGAACTCGTCGATGTTGGCCCGGGTGCCCGGACCGGCCGACTTCGAGGCGATCGAGGCGACGATCTCCCCGTACGCGACGGCTGTGACCCGGCCGACCGCGTGCACGATCGGCACCGTCGCCTGCCCGCCGCAGGTCACCATGTTGACGTTCGGCTCGCCCAGGTGCTCGTCGAGGTTCACCGGCGGCACCACGTACGGGCCGATCGCCTCCGGGGTCAGGTCGACGACGGTGCGCCCGTGCGCCCGCAGCACCTCGTCGTGCCGCTTGTGCGCGCCGGCCGAGGTGGCGTCGAAGACGAGCTGGACGTCGGCGAACTCGGGCAGCGCGACCAGGCCGTCGACGCCCTCGGCGGTGGTGGTCACGCCGAGCCTGCGGGCCCGGGCCAGACCGTCCGAGGCCGGGTCGATGCCGGCCATCGCCACCATGCGCAGGCTCTCACTGAGCCGCAGCACCTTGATCATCAGGTCGGTGCCGATGTTGCCCGACCCCAGCACCGCCACTCCGACGCCGCTCATGAGCTTCCCTCCCGCGAGAAACAGGTACGCACCGAGCCGAGCCCGGAGATGCGCGCCTCGTACGCGGCGCCGGGCGTGACCGGCACCATCGGGCCGAGCGCGCCGGAGAGCACCACGTCACCGGCCTTGAGCGGATCGCCCGCCCGGGCCATGGTCGCGGCCAGCCACTGCAACGCGTGCAGCGGGTTGCCGAGGCAGGCCGCGCCCGCGCCGACCGAGACCGGCTCACCGGCGTGCTCCAGCACCATGCCGCACAACCGCAGGTCCACGTCGGCGAGCCGCCGGGGCGCGGTGCCGAGCACGAACAGCCCGCTGGAGGCGTTGTCCGCCACCGTGTCCACGATGGAGATGTCCCAGTCGGCGACCCGCGAGTCGACGATCTCGATGGCCGGCAGCACGTGGTCCACCGCCCGGATCAGGTCGACAGTGGTGACCCGCTCGTCCGGCAGGTCCGCGCCGAGCACGAAGGCGATCTCCGCCTCCACCCGCGGCTGGAGCAGCCGGTCGATCGGCACCTCGACGCCGTCGCCGACGGCCATGTCGTCGAAGAGCACCCCGAAGTCGGGCTGGAAGACGCCGAAGCTCTCCTGCACGGTCCGCGACGTCAGGCCGATCTTCGCGCCGACGCGGCGGTGCCCCTTGCCCAGCCGTTGCCGGGTGTAGACCTGCTGCACCTGGTACGCGGCCTCGACGTCGCCCTCGGGCAGCAGCCGGCCGCGCAGCGGCGGGCAGGGTTTGCCCTCCTGCCGGGCCACCGCGAGTTCCCGGTTGGCGGCCTCGATGTCCACGGTCATGGCGGTTCCTCGCTTACGTCGCTGGGGATTCCGGCCATTCTGCCCACCACGCGCGCTCATGACAGGTCCACACAGACGTTTGTCAGTTCGGAATAGAAGTCGAGCGAGTGCACGCCGCCCTCGCGGCCCACACCCGACGCCTTCACCCCGCCGAACGGGGTGCGCAGGTCGCGCAGGAACCAGGTGTTCACCCAGACGATGCCGGCGTCGAGCCGGGCGCCGGCCCGGTGCGCCCGGCCCACGTCCCGCGTCCACACCGCGGCGGCCAGGCCGTAGTCGGTGCCGTTGGCCAGCGCGAACGCCTCGTCCTCGTCGTCGAACGGCGCGACGTGCACCACCGGGCCGAAGATCTCCTCCTGGTTGGTGCGGGCGTCCGCGCCGAGGCCGGTGAGCACCGTCGGCTGCACGTACGCCCCGCCGTCGCGGCCGTCGCCGAAGCGCGGCGTGCCCCCACCGGCGCGGACCTCGGCGCCCTCGGTACGGGCCAGCGCGTAGTGGCCGAGCACCTTGTCCCGGTGCCCGTGCGAGATCAGCGGCATGTTCGCCGTCGCCTCGTCGTCCGGCCAGCCGTACGCCAGTTCGTCGGCGCGCTTGGCCAGCCGCGCGGTGAACTCCTCGAACACCGGCCGCTGCACGTAGATGCGCTCGGTGCACAGGCACACCTGGCCGCCGTTCGTGAAGCTGGACCGCACCGAACCGGCGACCGCCGCGTCCAGGTCGGCGTCGGCGAACACCAGGCCGGCGTTCTTGCCGCCCAGCTCGAAGCTGACCGCCTTCACCCCGTCGGCGGCGGCGCGCATGATCGCGCTGCCGGTGGCCGACTCGCCGGTGAACGTGATCGCGTCCACGCCCGGGTGGCGGGTCAGGTGCTCGCCGGCCGAGCCCGGGCCGAAGCCGTGCACCAGGTTGAACACGCCGTCCGGCACGCCCGCCGCGGCCATCACCTCGGCCAGCAGCGTGGCGGAGGCCGGGGTCTCCTCGCTGGGCTTGACCACCACGGCGTTGCCGCAGGCCAGGGCCGGCGCGACCTTCCAGGTGAGCAGCAGCAGCGGCAGGTTCCACGGCACGATCACCGCGACCACGCCGACCGGCTTGCGGACCGCGTAGTTCAGCGCCCGGCCACCGGTCGGGGTGACAGTGGTGAACGACTCGGTGGGCGCGGTCGCGACGATCTCGGCGAACGCGCGGAAGTTGGCCGCGCCGCGCGGGATGTCGAGCGTCCGGGCCTGCGAGATGGCCTTGCCGGTGTCCGCCACCTCGGCGGCAACCAGGTCGTCGAAGCGCCGCTCCAGCTCGTCGGCGACCCGGCGCAGCACCTCGGCGCGTTCCCGCTCCCCCATCCGGCCCCACGGGCCGCGCAGCGCCGCCCGGGCGGCGGCCACCGCGTCGTCCACCGTGGACTGCGACGCCTCGACCACCTCGAACACCGGCTCGCCGGTGACCGGGCTGCGCTTGGTGAACCGGGCGCCGGCGTCGACGAACTCGCCGCCGACGAAGTTGCGCAGCAGGCCGGGGCCGTCCGGCGCGTGCCCGGCCATCAGCCGGGGATCCCAGAGCGTCATCGCCGCCGCCCCAGCGCCGCGCGGACCCCACCGGCCAGCAGCGCCACCGCGCCGGCCGCCACCGCGCCGACCACCGCGTACTGCGCGCGCACCCGGCGGCGCACCTGCGCGTACGGGGTGGTCGAGAACGAGACCAGCTCGTACTGGGAGACGTAGCGGCCGGGCAGCGCGCGCTCCAGCGCGTGCTCGACCTGCTTGCGGGTCCGGAACACCGGCGAGGCGACCTTGTCCCGCATCTCCACGAAGTTCGCCAGCGCCATCCGGGCGATCGCCTCCGCGTTGTCCTGGCGGCGGTGCTGGAACAGCGGCAGCGCGGCGGCCCACTCGTCGTCGCACTCGTCGAGGCAGCGGTCCAGCTCGACCACGTCCTCGAACGCGCAGTTCGCGCCCTGGCCGTAGAACGGCACGATGGCGTGCGCGGCGTCGCCGATCAGGCCGACCTTCCCGGCCACCTGCCACGGCGTGCAGCGCACCGTGCCGAGCAGGCCGATCGGGTTGTGCTGGTAGTCGTCGACCAGGTTCGGGGCCAGCGGGACCAGGTCCGGGTAGTGGGTGGCGAAGAACCGCTCGATCGCGGCCGGGCTGCTCAGCGACGCGAAGCTGCGCGTGCCGTGGGTCGGCCAGAAGAGCGTGCAGGTGAAGGAGCGGTCCGGGTTCGGCAGCGCGATCATCATCGAGGTGCCGCGCGGCCAGATGTGCAGCGCGCCCGGGTCGAGCGCGAACTCCCCGCCCAGCGGCGGGATGGTCAGCTCCTTGTAGCCGTAGTCGAGGAAGTCGAGGCTCTCGGTCAGGCCCCCGTACGCGAGCAGTTGCCCGCGCACCGCGGAGCCGGCGCCGTCGGCGCCGAGGATGACCGAGGCGGTGGCGGTGACCTTGCCCTGCGGGGTCTCGAACGTCATCTCGCCGCCGAGCAGGGCGCGGCCGACCAGCCGGTGGTCGAACGCGACGCGCACGTTCGGCAGCGCGGCGGCGGCGTCCAGCAGCGCGTTGTTCAGCGCGCCCCGGCTGATCGAGTTGATCGCCCGGTCCCCGGAGCCGCTGTAGGACTGGAACTCCGGCTCACCCTCGACCGGGTGGATCATGCGGCCGCGCATCGGCAGCGCGTCCGCCATCACCTCGTCCTCCAGGCCGATGCGGCGCAGCGCGTCCAGGCCGCGCTCGGACAGCGCCAGGTTGATCGAGCGGCCCCGCTCGACGGTGCCGGTACGCGGGTCGGGCCGCCGCTCGTAGAGGGCCACCGGGTAGCCGCGCCGCGCCAGGTAGCAGGCCAGCAGGCAGCCGGCCAGCCCGGCGCCGACGACAGCGATCTCGTCGCGCTCGGTCATGAGCCCTCCTTCTCAACAGTTGCCGCCAGCGCCTCGGCGACCCGCCAGCAGTCGTGGTACGTCGAGTAGAGCGGCACCGGGGCGAACCGGACGATGTCCGGCTCCCGGGCGTCGGCGACGACGCCGTGCTCGTGCCGCAGCCGCTTGGTCAGCTCGTTCGCGCTGCCCACGCCGATCCGGACGGAGAGCTGGCAGCCGCGCCGGGCCGGGTCGCGCGGGGTGACCACGCTCAGCGGGCGGCCGGGCGTCACCTCGTCGAGCAACTGCTCCAGGAAGGCGGTGAGCCGCAGGCTGCGCTCGCGCAGCGCCGGCATGCCGACGGAGTCGAACAGCTCCAGCGAGGTACGCACCGGGCCCATCGCGAAGATCGGCGGGTTGGAGATCTGCCACGCCTCGACGGTGGCCGGCGGCCGGGACACCGGGGTCATCTCGAACCGGGTGGCCGCCTCGGTGCTCCACCAGCCCTCGAAGCGCTGAATCGACGGGTCGCCGAGGTGCCGCTCGTGGACGAAGACGCCGCCCAGCGCGCCCGGGCCGGAGTTGAGGTACTTGTAGGAGCACCAGGCGGCGAAGTCGACGTCCCAGTCGTGCAGCGCCAGCGGCACGTTGCCGGCGGCGTGCGCCAGGTCCCAGCCGACCACCGCGCCCGCGGCCCGCCCGGCGGCCGTGATGGCGGGGATGTCCATCAGCTCGCCGGTCAGGTAGTTCACGCCGCCGAGCATCAGCAGCGCCACCGTGTGGCCCTCGCGGGCCAGGAAGTCCAGCACGTCCTGCGTGCCGAGCGTGTCGGAGCCGGGGCGCGGCTTGAGGCGTACGACGGTGGTGTCCGGGTCCAGGCCGTGGAAGCGGGCCTGGCTGCGCACCGCGTAGCTGTCCGACGGGAACGCGCTGTCCTCGATCACGATGCGGGTGCGCTCGCCGGCCGGCCGGTAGAAGCTCACCATCAGCAGGTGCAGGTTGACGGTGAGGGAGTTCATCACCACCGTCTCCGCGGGCAGCGCGCCGACCAGGCGGGCGGCCGGCGCGGTCAGCAGCTCGTGGTACGGCAGCCAGGGCCGCTCCGACTCCAGGTGCCCCTCCACGCCCAGGCGCTGCCAGGCGTCGAGGTCGGCGAGGAGCTCGTCCCGGGTGGCGCGGGGCTGCAGGCCGAGCGAGTTACCGGCCAGGTACGCGGTGTCCGGGTAGCGACCGCCGTCAGCCGGCGGGATGTGGAACAGGTGCCGGTGACCGGGGTCGTCGGCGTCGCGGCGGAGGGCTTCGTTCTCGGGGGTGTGCATGCTGTTCTCTCTCGTCACATCGCGGTGCGGGCCGACCACAGCTCCGGGAAGACCACCCGGGCCATGCTGCGCTGCAACCATGCCAGTCCGGCGGAACCGCCGCTGCCGACCTTGGCGCCCATGGTGCGCTGCACGGCCTTGACGTGGTTCCAGCGCCAGTCGCCGAACTCCTCGGCGATCTCGGTCAGCGCGTCGCCGAGCAGGCGCAGGTGGTTGTCCGGGCCGCTGTCGCCGTAGATCCGGACCCAGGCCGCCTCGATCGCCGGGTGCGCCTCGTGCTCGGTGTTGACGTCCCGGGACAGCAGCTCGGCCGGCACGTCGAAGCCCTTGCGGGCCAGCAGCGCCACCACCTCGTCCCAGAGGCTCGGCGTGGCCAGCGCGGCGGTCAGCTCGTCGTACACGTCGGTCTGCCGGCGGAACGGGCGGATCAGCGCCCGGTCGCGCAGGCCGAGCAGGAACTCCAGCTGCCGGTACATCGCGGACTGGAAGCCGGAGCCCTCGCCGAGCCGGTCGCGGAAGCGGTTGAAGTCGGCCGGGCTCATCCAGCGCAGGCCGTGCCAGGCCGCGTTGAGGCCCTCCAGGTGCAGGGCGGCCCGGCGCAGCGGGGCCAGCGCCTCCCAGATCCGGTCCTCGCGCAGCTCACGCTTTGCGTGCCGCAGCTCGTGGCAGGTCAGCCCGAAGTACAGCTCCATGATCTGGCTGACCATCAGGAAGGACATCTCGCCCGGGTCGTCGCTGAGCGGCTCCTGGAGCCGGTGCAGGGTGCTGGCCCGTACGTAGGCGTCGTACGGCACGCGCTCGGCGAATTCCAGCGTCGGCTCGCCGCCGTTGCGTGCCGCCCGAGCCGCCCGTTCCTGGGGGGTTACCGGGCGCACCGCCGTCGTCTGTTCCACAGTCGTTCTCCGTCCGTGCGCGGGGTAGACGTCATGATCCCGCTGGTGGGCGGCCGAATGGAATGCCTGTTCAACGGCGGTATGGTGGTCTCACCTCGCGAACCGAAACCATCTCGCGTCGCTCCCTTTACGGAAGGAAGGTCCCCGCGTGGACGACATGGACTGGGCGTTGCTGCGTGAGCTCCAGGCCGACGCCCGGCTCTCGTACAGCGAGTTGTCCCGCCGGGTCCACCTGTCCCCGCCCGCGGTGGCCGAACGGGTGCGGCGGCTGGAGGAGTCCGGCGTGATCACCGGCTACCACGCCCACGTCGACCTCACCCGGGCCGGACGCACGGTGCTCGCCCTGATCCGGATGTCCTGCTACGGCGCGCGCTGCATCCTCAACGACCCCGAGGTGGCCGGCTGGCCGGAGATCATGGAGATCCACCGGATCACCGGGGACGCCTGCAGCATGCTCAAGGTCGCCGCCACCAACATGGGCGAGTTCGAGGAGGTCATCGACCGGCTCGCCCCGTACGGCCAGCCGTCCAGCACGATGGTGCTCTCCACGCCGCTGGCCTGGCATCCGGTGGTGAAGGCGCCTCGTTAGCTTCCCCTGCCCCCCGGGAAAGCAGCCGCCGCTGCCCGTCAGTGGGTCCGGCGCACCGTCGCGCCGGGAGGGGGGAACCATGCGAGGGCTCCTGTCACACCGCGTGCTGTCGTCCGTACTGGGCCTGTTCGGCCTGGTCGCGACGTTCGTCCTGGCGACCGCGCCACCGGCGCGGGCCGGCGAGAGCGTGTTCATCGAGGTGACGCCGAACAGCGTCCAGGCCGGTTCCCGGGTGAGCCTGCGGGCCGGCTGCGACAACAGCAACAACCGTCAGGCCCAGGTCACCTCGGACGCCTTCGGGCGGGTGACGCTGCGGCCCGACAACGGCTTCCTCACCGGCTCGGTCACCGTGCCCGGCAACAAGGCGCCCGGCGACTACCCGGTGAACCTGGACTGCTCCAACGGCAACACCGCCTCGACCATGCTCACCGTGCTGAACATGGCGCAGCCGAGCAAGGGACCGGCGACCGGCGGTGGGGGCGCCGCGGGCGGCCGGGGGACCGGCTCGCTGCTGCTGGTCGGCGGCCTGGTGGCGGTGGCAGTGGTGGCCGGCGTGAGCGCCCGCCGCAAGACCGGTAACCGCGTCTGACGAGGCGCCGACATGGCCCGCAAATCGCGCCGCCGGGACCGCGCCGGCCCGGCGGCGGACCGCACCCGCCGTCGCGCCGCCGGCCGCCGGCCGCCGGAGCGCGCGAAACGGCTCCGGGCCGCGCTGCGGCTGACGTCCCGGGCCGCGCGCCGGTTCGCCCATGTCGCCGGGCACGCCTTCACGGCCAGCGTCACCACCGCCGACCCGCGGCCGGTCCCGGCCCGCGCCGCACCGGCCACCACCCGCCGGTACGCCCCGAGCCGCAACCCCGGTGTCCCGGTGCTCGTGGTGGCGAGCGTGATGGCGCTGATCGTGGCCATGCTCGGGCTGGAACGGGTGACCGGGGTCAGCGTGCTGCCGGACCGGATCGTCGCCGGCCTGCGCCCGCCGCCGAAGAAGTTCCCGGTGCTGCCGGCCAGCCCGCCGACCGACCTGAGCATCGGCAAGCTCGACCTGCGCGCGCCGGTGCACCGCGTCGGAATCGCGCCGGACGGCAGCATCGACGTGCCGGACGTGGACCGGGCCGGCGAGGTCGGCTGGTACGACCAGGGCCCCACCCCCGGCCAGTACGGCCCGGCGGTGCTCGTCGGGCACGTCGACACCACCACCGGGCCGGCCGTCTTCCACGGGCTGAAGAACCTCGACGACGGCGACCGGATCGAGGTGACCCGCGAGGACCGCTCGGTGGCGGTGTTCGAGGTGACCTCGATCGAGCGGTACGGCAAGGAGAAGCTGCCGGTGGAGGACGTCTACGGCGACTTCAGCCGGCCCAACCTGCGGCTGATCACCTGCGGTGGGCGCTGGGTGGGCGGCGAGACCGGGTACGCGGACAACCTGGTCGTCTACGCCTCGCTGGTCAAGGCACGCTGAGCGCTCCGGTCAGGCCGCCTCGGACTCGGGCTCGCGCAGGTCGAGCCAGTCCGCCCAGCGCGGGTCGGGCGCGCGGTGCCCGAGGACCCGCCAGGCCGCCCCTTTCGGGGCGGCCGGCAGGTGGTGCAGCCGCCAGCCCAGCTCGGCCGGCGTCTTGTCGCCTTTGGTGTGGTTGCACCGCGCGCACGCGGCGACCACGTTCTCCCAGGCGTGCCGGCCGCCCCGGCTGCGCGGGAAGACGTGGTCGATGGTCTCCGCCGGCCCCCGGCAGTACGCGCACCGCCACCCGTCGCGGGCGAACACGGCCCGCCGGGACAGCCCGACGTGGGTGCGGTAGGGCACCCGGACGTAGCGGGTCAGGCGTACCACTGAGGGCACCGGTAACGCGTTGCGCGCGCTGTGCAGGATGCCCTCACCGTCGGCGACGCAGATCGCCTTGGCGGAGAGCACGAGGATCGCGGCACGACGCACCGACACGACGCACAGGGGTTCGTAGGTGGCGTTGAGAACGAGCG
Source organism: Micromonospora chalcea (assembly GCF_002926165.1). Lineage (GTDB taxonomy): Bacteria > Actinomycetota > Actinomycetes > Mycobacteriales > Micromonosporaceae > Micromonospora > Micromonospora chalcea. The sequence goes on along the minus strand of NZ_MAGP01000057.1, from coordinate 97,543 downwards.
CACCGGAGCCCGCCGTGGGTCGTATGTCAGGCATCGCGCTCACCCTCCCGGTCCAGCCGCTCCCGCCGTCTGCGCGCCGGAACCGCCCGCGAACAGCGCGGAACGAATTCCGACGCCGGCCGGATCACCGACGTCCGTTGCGCCAATAGTCCCTGATCGCGCCCTCGATTGCACGCACGAATCTGCAAGCGGCCCGCCGGATCACCCGCACCGGGGCGCTCCGGCGCGCTCGCGCTACGCCGTGCCGACGCTACGCAGGGTGCCCAGCCGGACCCACTGGCCCTCGTGCGGGCCGGCGGCCAGGCGGTAGTGCTGGACGCCGTCGATGGCGGCGCGCAGATCCACTGTCACGGTGTCACCGACGGCGAGGCCGGCGGTCACCGCTGTCACCTTCCCGGCGTCGTCCAGGGAGTACGCCCTGCCGGGCGCGGCGACGACCACCGCCGAGCGCGGGATGCGGTAGCCGATCGGCGCCGCTCTCCCGATCTGGTACGACCGGCCGGGGATCTCCTGGACCAGGTAGCCGCTCAGGCTCCCCTCGCTGATGTCGTACCAGATGCCGGTCTGCCGCATCACCTTGTGCCGTTCCGTGGAGGCCGCCTCGGTCGGCCTGGTCAGGGAGATCCGCTTGCGGTCCAGGACCGTGCCGGCCGCGTCGAACTTGTAGCCGACGTGGTCCCCGGGGGCGAGCCGGATCGTTCCGGACACCCCGTAGGTGGGGTGGTCGGAGTAGAACAGGTCCATGATCCCGGCGAAGGTCGGGTCGCCGGTGATCGCGTGCAGCACGGCGTGCTGGATGATGTGCGTCGAGTGGTACATGCCCGCGTCCTTGCGGTGGGTGAGGCAGTACCGGCTCCGCCACTGGCGGGTGCGGACGAGGTGGTGGGCGTCCCGGGCGGTGGTGATCGCGCCCTGGAGCATCTGGCGGGCCCGGGCGTCGCGGCTCAGGCTCCAGTAGTCCCAGAGCCCGAAGGCCGAGAAGACGTGCCCGTTGTAGGTCTGGTCGCCGCGCACCCGCGTCGGGTGGGCGTACTCCTCAAGCCAGAGCAGCCCGTCCTTGACGTACACCCCCCACGGCAGGCCGCCCACCGGCGGAAGCAGGTAGGACGCGAACGTCGAGTCGGCCGCCTGCCGCCAGTGGGTGCGCTCGCCGACGATCTGCGCCAGCCGGACGAAGAGGCTCATCGCCTGCCCCTGGGCCATCATCGAGTACCACGGCGTCTCGTAGACGTCGGTGCCGCGGTGCATGGCGTGCCGGAACCGGTACGGGTAGAACCAGGCGTCCCGCCGCACGACCCGCCTGTCGATCAGGCGCTGCGCCTGCGCCATCGCCCGCTTGAGGTACACCTGATCGCCGGTGACCCGGTAACTCTCCAGCAGGTTGATGCCGTACTGGGCCTGGGCCACCGGATGGTCGTAGAGCTTCCCGGTGAGCAGCGCCATGCGTACGCCGTGCTCGTCGTGCGTGCCCGTGTCGACGAGCGGGAGCCGTACGCCGCTGTAGTAGGGCCGCTGACCCTGCGGCAGATCGCGGATCTCGAACGGGTCGCTGCGGAACTTGACAGGCGATTCGGCAGACAGCCTCGCCGCCCCGGTCGCCACCAGCGGCGCGGCGCCGGCCGCCGCCGCCACCACCGTCAGCACCTGACGACGGGACCAGGATCGGCGCGCGCCTAAGAGCTCCTCCGTCATGTCGCTGTTCCCCTTGCTCCGCCCAGCTGCGAGCTGGACGGCCAGTCGCGGGGCCCCCGTGCGGGCCGGGGCGTTCTTGCCGCCCCCCGGTACAACGGAGCAGGAAGCAGGGCGGGTTGCCCGGCCGGCGGTGGGTCCGCGCCGGACGGGCGACGCGGGTGCGGTACGAAAGCACTGTGAATCTCTCCGACCTGATCTCCGCCCTGCTGTCCGCCGTCTCCGACCGGCGGCCGGACTGCCAGGGCAGCAGCTCCTGCGAGTGGGTGTACCGGGTCACCGACTCCGCCTGGTTCGCCGAGAGCAGCTACTGGATCCTGTTCAAGCCGCTGCGGGTGGCGCTGATCCTGCTGCTAGCGGTGGCCGCCCGCTGGGCGCTGCACCGGACCATCAACCGGCTGGTGCGGACCACCACCGACGGCGCGGTGCCGACCATGCTCCGCCCGCTGCGGGAACGGATTCCCAGCGCCACGCCGGACCCGGACCAGTTCGTGCCGGAGCGGCGGCGGCAGCGGGCCGAGGCGATCGGGTCGGTGCTGCGCAGCATGGTCACCGCGTTCGTCTTCGGCATCGCGTTGCTGATGGTGCTCAAGGAGTTCAGCTTCGACCTGGCCCCGCTGCTGGCCAGCGCGGGCATCGCCGGCGTGGCGCTCGGTTTCGGCGCGCAGAGCCTGGTCAAGGACCTGATCGCCGGCCTGTTCATGTTGATCGAGGACCAGTACGGCGTCGGTGACACGGTCGACCTCGGCGAGGCGACGGGCGTGGTGGAGGCGGTGGGCCTGCGGGTGACCACGGTCCGTGACGGCCGCGGGGTGCTCTGGTACATCCGCAACGGGGAGATCGTCCGCGTCGGCAACAAGAGTCAGGGCTGGGCCCTGGTCGTGGTCGACCTGCCGATCGGCTTCGCCGGCACCGAGGAGGCCACGGCGGTGCTGCGTACCGCGGCGGCGTCGGTGGCGCTGGACCCGGAGCTGGCGCCGAAGATCGTCGAGGCGCCGGAGGTCCTCGGCGTCGAGCAGATCACCGTGGACGGCACGGTGATCCGTACCGTCGTCAAGACCACCGCGGACGGGCAGTTCGCGGTGGGCCGGGAGCTGCGCCGCCGCCTCGCCGAGGCACTGGAGAACTCCGGGATCACAGCGCAGATCGCGGCGGCCCGGCTCTTCCCCGGGCTGCCGCCCCAGCCGCCGGCGACGCCCACGGCCGAGGGCACGGGGACCAGCGGACCCACCTGAGTCGCCGGACAAGCCGGACTATTTCCGGGGGTCGCGCTCCGCGCGGCCCCTCGGGTATCGTCCGTTCGGTTCAGTCGGAGATGCGACGATCAATCCGTTCGCCCTAGCCAGTTGTCAGACGATCGGGCAGAATCCGGTGAACACGCTCCACCGGGGAGCGTGCTCGTGTCCTCGCTGATCGGTTGATCTGACGACGGTTCCCGGTCGGGCCATCACAAGTGGTCGACCAGGAACGATGGAGGCGACGGTGTCCGACGAGCGACCCGCCCAGGAGGGCCCGGCCACCTTCCGCGACGTGTTCGGTCAGCCGGAGTTCCGGGCGCTCTTCGCCGCCAACATCCTCTCCTGGGTCGGCGACTATCTCGCCAAGGCCGCGGTCACCGTGCTCGTGCTGCGCGAGACCGAATCGGTCGCGCTCTCCGCCGCCGCGTTCGCGGTCAGCTATCTGCCCTGGCTGCTCGGTGGCCCGTTGCTCTCCGCGCTCGCCGAGCGGCACCGCTACCGCCGGGTCATGGTGATCTGCGACCTGATCCGCATGGCGCTGATGGTGCTCGTCGCCATGCCGTTCATGCCGGCCTGGTCGGTCCTCGCGCTGATCTTCCTGGCCACGCTCGCGAATCCGCCGAGCCAGGCGGCGCGCTCGGCGGTGATGCCGCAGATCCTCACCGGCGACCGGCTGGTGGTGGGCCTGTCCGCGTTCACCAGCGCGTCCCAGGCCGCCCAGGTCGTCGGCTACCTGATCGGCGCGACCATCGCCGCGCTGAACCCGAACGCCGCGCTGCTCGTCAACGCGGCGACCTTCGCCCTGTCGGCCCTGCTGGTCCGCGTCGGCGTACGCGACCGGCCGTCGACGATGACCGCGAAGCACCGCAGCCACCTGCTGCGGGAGACCGGCCAGGGCTTCCGGATCGTCTTCGAGCGGCCGGTGCTGCGGGCCATCGCGATGCTGGTGTTCAGCGCGATGCTGTTCTCGATCGTCCCCGAAGGGCTGGCCGCCGGCTGGGCCGCCGAGCGCACCGACGGCACGATGGACGCCGGCACCGCCCAGGCGGTCATCATGGCCGCCGGTCCGGTCGGATACGTCCTCGGCGGGGTGATCATCGGGCGGCTGATCGCCCCGGCGCGCCGGTTGGCGCTGATGCGGCCGCTGATGGTGATCGCGCCGGCGGTGCTCGTGCCCGCGCTCCTCGACCCGGCCCCGTCCGTGGTGGCGTTGCTCGCCGCGGCGTGCGGCTTCGCCGTCGCCGGGCTGGTGCCGGTCGCCAACGGGCTGTTCGTGCAGGCCCTGCCGGACGGCTACCGGGCCCGGGCGTTCGGGGTGATGGCCACCGGCACCCAGGTCATCCAGGGCGCCGCGGTGCTCGCCACCGGCGCCCTCGCCGAGCGGTTCTCCGTCCCGTCGGTGGTCGGCGCGTGGAGCGCGGCGGGCGTGCTGCTGATGCTCGTCGCGGCGTTCGCCTGGCCTCGGCCGCGCACCATCGACGCGGCGATCGCGGCCGCCCGCGCCGAGTCGGCCCCGGACGCCGCCGCGCCCACGCACGCCGCGCGTGGCCCGGCGGCGGGCGACCGGGGCCGGGAGCACGGCCGGCGCCGGCACGCGGTGACGTGATCCGCGCCGCCCCGCGGGCGGGCGCGACCGCGGGGGCGCACCTGGCAGGATGGAAGCGTGACTTCCCCAGGCGAGTCGATGACCCTCTTCGAGGCGATCGGCGGTGAACCGGCCTTCCGCAAGCTGGTGGACGAGTTCTACGCCGGCGTCGCCGAGGACCCGCTGCTGCGGCCGATGTACCCGGAGGAGGATCTGGGCCCGGCGGCGGACCGGCTCACCCTCTTCCTCATCCAGTACTGGGGTGGGCCGCACACCTACTCCGAGCAGCGCGGGCACCCCCGGCTGCGGATGCGGCACGCCCCGTTCCGGATCGGCGCCGCGGAGCGCGACGCCTGGCTGCTGCACATGCGCCGGGCGGTGGACGCGCTGGACCTGCCGCCGCAGCTCGCCGGCGCGCTCTGGGACTACCTGGAGCGGGCCGCCTACTTCATGGTGAACGTGATGGAGGACCCGGCGGCCGGCTGAGCCGCCCGGCTCTCAGAGCAGCGCGCCCTCGTCGTGCAGCCAGTCGACGAACGTGGTGGCGACCGCGGCGCCGCAGTCGAGCATCTCGACGAGCAGCGCGTCGTGGGCCCCGGCGCCGAGCGGGACCTGGAGTTCGGCGTAGATCGGGAGCTGGCCGCGCTCGGTCGGGTCGCCGATGTACGCCTTGCAGAAGCGGCGGGTGTGGTTCCACTCGTTGACCACCCGGTACGCCCGGTCGGCCCAGTCCGGCGGGACGGTGGCGTGCGGGCGGGCCCGCATCACCAGGATCTCGTCCTCCGGGCCCTCCAGCGCGACGAGCACGGCGTGCCGCTCCCACATGGCCAGCAGATTGCCGCCGCCGTCGGCCAGGTAGCGCACGTCCAGCAGGTCGAGCGCGTCGCAGACCCGGCTCAGGGTGACCGGGGCGACAGTGGCCGGCATGTCCGCCAGGGCCGGGCGCTCGGGTGCCGGCGCGTCGTCTCCCGGCTGGCGCGGGGTAGGTGGCCCCACCCGGATGGTGTCATCCACTGTGACTCCGCTTCGAGTCTCCGGTTCGCCGCCAGCGGCGGGACCAGGGCGCCATGACCACCACGGCATCGCTCGCGCACCTCACTCCCCAGCGGATCCAATCGCCTACGGTGCGTTGGATCCGAGGAAGGACGGTACCCGGACAGGCGGCATGAGGCATCCCCCCAACGGCCGCCCCAAACCGGAAGGCCGATGATGGGTCATACTTTCGGCTGACCCCGCATCGGCCTGAGTGCAAGATCGGCGACGGTACGCGACCACACCGCCCCGAACGGACCGACGAGCCCGACCCACCGGCCGGCGACCCGCACCTGAACGTCGTCCTCGCCGCTACCGGCGAAGCCCATCCGGACCAGACCCTGCACCAGCCGCTGCGACACCTCCACCGGCGTGCGCGGGTCCTCGTCCGGCGTCACCACCACGGCGACGTGGTCCAGCAACGCGTCCCGCAGCACCCGCTGACCCACCGCGCGGCCGGCCACCCCGTGCGTGGCCGCCTCGCGCAGCGTCCCGGCCGCCTGCTCCGCGATCCGGCGCAACTCCGCGCCGGGCAGCGTCTCCACCACGCGGCTGGCAGCCGGTGGGAGCTGCCAGCGCCAGCCGTCGTCCCGCCGTACCGGCAGCGCCGCGCCCCCGGCGGAGAGTTCGGCCAGCAGCTCCCCCGCGGCCACCGTGACGTCACCGGGGGCGGCGCCGGGCACGGTACGGACCACGAGCACCCCCCAGGGCAGCCGCGCCCAGAGCGCCGTACGCCCGGCGCCGGGCACCGGCCGCAGGCGGACCACCGTGGCCGGGTCGAACCGGACCAGCCGGGCCAGGAAGGCCCCCGCGTCGGCCACCCCGGTCAGCCCGTGCCCGGTCGTCATCCGCTCAGCCCCGGCGCGTAGCGGAGCAGGAACGCGCGCTCGTCCGGCGAGATCCGGCGTGGCCGCTGGGCGGCGAGGTCGAACGGCACCAGCACCGACCGGGCGGTGCTGGCCAGCGTGTCGCCGTCGTACAGCTCGTAGGCGACCGAGAACGAGGCGTTGCGGATCTGGTCCACCCACAGCTCGATCCGCACGGTCGGGGCCGCCTCCGCGCTGGCCCGGCCGAGCGCGTAGTCGACCGGGCGCAGATAGTCGACCTCGTGCCGGCGGATGACCACCCCGTCGGCGAACGAGCCCACTCCCCACGCCCGGCCACCGGCGAACATCATCGCCACCCGGGCCTCCTCGTAGAGCGTGAGGAAGCGGGCGTTGTTGACGTGGCCGTACGCGTCCAGGTCGGACCAGCGCAACGCGCAGTGGTAGACGAAGCGGTCAGTCACGGGTGAGCTTGCGGTAGGTCACCCGGTGCGGCCGGGCCGCCTCGGCGCCGAGCCGGTCGATCTTGTTCTTCTCGTACGCCTCGAAGTTGCCCTCGAACCAGAACCACTTCGCCGGGTTCTGGTCGTCGCCCTCCCAGGCCAGGATGTGCGTGGCGACCCGGTCCAGGAACATCCGGTCGTGGGAGATGACCACGGCGCAGCCGGGGAACTCCAGCAGCGCGTTCTCCAGGCTGGACAGCGTCTCCACGTCCAGGTCGTTCGTCGGCTCGTCGAGCAGGATCACGTTGCCGCCGATCTTCAGCGTCAGCGCCAGGTTGAGCCGGTTGCGCTCGCCGCCGGAGAGCACCTTCGTCGGCTTCTGCTGGTCCGGCCCCTTGAAGCCGAACGCCGCGATGTACGCCCGGGACGGCATCTCGACCTTGCCCACCATGAGGTGGTCCAGCCCGTCGGAGACGACCTCCCAGACCGTCTTGTCGCCGTCCAGGCCCTGCCGGTTCTGGTCGACGTACGACAGCGAGACCGTCTCGCCGACCCGGACCGAGCCGCTGGTCGGCTGCTCCAGCCCGACGATGGTCTTGAACAGCGTGGTCTTGCCGACGCCGTTCGGGCCGATGATGCCGACGATGCCGTTGCGGGGCAGCGAGAACGACAGGTCGTCGATCAGCACCCGGTCACCGAACGCCTTTGTCAGGTTCTGCGCCTCGATGACGGTGTTGCCCAGGCGCGGGCCCGGCGGGATCTGGATCTCCTCGAAGTCCAGCTTCCGGGTCTTCTCCGCCTCGGCGGCCATCTCGTCGTAGCGGTCCAGGCGGGCCTTGGACTTGGTCTGCCGCGCCTTGGCGTTCGAGCGGACCCACTCCAGTTCCTCGGACAGCCGCTTCTTCATCTTGGCGTCGCGGCGTCCCTCGACGGAGAGCCGGGCGGCCTTCTTCTCCAGGTAGGTGGAGTAGTTGCCCTCGTACGGGTAGGCCCGGCCGCGGTCCAGCTCCAGGATCCAGTTGGCCACGTTGTCCAGGAAGTACCGGTCGTGGGTGATCGCCAGGACGGTGCCGGCGTACTTGGCCAGGTGCTGCTCCAGCCACTGCACGCTCTCCGCGTCCAGGTGGTTGGTGGGCTCGTCGAGCAGCAGCAGGTCCGGCGCCTCCAGCAGCAGCTTGCACAGCGCGACCCGGCGGCGCTCTCCACCGGAGAGCTTGGTGACGTCGGCGTCCGGCGGCGGGCAGCGCAGCGCGTCCATCGCGAGTTCGAGCTTGGAGTCGATGTCCCACGCGTCGGCGGCGTCCAGCTCCTCCTGGAGCTTGCCCATCTCCTCCATCAGCTCGTCGGAGTAGTCGGTGGCCATCTGCTCGGCGATGGCGTTGAACCGCTCCAGCTTGGCCTTGGTCTCGGCGACCGCCTCCTCGACGTTGCCGAGGACCGTCTTCTCCTCGTTGAGCGGCGGCTCCTGCGCGAGCATGCCGACGGAGTAGCCGGGCATGAGCCGGGCCTCGCCGTTGCTCGGCCGGTCCAGCCCTGCCATGATTTTGAGGAGGCTGGACTTACCGGCGCCGTTCGGACCGACCACCCCGATCTTGACACCCGGCAGGAAGTTCAGCGTCACGTTGTCGAGCACGACCTTGTCGCCGTGCGCCTTGCGCGCCTTGTCCAGGACGTAGATGAACTGGGCCACGGTGCGGGCTACCTCCGTCGGTTGCGTTCGCGGGCTTGTCGGGTGCGGGGCGCGGGCGTCGATCTCCGCCCGCCGCCGCCGGCCGGGAGCCGGCCGCACGCACGCCGCCGTCAATCCTGACAGGTACGGACCGCCACGCCCACATCACCCCACCCCAGGGGTACGGTGGCGCGCCTCCTTGCCGGCGCGGGTATGACTGAATAGCCTTGGCGTATGACCAAGAAGATCGCCGTGAGCCTGCCGGACGACGTCGCGGAGCGGCTGGCCAAGGAGCCGAACGTGTCCGCCTTCGTAGCGCGCGCCGTGCGTCGGCAGATGGCCGGCGAGCAGACGCGGGTGCTGCTCGCTCGCGCCGGTGTCACGATCACCGACGAGGACGTGGCCCGGGCCCACGCGGAGATGCAGCAGCTCACCGCGAGTATCACGCCCGAGCTTCGTGAGCGGGCCAGCCGGCTCCAGTCGGAGGTCCTTGCGGCCAGGGCGAAGGCGCGGCGGTGACGCAGTTCGGCCTGGCGCTCGACACGGCCGCGCTGCTGGCCTATGCCTCGGGCGCCAAGGACGTCGGTGCGAGGATCGCCGAGGCCGCCGACTACGCGCGTGACGTGCTGGTGCCCGCCCTCTGCCTGGCGCATGCCCATCAGCAGGCCACGGCTCCGCAGTGGGAGCTTCTGGAACTGCTGGCCGCCCTGCCGCAGGTGCAGATCACCCCCGTGGAACCTGACATGTGCGCCTACCTCGGAGGCTGGTCGCGGCGGATGACCGGGCGGATGGATCTCGCGCAGCTGGCCATGGAGGCCGCCGCCAATCCGCTCGTGCCGATCGTGACGGACCGGCGGGAGCTGCTCGGTGAGGTGCTGCCGAAGGAGTGGCCGATCATCGACCTCTGAGCCACCGGTGTCGACAAGATCACGCGGTGGGTTCGGCGGTTCTGGGACGGGTAGGTAACTCCGGCACGGGGGAACAGAGGCCGCAGCTACGCTCAGTACGCTCATCGCGGTGGACCCGTCAGTACCCGGAGGTGGCCGATCGTGACCGTCCGTAGCTCCTTTGTCGTAGTGGCCAACCGCCTGCCGGTCGACGAGGTGAGCACACCCGAGGGGCGGCAGTGGCGGCGCAGCCCGGGCGGGCTGGTGACCGCGCTGCACCCGGTGCTCGCCGAGCACCAGGGCACCTGGGTGGGGTGGGCCGGCGGCACCGGCGCCGCGCCCGAGCCGTTCGACCTGGAGGGCATCCGCCTGCACCCGGTGCCGTTGAGCGCCGAGGAGCTGGAGCGCTACTACGAGGGCCAGTCGAACGCGACGATCTGGCCGCTCTACCACGACGCGGTGGAGACACCCGCGTACAAGCGGCGCTGGCGCGAGGCGTACCGGTTGGTGAACGCCCGGTTCGCGGAGGCCGCGGCCGACGTGGCGGCCGAGGGCGCCACGGTCTGGGTCCAGGACTACCAGCTCCAGCTGGTGCCGGCGATGCTCCGCGAGCTGCGGCCGGACCTGCGGATCGGCTTCTTCCTGCACATCCCGTTCCCGCCGATCGAGCTGTTCATGCAGATGCCGTTCCGCACCGAGATCCTGCGCGGCCTGCTCGGCGCGGACCTTGTCGGTTTCCAGCAGCGGCTGGCGGCGCAGAACTTCGTCCGGCTGGCCCGGCACCTGCTCGGCCTGCGCTACGAGGGCCAGATGATCCAGGTCGACGGCCGGCAGGTGAAGGCGGGCGCGTTCCCCATCTCGATCGACACCAAGGAGATGGAGCGGCTGGCCGAGGACCCGGCGATCCAGGCCCGGGCCAAGCAGATCCGCGAGGAGCTGGGCAACCCGAAGACGATCATCCTGGGCGTCGACCGGCTCGACTACACCAAGGGCATCGAACTCCGCCTGAAGGCCTTCCGCGAACTCCTCGCTGACGGAAAGTTGACAGTTCCGGACGCGGTTATGGTGCAGGTCGCCACGCCCAGCCGCGAGCGTGTGGAGCACTACCAGGCACTTCGGGTGAAGGTGGAACGCGAGGTTGGCCGGATCAATGGTGAATTCGGCCGGGTCGGCGTGCCTGCAGTGCATTATCTGCATCAGTCGTACAGTCGCTCCGAACTGGCCGCGATGTACGTCGCGGCCGACGTCATGATGGTGACCCCGCTGCGAGACGGAATGAATCTGGTGGCCAAGGAGTACGTCGCATCGCGCGCCGACCAGGGCGGCGCGCTCGTGCTCAGTGAGTTCGCCGGCGCTGCCACCGAGCTGCGCCAGGCGTTCCTGTGTAATCCGCACGACCCGGACGCGGTGAAGGACGCGTTGCTGCGGGCCGTGCATGTCGAAAAGCCCGAAGCCCGCCGCCGGATGCGCGTCATGCAACGCCATCTGCGCAGCCACGACGTGGGCCACTGGGCCAAGTCGTTCCTCAGCGAGCTCGGCGTCGGAGATACGGAGGCTGCGTGACCTCGCCCGCCCTCGCCGCCGCACACGGCGGCGTGCTGGATCCCGAACTGCGTGCCGCGATCGGCCGCATCGCCCGGGTTCCGCAGCTTCTGGTCGCCTGCGACTACGACGGCACGCTCGCGCCGATCGTCGAGGACCCGAGCAAGGCCGTTCCGCTGCCGGAGTCGGTGGCCGCGGTACGCGCTCTGGCCTCGCTGCCGCAGACCAGCGTCGCGGTGGTCTCCGGCCGCGCGCTGCGCGACCTGGCCACGCTCTCCCGGCTGCCCAGCGAGGTGCACCTCGTCGGCAGCCACGGCTCGGAGTTCGACATCGGCTTCGTCGAGCGCCTCACCCACGAGCTGATCGCGGTCCGGCACCGGCTCCGCGAGGCGCTGCGGGAGATCGCCGCCGAGCATCCGGGCATCCGCCTGGAACGCAAGCCCGCCAGCGTCGCCGTGCACACCCGCGGCGTCGACCCGCACACCGCCGCCCGGGCCGTCGAGGCGGTCCGCAACGGGCCGGCGACCTGGGACGGCGTGACGGTCACCCAGGGCAAGGAAGTCATCGAGCTGTCGGTGGTGGTCACCAACAAGGGCACCGCGATCGATCAGCTCCGGACCCAGCTCGCCGCCAGCGCGGTGCTGTTCATCGGCGACGACGTCACCGACGAGAACGCGTTCGGCAACCTGACCGGGCCGGACGTCGGCATCAAGATCGGCCCCGGCGAGACCCGCGCCGACTACCGGGTGTCCGAGCCGATCGAGGCGGCCCGCGCACTGGGGCTGCTGCTGGAGACGCGGCGGCACTGGCTGTTCGGCGAGCGGGCGGTGCCGATCGAGCGGCACTCGATGCTCGCCAACGGCCGTACCGTCGCGCTCGTCACGCCGGAAGCGAAGATCACCTGGCTGTGTCACCCGAAGCCGGACTCGGCGGCGATCTTCGCCGACCTGGTCGGCGGCAGCCCGGCCGGGCACTTCACGGTCGGCCCGGAGCGCGGCGGCATCCCGCTCGGCCAGCGCTACCGCAGCAACACGATGACCGTCGAGACCCGCTGGTCCGGCCTGACCGTGACCGACTGGCTCGACCTACCGGTACGGCAGACCACGCCGGACGACCCGGCCGTGGTCAGCGGCGACTCCACACTGGTCCGGGTGCTCAGCGGCACCGGGCGGGCCCGCGTCGAGTTCGCGCCACGGCCCGAGTTCGGCCAGGTCGCGGTGCAGCTCCAGCCGCTCGACGACGGCCTGCTGGTGCTCGGCTCCAACGAGCCGGTCGCGCTGCACTCCCCCGGCGTCGAGTGGGAGGTCACAAACGACGCCGGGTACGAGACCGCGAAGGCGGTGGTCGACCTGTCGGCGGCCGGCGGCCAGGTGGTGCTGGAGCTGCGCTTCGGCACCCAGAGCCTGGAGCCGCACCGGCTGCCGGTGCACGAGCGGCAGGCCGCCGCCGAGCAGCCCTGGAAGGACTGGGTGGCCTCGCTGCGGCTGCCAGCCACCGCCCGGGACCTGGTCGCCCGCAGCGCGCTGACGCTGCGCGGGCTCTGCCACGAGCCCACCGGCTCGATCCTCGCCGCGGCCACCACGTCGCTGCCCGAGGAGCTGGGCGGTGTCCGCAACTGGGACTACCGCTACTGCTGGCTCCGGGACGCCGCGATGACCGCCCGCGCGCTGGTCGACCTCGGCTCCACCGAGGAGGCCGAAGGTCTGCTGCGCTGGATCGACGGCGTGGTCGAGCGCACCGGCGGGCACCCGGAGCGGCTGCACCCGCTCTACACGGTGGACGGCTTCGAGCTGGGCGCCGAGGCGGTCATCGACACGCTGCCCGGCTACGCCGGCTCCCGGCCGGTACGGGTCGGCAACCTCGCCAACCACCAGCTCCAGCTCGACGTGTTCGGCCCGGTCGCGGACCTGATCGCGGCAGTCGCCGACGCCCGGGGCTCGATCCGGGACGACGAGTGGCGGGTGCTGGAGAACATGGTCGAGGCGGTACGCCGCCGCTGGCACGAGCCCGACCACGGCATCTGGGAGGCCCGCCTCCCCCCGCGGCACCACGTCTTCTCCAAGGTCATGCTCTGGATGACTGTGGACCGGGCGCTGCACGTCGTACGGCGGCACGGCGGCGAGGACCGGCCCGAGTGGGTCGAGCTGCGCGACCGGATCGCCTCGAACGTGCTGGAGCACGGCTGGCACCCGGAGGCCGAGGCGTACAGCGTCGCCTACGGCTACGAGGAGATGGACGCCTCGTCGCTGTGGATCGGCATCTCCGGGCTGCTCGCCGGTGACGACCCGCGCTTCCTCTCCACCGTGCTCAAGATCGAGGCGGAGCTGCGCAGCGGGCCGGTCGTCTACCGGTACCACTGGGACGACGGCCTGCCCGGCCGGGAGGGCGGCTTCCACATCTGCACGTCGTGGCTGATCGAGGCGTACCTGCGCACCGGCCGCCGGAGCGACGCGGAGGAGCTGTTCACCCAGATGGTCGACACGGCCGGGCCGACCGGGCTGCTGCCGGAGCAGTACGACCCGCTGGCCGAGCGCGGGCTGGGCAACCACCCGCAGGCGTACAGCCACCTGGGCCTGATCCGCTGCGCCCTGCTGCTGGACAACATGCTCAAGCAGTAACGCCGTACGAGGGCGGAGGGTCAGGCGGGGGTCAGGGCGTGCACCACGTCGCCTACCACCACGATCGCGGGTGGGCGCAGGGCGGCGGCCTCGACGTCGGCGGCGACCGCGCCGAGCGTGGAGCGCAGCGTGCGCTGGGCCGACGTGGTGCCCTCCTGGATCACCGCGGCCGGGGTGTCCGCCGGCTTGCCGTGCGCGATCAGGGTGGCGCTGATCGCGGCGAGGTTCTTCAGCCCCATCAGGATCACCAGCGTGCCGCGCAGCCCGGCCAGGGCGTCCCAGCGCACCAGTGACGCGGGCGCGTCGGGCGCGAGGTGCCCGGAGACCACTGTGAACTCGTGCGCCACGCCCCGGTGCGTCACCGGCACGCCGGCCACCTCGGGCACCGCGATCGCGCTGGTCACGCCGGGCACCACAGTCACCGGTACGCCCGCCTCGGCACAGGCGAGCAGTTCCTCGCCGCCCCGGCCGAAGACGTACGGGTCGCCGCCCTTGAGCCGTACCACCACCTTGCCGGCCCGGGCCCGGTCCACCAGGATCCGGTTGATCTCCTCCTGGGCGCGCGACGGCCCGTACGGGATCTTGGAGGCGTCGACCAGCTCGACGTCGGGGCGCATCTCGTCCAGGAGCAGTCCGGGCACGAGCCGGTCGGCGACGACCACCTCGGCCTCGGTGAGCAGCCGCCATCCCTTCACGGTGATCAGCTCCGGGTCGCCCGGACCGGATCCGACGAGCGCGACGCGGCCGCCGGTGTCAACAGGGGTCCCTTCCTCTACCGCAGGCGTTAACGGGGGGCCCTTCCTTCCGAGCAGGGCGCGGATGGCGTCGCGGACGCCCATCGCGCGGCGGGGGTCGCCGCCGCCGAGGACCGCAACCGTCACCGGGCCGTGCCGGGTCACCGCCGGGGTCCACGCGCTCGCCGCCGTCCGGTCGTCGGCGCGTACGCAGAAGATCCGCCGCTCGGCCGCGGCGGCGCTGACCGCGGCGGCGGCGGTCCGGTCGTCCACCGCGACCTGGACCAGCCACGCGCCGTCCAGGTCACCGGGGGTGAACCGGCGCGGCTCCCAGTGCAGCCGCCCGGCGTCGACGTGGGCACGCAGCGCCGGCGTCAGTTCGGGCGAGACCAGCAGGACGTCCGCGCCGGCGTCGAGCAGCGCCGGCACCCGCCGGGTGGCGACCGCTCCCCCGCCCACGACGACCACGCGCCGCCCGTCCAGCCGCAACCCCAGGGGGTACGGGCTGGGCGACGTCGGTCCGGTCACTTCTCCGCCACCCCGGCGGAGTCGAACGTGGCGACTTCGTGCAGTACCCGAACCGCGCCGGTGACCACCGGCAGGGCGAGCAGCGCCCCGGTGCCCTCGCCGAGCCGCAGCCCCAGGTCGATGAGCGGCTCCAGTCCGAGGTGCCGCAGCGCCGCCGTGGCGCCCGGCTCGGCGCTGCGGTGCCCGGCCACCATGGCGTCCACCGCGTCCGGCGCGAACGCGGCGGCGGCGACCGCGGCGCTCACCGCGATCACGCCGTCGAGCAGCACCGGCACCCGGCGCGCGGCGGCGCCGAGGATCAGGCCGGTCAGCGCGGCGTGCTCCAGCCCGCCGACCGCCGCGAGGACGCCCAGCGGGTCGGCCGGGTCGGGCTCGTGCCGGGCCAGCGCGGCCCGCACCACCGCCACCTTGCGGGCGTACGTCTCGTCGTCGACCCCGGTGCCCCGGCCGGTGGCCGCCTCGGCGTCGACGCCGGAGAACGCGGCGATGAGCGTGGCGGACGGGGTGGTGTTGCCGATGCCCATGTCGCCGGTGAGCAGGATGCCCGCCCCGGCGTCGATCAGCTCGCCCGCGACCCGGATACCGGTCTCGACGGCCGTGCGGGCCTCGTCCCGGGTGAGCGCGGCGGTGACAGTCATGTCGCGGGTGCCGGCGCGGACGTTCGCGGACACCAGACGCGGCCCGGCCGGGTCGGCGGACTCGGCGCCGGGGATCGGGGTGGCCACGCCGACGTCCACCACCGTGACCGAGGCGCCGGCCTGGCGGGCGAACGCGTTCACCACGGCGCCGCCGGCCAGGAAGTTGGCGATCATCTGGGCGGTGACCTCCTGCGGCCACGGGGTCACGCCCTGGGCGTGCACGCCGTGGTCACCGGCGAAGATCGCCACCACGGCCGGCTCGGGCAGCGGCGGCGGGCAGGCGCCGGCCAGCCCGGCGAGACGTACCGAGAGCGGCTCCAGGGCGCCGAGCGAGCCCGCGGGCTTGGTCAGCCGCCCCTGCAACTCGCGGGCCGCCGCCATGGCGGCCTCGTCCAGCGGCCGGATCGCCGCGACTGTGGACTCCAGCATCATGCCTCCAGGATCCGTGCCAGCGTCTCGATGAACGCGTCTGTGGTGTCCCGGTCGCGTACGGCGATCCGGAGCCAGTCCGGGCCGAGCCCGGGGAACGTGTCGCCCCGGCGTACCGCCCAGCCGTGCGCGCGCAGCCGCTCGCGTACGTCGGCGGCGCGGGCGAGGTGGATCAGCACGAAGGCGCTGGCCGGGCGCCCCGCCACGCGTACCCCGGGCAGGCCGGACAGGCGGGCCACCAGATAGTCGCGGTCGGCGGCGAGTTGGGCGGCGATGGCGCGTTCGGCGGCGACGGCGGCCGGCGCGGCGCAGGCGGTGGCGGCGGCGAGCGCGGGGGTGGAGACCGCCCAGAGCGGCTGCGCGGCGGCGAACCGGGTCAGCAGCGCGGCGTCGCCGAGCAGGTAGCCGATCCGCAGCCCGGCCAGGCCCCAGGTCTTGGTGAGGCTGCGCACCACCACGAGGCCGGGCAGGTCGCGGCGCGCGGCGAGCGACTCAGGTTCGCCGTCGACGCCCGGCGCGGCGGTGGTGTCGGCGAACGCCTCGTCGACCACGAGCACCCGTCCGGGGCGGGCCAGCGTGGCGATCGCCCCCGCCGGGTGCAGCACGGAGGTCGGGTTCGTGGGGTTGCCGATCATGACCAGGTCGGCGTCTTCCGGGACGCGGGCCGGGTCCAGGCGGAAGCCGTCGGCCGGGTCGAGCAGCACCCGGTCCACCCGGTGCCCGGCGGCCCGCAGCGCGGCTTCCGGCTCGGTGAACTGGGGGTGCACCACGACGGGGTGGCGGACGCCGGACAACGCGCGGGCGATCAGGACGAAACCCTCGGCGGCGCCGGCGGTGAGGAGTACCTCTTCCGGGGGTCGCCCGTGCCGGTGAGCGACGGCGGCGCGGGCCGGCGCCGGGTCCGGGTACGCGGCCAGGTCGCCCAGCGCGGCGGTGACCGGGTCGGCCAGCCAGTCCGGCATCGGGGCGCGGCGCACGTTGACCGCCAGGTCGACCAGGCCGGGCGTGGCCTCGGCGTCCCCGTGGTGGCCCAGGTCGGGCGCCTTGGGCGCGGCGGCGCTCCCGGTCGATGGTGCGGGCATGTCCGCGATCCTGCCGGGTAGCCGCCGCCCGGGACAGCGCATCCCGGCGTGGGTCGCGTCACGGTCCGCCGGTTTATGAGTTCTTCTCATTTCCGAATCGGAAATGTCATAGCTTGACCCCGTGAGCAGTCGTCCCCTTGCTTCCGCTGGCCGTCTCGTTCCTCTTCTCCGCGCCGGACTGATCGCCGGCATCGTGGTCGCCGCCGCCCTGTATCCGCTGGTCGCCGTCACCGGCATCGGGGCCAAGGCCACCGCGCACGCGATCGAACAGAAGACGAGCATCCTCAAGACCGCGCTGCCGGCCGAGACCTCGTACGTCTACGCGCCGGACGGCAAGACGGTGCTGACGATGTTCTACGAGGAGTACCGGCAGTACACCAAGATCGAGAACATGTCGCCGAACATCCAGCAGGCGATCGTCGCCGCCGAGGACAACCGCTTCTACCAGCACCACGGCGTCGACCCGAAGGGCGTGGCGCGAGCTTTCGTATCCAACGCCCGGTCCGGCGGCGTCTCCCAGGGCGCCTCGACGCTCACCATGCAGTACGTGCGGATGGCGCTGCGGGACAGCGCGACCACGCCCAAGGAGGTCCAGGAGGCGACCCAGCAGACCAGCCTGCGCAAGGTCAAGGAGATGCGCATGGCGCTGGACATCGAGAAGCACCTGACCAAGGAACAGATCCTGGAGCGCTACCTCAACTCGGCCTACTTCGGTCACCGCGCGTACGGGATCTACGCCGCCTCGCAGATCTTCTTCTCCAAGACCCCGGCCACACTCACCCCCGTCGAGGCGGCCACGCTGGCCGGGCTGGTGAAGTCGCCGTCGGAGTACGACCCGATCACCTCCGACCAGAAGGAGGCCACCGGCCGGCGCAACTACGTGCTGGACAACATGGCCCGCCTCGGTTACCTGTCGCCCGACGCCGCCGCGGCGGCCAAGGGCCAGCCGATCAAGCTGAAGCTGACCGACCCGCCGAACGACTGCGCCGCGATCGACGGCGGGCACCGCAGCTGGGGCTTCTACTGCGACTACCTGAAGAACTGGTGGAGCGCCCAGCCCGCGTTCGGCGAGAACCGGCTGGAACGGATGGACAAGCTGCGCCGCGGCGGCTACCGGATCGTGCTCGCGCTCGATCCGAAGACGCAGGCCGCGGCGGAGAAGAACGTGGGCGCCAAGGACAACACCGGCAGCCCGTTCGCCAACGGCATCGTGGTCGCCGAGCCCGGCACCGGGCGGATCAAGGCGATGGCGGTGAACCGGAACTATTCGCTCGACCTGGCCGAGAACCCGAACAGCTCGAACCCGGAGGCAGGACCGAAGGTCAAGGCGAACTACCCGAACACGGTGGCGCCGCTGCTCGGCGGCGGGACGCTCCCGGGCTACCAGGCCGGTTCGACGTTCAAGATGTTCCCGATGCTCGCCGCGCTCAACGCCGGGATGCCGCTGTCCACCGCGTACGACTCGCCGTACCGGTACCAGTCGGCGGTCTACGACGGCTGGGCGCCGTCGAACGCCAGCGCCGCGATGACCGGGCGGCAGACCATGTGGTCCGGGTTCGGCAAGTCGGTGAACACGTACTTCGTCCAGCTGGAGGAGAAGATCGGCGCGGACGCCGGGGTGCGCCTGGCCGAGCAGTTGGGGCTGCGCTGGCGTACCGACGTGGACAAGGAACAGGCGGCGCCGGGGAAGGCGAAGAAGTGGGGCGCGTTCACGCTCGGCGTCTCCGACGCCACCCCGCTGGAGATGGCGAACGCGTACGCCGCCATCGCCGCCGACGGGCGCTACTGCGAGGCCATCCCGGTCAACGCGATCATGAACCGGGACGGCACACCGGCCACGTACAGCACGCCGGGCGGGGTGCAGCGGGAGGTCGCCAAGCCGCGGTGCCGCCAGGTGGTGAACGCGGACGCGGCCCGGGCCGCCACGGACGCGGCGCGCTGCCCGACCGGCGACACCCCGGCGAAGGGGAGCTGCGGCGGCTGGTCGACGGCCGACAGCGTCCGCGGCACCGTGGGCCGGCCGGTCGCCGGCAAGACGGGTACGACGGACAGCACCCGGTCGGCGTGGTTCGTCGGCTACACGCCGGAGCTGGCGGCGGCGAGTTTCATCGCCGACCCGGACAATCCGTTCAACGCGGTGGGTGACGGGCAGTCGCAGATCCCGGTGAACGCGGTGGCGCAGACCCTGCGGGATTCCCTGAAGGGTCAGCCGACCCGCCAGTTCACCCCACCCTCGGACCAGATAGTCGGCTGACCCGCCCCGATCCGCCCGGGGGTGCGCCCGGGTAGTCGATCAAGGAGTTTGCGTCCGGATCGCCTGATCCGCCGACGCGAGCTCCTTGATCGACGTTTCCGTCACCTTGCGGTCAGGCGGGCGCTGGCACGGGCGCCAGCGCGGCGGCCACCAACCGGGCCGCGACGTCCGGGTGCGCAGCCCAGTGCGGCACGAG
The DNA here is from genome assembly GCF_002926165.1 of Micromonospora chalcea. Taxonomy (GTDB): domain Bacteria; phylum Actinomycetota; class Actinomycetes; order Mycobacteriales; family Micromonosporaceae; genus Micromonospora; species Micromonospora chalcea. Next base: position 78,155 of record NZ_MAGP01000057.1, on the reverse strand, counting down.
CTGCGAGGCGTGCACGGCCTGCCGGACGAACCCCTCCGGGTTGCCGCCCTCCCAGCGCCAGGCCGGCCGCTCACCGGCCCGCGGCGTCAGCACTGCCGCGTGCTGCTTGTGCCCGGTCACCGTCGTACCGGCCGGGGCCACCACGCTGTCCGTGACCGCCGTGGCCGTGCGGTAGCCGACCACCAGGCCGTCCCGGACCGTGCCGACCGCGTCGAGCACGCCGCACATCGGCAGGCCGTCCAGCTCCCGGGCCAGCCAGAGCAGGCCGGCCCCCTCGGCGATCACCGGACGGCCCGAGCGGGCCAGCTCGGCCACCGCGATGCAGAGGCGGCGGTTGGCGGAGAGCTGCTCCGCGTACGTCTCGGGCAACCCGCCGCCGACGACGAGCGCCCGCGCCCCGGCGGGCAGCGCCTCGTCGCGCAGCGGATCGAGCGTGACGACCTCGGCGCCGGCGGCGCGCAGCAGCTCGGCGACCTCCGGGTGGCTGTAGGCGCCGGCCGGGCCGCCGGCCAGCGCGACCACCGGGCGCTCCGCCGACGCCGCCGGGGCGTCGGCCGGCTCCGGCGACCACGCCTGAACGGTGAGCGCCGGGGCGGACCGGGCCAGCACCAGCAGCCGGTCGAGGTCGACGGTGGCGGCCACCGCCTCCCCGAGCCGGCGTACGCCACGTTCGGCGTCGGCGTCGCCGCGCACCACGGGACCGGTGCCGTACCGCCGGGCGGGCAGCACCGGCGGCAGCTCGTGCCGGCGCAGCGCCCCGTAGACCGGCACGCCGACGTCGTCGAGCGCCTCGCGCAGCAGCGCCTCGTGCCGGGGCGAGGCCACCCGGTTGAGGATCACGCCGCCCAGCCAGAGCTCGTCGTCGTACGCCCGGAAGCCGTGCACCAGCGCGGCCACCGACTGGCCCATCGCGGCCACGTCCACCACGAGCACCACCGGGCTGCGCAGCGCCGTGGCCACCGCCGCCGTGGATTCGCTCTCCGGCCGCCCGGCGACCGAGTCGTAGAGGCCCATCGTCCCCTGCACCAGGGCGAACCCGGTCCCGGCCGCGCCGTGCGCGAAGAGCGGGACGATCCGCTCCGGACCGACCAGCCTCGGATCGAGCGTGCGCCCGGGACGGCCCGCGGCGAGCCCGAGGTACGCCGCGTCCACCTGGTCCGGCCCGACCTTGAAGCCGGCCACCGGGAGATCCCGGTCGGCGAGGGCCGCCAGCAGGCCGAGAGAGACGGCGCCGGTGCCGTGACCCGAGGAGGGCGCACTCAGCACGACGCGCGGCACGTCGGTCATCATCGACTCCTGATGTGGGTGGTTTCCGCCCGCGTGACCATACCCGTCCGGCCCGGCCCGCGACGTCCGCGCGTACCGCCGTTTCTGCCCGGCGACGGCGAGTGGCATCGCTCATACGGGTAGCCTTGGCCAACGTGTACCGGTTCCTGCTGACCCCGCGCTGGCTCGGCTACCTCGCGCTGACGCTCGTCGCCGCGACGGTGATGGTGTTCCTGGGCAACTGGCAGCTGGACCGCTACCGGGGCCGGACGGCGATCAACGACCGGATCGACGCCGGAGCCACCATGACGCCCGCGCCGCTGCGCGACGCGCTGCCCGCGCCCACCGGCGGCGCGGGTGCCGTCGGTCCCGCTCCGGCCGAGGATCTGACCTGGAGCCGGGTCACCGCCACCGGCCGGTACGACAGCGCGAACACCGTCCTGATCCGCGGCCGGACCGTCGACCGGACGGTCGGCTTCGAGGTGCTCACCCCGCTGGTGCTCGCCGACGGCAGCGCGGTGCTCGTCGACCGGGGCTGGATCCCGCCCGCCCCCGGGGCAGGCGCGACGGTCCAGCCGCAGGTGCCGGCGGCGCCGGGCGGCGAGGTGACAGTGACCGGCCGGGTGGTCGCCAGCGAGAGCGGCGGGGGCGGGGTCAGCCGGCGCGACGGGAAGCTGGAGGCCCGGCGCATCGACATCCCCCGCCTGGCCGAGCAGCTCCCCTATCCGGTGACCGGCGGCTACGTGCTGCTCGACGGGCAGACGCCGGCCGCCGACCCGGCGTTCCGGGCGGTGCAGATCGGGCACACGAACAACTGGCAGAACTTCGGCTACGTGTGGCAGTGGTGGATCTTCGCGGTGATGAGCCTGTTCGGCTACGGCTGGGTGGCGCGCCGCGAGGCCCGGCGCCTCGCCGGACTGGACAAGCCGGGCGAGCCGGTGGACCGGGCCGCCGAGCCGGCCGCCCCCACCTCCGCCTGAGCCGGACCGGTCAGCCGGTGATCCGGCCGGCGTGGATGGCGCGGACCGCGTCGATCGTGTCCGCCTCGGCGGCCGTCTTGTCGTGGCGGTAACGCAGCACACGGGCGAAGCGCAGGGCCATGCCACCCGGGTAGCGGCTACTGGTCTGCACCCCGTCGAAGGCGATCTCGACCACCTGCACCGGCCGGACCCGCACCTCCCAGTCGCCCTTCTCCACTGCGAGCGACAGGAACCGCTCGGTCTGCCAGCGCAGCATCTCGTCAGTGAGCCCCTTGAAGGTCTTGCCGAGCATGACGAACTCACCGGTTCGCGGGTCACGGGCGCCGAGGTGCAGGTTCGACAGCCACCCCTCGCGCCGGCCGCTGCCCCACTCGACCGCGAGCACCACCAGGTCGAGCGTGTGCCGCGGCTTGACCTTGACCCAGGCCGAGCCGCGCCGGCCGGCGTCGTAAGGCGCGGCCGGGTCCTTCACGACCACGCCTTCCTGCCCGGCGTCGACAGCCGCGGCGAACGCCGTGGCCGCCTGCTCCGCGTCGTCCACCTCGATCCGGTCGACCAGCAGCGAGGCGTCGACCGCGCGGGCCAGGGCCGCCCACCGCTCCCGCCCGGGCGCGTCGATCAGGTCGGCGCCGTCGAGGTGCAGCAGGTCGAAGAAGTACGGCGTGAGCACCGGCTCGCCGGTGCGCTCGGCGGCGGCCAGCACAGCGGGCGCGACCTGCGTCGGCCCGGTGGTGCTGGGCGTGGTGCGCCGGGCCGCCCGGCTGGACGTCTCCTGGAACGGCAGCGGCCGGCCGGCCGCGTCCAGCCCGATCGCCTCACCGTCGAGCACCAGCTCGCGGGCGGGCAGCGCGCGTACGGCCGCCACCACCTGGGGCAGCCGGCCGGTGATCTCGTCCAGGCTGCGGGTGAACACGGCGATGTCCGAGCCGGAACGGTGCACCTGGATGCGGATGCCGTCGAGCTTCACGTCGACCATCGCCGGCACGCCGGTGGCGGTGAGCGCCTCGTCGACGGAGGGCGCGCTCTGCGCCAGCATCGGCGCGAGCGGGCGGCCCACCTGGAGGCCGAACCCGGCCAGCGCCGGGGCGCCGCCGGTGAGCGCCGCGACCGCCACCGCGCGCAGGTCACCGGCGAGCAGCAGGGCACGCCGGACGGCCGCGACCGGTACGTCGGCGGCGCGCGCGACCGCGTCGGTCAGCAGCCCGGCCTGCGCGCCCTGCCGCAGCTCGCCCCGGAACAGGCCGGTCAGCAGGCGCTGCTCGTCGGCGGTCGCGGCGGCGAAGAGACGGCCGACAAGATCCCGCCGCCGGGCCTGCGAACCGGAGCCGGCGACGCGGGAGATCTCCTCGATCGCCGCGTCGACGGCGGCGACGGTGAGCGTCGGCTCGGCGGCCGGCGGCGGCAGGTCACGCAGGCCCGCCCAGCCGACACCGGTCTGACGCTGGCGCAGCTCACCGGCGAGATAGCCGGCGCCGGCCGGGATCTCGCCCGGCTCCAGCCCGCGCAGCGCAGCGGCCAGCAGCTCCACCTTGGCTCGTCTGCCGCTGGTGGCGCCGACCGCGGCCGAGGTGGCCGCCAGCTCCGCGAAACGCACGCCCATATCCTGCCAGTCACCTGCGACACCGGGGCCGATCCGGCGACCCGGCACACCACACGGGTGGCCGGGTCACCGGCAACCGGTCAGGCCGAGACCGGTTCCTCGATCCGCAGGCCGCGCCCGCGCACGCCCTCGGCGACCCGGGTGAGCAGCGCGTCGAGCGTGACCAGCGCGGCGGAGAGCTCGCCGATCTGTTCGTTGAGCGTGTCCTCGGACCACGCGGAGACGTCGACGTCCCCCAGAGCACGGACGGCGGCCTGAAGCCGCTCCATCTCGTCGTTCGTACGCATGTTCGAAAGGCTATAACACCCCGCCCGCCGACACACCACAAACTCCGACATCGGCCCCGAAGTTACGGTTTCGACACCTCAGACGCGGTTTCCGGCCTCCGCCACCCGGGCCAGCAGCAGCGCCTCGGCCAGGCACACCCGCGCGAACTCGCCCAGGTGCAGGCTCTCGTTCGGCCCGTGGGCCCGCGCGTGCGGGTCCTCCACCCCGGTTACCAGGATCGCGGCCTGCGGGAACATCTCCTGGAACGTGGCGATGAACGGGATCGACCCGCCCACCCCGATGTCCACCGGGTCGGTGCCGTCCCAGGCCGCCCGGAACGCCGACCGGGCCGCGTCGAACATCGGCCCGGAGGCGTCGATGACGCAGGGCGCGCCGTCGTGCTCGAACGTCACCGACACCTGCGCGCCCCACGGCGCGTGCCGCTCCAGGTGCGCGGTCAGCGCCGCGTACGCCTTCTTCGGGTCGTCGCCCGGCGCGAGCCGTACGCTCAGCTTCACCTTCGCGGACGGCACCAGCGCGTTCGGCGCCTCGCCGGTGGCCGGCGCGTCCACGCCGAGGATCGCCAGCGCCGGCTTGGTCCAGAGCCGGTCGGTGATCCGGCCGGTGCCGAACAGCTCCGCGCCGTCGACCAGGCCGGCCTCGGCGCGGAACCGGTCCTCCGGGTAGTCGACGCTGGCGCCCTCGCGGCCGACCAGTCCGTCCACCGCGACGTCACCGGCCTCGTCGTGCAGCGTGCCGAGCAGCTTCACCAGCGCGGTGAGCGCGTCCGGCACCGCGCCGCCGAACATGCCGCTGTGCACCGCGTGGTCGAGCGTGCGCACCTCCACGAAGCAGTTGACGATGCCGCGCAGCGAGGTGGTCAGCGCGGGCACGCCGACGTCCCAGTTGGTGGAGTCGGCGATCACGATGACGTCGGAGGCCAGATCGTCACGGTGCTCGGCGAGCAGCCGCTCCAGCGAGTCCGAGCCGTACTCCTCCTCGCCCTCGATGAACAGCACCACGCCGACCGGGAGCCGGTCGCCGAACGCGCGCAGCGCGGCGACGTGCGCCATGATGCCGGCCTTGTCGTCGGCGGCGCCCCGGCCGTAGAGGCGGCCGTCACGCTCCACCGGCTCGAACGGGTCCGACTCCCACAGCGACAGGTCGCCGACCGGCTGCACGTCGTGGTGCGCGTACATGAGCACGGTGGGCGCGCCGGGCGGGGCCGCCTTCGTGCCGATCACCGCGGGCTGGCCGCCGGACCGGACGATCCGCGTGTCGAGGCCACAGCCGCGCAGCAGCTCCGCCACCGCCTCGGCGGAACGCTCCACGTGCGAGTGGTCGAAGCCCTCGAAGGCGATGCCCGGGATGCGGACGAGTCGCTCGAGGTCGGCACGGACGCCGGGCAGTTCCCGCTCGACGGCGGCCCGCACCTCGGACTCGGAGAGGATCGGAGTGGTCATGACCGGAATCGTATGCTGGCCTTACCCCGCCACGTCGGCCGAGCCTGATCGCCAGCCGCCCACCCGGACGTAGTAGCGGTCCGCGTCGTGCGGCAGGTCCGGGGCACCGTCGACGACCAGGTCCACCGCCGCCGCGGTGCCGTCGGCGGTGAAGTGCGCCCGCTCCCCCGCGTGCCAGCGGCGCAACTCCGGCAGGATCTGCTCACCGTCGCGGGCGAGCGCCCGGCGCAACCGCAGCTCGGCCGGCGCGGTGACGAGCACCGACAGCGTCAGCTCGGGGCGTACCGCGGCGCGGGCGGCGCTCACCCCCTCGACGATCAGCACCGGACCGGCCGGCACCGGCACCACCCGGTCCAGGAAGCGCCGGCGCACCCAGCTGTAGCGGCGGTAGCCGCCCGCCCGGCCGGCCCGCAGCGGGCCGAGCACCTGCTCCTCCAGCCGGGTCCAGAACGTGAGCTGGTCGTCCCAGCCGTCGAGCAGGTCGTCGGTGTGCACCAGCGGCGGGCGCACGCCGCCCGCCCGCTCCGCGAGCGCGTCCGCGAGGCGCGTCGCGAACACGCTCTTGCCCGCGCCGCTGGGCCCGTCGACGGCCACCAGCCGGGTACGCCCCAACCGCGCCGGACCGGCCAGCACGCGGCGGGCCAACCCGGCGTACGCCTCGATCACGGCGACGTTCACCCGACCGACGCTAACGTTCCCCCGTCCGCTGGAACCTGCGACCCGGGCGGGCCGTTTCGGCGAGCGGTGACGTGGACGGCTGGGCATCATCGGGGGGTGCTCCATGACGTGATGTGTCCGGGCGTCGACGCCCTCCTGGAACAGGCCCGCGCCGGTCTCCGCCGGCTCACTCCGCACGAGACCGTCGAGGCGGTCCGAGGCGGCGCGCTGCTGATCGACACGCGTACCGAGGCGCAGCGCCGCGAGGAGGGTGAGCTGCCCGGCGCGATCGTCATCGACCGCACCGTGCTGGAGTGGCGGCTCGACCCGGCCAGCGCCTGGCGCATCCCCGAGGCCACCGGGTACGACCGCGAGATCGTCGTGGTGTGCCGGGAGGGGTACAGCTCCAGCCTGGCCGCCGCCAGCCTCCAGACGCTGGGGCTGCGGCAGGCCACCGACATGATCGGCGGGGTGCAGGGCTGGCGGGAGGCCGGGCTGCCGATGTCCGACCGCCCGGCCGACGTGCGCTACTGAACCGCGCGGTCGACGGCGGGCCGCCGGACGTCGCTCTGTGCCGGCGGCGCGCCGGGTGGCACGAACGGCAGTCCCGGCGGCGGACCGGACTCGATCAGCCGCCACAGCGCGTCCGTGTCGAGGTGTTCCTCCACCAGGTCGCCGAGCAGGTCCAGCGTCCGCTCCCGGGCCGCCGCGAAGGACGTGTCCGGCGCGACCTTGAAGCCGGTGCGCCCGGCCGCCGCCGCGACCTCGGTCAGGAAGCGGCGGCGGAACTCGTCGGAGGAGAACGTGCCGTGCCAGTGGGTGCCGTACACGGTGCCGAGGCGCGCGCCCTCGCCGGTGCCGTCGGTGTGACGGAGCAGCGGCGCGAGACCCGGGTCGGCGGCCGAGACGCGGCCGTGGTGGATCTCGTAGCCGCTCACCGGCACGTCTCCCGCGGCGCTGCCCTCGGCCCGGCGCACCGTCTTGACCGGCTCGAAAGTGATCTCGACGGGCAGCAGCCCGAGGCCGGGCACGGTGCCCGCGCGGCTCTCCACCGGGTCGTGGATCGCCCGGCCGAGCATCTGGAAGCCGCCGCAGATGCCGAGCAGCGGCCGGCCGGCGGCGGCGTGCGCCAGTACCGCGTCGGCCAGGCCGGTCTCCCGCAGCCAGGCCAGGTCGGCGACAGTCGACTTGGTGCCGGGGAGCACCACGAGGTCGGCGGCGGCCAGTTCGGCCGGTTCGACGGTGAGGCGTACCCGCACACCCGGCTCGGTGGCGAGGGCCTCGACGTCGGTGGCGTTGCTGATCCGGGGTAGCCGCACCACTGCCACGTCGAGCCAGTCGGTGCCCCGGGGCGCGGGCGGCCGGCCGAGCACCCGCCCGTACGCGAGCGAGTCCTCCGCGTCCAGCCACAGGTCCAGCGCCCAGGGCACCACCCCGTACGTGGGGCGGCCGGTGACCCGGCGCAGCATGTCCAGCCCCGGCTGGAGCAGCCCCCGGTCGCCCCGGAACTTGTTCACGACGAACCCGGCGACCAGCGCCTGATCGGCCGCGTCGAGCAGGGCGACGGTGCCGAACATCGAGGCGAACACGCCGCCCCGGTCGATGTCGCCGACCACGATCGTCGGCAGCCCGGCCGCACGCGCCAGCCCCATGTTGACGTAGTCGCCGTCACGCAGGTTGATCTCGGCGGGGCTGCCCGCGCCCTCGCAGATCACCACGTCGTACTCCTCGCGCAGCTCGGTCAGCGCCGCGTACGCGGTGGTGGCGAGCCGGGACCGCACCTCGTGGTAGTTGCCGGCGGTGACCGTGTCGACCGCCTCGCCGAGCAGCACCACCTGGCTGGCGTGGTCGCTGCCCGGCTTGAGCAGCACCGGGTTGAACCGCAGGTCGGCGTCGAGCCCGCAGGCGGCGGCCTGCATGGCCTGGGCCCGGCCCAGCTCCCCGCCGCGCCCGTCCGGCCCGACCACGACAGCGGAGTTGTTCGACATGTTCTGCGCCTTGAACGGCGCGACCCGGACGCCCCGGCGGCGCAGCCAGCGGCAGATACCGGCGGTGAGCACGCTCTTGCCGGCGTCGGAGGTGGTGCCGGCGACCAGCAGCCCGCCGCTCACCGCCCGCTCCCCCGACGGGCTGCCCGCATGAGGACGCCCAGCGCGGCCCGCCCGGCGGCACCGGCCACGCGCCCGACGGTCACCGGGTAGAGCGCGGCCAGGCCGAGCGCGGCCACGCCGACCGCGCCGGAGATCCGGGCGGCCCGCTTCAGGTGCCGCGCCTCGGGGCGGGGCCCGTCACCGAGGAACGGCCGGGTCTCCGCGCGGCCGAAGTAGACGTTGCGCCCGCCGAGCCGGACACCGAGCGCGCCCGCCATCGCCGCCTCGCACTGACCGGCGTTGGGGCTCGGGTGGTCGGCCCGGTCCCGCCGCCACACCCGCCAGGCGACGGCACGGTCCCCGTGCGCCGCCGGCGCGACCGCCACCGTGAGCAGCCCGGTCAGCCGGGACGGCACCAGGTTCAGCACGTCGTCCAGCCGGGCCGCCGGGGTGCCGAAGCGGGCGTACCGGGGTGAGCGGTGACCGACCATCGCGTCGAGCGTGTTGGCCGCCCGGTAGCCGAGCAGGCCGGGCAGGCCCGCGACCGCGCCCCAGACCAGCGGGGCGACCACGGCGTCCGAGGTGTTCTCGGCGACCGACTCGACCGTGGCGCGGGCGAGTTCGGACTCGTCGAGGGCGGACGGGTCCCGCCCGCAGAGGTTGCCGAGGCGGGCCCGGGCGGCGGGCAGGTCGGCCCGGCCCAGCGCCCGGGCCATCACCCGGGACTCGTGCCGCAGCGTGCGCCCACCGAGCACCGTCCAGGTGCCGGCGGCGACCAGCGCGGCCCGGGCCACCGGATGACGGCGGGTGGCCAGCGCGGCGGCGGCGCCGAGCAGCACCGGCGCGCCGACCGCCACCGCCGTGAACGCGGCCCCGGCCGACCGGTCGGGACGGTAGAGCCGCTGTTCCAGGGCGCCGGCCGCCCGACCGAAGCCGGCCACCGGATGCCACCGGCGGGGGTCACCGAGCAGCGCGTCGAGCGCGTAGCCCGCCACCAGTCCGGTCGCGTTCGCCATGGCGGTCGCCTGCCGCACCCGCACCACCTCCGGCCGGCCAGCCTAGTCGTACGCGGGGTGGAGACGCCGATGTCACCACCCCGCGCCCCCGTCGGACGACTGTCAGGCGGGCACCGGGGTCCGTCGCCTGCTCCGGCGCCCCGACGCGGTCCCGCCCGGGCTCGCGCCGCCCGGCTCGCCCTCACCCGGCCCGGAACCACCCGGTCCGCCGACCTCCGGCGGTGCGACCTCGCCCAGTTCGTCGTCCTCGGCCGTGGCCGGCCCGTCGTCGGCCACGTCGCCCAGCTCGTCCTCCTCCCCCGCCGGGCCACCCGAACCGGGTTCGAAGCCGGTGGCCTGCCGCGCACCGGACCGGGCGTCGACGGACCGGGCGTCGAACGGGTCGGGCTCACCCACCCGCTCCACGGTGCCGACGAGCCCGACCCGGCCGCCGCCGTACTCCGAGGGCGGGAAGTCGTCGTCGAAGGGCCGGTCGTCGAAGGTGGCCGGGGCCTGCCCGTCGGGCACCGGCTCGGTCGTCTCGCCGTGCACCCGCTGCTCGGCCTCCGCGTCCTCGACCGTGCTGGTGGCCGCGCGGGGCTGGTTGCGCAGGAACCGGGCCCGGCCGCGGGACAGGTCGTGCCCGACCGCGACCGCCTCCAGTTCGTAGAGCGTGCGGTGGGTGCCGGACTCGTCGGTCCAGTCCCGGGTGTAGAGACGGCCGGCGACGATCACCGGGTCGCCGACCGCCACCGAGGACGCGACTCCCTCGGCCAGGCGGCGCCAGCAGTTGACCCGTACCCGCAGGCTGTTGCCGTCGACCCAGCGGCCGCTGTCGCGGTCGAGCCGGCGGGCGGTCGAGGCGACCTTGAAGTTGGCCACCAGCGTTCCGCTCTGGGTGGTCCGGCGCCACTCCGGCGCGGTCAGCACATTGCCGACGATCGTGACGTACGTATCGAACATCGCCCCTCCCAGGGATCGACTTGTCCCGGAAAGCGTCGGCCCGCCGCCTCGCCCGGGCCACCCGCCCGGCCCGTACCTGTGGACGACGGACCGACCTGTGGACAACCCCCTGATCAAGGTCCCGATCTGCTAGGTCAACCGGCCCTACGCGCCTGACCTGCGGCGACGCACGATCGAGTGGAGCCGGCAAGCAGGCGTTCCGGAATCACGCCGGTTGGGTAAGTACTTGATCAACCGAGAGAAAGGGAGCTCCGATGCTTCTCCGAGACGTCCGCGAGGCAGCGCGATGAGCGCCGTGGCGAACCCCGCGACCGTGGCCGAGTGCCTGCGGGTCGGCGCCGGGTTCTCCCAGGGCGACCGCAACTGGATCGCCGAGCAGTTCGCGACCCTGGACACCCGGCTCGCCGGCTTCCACGCCGACGCCACCGAGCTGGAGGTGTCCGTCAAGGATCGTGAGGCCCGGGGCCAGAAGGTGACCCTGGAGTGCTGGATCGCCGGCCGGCAGAAGATCGTCACCACCTCGACCGAGGAGGATCTGCACGCCGCGCTCAACGACGTCCGGGACGACCTGCGCCGCAAGCTCAACGACGCGAAGACCCGGCAGGAGCCGCGCAACAACAAGCACCTGCGCGCCGTCGACCAGCCCGAGGGCGTCCCGTTGCAGGACGCCGCACGCGAGGACGCCGAAACCGTCTGAATCCCGGCACGGCCCGCCCGCTCGGTGCCGGCGGGCGGGCCGTCCCCGCGCCGAGGCGTTGTTAAGAAGGGGCCCTTCCTCTACCGGATGCGTTAACAAGGGCCCCCTCCTTACAGCCCAGCACCCCTACCGCCGAGTAGCGCGGCGGCGTACCGTCGCGGTCGTGGAACCGGACGTGCTGGGCGCCCCCTACGAGCGGCGGACGATCGACCTGGGCACCGACGACGAGGGGCCGGTCGTCGCGACCCTGGTGCGGCGGCGGGCCGACCGCCCGACCGGTCGCGCCGTGCTCTACGTGCACGGGTTCGTCGACTACTTCTTCCAGACCCACGTAGCCGACTTCTTCGCCGAGCGCGGCTGGGACTTCTACGCGCTCGACCTGCGCAAGTACGGCCGCAGCCTGCTGGCGCACCAGACTCCGAACTTCTGCCGCGACCTGAGCGACTACTTCCCTGAGCTGGACGCCGCCGCGGAGATCATCCGGGCCGAGGAGGGCCACGACACCCTGCTCGCGATGGGCCACTCGACCGGCGGCCTGATCATCTCGCTCTGGGCGCACGACCGCCGCGACGCCGGACTGGTCGACGGCATCGTGCTCAACAGCCCCTTCTTCGACATCAACGCGCCCTGGATGGTCCGTCGGCCCCTCGCGGCCGCCGTCTCCCGCCTGGGCCGCAGGGCGCCGCAGCGTGTCCTGCCGTTCGGCCTGGGCACCGTGTACGGCGAGAGCCTGCACGCCGACCACCGGGGCGAGTGGCGGTACGACCTGGCCTGGAAGCCGCTCGCCGGGTTCCCGGTCCGGGCCGGCTGGATCAACGCGATCCGTACCGGTCAGCGTCGCCTGCGGGCCGGGCTGGACATCCCGGTGCCGGTGCTGCTCGCCTGTTCCACGCGCAGCTTCCGGGGCACCAAGTGGCACGACAGCGCCACCGGCGCCGACGCCGTGCTCGACGTCGAGCACATGGTGCGCTGGGCGCCCCGCCTCGGCCACCACGTCACGCTGGCCCGCTTCGACGGCGGGCTGCACGACCTCACGCTGTCCAGTCCCGGCGTACGCGAGAAGGTCTTCGCGGAGGTCGGACGGTGGGCGGAGGGATTCCTCCGCGCCGGACCGACCGAACCGGAGCCCACGACGCCGCCGTCACCTCGGCGGCGGGCCGACGCGACCGCCGAGGGCTGAGCCCGGCCCCGCCTCGCCGCTTCAGTCGGTGACGACCGCCGCGAGCGCGGCGCGGATCCGGTCGAACGTCGCGACCGGGTGCCCGCCCGCGCGCCACGGCAGCACCACGCCCAGGCAGCGCAGCGCCGGTCCGCCGTCCGGTCCGGCCTCCACCGCGAACACCGGCGCGCCCACGTAGCCGGCGGGCAGTTCCGTGGTGACCCGCACCTCGCCGCCGTCCCGGGCGACCCGCTCGACCACCGCCTCCAACGGCCGCGACCCGTCCTCACCCGCGCCCAGGGCCAGCACGAACGCCGAGACGGGCGCCGCGCCGATCCGGGCGACCGAGTCGGCCGGCGCGGCCACCGCCTCGGTGACCTGCTGGGTACGCCAGCGCCAGCCCCGGTCGTCGGCCCAGCCGTGCAGGCCGCCGGTCGGCATCGCGGCGAGCCCCAGCTCCGGCAGGTGCAGCCAGTGGTCGGCGAAACCGGGCAGCTCGATCGGCTCGTCCGCCCCCTCGGCCGGCTCGGTGACGCTGGGCCGCAACCCGATCTCGCCGTACGCCCGGTCGGTGAGCGCGTCGGCGGTGAGCAGCCACTCGTGCGCGACCTCCCCGTCGTCGGTGGCGCCGACCAGTTCGCTGTAGAAGAAGGCGGTGCCGAGGACGCCGGGCGGCGTGCCCGGGCCGTCCGAGCCGGTGAGGGGCAGGATCGCCCGTCCGAGGAGCTGACACAGCTCGAAGACGATCTCGTTCTCGGTTTCCTGGTCGAGCAGCATCCGACGAGGGTACGGATCGCGTCCCGCCCGGCCCACGCGGGACCCGCCGGAACTGTGGTGCCGTTCCGGGCCCCGGCATGGGACGCTGAGGGGCGGAACGGACGCGCCGACCCGTACCCCCGGGCGGACGGGGAGCGGCGGTACCCTCTTGGCGCGACGACCGTCGGCGCGCGCCCGTAGCTCAGCGGATAGAGCAGGGGACTTCTAATCCCAAGGCCGCAGGTTCGAATCCTGCCGGGCGCACCATCCCCACCGCAGGCCAGATCGTCAGCGGGCTACAGGTTGTTGATCCGGGCCAGCAGCTCCGCCTCGGTCAGATTCTCCAGGACCGCGTCCTGCTTGCGGCCCAGGACCGCCAGCAGCTTCTCCTTCTCCAGCTTCTTGGCCGCCGCCGCCTTCGCCGCCTGGTCCTCGGCGAGGCGGACGGCGATGACGTGCTTGACGACCTCCAACTTGGTCTCCAGGGTCGCCTTGGCCGGATTGGCCTCGGTGGCCACGAACGACTCGGTGTCGACGGCCTTGAGTTCGGCGTTGACCGCCTTGGCCACGTCGTCGAGGCTGAAGCCGGACTTGGCGGTCAGCGGAAGCTCCCACAACTGCTCCGTGGTCAGCAGTCCCTTGGCCGACGGATAGCGGAACTTCTCCCGCGTGGCCTTCTCAAAAATGGTCACGACGACCTCTCTCCGTTTTCTGGGTAGGGGATCAGAACTGGATGCTGAGGAGGCGGCGCCGGCCGCCGGTCATGGTCACCTTGGCGACCACAGAGTTACGGATCGTGGAGCTGAAGCCGAGGCCGGAAAGCTGATCCGGAGAGGGCTCGCACTTGGTGCGGTCGCCGAGAACCTCGAACACCTTGCGATGCGGTTGCAGGTCGGCGCGGAGGAACTCGTTGTAGATCCCCCGCGTCGGCTGGTCGTTCACGCACCCCTTCAGGATGAAGAAGTAGTGCCGGTTGCCGACCTCGTTGTCGTCGAAGTAGTTCGGCGAGTACATGACGGTGGACACTGGTACGAACTGTTCGGTGGTGATCCCCCACAGCTCCTTGCCCGCACTGCCCGGCTGCACGTCCTTACCCGGCCGGAAAGCGGTGATCACGCCGCCGGCAACCGTCATCCGGCCGACCTCGACGGTCTCCTTGTGGCCGACCGCGCGCTCGTGACGGTAATGCTCGATCTTCCCGTTGCTCTCGGTCTCGATCACGAAGCCGACCTGGGCGCTGTCCCGCTTGCGGTACTGGTTCACCTCGATCCGGTACTCACCGTCGGGGACGTGGTCGGTCCAGGTGACGTTCTCCACCGGCTCGCGGGAGAGCGGCCCGCTGGCGTTCATGTCGACGTCCAGCTTGTCGCGCTTCTCCTGGTACCAGATGTGGTCGCCGTTTGGTTCGAACACGTGCAGGTCGAGGTCGTCGTGGTTGAACCAGGACAGGCTCACCCGCAGCTTGCCGGTGACATTGCCGCCGGCCCGCTTGACCTTCTCCCGGATCGAGTCGGCGACGTTGCCGCCGTACGACCAGCCGAAGTCGTTGTCCCACCTGAACAACCGCGGAGCAGCCGGGTGCCGGCCGGTCGTGAGACTGACGAAGTGCGGCTCGTGGGTGTTGGCGACCCACAGGTCGATGGAGCTGGCGCCGGGCAGAATGTCCTTCAGGAAGGAGACCACGGGGATCTCCTCCGGCTTCGCGTCACGAAGGCGCGCACCTGTCGACGTCGTGGTGGCCGCCTGCATGAGCAGCCCTTCGATGCCGTCCTTCATCTGCGGCTGGGTGTCGTTGTCGACCCACAGCACGTTGTTGACCGACACGTCGGACAGCCGGGCGAACCGTCGCTGCAACGACTCCTCGATGCCCAACTCGTCGATGGTCTTCATGGCAGCCTTGACCATGGCCGGGGTGATCAGCGCCGTGGGGCGCTGGTAGTTCTGCGGCGCCACCTTCGTCTCGAACGACCGGACCGCCTGCTCCAGGTCGACGCCCGCGGAGAGAGCCTGGACGAGAGTGCCGATCACCGTATTGCGCAAGCGTGCCGCCGGGTTCATGGCGTTGGCGAAGACGAAGGCCCGTCCGTCGGTCGCCTTCGTCCACCGGTTCTGCAGCGACCGGAACTCGGTCACCGCCCGACGATGCTCCGTGCCGCGGTAGAGGGCGTTGTCGTCGATGAGGTCGACGACGGTGTCCAGAGCGTGCGGGGTCAGCTCGGCCAGGCCCCGCTGGAAGACCTGCACCGCGGCGTCGAAGTCGCTCTGTGCCGCGCTGACGTCTTCGACACGATGCCGCTTCTCCACCCGGCCGTGCAGGTGGTGCCACACCTCGACCTGGCCGTCGCGCAGCGATCGGGTGGTCTTCGTGCCGTACTGCGCCTGACTGGACCGGAAGACGGTGGACAACGGCAGCGAAAGGACGAACTCGTCCAGAGCGGCGGCGACGACGGAGAAGACCGGATCGAGGGCCGAAACCCCGGACCAGACGGTACGGACCCGCCCGTCGTGGATCTCGACCACGTTGCCGAAGTGCTTGATGAAGCCGCGGCAGGTCGAGCAGTCGTACTCGGATCGCTCACGGAACCGCAGATTGGTGCCGGCGGGGAACGATTCGAGAAAGGTGAGCCAGAGTGAGTCCCGGTCGAGGCCGTCGCCGACGACGTACAACTCACTTTTGGACATGGTGGACAGACGTGAGGTCACGTCCGTCACGAACTGCTGGAAATCGCCCACCGTTCATCCCCCTTGATCGCCGGAGATCCTACGGAGCGATCACCAATCGGAGAAACACCGTTTCCGGCTTTCCGCGCGGTCACGGACGGGCGCGGTCCTCGCCTCTGTGTGCTACCAAGAAGCCGTTGCCTGCGCCTTGGTGAAGGGCTGGGGGGTGCGTGGATGAGAGCGATTGTGTACGACCGGTACGGGCCGCCGGATGTGTTACGGGTCGAGGACGTCGCCAAGCCCTCTCCTACCGGCCGGCAGGTGCTCGTCAGGGTCGCAGCGACCTCGGTCAACCTGAGCGACTGGGAGACCCTGCGAGGCTCGCCGCTGTACTCGCGCATCGGTGGGCTGCGCTCCCCGGCACGGCGGACACTCGGTTCGGACATCGCCGGCTGGGTCGATGCGGTCGGCCCGGAGGTCACCCGGTTCCGGCCCGGTGACGAAGTGTACGGCGACAACCTCATGCTCAAGGGCGGCTTCGCCGAGTACGCGATCGCTCCCGAGTCGGTTCTGGCCCACAAGCCCGCCGCCCTGACCTTCGCCGAGGCCTCAACGATCCCGCAGGCGGGAGCCATCGCCTGGCAAGGGACTCAAGGCGCCGCAGCCGGGAAACGGGTCCTGATCAACGGCGCCGGCGGAGGATCGGGCTCCTTCGCCATCCAGGTTGCCAAGCAGCTCGGCGCCGAGGTGACCGGCGTCGACAACGCCGGCAAGCTCGACTTCATGCGGTCGGTCGGCGCGGACGAGGTGATCGACTACCGCAGCCAGGACTTCACCCGCAGCGGCCCGTACGACCTCATCCTCGACCTGGTGGCGTACCGGTCGGTGTTCGACTACCGCCGGGCGCTGGCCCCCGGCGGCCGTTACCGGTGCGTCGGCGGCCCGGTCCCGGCGGTGCTTCGCGTCCTGACGATCGGCGCCGCGGTCGGCCGGCTCACCCGTCGGCGTCTGGGTGTGCTCGCCGTCAAGGAAGGGCCGGCGCATTTCGAACCGGTGGCCGACCGCTGCGCCACGGGCGAGCTGACCGTCCACATCGACCGGTCCTTCACCCTCGATGAGGTGCCCGAGGCGTTGGCCCACGTCGGTGAGGGCCGCGCGCTCGGGAAAGTCGTCGTGACCGTCGTCTGACCGGCGGTCCAGGACGGCCGTTGCCGCGACGAGGGCGCGAGCAAGCCCTAGCCCTGCTCACCAGCGCTCGGCTCGCTGCAACCGGTCGGCGATGCGGTGCCTCAGCGAACGCGGCCACGGCCACGGCCGGTACCGCCAGGCCCGGTCAGGCCGCCAGCGCCGCCAGGGCGCGGTCCATCGCGGCGTTGAACTCCTCCGGCGTCAGCGTCAGCCGGGACTTGACGTCCCGGCTCCACTGGTCGGCCAGCACCTCGGCGGCGCCCGCCTCGACGCCGTCGAGCGCCGCGTCGGCCAGATCGGACGGCGCGATCTTGTCGACGGGCCAGCCCGCTGACATGTCGGTGTCGGCCAGGCCGAGGTGCACCGCCGTCACGAGCGTGCCCTGCTCGGCGAGTTCCAGGCGTACGCCGTTGGTCATGGCCCAGGCGGCGGCCTTGGTCAGGTGGTACGCGCCGGCGCCCCTGGTCCCGAACCACGACATGGCGGAGAGCACGTTCACGATCGCGCCTCCGCCGTTGCGGGCGAGGGCCGGCGCGAACGCGCGGATCATCTCCAGGTGGCCGAGCACGTTGGTCTCCACCTCGTGTCGTACCGCCTCCAGCGAACCGGTCACCAGGTCGGTTCCGGTCTGGATGCCGGCGTTGTTGACGAGCAGCGTGACGTCCGGGGCGGCAGCGGCGACGGCCCGTACGGATGCGGGGCTGGTGATGTCGAGCGGCAGCGCCTCGACGCCGGGCAGGTCGACGGTCTCCGGCCGGCGGGCGGTCGCGTAGACCTTGCGGGCGCCGCGTTCGAGCAGGCGCTGGGCGAAGGCGCGGCCCAGGCCGCGGTTGGCGCCGGTGACGAGGGCTACCGAGTCGTTGATGTCCATGCCCGGTACGCTAAAACCTGACGTTGACGTCAGAGGCAAGTGCTGACCGCCGAGACCGGGGTGAGAGGGGTCACCGTGACCGAGCCGCTGATCCGCATCGGTGAGGTGGCACGCGGCGCCGGTGTCTCGGTACGGGCCGTGCGCTACTACGAGGAGCAGGGTCTTCTCGTCCCCAGGCGCAGCCCGTCCGGCCAGCGCCTCTACCGGCCGGACACGGTCACGCTGGTCCGGTTCATCCAGCAGATGTACGCGGCGGGCCTGACCAGCAGCCGGATCGCCGAACTCCTGCCGTGCTGGGACTCCGGGCACACCGACCCCGGGCAGCGGGCCATGCTGCGCGCCGAGCGCGAGCGCATCCAGGCCAAGGTCGACGATCTCCGGGCCGCCCTGGACCGCCTCGACGAGGTCATTGCGATCACCGATTCGCACCCGTAGGCGCGATCGCCCGCGCAGGCCCGACGACAGACGCAAGGCGGAGAGTGGCACAGGAATCCTGGTCGCGTCGACCCGCCGGTTTCGTCGGTGGTGTCGGGCATGATCGCGTGCGCCGCCGCACGACGGCGGTCGACGAGCGGGATCACCGGGAGGCAGCGTGGGCGCATCGGGATGGACCTACTTCGTGGCGTACCAGCCGGATGCCCAGGCCGCGCTTGACGAACTGCGCCGGCAGGTCTTCGAGACCGGCGACTACTGGTGGGCGGCGCCGGGCGAGTTCGGTGCGTCCGCCGCCGACTTCCCGGACCGTCCCCGCAGCGAGGAGGAGCTGTGGGCGGACGAGCGGGTACAGGAGTCCGGCACCCACTCCATCCTGGACATGTCGCGGGTGCTGACCGACGGCGAGGAGCCCGGCTTCGGGACGTTCCAGCGGGTGACCGAGGCCGAAGCGCTCGCACGTGTGGGCGTCGCCAGGCCGACCCGCGCGCACGTCGAGGCGCTCGCGCCGCTGGCCGAGCAGCGCTGGTTCGGCCGGTACGCCGTGCTGCACGACGAGGCGGGCGTCCCGAGCGAGATCTACTTCTGGGGGTTCTCCGGGGACTAGCGTGCCCGGCCGGCGAGCAGCCACCGCCGGACGGGCACCTCCAGCAGCACCCGTTCACTGTCCGGTGTGACCGGCTGCCGGATGTCCCAGCCGCCGTATTTCTCGGCGAAGGCCGCCACGATCGCGGGCGGGAAGCCGGCACGGTGCAGTCGGGCGACGCCCTCCGCGACGACCGGGTGGACGCCGTCCTCCAGGGCGAGCGAGACGCGGGGGTCGGCCGCCACGTTGCGGGCCTTGACGCTGCGGCCCTCGCAGCCGATCCACCAGACGCCGTCGGCGTACACGAACCACACCGGCGTCATGTGCGGTGAGCCGTCCCGGCGCAGCGTGCAGAGCCAGACGTTGCGTTCGCGGGCGAGCCGGTCCTCGACGGCCGGGGGAACCGGTGCGGTGGGAGATGGGGCCATGCGACAAGTGGATCAGGTGCGCGCGGAGGAGCGCCACCGGCTCACTCGCAGATCCGCCACTCCCCGTCCTCCTTGACCATGGGGAACGACTGCGTCACGTTGGTCCCGACCGCCGGGGTGAACCGGATGGTCGTCGACCCGCTCACCCGGCCGTTGTTGTTCGACACGTTGAGCCCGGTGATCTCGTAGCCGGTGAACTCCGGCTGGGAGGACTGCTGCCGGGTGAAGTCCGCCTCGCTGACCCGGTCGCGTACGCGGGAGCAGAGCTGCCGGTACGCGGCGGGGTAGTCGCGGTCGACGATCATCTCGGCGTAGGTCTGCGCTGTGGAGCGCGCCGGGCCGGTGGCTTCCTGCACGACCCGGAAGAGGAAGAAGCCGCCGAGCACACCGCCGGAGCAACAGATCGCCAGCACCACGCCGAGCACGATGAACAGGGTTCGCTTGGACTTCTTCGGCGGCACCATGGCCGGCTGGTATGCCATACCCCGCAGGGTAGGAGACGCCGGCAACCGTAAACCGGAGGCCGCGGCTCCGCTTCTCGGCGGGCGCTGAGCCTCGGCTGCTTTACGCCGGAGCGAAACTCGTCAAGCACCAAGGGTGACCAGTACCCACAAACCGTGTTATTCTCCGGCGTCAATCTATGCCGCGCGGACCCGGCCGGGTCGCTGCCGGAAGGACATCCCCCCGATGCCGGTCGCTGCCGCCACGTCTCTGCCCGGGTCCACCCAGGCCCGGCCGGCGGCTGAGGCGTTCACGCTGATCTTCACGACGCTTCCCGCGCTGCTGCGACTCACCTGCGGTCTGGTCGGCGCGGTGGTCGCACTGTCGGTGCGGACACCGCCGGTGCGGGTGGCGCTGCTGATCCCCGCTGTCGTCGTCCTCACCGTCTGGTCGGTTTGGTACGCCTGGCGGGCGTTCCGGCACGGCATCGACGGGCCGCTGGTGGCCGGCGACGTGGCGCTCACTACCGCCGCCGCGCTCGCCGTCCCGTGGCTGGTCGCGCCGGAGGTGCTGCCGGGCGAGGCGAGCTGGATCGCGGTGCTGGCCAGCTCGACGGTGATCAACACGCAGGCCACCGCGCCGGCCCGCTGGTCGGTGCCGGCCGGGCTGCTGGTCACCGCCGCGTACGTCACCGGCACCACGCTGGCCGGCAACCCGGTCGAGGCGCGGGCGCACGCCGGGACGCTGCTGGTGCAGACCGGAAGCGCGGCGGTGATGACAGCGGTGATGCGCCGCCGGATCGCCCGCGCCGACGCCGCGTTCGCCGACTACCAGCGGCTGTCCCACGAGGCGGTGGTCGCGCGCGCCGCCCGCGAGGACGAACGGCGGCAGAACCGCGACCTGCACGACACCGTGCTGGGCACGCTCACCATGGTCGGCCTCGGCGCGGTACCCGACTCGGCGACGTTGCGCGAGCGGTGCGCGCACGATCTGCGTACCCTGACCGCCCTGGCGGGCGCGCGGTCCGCGACCGCGGCCGGCGAGGCCGACCTGGACGAACGGCTGCGCCAGGTGCTCGCCGGAACGCCCGGGCCGGCGGTGACCGCGACGCTCGCGCCCTGCCGGCTGCCGGCGGAGGTCGCCACGGCGCTCGCCGACAGCGCCGCCGCCGCGCTCGCGAACGTGGCGCGGCACGCACCCGGCGCGACCGCGTCGCTGCGCCTGGCCCGCGAGGGCGGCGCCGGCGTGGTCGAGGTGGTCGACGACGGTCCGGGCTTCGACCCCGCCACGGTCCCGGCCCACCGGTACGGGCTGCGCGAGTCGATCCACGGGCGGATGACCACTGTGGGTGGACGCGCGCTGGTGACCTCCGCCCCTGGCGCGGGCACCCGGATTCGGCTGGAGTGGTCCGATGCCGACTGAGTCGGGTGCGGCGGTGACCGCCGACTCCGTGCTGCGTCCCCTTCCCCGGCCGCGGGTGGCGACGCGCCCCGGACCGGCCACCGCACCGCCGGAGGCGCACGCGGTGGCCGACGCCTCCGACGGGGGCGCGCGGATCGCCGCCATCGTCATCGCGGCGGCCTGGCACCTGGCGATCGCGCTGCCGGCCGTGTTGCGGGCGGGACCGGGAATGGCCTTCCCCGCCGTGGTGGCGGTGGGCTGGCTGGTGACCGCGCTGATCGGGGTCTGGGCCGGCGTACTTCTGCTGCGCGGCGAACTGCCCCCGGCCCGGAGCCTGGCCGCGGCGCTGCTGGTGGTCGACGCGGCGGTCGTCGCGGGCGCCGGCGAGCGCTTCCTGTTCAGCACCGCCAACTGGGTGTGGGGCGGCCTGGCCTGGTTCTTCCTGCTGGCGCTCTGGCGGCGGCCGGTGCGCTGGCTGCTGGTCATGCTCGCCGCGCACGGCGCGATCGCGGTGACCGCGGTGGTGCTGTACGGCGCGACCGCGTCGGCCGATCTGAGCCGGGCCACGATGTACGTTTACGGCACCTCCACCCTGCCGGCGGCGGTCTTCGTCGGCGCGGCGGCGCTCACCGCGCAGGCCCGGGCCCGGGCCGCCACCGCGGCGGCGGCGCTGGCCGTGGCGGCGGAGCGGGAGGCGGCCGAGCGGGCCCGCACCGAGCGCCAGGAACGGCTCGCTCTGGTCAGCGGCACCGCCGAGGAGGTGCTGGCCGAGCTGGCGTCGGGCGACGCCGACCCGGCCGATCCGGCGGTGCGGCGGCGGGCGGTGCTGGCCGCGGCCCGGCTGCGCCGGCTCATCGCCGAGTCGGACGACGTGCCCGACGCGCTGCTCGACGCGCTGCGCGCGGCGGCCGACCTGGCCGAACGCAACGGGCTGCCGATCGACCTGGTGGCGGTCGGCACGCCGCCGGAGCTGCCGGTGGAGATCCGGCGCGGGCTGGCCGACCCGCTCACGGCAGGGCTCGCCGCGGCCGAGGGCTGGGCGCGGCTGACAGTGGTCGCGGGACCGGACGAGGTGGTGGTCAGCCTGGTGACACCGGACCACGACGGCCCGGACGAGACGACGACCGGTGGGGGCGGACCGGTGGAACACCTGCACGAGCGGGACGGGGAGATCAGATGGACGCAGACCCGCTGGCGGCGGACGTGAACGCCGGGTGGCCGATCGGGGTGGCGATCGTGGACGACCATCCGGTGGTGATCGACGGGGTGCGGGCCTGGCTGGCCGGCGAGCCGCGGTTGCGGGTGGTGGCCACCGGCGACGACCCGGACGAGGTGCTGCGGGCCGCGCCCGACGCCGAGGTGGTGCTGCTCGACCTGCGCCTGCACGGCCGGATGGTGCTGGACAAGCTGGCCGAGCTGAGCGCGGCCGGGCGCCGGGTGGTGGTCTACTCCGAGCACAGCGACCCGCCGACCATGCTGGCCGCGCTGGACGCGGGCGCGGTGGCGTTCCTGGCCAAGCACGAGGGACGCGAGCACTGTGTGGGCACCGTGCTGGCGGCGGCGCAGGACCGGCCGTACGTGCCGCCCGCGCTGGCCGGCGCGATGGTCGGCGACGCCCGGCCGGATCGTCCGGCCCTGTCGGACAAGGAGCGCGAGGCGCTGCTGTTGTGGTTCCAGTCGATGTCGAAGGCGTCGGTGGCGCGCCGGATGCAGATCAGCGAGCACACAGTGAAGCAGTACGTCGACCGAGCGCGGATCAAGTACACCCGAGCGGGGCGTCCGGCTGCCACGAAGGCGGCTCTGCTCGCCCGCGCGATCGAGGACGGACTCGTCCGACCGGAAGATATCGGCATCTACCGGTCGCAGGCGTCGGCCGACCGGCCGACCCCCTAACAGGTGTCATGACAATCACCCTACGAATCCGGCAGGCTCCCTGATACCGCCAACCGTCACCGGGAGGTCGTACCGTGCCGGAGGACGCCGCACCCTTCTTCGTCGGACCGCATCGGTTCGACGCCGACGCCGACCCCACCCGTCCCGTGCTGGACCGGCGTTACGCGCTGGTGCCCGAGCCGGGTGAGCGCATACTCGGGCATCAGTTGCTGCGGGTCGCCGGTCACCTGCTGGGCCCCACCGAGGACGTCCGCTGCTGGGCGCTGCCCGCGCCGGCGACGATCACCGTGACCGACCGCCGGCTGGCGTACGTCTGCAGCGGTTCCGAGTTGTCAGTGGTCCCCGGGCGGGACAGCCGGACGGGTAGCCGGCACCGGCGCCCGGTCCGGCTGTCCCGCCTGGTCAGCGGTCAGATCCGCTGGCAGTGGCCGTCCCGGCTGGAACTGGTCGATCACGGCGACGGCACAGCCGAGCTGCGCGTGGTCTGCGACGCGCTGCGCACCATCCGGCAGCCGGCGCTGGCACTGACCGGCCCGGTCGGGCCGGTCGCCGGGCTGGCCCGGCAGGTCCGCCGCGCGGTGGCCGGATACCGTCTGGCCAACCCCGATCTGGTCGACCTCTCACCGCCGGAGCGGGACGTGCTCGCCACCCGGGTCGCCGCCTCCCCCGGCCCGATGCTCGGCACGGTGACGCTGCCGGGCTCGCTGCCGGTGGAGTTCCTGTCCCGCGACGACTACTACCGTCCGCCGGTGGCCGAGGCGTCGCCGTGGGCGCTGTCCGACGTCCCGGCCCGCGACCAGCCCGGTTCCGCCTGCTGACCCTCCCCCGAGCGCGCATCCTCTGCGGCATGGAGGTGCATCCTTGCGCGGTGCGGCTGTCCTCAGTCGGCGGAACAGGTGAGCGTTCTCGGCGGCCCTTTCCTCGTATGTGCGTGGTGGGCGGCCGAAGATCTCGGCAACGGAGGGGCGTTGCGTGAGACTCCACTCGCTCAGTTCGGCCGGGCGCGCACCGCACTCCTGGAGGGCACACCACCAGATGAGACGAACGTACTACGTCATGAGATCTGTGTAGATCTTGGTACGAAAGGGCCCTCATGGGGGCCTTTTCGTACCAAGATCTACCGAGCCGAGCCGAGCCGAGCCGAGCCGAGCCGAGCTGCGGACCGCGGGGGTCAGGAGGCGCTGCGGGTGCGGCGCTCGGAGCGGTCCAGCTCGACGGCCTCCTCCGGGGTGGGCGCGCTGCCGCCCAGGTGGGCCGGCTGCCACCAGGTGTCGTCCGGGCCGGACGGCTGGTCCGGGTACTCCCGCTGGGCCCGGTCGACGAGCGCCGACAGCCGGGTACGCAGGTCGGCGGTCATGACTGTGGCGTCCGGGTAGGCGGCCGGGTCCATCGGATCGCCGACGATGATGGTGATCGGCGTGTGCCGGCGGGTGAGCGTACGCGGGCGGCCCTTGGTCCACAGGCGCTGGGTGCCCCAGAGCGCGACCGGCAGCAGCGGCACGCCGGCTTCCTGCGACATCCGGGCCGCGCCGTTCTTGAGGTCCTTGACGACGAAGGAGCGGCTGATCGTCGCCTCCGGGAAGACGCCGACCACCTCGCCGCGGCGCAGCGCGCTCACTGCGGCGGCGTACGAGCCGGCGCCGGCGGCCCGGTTGACCGGGATGTGCTTCATGCCGCGCATGAGCGGCCCGGAGACGCGGTGCCGGAAGACGCTGTCCTTGGCCATGAAGCGGACCAGCCGCTTGGCCGGGTGCGCGCCGTAGCCGCAGAAGATGAAGTCGAGGTAGCTCACGTGGTTGGATGCGAGCACGGCGCCGCCGGTGGGCGGCACGTGCTCGCTGCCGGACACGTCGAGGCGCAGGTCGAGGAGCCGGAACATCGTCTTCGCGGCGGTGATCACGGGCGGGTACACGAGTTCCGACATCCCGCTACTTTACCCCGAGTAGGTTACGCGACCGTAGGGGCGATCTGCCCTCGGCAGACCGGGCTCGCGCACCGGGGGCGGGTGCGGCGACGATGGTGCCGTGACCGAACGCGCGGTGCTGCTCTGGATCCACGGCGGAGGCTGGCGTGCCCGCGCCGAGGAGGACGGCAGAGCGCTCGCGTCCCTCGGGCTGCGCGTGGTCGAGGCCACCTACCGGTTCTCCCACCAGGCCCGCTGGCCGGCCCAGCTCGATGACGTACGCGAAGCCGCGCGCGCCGCGTGGAGCGGGGCGGACGGCCTGCCGCTGCTGGTGGGCGGCGACTCAGCGGGCGGGATGCTGGCCCTCCAGCTCGCCCTGCGCGGGGTGGACCGGCCCGGCGATGTGGCGGGCGTGCTCGCGTACTGGGCGCCGGTCGACCCGCTCGACCCGGAGCAGCGGCGACGGCGTGCCCCCGGCGACGACCCGTGGACCGACCTGCTGGGCCACCCGCCGGCCGCGGGCGACCCGGCCACCGCCGACGCGACAGTGGCCACCCACCTGGGCTCCGGCGTGCCGGTGCTGTTGGTCCAGGGCCGCGACGACGAGGACCTGCCGGCCGCCCAGCCGGTCGAGCTGACCGCTCGGCTGCTCGCCGCCGGTCACCCGGTGCATCTGTGGCTCACAGGCGGGGGTCACGCGCTCGACCTGGCCCGGCCCGACCTGCTCGCGACCGCCGCCGCGTTCCTGGACAACGTCCTGCCCGCCGTCGCGGGCGACTAGGTTCGAGGCATGCCCGACCTCGCCGCGATCGTCATCCACTGCCGCGACCCGTACCTGCTCGCGCCGTTCTGGAGCGCGGTCACCGGGCTGCCGGTGGTCGAGGAGGACCGGGTGAAGCTCGCCGAGGGCACGCTCGCCCCGGCCGAGGCGGTGCTGCTGCGCGACCCGCACGGCCGGCGGCCGGACCTGTGGATCAGCCCCGCCGCCGAGCTGCCCGCGCCCGGCCGGATCCACCTCGACCTGGTCGGTGACGCCGAGGAGCGGGCCGCCGTGCTGGAGGCGGGCGCGACAGTGGTACGCGAGCTGCCGCGCTGGACCGTGCTGGCCGACCCGGAGGGCAACGAGTTCTGCCTGCTGCCGCCGGACGAGGCGCACACCGCGCGTCCGCCCGGGCACTGACTCATTCGGCCAGCTCGTCGAGGTCGAGCCGGCCCCGGGCGAACGCGTCCACCCGGCCCCAGCGGCCCGGGATGTCCAGCACCTCGATGCGTCCCATGCCCATCGGCAGGCGCGGGTCCACCGCCAGGTGCCCCTCGTGCGGCTCCAGACCCAGCATGGTGCGGATCAGCAGCAGCGGCGCGCCGGTGGACCACGCCTGCGGACTGCACGCGGTCGGGTACTCCACCGGGAACTTCGTCAGCTCCCGCTGGTAGCCGCCGAACGCCTCGGGCAGTCGGCCGTCGAAGTAGGCGGCCGCGTCGAGGATGCCGTTGGCCACGGTGGCCGCCTCCTCGTTGAAGCCGTACCGGCGCAGGCCCCAGGCGACGAACGAGTTGTCGAACGGCCAGATCGTGCCGTTGTGGTAGCCGATCGGGTTGTAGCGGACCTCGCCCTCGGCCAGCGTCCGCACCCCCCAGCCGGACCAGAGCCGGGGCCCCACCAGGTGCTCGGCGACACTCGACGCCCGTTCCTCGTCCACGATCCCGCTCCACAGCAGGTGGCCGATGTTGGAGCTGAGCACGTCGCACTGGCGCCCGTCCGGGTCCAGCGCGAGCGCGTAGAAGCCGCGGTCGGCGACCCACCAGTCCTGGTTGAAGCGCCGCTTCAGCTCCGCGGCCTCGCGTTCGAGCTGGTCGGCGTACGTGTGGTCGCCCCAGAACACCCGGGCCAGCCGGGCCGCGCGCATCTTCGCGTCGTACGCGTAGCCCTGCACCTCACAGGTGGCCCGGGGAAACGGCGGCAGCGTGCCGTCGGCGTACGAGATGGAGTCCCACGAGTCCTTCCAGCACTGGTTCTCCAGGCCGGTGTCGGTGTTGCGCCGCTCGTACCAGATGTAGCCGTTGCCGATCAGGTCGGCGTACTTGTCGATCCACCTCAGCGCGGCCCGGCACTCCAGTTCCAGCTCCTTGACCAGCGCCCCGTCGCCGGTCCACCGCTCGTACTCGTCGAGCAGCACCACGAACAGCGGGGTGGCGTCCACCGAGCCGTAGTACGGCGAGTGCGGCTGCTCCTCGAACGCGGCGGTCTCGCCGTAGCGCATCTCGTGCAGGATCCGGCCCGGGTCCTCGTCCCGGAAGTCGTCGAACCGGGTGCCCTGCAGCGCGGCGAGGATCCGCAGCGTGGTCTTCGACATCTCCGGCGCGAACGGCAGCACCTGCAGGCAGGTGAGGATGCTGTCCCGGCCGAACATGGTCATGAACCAGGGCAGGCCGGCCGCGGGCAGCGTCTGCCCGCCGAGCGACAGCGGCGAGAAGCGCAGCGCAGCGAGGTCGACCAGGCTCCGCCGGTAGGTCGCGGCGAGATCTTCGTGCTCGCTGTTCAGTTTCGGGGCCCGGCTGATCCACTCCTCCAGGTCATGCTGGAGCGCGAGCCGCTCGACGCCGTGGGCGCGCAGCCCGATCCGCAGGTCCCGGCCGCCGGGACCGATGGCGAACGTCTGCACGTCGATGACGGCGTCCCACTGCTCGTTGGGTTCCAGCCGCAGGCTCCAGGCGAAGCCGCGCTGGTCGTAGCGGGCCGGCTGGTTGGCGGAGACGACGGTCTCGCGCCGGAAGTTGCCCCGCCGGTAGCCCAGGCGCAGCCGGTCCGACTCGGCCTCGGCGTACAGCTCGCCCTTCTTGTTCAGGATCTCGTCCTTGATCTGGAAGAGGTCGGCGAAGTCGGACCCGGCGTCCATCCGGACCTCCAGGTCGACCGCCTTCTCGTCGTGGTTGAGGATGGTCAGCGTCTCCCGGAAGCTGCCGCCCACCGCCCGTTCCCGGATCACCGACAGCTTCGCGTCGATGTAATGCGTGGCCATGCCGGGCACCAGGAAGAACCGGGCCTCGTAGTACTGCAGGTCGTCGTAGGACAGGACGTTGAGCCGCTCGCCGTTGACGGTGAGCACCCACTTCGACAGGTAGCGCGTGTCGAGCGAGAAGAGACCCGTCGGCTCGTTCGGGGTGGCCTCGATGTCGCCGCTGTCCTCGCTGACCACGAACGTGTTGCCGTCCAGGATGCGGACGGTGTTCTGCCCGGGCATCAGGCGCCCCTCCCACCGAACGTGTGACGTGGTCCCCGGGAGTCCGGCGGACCGGGGAAGACCCGCTCGACCTGCAACACCAGCCGGAGGTCGCCGACGACAGTCATGTCGCCGCGCAGCAGCGCCGCGATGGCGTTCTCCTCACCGCCGACCAGCTCGGCGAAGAGGCGCGGCTCGGTGCCGACCACGGTGTCCGCCTCGCCGTCCTCCTGCCGGACCCGCAGGTTGCCCCGTTCTATCTCCAGCAGCCAGTGCGTGGTGTGCGGGCCCTCGTGCAGGTCGAAGCGCAGCGTTCCGGATGTCTTGACCAACAGGGGCTCGAACCCCCGCCGGTCCAGGTCCTCGAAGAATCTTGTGGCCATGTCCACCATCCGGGCGACTCCTCCCGCGTTCCGCGGTCTTCCGTCCGGGATGCGGTGTCCCCACCCGTTCCGCGGTCAACCTCGCCCGATCCGGGTGACCGCCGCGTCGCCTGCGTGACGCGGAACGCCGGCCCCCGAACCGGGAGTCGGCGTCACCGCGTCGGTCAGGTCAGTTGTTGGGGTCGTCGGCGCTGATGTCCGCGAGCACCGACTGGGGTTCCCGCTCGACCGCCAGGTCACCCATGGAGATGAGGCCGATCAGCCGGCCGTCCTCGACCACCGGGAGCCGGCGGACCGCGTACGTGCGCATCAGGTCGGCGGCGGCCACCGCGTCGTCGTACTGGCTCACCGTCACCACGTCCTTGCTGGTGATCTGGTTGAGCCGGGTGGAGGTGGGATCCATGTCCTCGGCCACGCCCCGCACCGTGATGTCCCGGTCCGTGACGATACCGACCACGTTGTCGCCGTCGGTCACCACCACGTCGCCGATGGCGCTGTCGCGCATCTCCTGCGCCGCGGCGGTGAGCGTGTCGTTGCCGTCCATCGTCACCAACCGGGTCGTCATGAACTCTCCGACCGTTGTCATGGTGCTCCCCTCTCGGTGTCGGCACGGTGGTCTACCCGCCGCCCGAGGCGGGGTAACGCGGGGCGTCACCGCCGGTGGCGCAGGCGCCGGCGCAGGTCGTAGAAGCCGTTGCTGGACAGCCCGTAGAAGATCGGCAGCAGCAGGAGCACCACGAGCGCCACCGGCACGCTCAGGAACACGCCCACCAGACCGGCGATCGCGTACGCGAGGACGCCGAGCAGCGCCCGGACGCGTTCGGCCTCGAAGAAACGGGCGGGGACGTGCGGCTCCAGCAGTTCCGGGTGCCGGCTCAGGTAGTGGTAGAGCCACAGCCACGTGATCGACAGGATCACGCCGACCAGCCCGTACGCGGACACCGCGACCCGCTCGTCGAAGACGTCGCCCTCCTCCACCGCGCGGGAGACGAGCGCGGTGACGAACGGCAGCAGCGCCACGCTGAACAGCACGCCGAGGTTGGCCCAGTGCAGTCCCCGGTCGGCGCAGCGGACCCGGTGGAACGTCCCCTTGTGGTTCAGCCAGTTGACCGCCACGTACAGGTAGGACGTGACGTAGGCGAGGTAGACCGGCCACTGGTCGAGCAGCGCGCGCAGCATTCCGCCCGGCGCCGTCTCGGGCACCCGCAGGTCGAGGACCAGCAGCGTGATGACGATGGCGAAGACCGCGTCGCTGAACCCGATCGCCCGGCCCGTGTCCGAACGCATCCCGGCGGCCTCGGTGTCCCCTTCGGCCGTCATCGGCACCTCCGCCCTGCCGGCGCGCGGGGCGGCCGGCGACCCGGCGGGCATACCCGCTGAGCGGATGTCCGTGCCGGGCGGCCCGGCACGGACGCCCGCAGGGTCAGCGCTCGGCGGCGACCAGTTCGGCGAGCTGCACGGCGTTCAGCGCCGCGCCCTTGCGCAGGTTGTCGTTGGCGCAGAACAGCGCGAGCCCGTGCTCGACGGTCTCGTCGGCCCGGATCCGGCCGACGTACGTCGGGTCCTGGCCGGCCGCCTCCAGCGGCGTGGGCACGTCGCGCAGCGCCACGCCGGGCGCGCCGTCGAGCAGCTCGCGGGCCCGGGCCGGGTCGATCGGGCGGGCGAACCGGGCGTTGATCTGCAACGAGTGGCCGGTGAAGACCGGGACGCGCACACACGTGCCGGAGACCTTCAGCCCGGGGATCTCCAGGATCTTGCGGCTCTCGTTGCGCAGCTTCTGCTCCTCGTCGGTCTCGAACGAGCCGTCGTCGACGATCGAGCCGGCGAGCGGGAGCACGTTGAAGGCGATCGGGCGGGCGAACGAGCGCGGCGCCGGGAACTCCACCGCACCGCCGTCGAAGGCCAGCCCGGCGGCGTCCCCGGCCACCTTGCGGACCTGCTCGTCCAGTTCCGCCACGCCGGCCAGGCCGGCGCCGGAGACCGCCTGGTAGGTGGCGACGACGAGGCTGACCAGCCCGGCCTCGTCGTGCAGCGGACGCAGCACCGGCATGGCGGCCATCGTGGTGCAGTTGGGGTTCGCCACGATGCCCTTCGGGCGGTCGGCGATCGCGTGCGGGTTGACCTCGGCGACCACCAGCGGCACCTGCGGGTCCATCCGGAACGCCGAGGAGTTGTCGATCACCACGGCGCCGGCCTCGGCGACCCGGGGAGCCAGCTCCTTCGCGGTGGCCTTGCCCGCCGAGAAGAGCACGATGTCCAGGCCGCGGTAGTCCGCGGTGGCCGCGTCCTCCACGGTGACCTCGCCGTCGCGCCAGGGCAGCGTGCGCCCGGCCGACCGGGCCGAGGCGAACAGGCGCACCTGCTCCGCCGGGAACTCGCGCTCCGCCAGCACCTGCCGCATGACGCCACCGACCTGACCGGTGGCTCCCACAATGCCGATCCTCATGCCCGCGAGGCTACCCAGCCGGGCGGTGCGGGTGGGAAACGTTTCCCACCGCGCGGATGCGGGGCGACGGGAATCACAGGCCCGCCGCCCCGTCCGGTCACGTGTGGTCGAGCACCTCGCCGAGACCGCTGGCGACCAGCTCGTCCCGGATGACCGCCGCGTCCCCCTCGATCACCATGGTCAGCGACTCGGGGTGCAGGTAGGTCGCCGCGGCGGCGGAAACGTCCTCGACGGTCGCCGCGAGCAGTTGCTCCCGCAGCCGCGCGTGGTAGTCGTCCGGCAGGTCGTGCACGACCAGCGTGGTCAGGGCCGCGGCGATCGCGCGCGGGCTCTGCAGCTCGACCGAGAGCTGGCCGGCCCGCCAGGAGCGCGCCACCTCCAGCTCGTCCTCGGTGACCCCGGTCAGCTGGGTACGCGAGATCTCGCCCACCGACTCGACGAGCGCCGGGGCGGTCACCGCGGTCTGCACGCCGGAGCTGACCGCGAACCGCCCGAACCGCCGGGACGAGGCGAAGTCGCCCCGGATCCCGTACGTGTAGCCGCGCACCTCGCGGATCAGGTGGTTGAGCCGGGACGTGAACGCGCCGCCGAGCACGGTGCCGGCGAGCGTCATCGGCACGTGGTCCGGGTGGGCGCGGTGCGGGGACGGGTGGCCCAGCCGCAGCGTGGACTGCACCGAGCCGGGCCGGTCCACCAGAATGATCCGGCGCTGCCCGGTCAGCGGCACGTCGATCGGGCCGCCGCGTTCCACCGGGCCGCCGCCGGCGCCGGCGAACGCCGTCGCGGCGAGCGCGTCCAGGTCGATCCGGTCCAGGTCACCGGCGACGATCAGGGTGCCGGGGCGGATGAACCACTCGGAGTGGAAGACGGTGACGTCGTCCACCTCCAGCGCGGCCACGCTGTCCGGGTCGCCGTAGAGCGGGCGGCCCCACCGGTGCTGCGCGCCGAACAGCTCGGCCCGCAGCACCGCGTCGGCGCGCGGGCCCGGGTTGGCCCAGTCCATCCGCAGCGCCGTCGCCTCGTCGTCGCGGACCCGGCGCACGTCGGCCGGGTCGAGCCGGGGCGTACGGACCGCCTCGGCGAGCAGCTCCACGGCGGCGGTCAGCCGGTCCACCGGCACCTGCACGCTCACCTGGAACGAGTCCCAGTCCAGCCCGGTCGACAGCTCGGTGCCGAGCGCCTCGATGGCCAGCGCGTACGCGGTGGCGTCCCGCTGCGCGGTGCCCTCCTCCAGCGCCTTGGCCAGCACCGCGCCGAGCCCTTCCTTGCCGACCGGCTCCCGGCCCGCGCCGCCGTCGAGAAGCAGCAACGCGACGGCGAGGTTCTGCCCGGGCAGGTGCGCGGCGACCACCTGGCCGCCGGCCGCTGTCCGCCGGACCACCTGGGGGAACCGGTAGGCGCGGGCGGCGCCGGGGCCGGGACGGGTGGCGATCAGCGACATCACTTCTCCTCGGGCAGGTAGGTCAGGATCACCCGGTCGGCGGCGCCGAGCAGCTCGGCGGCCTGCTCGGCGATCTGCTCGGCGGTCACCGCGAGCCAGGCCGGCAGCCGGTCGGCCGCGCGGGCCGGGTCGCCGAACTGGGTGGCGTACCGGCCGAGCGTGTCGGCCCGCCCGTCGACAGTGGACATCTGCCGCCACCACATGGTGCTCAGCAGCGCCTTGGCGCGGTCCAGCTCGGCGGCGGTCACCGGCACCGTGGCCAGCTCGTCGACCACCTCGGCCAGCCCGTCGCGCAGCCGCTCGGCGCTCACCCCGGGGCGGGCCGTGGCGGTGGCGATCAGCGGGGCGGGCGCGTGCGCCAGGTCCACCCCGTACGCGCCGACGAGGTCCGGCTGGGCGATCCGCTCGCCGTCGGCCAGGCGCTGGTAGAGGCGGCTGCCCCGGCCGCTGCCGAGCACGGTGGCCAGCACCGTGGTCACGTCGTACCCCGGGGTGCCGAACGGGTGGGTGCGGTGCGCGACGTAGACGCGGGGGGCGGGCACGTCGGCGGTGACCGTCTCCACCGCCGGGCGGCCGGTGGCCGGCACGGTACGGCCGTCCGGCGCGGCCGGGATGTCGGCGCGCGCGGCGAGCCCGCCGAAGTACTTGTCGGCGAGCCCGAACACCTCGGCGGCGGTGGTGTCGCCGACCACGGTGAGGACGGCGTTGTTCGGCGCGTAGTAGGTGCTGTGGAACTCCTGGAAGGTGGCCAGGTCGGCGGCGTTCAGGTCGGCCATCGACCCGATCGTCGCGTGGTGGTACGGGTGCCCCGGCGGGTAGAGCAGCGGCAGCAGGCGCAGCCAGGCGTCGCCGTACGGCACGTTCTCGTAGCGCTGCCGCCGTTCGTTCTTCACCACGTCGCGCTGGTTGTCCAGCGTCTCCTGGGTCAGCGCCGGCACCAGCCCGCCCATCCGGTCGGCCTCCAGCCAGAGCGCCAGCTCCAGGTGCTCGGCCGGGACCGTCTCGAAGTAGTTGGTGCGGTCCGGGTTGGTGGTCGCGTTGAGCGAGCCGCCCGCGCCCTGGATCAGCTTCATGTGCTCGGTCTTCGCCACGTTCACCGAACCCTCGAACATGAGGTGCTCGAAGAGGTGGGCGAAGCCGGTCTGTCCGGCCGGCTCGTGGCGGGAGCCCACGTCGTACCAGAGGTTGACCGCCACGGCCGGGGCGGTGCGGTCCTCGCTCACCACCACACGCAGGCCGTTGTCCAGTCGGGTCGTCTCGATCGGCCAGGGGAAACCGCTGTCGGGCATGAGACGACGCTATCCGATCCCGGAGGCGGAAAGGTGACACGCGCGCCGGAGCATCGTCGGTGCGCGCCGGGGTACCCGTGCGGGCATGGCCGCCACCTCACCGTCCGCCGTCGAGCGCGCCGCCGCCGCGCTGGCCCGGCTCCGGCACGCCCGCCTGCTGCACCCGGCCGGGCGCACGTTCGGCGGCGAGGTCCGGATCTGGGGTACGCCGGGACCGCCGACCGGGGTGCCGCTGCTCGACCTGCCGGGCCGGTGGCCGGCCACGATCCGCCTCTCCAAGGGCGTGCCGACGCCGGGCGCCTGGCCGGACGTGCTGGGCGTGGCGGTACGGCTGCGCCGCGACCCGGAGCCGCCGGTGGACCTGCTGTTCAGTTCCAGCGGCGCAGCGCCGGTGCTGCGGAACCTGCCGCTGCCCCGGCGGCGCTTCACCGGGACGTACACGTCGATCATGCCGTTCCGGGCCGGCGGGCGACGGCTGTTCCTGGCCGTGCTGGCCGACCCGGAGTCACCCGACCTGGGCCGCGGCCTGGCCGAGGCGGGCGCGGCGGTGGCCGCCGACGAGCCCCGGCTGGTGCTGGCGGTGGCCTCGGCGGCAGGCCGGTGGCGGCCGTTCGGCGAGGTACGCCTCGACGGCGAGCGCGGCACCGCCGAGGACGCCGCGCTCGCCTTCGATCCGATCGGCAACGTGCCGCCGGGGTTGCGCCTGGCCGGCCCGCTGGCCCGGTTGCGGGACGACAGTTACCGGGGTTCCCGCCGGGCCCGGGGCGCGACGCTCAGTCGGGCGGCTCGACGGGGGTGACGGTCTGCTCGGAGGTGCGGTGCTCCAGCACCGTGTCGGGGGCGGCGTTCTGGTCCGCCTCGCGGATGTCGGACTCGGTGAGGATCGCGTCGGCCTGCGCCTCGGCGTCGTCGCTGCCCGCCGCCGCCTCCTCCGGCAGCAGATGCGCCCGGGACTCGATCCGTTCCTGGTCACTGGGGTCATGGCTGGTGGTCATGGCGATCACATACCCCGTGTTCCGCACTTCGGAACGACAGCGGGCTTTCCGGCGCGCGTCGGGTACGCTGGCCGACGTGACGATGTCGTATCGATGGTTTACGCAGCCGGCTGGAGGAGCCGGTGAGTCGACCATGAGCTGACGTCACCACCTCTTCGAGCCGGCCGGGCAGGGATTCTTTTCCCTGCCCTTTCGTATGCGAGCAGCCGGCTCGATCCCCCGGACCCGGCACGGGGGCACGGTCGGCGGAAGGAATCCCCACCGTGACCACGTCCCAGGACGCCCATCGGGTCATCGACCAGCGCATCGACCGTGTGGTGCCGCTGACCACCCCGGCCCTGCTGCACCACCACCTGCCGCTCGAGACCCCGCTGGCCGAGGCCGTCGTGGCGGGCCGCCGTGCCGTCGGCCGGGTGCTGGACCGCGACGACGACCGGCTGCTCGTCGTCGTCGGCCCCTGCTCCGTGCACGACCCGGCCGCCGCCCTGGAGTACGCGGGCCGACTGCGCGAGGCCGCCGCCCGGGTCGCCGACGACCTGCTCGTGGTGATGCGCGTCTACTTCGAGAAGCCGCGCTCGACGGTGGGCTGGAAGGGCCTGATCAACGACCCGGCGCTGGACGGGTCCGGCGACGTGAACACCGGTCTGCGTACCGCGCGGGCGCTCCTGCTCGACGTGCTGCGGCTGGGCCTGCCGGTGGGCTGCGAGTTCCTCGACCCGATCACCCCGCAGTACATCGCGGACACGGTGGCCTGGGGCGCGATCGGCGCGCGGACGGTGGAGAGCCAGGTGCACCGGCAGCTCGCCTCCGGGCTGTCCATGCCGATCGGCATGAAGAACCGCCCCGACGGCAGCATCGCCACCGCCGTGGACGCGATCCGGGCGGCCGGGGTGCCGCACGTCTTCCCCGGCATCGACGTCTCCGGCACCCCGGCGATCATGCACACCCGGGGCAACGCGGACGGGCACCTGGTGCTGCGCGGCGGGGGCGGCCGGCCGAACTACGACGCGGAGTCGGTGGCCGGGGCGCTGGAGCTGCTGCGCGCCGCGCTCCTGCCGGAGCGGGTGGTGGTCGACGCCAGCCACGCCAACAGCGGCAAGGACCACCGCAACCAGCCGCTGGTCGCCGCCGACGTGGCCGCCCAGCTCGCCGCCGGTCAGCGCGGGATCGTCGGCATCATGCTGGAGAGCTTCCTGGTGCCCGGCCGGCAGGACCTGGACCCGACCCGGGAGCTGGCGTACGGCCAGTCGGTCACCGACGCCTGCATCGGGTGGGACACCACTGCCGAGGTCCTGGAGCACCTGGCCCAGGCCGTCCGGGCCCGCCGGGCCACGCTGCCGGCGCCGGCCTGAGCGGGGTTGGGGCGAGTTTGACCGGTTCGGCGCCGGGTAGGTGGTCGCCGTGACCGATGACGCGCCCGTGACCGAGCAGCCCGACACGCGGCCGCTCGACGACCTGCTCGACGACATCTACCACGGCCAGGAGCGGATCACCCAGGCGGACATCTACCGCCGGGCGGTGGCCGCCGAACTCCCCGCCGAGCTGCTCAC
Source organism: Micromonospora chalcea (assembly GCF_002926165.1). GTDB lineage: Bacteria > Actinomycetota > Actinomycetes > Mycobacteriales > Micromonosporaceae > Micromonospora > Micromonospora chalcea. Next base: position 42,133 of record NZ_MAGP01000057.1, on the reverse strand, counting down.
CCGGATCGCCGCGCTCCCCCAGGGCGAGTACGCGGCGGACGAGGCGGCCGATCTGCTGGGCGGCACGGTCGCCTGAGCCCCCGGAAGACGAGAGGACGCGACATGACCGACCGGAACCCCGAGCACGAGCACCTGGCGGCGCTCGGCCAGCCCCCGGAGGGCGTCGACACGCTGCCGGAGCCGGACTTCGCCAACGAGCACGAGCGCACCGCTGTGGACCGGGACATCGTCACCGGCGAGGACGAAGAGGAGCGGGAGCCGGAGGCGTCGCGCGGCTGGGCCGGCGAGGACCACGGCACCACCCCCACCTGAGGGTGGGAGACGCGCGAAAAGGGGGCCGGCGCACACCGGCCCCCTTTCGTGTCCGCATCCCTCACGCCTCGTGGTGACCGCCCTCGGCCGCCTGCTGGGCGACCGCGTACCCCATCTGGAGGAAGTCGGAGGCGGCCACCGCGGTCAGCGCGGTGGCGACCAGCCGGGTCAGCCGGGGCGCCAGCACCAGGCCGCCGGTGAGCCCGGTGGCGACCCAGACCGCCAGGCAGAACGGGCAGCTGACCAGCTCGCCGAGCGCGTGCCGGGTGGGGCTGCCCTCGTCGCGGACCTGCTCCATCACCTCGCCGCTGCCGATCGGGTGGTCGTAGCGGGTGAACGGCGCCCGCAGCGGGCTGGTGATCGCGTCCTTGGACAGCAGCCGGCTGAGCTTGTGCGTGGCGATCGAGAGCAGCACCACGTCCGCCGGCGTGGGCCGCTCGGGCACCGGCCGTCCGGTCGCCCGGACCAGGCCGACGAGCGCGGCGGTCACGCCCGCGTACGTGCCCATCGCCTTCAGGTAGCCCTCCAGCGGCCGGTGCTCGTGCGGCGCGTACGCCTGGCGCAGGCGCGCCACCTTCTGCTTCAGGCCACTCCCGGTCAACCCGGCCTCCTCGTGCTCGTCGTGCGGCCGGGCTCAGCCGGCGGTCAGGTTGTCGGCCACCTCGCGGTCGAGGTTGGCCAGGATCTCGTCGGCCAGGTCGTGGTCCGGGCCGGCCAGGTCGAGCCGGACCCGGGCGCCGCCCGCGTCGGCCGGTTCCACGTCGATCTCGGCGGACCAGTCCGCGGCGCTCCACCGGGCCCGCATGTCGTCGGCGTCGACGACCTCGACCCGGCAGGTGCCGGAGTTGCGCAGCCGCTCGGGCAGCCAGGCCGAGGAGCGGTCCGGATCAGTGGCGGTGTTGAACACCACCTCCGGGGGCGCGGACATGCCGCGCTCGGCGTGGCTGCCCATCAGGCGTCCCGCAGCCGGCTCGGGTCGACCTCCCGGCCGGGGTGCCGGGCCAGGTACTCCGTCTCCAGTTCGGCGGTGCGCCGCAGGTGGTTGGCGAGCGCCGAGTCGGTGGCGTGGCGCAGCGTGTCCAGCCGGGTGCGGTGCAGGCTCTGCATCTCCCGGACCAGGTCCTCGTCGCCCAGCTCCACCGGGTCCACCCCGAGCTGCTCGCCGTCGACGGTGCGGGCGTGGTCGCCGTCCCACTCCGCGACCCGCTGTTCCGGGCTCGCGTCCCGGCGTACCGATTCGGTCATCGTCGCCCCCTCGTCTCGTTCGGGTTGGCACCTGTTCGGATGCCCAGCGGGCGTGCCACCAAACCACCGCCCGGACTACGACGCCGTGTCGGAGACGCCCGGGGAGTCCCGGTACTCTCGTGGGCATGGAACGGCTCTGGACACCGGCGTGGATCGTCCGCCACGTGGCCATGGTCGTGCTGGTGGCGGGTTGCCTCGGGATGGGCTGGTGGCAGGTCACCCGCGCCGCCGGGGGCAACGCGATCAGCTTCGGTTACGCGATCGAGTGGCCGGTGTTCGCCGGTTTCGTGATCTTCGTCTGGTGGCGGGAGGTCCGCCAGACGCTGCGGGCGACGCCGCCGGGCGATGCGCAGCCGACGGCCGATCCGGCGCCGTCGGCGGCCGCCGGCGCCGAGCCGGCCGTCACCACCCCGGCGGTACGCCGCCCGGTGCGCGTCGTGCGGACGCCGTCCGCCCCGGCCGACGGGGCGGACGACGCCGAGCTGGCCGCGTACAACCGCTATCTATCCTGGTTGAACGCCAATCCGGGCGCCCGGCCCGGCGACTATCCCGGCTGAGGCCGGTGCGGAAGGACGGACGACGGTGGGCGGAGCCCTTACCCGGTACCGCGTGATCGCCTGGATCGTGGGCGTGGCGCTCGTGGTGCTGGTCCTGATCGGCATGCCGCTGAAGTACGGCTTCGACAACCCGAGCGTGGTGGGCGTGGTCGGCGTGGCGCACGGCTGGCTGTACATGCTCTATCTGGCGCTCACGTTCGACCTGTCCCGCCGGGCGAACTGGCCGCTGAAGCGGATGCTGCTGGTGATGCTCGCCGGGACCGTGCCGTTCGTCTCGTTCTACGCCGAGCGGCGGGTGAGCCAGTGGGTGGCTGCCGAGCAGCAGCCGCGTACCCCGGAGCCGGTCGCGGGCTGAGCGCCGCTCACCGCGCCGGTCGCCACGGCTCGGCCGCCGGCGGGTCGGCCCAGCCGCCCATGCGCGCCGCCTCGCGGGCGCGGCGCAGCGCCCGGCTGACCTGACCGAACTGTCGTTCGTCGTCGCTGCTGAACAGCAGCACCTCGGTGCCCCGCACCCGGCCCCACAGCTCGTGCGCCGGGGGCCGCCAGCGGTCGCCGATCAGCACGAGCAGCAGCGGCACCAGCCCGACCGCGCCGAGCAGGAGGTACGCCTCGGCGGTGAGCCGGTGCAGGCCGCCGGTGAAGCCGAGCAGCAGCCCGACCGCGGCGATCATCGCGGCGGACACGGCGACGGCGCGGATCGCGAGCCGGTCGTGCGGTCCGCGATCGGTCCGCACCTGGGTGATCTCGGCCACCGGCCAGCTGTTGCGGCCGACGGTGAAGCGCTCGGCGGTGACGACGATGCCGGGCCGGGCGTAGAGCAGTTTGGGCGAGGTGGGTCGGGTCGGCTGGGTGGCGGAGCGTTCGGTCTGCACGGCGGCCTCCCGGGGACGCGGATCCCGTGCGGGAATCCCGGTTCCGGGCTTCATTGTGTTGCGGGCCCGCCACCTGACCTCGGGTTTTCGGCGATCGGCCGCCGGTTCTGCCCCGGGTGGCCCGCCGGAAAGAGGAAGCGATTTCAGCCTTTGTCATGACTTTGCGTGGCGGTGGCTGACGACATCCGCCCAGAACGACCAATCGGGCGAGCCACACCATGCTGCACCATCGTCACTTTCCGCCACTTTGCCAACTTTCGCCCCTGCTTGAACTCCCGACCACTCCGATCACGGGTTAGGTTGTGCAGGTCGGCCCGGTCGACAGCCATCCACCCGGATGGCCCCGGGCCGGTGTCGCCGGGTCGCGAACGCGCCCGGCGACCGGTGGGAGAGGAGCTTTCCGCTCTTGTCGTCCTTACGGATGCTGCTCCGCTCGCTCGCGGTGGCCGGCCTCTCGGCCGCGCTGCTCGCCCCGGCACAGGTGGCCCGGGCCGAGCCCACACCCGCAGAGCTGACGAAGCAGATCGAGAAGTCCTCGACTGAGCTGGAGCGAATCGTCGAGTCCTACAACAAGCTCAACGAGGACATCAAGGCCAACAAGGCCACGGCGGCCACGTTGGAGGCCCGGATCGGGCCGCTGCAGGAACAGGCCGAGCGCAGCCGCGCCGAGGTGGGCGTGCTGGCGGCGACGGCGTACAAGACCGGCGGCATGCGTACCGCGGCGGCCCTGCTGGACCCGGGTGGCCAGGCCACGCTGCCGGAGCGGCTGGGCACACTGGACCAGCTCACCCGCCAGCGCCAGCGCACCCTCTCCAGCTTCACCGCCGACCAGCAGCGGCTGATCGACCAGAAGACCCGGCTGGACGCCACGCTCGCCCGGGAGGCGGCGCAGGCCAAGCAGCTCAAGTCCGCGAAGACGCGGATCGAGGGAGACCTGGCCGACCTCTACGAGATGCGGCGCAGGGCGTACGGGCGGGCCACCGAGGCGCCCGGCAACGCCGGCTCGGCGGGCAAGCCCCCGGCCGTCTCCGGCGACGCCGGCAAGGCCGTGCGGTACGCCTACGGCGCGGTCGGCAAGCCCTACGGCTATGCCCAGGACGGCCCGGGCAGCTACGACTGCTCCGGTCTGACGCTCGCCGCGTGGCGGGCCGCCGGGAAGTCGCTGCCGCACAGCGCGGCACGGCAGTGGAACGCCACCACGCGGATCACCCGCAGCCAACTGCAACCGGGTGACCTGGTGTTCTACTCCGGGCTCGGGCACGTGGCGCTCTACGTCGGCAACGGCCAGATCATCGACGCGCCCAGCGCCGGACGCAACGTCAGCAAACGCGGTATGAACATCATGTCGATCGCCGGCTACGGCCGGGTCTGATCGACGCGGACGGCGAACGGCCGGCGTCCCCCTGTCGGACGCCGGCCGTTCGTTGTCTCAATTACTACCAGGTCAGGCCGCCTGCAGCCCCTCCGCGCGAGCCAGCTCACGCAGCCGGCCGAGGGCCTGGATCTCCAGCTGGCGGATCCGCTCCCGGGAGAGCGAGAACCGCGACGCGACCTCGGTCAGCGAGTGCTCGCGACCGTCCTCCAGGCCGTACCGGGCCCGCATGATGCCGGCGGACCGGTCGTCGAGGTGGTTGAGCAGACCCTCGATCCGCTGCCGCTCCAGGCCGGTGAGCACGATCTCCTCGGGCGACGGCGCGTCGCTGTCGGCGACCAGGTCACCGAGGTTGGTGTCGCCGTCGTCACCCACCGGGGTGTCCAGCGAGACGGTGTCCTGCGACCAGCGGACCAGCTCGTTGACCCGCTCGACGGTCACGCCGAGGGCGGTCGCGATCTGCTCCGGCTCCGGGTCGCTGCCCAGCTCACGGGTGAGCTGCCGGGCCACGTTGCGCATCCGGTTGACGTCCTCCACCAGGTGCACGGGCAGCCGGACGGTCCGCTCCTGCTGGGCGATCGCCCGGCTGATGGCCTGGCGGATCCACCAGGTCGCGTAGGTGGAGAACTTGAAACCCCGCTCGTAGTCGAACTTCTCGACCGCCCGGACCAGGCCGGTGTTGCCCTCCTGGATCAGGTCCAGCATGGGCATCCCGGAGCGCACGTAGCGCCGGGCGATGGACACGACCAGTCGCAGGTTCGCGCGGATGAACAGGTCCTTCGCGCGCTCACCCTCGACGACCAGCCGCTCCAGGTCCTCCCGGTCGACGCCCTCGGGGATCCGGTCCTCGTCGAGCAGGTGCTCGGCGTAGAGGCCCGCCTCGATCGCCTTGGAGAGGTCGACCTCCCGGGCGGCGTCGAGCAGCGGCGTCCGGGAGATCTCGTGCAGGTAGACGCCGACCAGGTCCCGCTCCTCGGCGACCTCGTCGGTACGCATGCCGATGTTCTTGTCCACGATTGCCACGGTCCCCTCGCTCGCGCCGGTTGCCCGGTTCCTTGCCATCCCCACGTTCATCAGCCCTCCCCGTAACCTCCGCTGTGCCCGTAGGTGCTGACACCTACACAACAGATGTGACGCTTCGGGGATTCCATGTCGTGAGTCGAAACTGTCACGAATGCCTGAGTACTAGCTGAGAGCCCGGTCCATGTTTCCTGTTACCGGCCCGGTTCGGACGGCTTCCGGACACGGCTTTTGGGGCCCGCCGGAGCTGCTGAATCGCTATTCGCCCATGGAATGGCACCATTGCCTGTTCCATGAACACAGCGAGCCGCGTCACCGGGTCGTTGCGATCCTGGTCACTGCGAGATACGCGCTCGTGGACCGGTCGGTTCAGCCACGCTCAGGATTACCCTCCGCCTCGTTGAACAATCCGTACGGGCGGGAACGTCCCCCTCCCGCACGTGATACGTGTCGCACCCGCCGGACGGATGCGCCGGGCGGGTGGATCGCCGGGAGAAGGGGTGAGCGGGGGCGGTCAGGAGGCGAGCAGGGCGAGCGCGCCGCGTACCTGGTGGGCGGAGCGGGCCAGCGCGGCCCGGGCGGCCGGCACCTCCGCGCCGGAGACCAGCGCGACGAGCGCGGTCTTGAGGTCGCCGTCGGCCTCCCGCAGCGCGACCCGGCAGACCTCCTCGGCGCAACCGGTGGCCTCCACGAGGATCGAGATCATGCGACCGCGCAGTTTGGCGTTGGTGGCCACCATGTCGATCATCAGGTTCGAGTAGACACGGCCCAGACGCACCATGACGGCCGTGGAGAACGTGTTGAGCACCAGCTTCTGCGCGGTGCCGGCCTTCATCCGGGTCGACCCGGTGACCACCTCCGGCCCGGTGTCCACGCCGATGAAGACGTCCACCGACGCGGCGGCCGGGGCCTCCGGATTCGCGCAGAGCAGCACCGTAGCGGCCCCCCGCTCCCGGGACGCGGCGAGCGCCCCGAGGACGTACGGGGTGCGTCCGCTGGCCGCCAGGCCGACCACCAGGTCGCCCGGGCGCACGCACTCGGCGGCCTCGGCGGCGCCGCCGCGCTCGTCGTCCTCGGCGTCCTCGACCGCCCGCCACATGGCGTCCGGGCCACCGGCGAGGTGCGAGCAGAACCAGTGCCGGGGCGAGTTGAACGTGGGGGCCAGCTCGGCCGCGTCCAGCACGCCCAGGCGGCCGGAGGTGCCGGCGCCGAAGTAGTGCACGCGGTGTCCGTCGCGCAGCGCGGCCACCGCGAGGTCGACGGTCTCGGCGATCTCGTCCAGCACCGCGGCGACGGCGGCCGGCACCCGCCGGTCCGCCTCGTTGATCACGGTGAGCACGTCCCGGGTGGACATCAGGTCGAGGTCGAAGCTGTGCGGGTTGCGCCGCTCGGTCGGCGCGCCGACACGCACCACCGGCCGGATCGCCGCCACGCCGTCGCGCTCCGCCCGGCCCGCCGTCATCCCTGCCTCCGCCCGGGACCGACCCGGTGCGACTGGACCGCCTCGGCCGTGGCTTCGAGCGCCTTCTTGGTCCGGGCCCGGCTGCGCGCGGCCACCCCGACGAAGAGACAGTCGACGACGGTGAGCTGGGCCAGCCGGCTGGCCGTCGCGCCGGAGCGGTAGGTCGTCTCCCGGGCGGCTGTGGTGAGCACGTGGTCGGCGACCTCGGTGATCGGCGAGCGCGGGAAGTTGGTGAGCGCCACGGTGGTGGCTCCCCGGGCCCGCGCCTGCTCCAGCACCTCGATGACGTCGGACGTGGTGCCGGTGTGCGAGATGCCGACCGCGACGTCGCCGCGCCCGAGCAGGGCGGCGGAGGTGAGCGCGGTGTGCACGTCCGGGAAGTAGAACGCGATGCGGCCGATGCGGTGCAGCTTCTGCTGGAAGTCGGAGGCGACGAAGCCGCTGGCGCCCGCGCCGTAGACGTCGATCCGGCCGGCCGCGCCGATCGCCTCGACCACCTGCTCACAGACGGCCGGATCGAGCTGCTCGGCGGTCTCCTCGACGGCTCGGGCGTCGTTGAAGGCGATGGTGGCGATGATCTGGGCCAGGTCCGCGCCCGGCGGGATGTCGCCACCGACCACCCGCGCGTCCGGCGGCTCGACCCGGCGGGCGGCCTCGGCGGCGAGGCGGATGCGCAACTGGGGGTAGCCGTCCATGCCGACCGAGCGGCAGAAGCGGATCACTGTCGCCTCGGACGTCTCGGCGGCGGTGGCGAGGTCGGTGATCGTGCGCCGGGCCGCGTCCGCCGGATCGGCGACGACCAGCCGGGCCACCCGCTGTTCGGCCGGGGACAGCGAGGGCAGCAGGCCGCTGATGTGGACGATCAGTCCACCGGGCTCGTGACTCGCAGAAATCTTCGGACTCTTCGCCACGGATGAAACTTACTTTCAGAGCGCGTGAGCGTCAACCATGACACCGCGTATCGGGAAATTTACCGTCTTCCGTGCCCGCCCCCGGGCCAAGGATCCCATTGTCGCAGCCCCACCGCCTCAACCGGTCCGGTCGAGTCACTCCTGCCGCCCGACGTGCCGGTCCCCCGTCGCGCGGCAGGGCCTGCCTGGTCGGCCTCGGCCGGACGGTCCGGACGGCCCGTGCGGGTCACCGGTCGGCCGGCACGACGGTTGACTAGCGTGTGTGTCCATGACGGAACGCACGGTGCTGGTCACCGGAGGCACGGGTGGGCTGGGCGGCGCGGTCACCGCCGCCTTCCTCGACGCAGGCTGGCGGGTGGTCGTACCCCAGCGGGAGGCCGGGACGGACGACGGCCCGGTCCGGGTCGTGGCCGACCTGCTGACCCCCGAGGGGGCCGCGCGGGCGGTCGAGGTCGCGACCGCCGAGCCGGCCGCGCCACTGCGCGCGGTGGTCAACCTGGTCGGCGGGTACGCCGCGGGCGGCCTGGTGCACGAGACCCCGGTCGAGGAGTTCGAGCGGATGCTGCGGCTCAACCTGCGCCCGACCTACCTGGTGACCCGGGCGGCACTGCCGCACCTCGTGGCGACCGGTGACGGCGCCGTGGTCTGCGTCTCCGCGCGGGCGGCGGTGTCGCCGTTCCCGGGCGCCTCGGGCTACGTCACCGCCAAGGCCGCGGTGCGGGCGTTCGCCGACGCGGTCGCGGTCGAGTACCGCCAGCGCGGGGTGCGGTGCAACACGGTGCTGCCGAGCGTCATCGACACCCCGGCCAACCGGGCCGCCCAGCCCGACGCCGACCACCGGCGCTGGGTGCCCCCGGCGCAGATCGCCGGCGTGATCCGGTTCCTGGCCTCCCCCGAGTCGGCGCCCACGAGCGGCGCCGGCATCCCGGTCTACGGCCGGGCCTGAACCGGCACCGGGCCGTCGCGGCCCGCCCCGCCGGCCGGACGTGGAGGGCCGCCCGGAGCCGGGCCGGGACCGGCGGACGGATCGTCGGGCAGCCACTCGCTCAGGTGCGCCCGGATCCGGCGGGCCACCTCCTCCGGTGGGCCGTTGCCGTCCACCACCACGAAGCCGCCGTACTCCGGCAGCCTCCGGTAGGCGGTGTCCGCGTCGGTCAGCCAGGTCATGCTCTCGTGGTCGGTGCCGCGCCGCTCGATCCGGCGGTACGCCTCGGCCGGGTCGACGGTGAGCAGGAACGTGACAGCGGGCGCCGGGAAGACCCGGTAGCCGGCCCGGACCAGCCGCTCCCACCGCTGCCCGCCGTGCGCCCGGATGCTCGCGTACTGGCAGTACGACCAGCGGTCCATCACCGCGGTACGGCCAGTGACCAGGCAGCTCAGCAGCGCGAGCGCGATGGCCAGCCAGCGCAGCGCCGACTCGACCACGAGCAGGCCGTCACGCCCGACGAGCCGCTGCGCGTCCGGACGGCCGATCCGTTGGGCGACGCGGCCGAGCCAGCGGCGGCCACCGGCGTTGCGGTGGTACGTCGCGGGGTGGCCGGCGGCGGTGAGGGCCTGGGCGAGCCGGTGCGCCTGGGTGGTCTTGCCTGAGCCGTCGATGCCGATCAGGGCGACGGCACGCAGTCGGGCCCTGCCCCGCCGCGTCCGCAGTGAGCTGGCCACCCTCCCGAGGTTATCCGACCGACGCCCACACCGGCCTGTATGTCGCTTTCCTGCCCTGGCGGGCCGATCGCGCCGCAACAGGTGTGACCGGAGCGTCCGCCGGGTACGCAACGTGATCCCACCGCCCATGACGACGAGGGAGCCGCAGATGGCCGAGCGCGGGGACGAGACCCTGGTGCACACGCTGAAGAAGGTCGCCGCCGTGCTCAAACAGTCCGAGATCCCGTTCGCGCTGGGTGGCAGCTTCGCGGTGTACGCGCACGGCGGCCACTCCAGCGACCACGACGTGGACTTCCTGCTCCGCGAGGCGGACGTCGACCGGGCCCTGGAGGCGCTCGTCGAGGCCGGCTTCACCGCCGAGCGCCCGCCGGAGGACTGGCTGGTCAAGGTCTACGACGAGGACCGGATGGTGGACCTGATCCACCGGCCGGTGGAGACGCCGGTGACCGAGGAGACGTTCGCCGACACGATCGTGCGCCCGGTCGACGCCATCCACATGCCGGTGCTCTCGGCCAGCCAGCTCATGGTGCACAAGCTGCTGAGTTTCTCGCAGCACTACTGCGACTTCGCCCGCGCCCTGCCGCTGGCCCGCTCGCTGCGGGAGCAGATCGACTGGGAACGGGTACGGAAGGAGACGCAGCACTCGCCGTACGCGGAGGCGTTCCTGGTGCTGCTCGACCGGCTGGACGTGCTGCCCGGCGGCGCGCCCGGCGGAAGGGAGACCCTGTGACCGGACTGTCCGGCGACGTTCCCCCCGACGAGTACGTCGAGGCGGAGATCCAGAGCATGCTGGCCGAGGACCCGACGGTGGCCGAGCAGGGCATCACCGTGGTGCGGCGGGAGAACGGGCTGGTGCTCTACGGCGAGGTGGAGAGCCCGCACCGGCGGGAGGAGATCCTGCGCCGAGTGGCCGAGCGCTTCCCGGACACCCACGTGACGAGCGACATCGGGGTGATCCGCACGCAGGCGCCCACCCAGGTCGAGGAGCTGCCGTGAGGGAGGTTCGATGGTGATCCGGATCGCCGCCGTCGGCGACGTGCATCTGGACGAGGACGTGGTGGGCCGGTTCCGTCCGGCGCTGGAGGAGCTGCCCGGCTCCGCCGACGCGCTGCTGCTCGCCGGTGACCTGACCCGGCACGGCACCGAGGCCGAGGCGCGCTGCGTGGCCCGGGAGTTCGGCGATCTCGGCGTACCGGTGATCACCGTGCTCGGCAACCACGACCACCAGTGCGACCAGGTGCCGCAGGTGGTGAAGGTGCTGGAGGACGCCGGGATCACGGTGCTGGAGGGCACCGGCGTCGTGGTGGACACGCCGGGCGGGCGGCTCGGGGTGGCCGGCGTCAAGGGGTTCGGCGGCGGGTTCGCCGGACGCTGCGCCAGCGACTTCGGCGAGCCGGAGATGAAGGCGTTCGTACGGACCACCCGGGAGAGCGCCGACGCACTCGCCGACGCGCTGCTCTCGCTGGACTGCGACGCGCTCGTCGCGCTCACCCACTACTCCCCCGTGCCGGACACGCTCGCCGGCGAGCCGCTGGAGATCTACCCGTTCCTCGGCTGCTACCAGCTCGGGCAGGCGATCGACGCCGCGCCCACCGCGCTGGCGCTGCACGGGCACGCCCACCACGGCACCGAGCGCGGCACCACGCCGGGCGGGGTGCGGGTCCGCAACGTGGCGCACCCGGTGATCAAGCAGGCGTACAGCGTCTTCCACCTGGGCGGTGACCAGCTCGACTGACCGGGAGGTTTCCGGGATCGGGCGCACGGGTATTCAGCCGACATGGAGCTGATTCTCTGGATTCTCGCAGTCGTACTGGTGGTCGCCGGAATTCTCGCCCTGTTCCGCCGGCAGATCCTCTGGGGCATCGTCCTCATCGTCGTCGGCCTCCTGGTCGGCCCGGGTGGCGTCAGCATCTTCAACACGTAACAGCGGTTCTCGTACCCGCCGGGGTCGCCGGGCCCGGGTGTTCCGTCCTGCCGGACCGGAACACCCGGGCCGGGTGACTCCGGCTTTTCCGCGTCCGGGCCGGCGTTTGCCGGGCCGGTCGAGCGGAAACATCTCGACCATGGAGACGTCGCAGAGTGTCACCCGGCGCACCACCGGCGCCCGGAAGTGGTGGGCACTGCTCGGCTTCGGCGCCGCCACCTTCGCCGCGGCCGCGATCGGCGGGCTGGGTGTGCAGGGCACCTCCGCCGAGTACCAGAGCCTGGAGCAACCCGCGTGGGCGCCGCCGTCGTGGCTGTTCGGCCCGGTCTGGACGGTCCTCTACGCGCTGATCGCGATCGCCGGCTGGCTGGTCTGGCGCCGGGCCGGGTTCGGCCCCGCCCTCTGGGCCTGGGTGGTGCAGCTCGTGCTGAACGCGATCTGGACCCCGCTGTTCTTCGGCGCCGGGGCGTACGGGCTGGCGTTCGCCGAGATCGTGCTGATGTGGCTGGCGATCGGCGTGACCGTGGTCCTGTTCCGGCGCGTCTCCCGGCCGGCCACGCTGCTGATGCTGCCGTACTGGGCGTGGGTGACGTTCGCGTCCGCGCTGAACTTCGCGGTGTGGCGGCTGAACTCCTGACCGGTACGGGCGCGAGGGCCGGTCGCCCCCGCGCCCGCCGGGCTCAGCAGCGGGGTACGCCGGGGATGTAGCCGTCGTAGCCGGTGTAGACGTAGGCGTCGGAGATGAACCGGCCGGAGCCGATCCGGTCCCAGATCGAGCTGGTGCCGTAGGTGCCGCTGACGCTGGTGCCGCTGGTCTGGCACTGGATGGTCACCTTCGCCCCGTCGGCGACCGTGCCGACCGAGCTGTAGCCGGTGCCGGGGCCGGAGCGGACCGTCAGCGGGGAGCCGGCCGTGTTCACGGTGCCCTGGCCGGTGTTCGTCCCGCCGCAGCCGTTGTCGCTGGTGTAGGTCTTGGTGCCCCAGTAGAGCGCCTGGACGCCGTTGAACTTGATCTTCACCGAGCTGCCGTCGATGCGCTGCTCGTAGTGCAGGTGCGGGCCGGTGGAGCCGCCGGTCGTGCCGACGTAGCCGATCACCCGGCCGTAGCCGACGGTCTGCCCGACGGAGACGTTGAAGGCGCTCAGGTGGGCGTAGTAGGTGGTGTGGCCGCCGCCGTGGTTGATCCGGACGTACTTGCCGTAGCTGGTGTCGCCGAGGTTGGTGACCACGTCGACGGTGCCGGGTGCGCTGGCGACGACCGGGTCGCCGGCGTCGTCGGTGCGGTTGAAGTCGATGGCGTTCGCCGGGCTGTGGTTGGTCCGGGTCTGACCGGACCAGGACTGGTTGCAGGGGAACGGGACCTTGAACGTCGGCGCGGCCATCGCCGGCGCGGCCGGCACGAGGGTCGCCGCCAGGACCGTCGCGCTCGCCCCGAGGGCGAGCCATCGCTTACGCATCCACTGCCTCCAATGTTGAAAGTCTTCAATGTGATGCGGACATCCTGACAGAAAGTTCCGTTCCCGGGAAGATTCGTGGGAGCGCACCCAAGCCCCTGGCCAGGGTTTCGGGATTGTTACCGGGCCGTGTCCGGCCAGGGGTGGACCCGACACGATGCAAGCGCTTACATGTGAGGACGACCATCGGACCGGCGCGGGTTCGATCCCCCCACGCGCCGGCAAGGAAGGAGATCGGCATGGCGTTTGCCAGATCGCGCCAGACGCTCGCGGTCGCCGGCGTCCTGGGGCTGGCGCTCGGTGTCGCCGCCTGCGGCACCGGCGATGACAAGAAGAGCGACAAGGCCGGATCGGCCGAATGCGCCGCATACGAGAAGTACGAAGGTCACGACGGCAAGAAGGTGACCATCTACTCCTCCATCCGGGAGATCGAGGCCGACCGCCTCAACGAGTCCTGGAAGCAGTTCGAGGACTGCACCGGCATCGAGATCGACCACGAGGGCAACGCCGAGTTCGAGGCGCAGCTCCCGGTCCGGGTCGACGGCGGCAACGCCCCCGACCTCGCCTTCATCCCGCAGCCGGGCCTGCTGAAGCGCTTCGTCGACTCGGGCAAGCTCAAGCCGGTCGGCGCCGACACCAAGGCGATGGCCGAGCAGAACTACTCCCCCGACTGGCTGAAGTACAGCACCGTCAACGGCCAGCTCTACGGCGCCCCGCTCGGCTCGAACGTGAAGTCCTTCGTGTGGTACTCGCCGAAGACCTTCAAGGAGAAGGGCTGGACCGTCCCCACCACGTGGGACGACCTGATCAAGCTCTCCGACCAGATCGCGGCCAGCGGCACCAAGCCGTGGTGCGCCGGCATCGAGTCCGGTGACGCCACCGGCTGGCCGGCCACCGACTGGATCGAGGACGTGCTGCTGCGTACCGGCGGCCCGGAGGTCTACGACAAGTGGACCACCCACCAGATCCCGTTCAACGACCCGCAGGTGGCTGACGCGCTCAACCGGGCCGGCACCATCCTGAAGAACGAGAAGTACATGAACGGCGGCTTCGGCGGCGTCAAGAGCATCTCCACCACCGCCTTCCAGGAGGGCGGCACGCCGATCACCACCGGCAAGTGCGCGATGCACCGCCAGGCGTCCTTCTACGCCAACCAGTGGCCCGAGGGCACCAAGGTGGCCGAGGACGGCGACGTCTTCGCGTTCTACTTCCCGGCCATCGACCCGGCCAAGGGCAAGCCGGTGCTGGGTGGCGGCGAGTTCGTCGGCGCGTTCGCCGACCGTCCCGAGGTCCAGGCGGTGCAGACCTACCTGGCCTCCGGCGAGTACGCCAACAGCCGCGCCAAGATCGGTGACTGGGTGTCCGCGAACAAGAAGCTGGACATCAACAACGTGCCGAACCCGGTGGACAAGCTCTCCGTGGGCATCCTCCAGGACGAGAAGACGGTCTTCCGCTTCGACGGCTCGGACCTGATGCCGGCCGCGGTCGGCGCCGGCACCTTCTGGAAGGGCATGGTGGCCTGGATCAACGGCAAGGACACCAACTCCGTCCTGAACGACATCGAGGGCAGCTGGAAGTGATCTAGCAGGTGGCCCGGTCCGGTTCCCCCGGACCGGGCCACCTCTGCTAGCCGAACCCTTGAAGGAGGGTCGATGGAGTTCGACTTCGCGGCGGAGCAGCCGAAGTTCCTCATGCTGATGTACGGGCTGATCGCCTTCGTCGCGGTGGTGGGCGGGCTGCTCCTGCTCCTCGACGTGGTGCCGTCGTACTTCGCCCGGCGCCGGGAGGCGCAACTGGTCGCCGCCTCGGTGAGCGGCACGCCACTGCCCCGCCGGCCCAAGCAGCGCGAGGGCGCGTTCGCGTTCTTCTTCCTGTTGCCGACGCTGCTGCTGCTCGCCGTCGGACTGGTGGTGCCGGCCATCCGCACCACGCTGCTCTCCTTCATGGACTCCAGCAGCAGCAACTGGGTGGGACTGGACAACTACCGCTGGATGTTCGCCGAGGACTCGATCGTCCGGGTCCTGGTCAACACGCTGATCTGGGTGCTGCTGGTGCCGCTGGTGGCCACCGCGTTCGGCCTGATCTACGCGGTCCTGGTGGACAAGGCACGGTTCGAGGCGGTCGCCAAGTCCCTGATCTTCCTGCCGATGGCGATCTCGTTCGTCGGCGCCTCCATCATCTGGCGCTTCGTCTACGCCTACCGGGGCGAGGGCGACCAGATCGGCCTGCTCAACCAGATCGTGGTGAGCCTCGGCGGAGAACCGAAGCAGTGGCTGCTGGACTCGCCGCTGAACACGTTCCTGCTCATCGTGATCATGGTGTGGATCCAGGCCGGTTTCGCCATGGTGGTGCTCTCCGCCGCGATCAAGGCCATCCCGGCCGACATCGTCGAGGCGGCCCGGCTCGACGGCACCACCGCGTGGCAGATGTTCTGGCGGATCACCATTCCGAGCATCCGGCCGGCGCTGATCGTCGTGGTGGTGACGATCTCCATCGCCACGCTCAAGGTCTTCGACATCGTCCGCACCGCCACCAACGGCAACTACGACACGAACGTGATCGCGACCGAGATGTACAACCAGGCGTTCCGCTACCAGGAGAACGGGCAGGGCTCGGCGCTGGCGGTGTTCCTGTTCGTCCTGGTGATCCCGATCGTGATCTACCAGATCCGCAACCTGCGCAAGCAGCGGGAGGGCTGAGATGACCACCACCACGCCCACCGTCGGAGTCGGCGCCCAGGCCACCGAACCGACCACCCGGGGCGCCCGGGTGCGCAAGCGTCTGAACAGCCGTACCGCCACGCTCGTGTCAGTCGTGATCGCGATGCTCTGGACGATCCCGACCTTCGGCCTGTTCATCTCCTCGCTCCGGCCGGAGAACGAGATCAAGACCACCGGGTGGTGGACGTTCTTCAGCGACCCGCAGATCACGCTGGAGAACTACCAGGAGGTGCTGTTCAGCTCCGGCTCGTCCGGGCAGCTGGCCAGCTACTTCATCAACTCGCTGGCGATCACCATCCCCTCGGTGCTCTTCCCGCTCGCGTTCGCGTCGCTCGCGGCGTACGCGCTGGCGTGGATGAACTTCAAGGGGCGGGACTGGGTCTACATCGGGATCTTCGCGCTGCAGATCGTGCCGCTGCAGATGGCCCTGGTGCCGCTGCTGCGGTTCTTCTCCACCGGCGTCACGATCGCCGGCGTGCAGATCCTGCCCGCGTGGGACCTGGTCGACGAGCAGAAGTTCGCCCAGGTGTGGTTCGCGCACACCTGTTTCGCGCTTCCGTTCGCCGTGTTCCTGCTGCACAACTTCATCTCGCAGCTTCCCGGCGACCTGATGGAGGCGGCCCGGGTCGACGGGGCCACCCACCCGAAGATCTTCCGCACCATCGTGCTGCCGCTGATCATGCCCGCGCTGGCGGCGTTCGGCATCTTCCAGTTCCTCTGGGTCTGGAACGACCTGCTGGTCGCGCTGATCTTCGCCGGTGGCGGCGACGAGACCGCCCCGCTGACGGTCCGGCTCGCGGAACTGGCCGGCACCCGGGGCAACGAGTGGCAGCGGCTGACGGCCGGCGCGTTCGTGTCGATCGTCGTACCGCTGATCGTGTTCCTGTCCCTCCAGCGCTTCTTCGTGCGAGGCCTGCTCGCCGGCAGCGTCAAGGGTTGATCCGCGCCCCGCCGCCGGCACGGCCGGCGGCGGGGCCCGGGTCACGGCGGGGAGCCCACACGATGACCAGAATTGACGACGTCGCCCGGCTGGCCGGGGTCTCCACGGCCACCGTCTCCCGGGCGCTGCGAGGCCTGCCGACGGTCTCGGCCGCGCACCGGCGCCGGGTGCTCGCCGCCGCCGAGCAGCTCCAGTACGCGGTGTCCCCGAGCGCCAGCCGGCTGGCCGGCGGCCGGACCGGCACGGTCGCGGTGGTGGTGCCCCGGATCACCAGGTGGTTCTTCAGCACGGTGGTCGAGGCGGTCGAGGAGTTCCTCCAGGACAGCGGCTACGACCTGCTGCTCTACAACCTCGGCGGCCGGGAGCAGACCCGCCAGCGGGTGCTGCGCACGGCGAGCCTGCACAAGCGCGTGGACGCGATCATCCTGGTCGCCACCCCGCTGCGCGCGGCGGACGTGCACGCGCTGACGAACCTGGACCTGCCCGGCGTGACGATCAGCTCGGGCAGCGAGGTGCCCGGGTGGCCCTGCGTCCGGATCGACGACGTGGCCGCCGCCCGGACCGCCACCCGCCACCTGCTCGACCTCGGCCACACCCGGATCGCGCACATCTCCGGCGACCCGGACGACGAACTGGCCTTCACCACGCACCTGGACCGGCGGCGCGGCTACCAGGAGGCGTTGCGGGCCGCCGGACTGCGGCCCGACCCGAGCCTCGACGTCGAGTCGCGGTTCACCATCGACGGGGGTACCCGGGCCACCGCCGAACTGCTGGCCCGGGGCGAACCGCCGACGGCCATCTTCGCCGCCTGCGACGAGATGGCGATGGGCGCGGTCACCGCGCTGCGCGACGCCGGGCTACGGGTGCCGCAGGACGTGAGCGTGATCGGCATCGACGACCACGACCTCGCCGGTGTGCTCGGGCTCTCCACGATCGCCCAGCCCGCCGCCGACCAGGGACTGCTCGCCGCCCGCATCCTGCTCGACCCGCTCGGCGTACGGGCCACCGAGCCGTACCCCGGCCTGGTGCCCGCGCCGCGCGGCGCCGGCACCGACGACGGGACGCCACCCCCGGTGATCCTCCCCACTCGCCTGGTGGTGCGCGAATCGACAGCGCCGCCGCGGGCACACTGAACCAACTTGCTCGTCCCCGCACCACCCAGACAGGAGTAAGGCGCTGAACACCGACGCGACGCAGCAGGCCCCGGGCACCGGCTGGTGGACCGAGGCGGTGATCTACCAGGTCTACCCGCGCTCGTTCGCCGACTCCGGCGGCGACGGCATCGGCGACCTGCCGGGCATCACCTCCCGGCTCGACCACCTCGCCGAGCTGGGAGTCGACGCGCTCTGGCTGTCCCCGTTCTATCCGTCCCCGCAGGCCGACGCCGGGTACGACGTGGCCGACTACCGCGACGTCGACCCGCTGTTCGGCACGCTCGCCGACGCCGACAAGCTGATCGCCGAGGCGAAGGCGCGCGGGCTACGGGTGATCGTCGACTTGGTGCCCAACCACACCTCGTCCGCGCACCGCTGGTTCACCGAAGCGGTGGCGGCCGCCCCGGGCAGCCCGGAGCGGCAGCGTTACGTCTTCCGCGACGGCAAGGGCCCGGACGGCGCCGAGCCGCCGAACGACTGGGTGAGCGTCTTCGGCGGCCCCGCCTGGACGCGGCTGCCGGACGGACAGTGGTACCTGCACCTGTTCGACTCCGGCCAGCCCGACCTCAACTGGGACAACCCGGAGGTACGCGCGGAGTTCCTCGACGTGCTGCGTTTCTGGCTGGACCGGGGCGTGGACGGCTTCCGGGTGGACGTGGCGCACGGCCTGATCAAGCAGGCCGACCTGGCCGACTGGCAGGAGCCGCAGGAGATCCTCTCCGGCAGCGAGGTGGACAAGCCGCGCCCGCCGATGTGGGACCAGGACGGCGTGCACGAGATCTACCGGGAGTGGCGGCGGGTCCTCGACTCGTACCCCGGTGAGCGGATCCTGGTCGCCGAGGCGTGGGTGGAGCCGGCCGAGCGGCTGGCCCGGTACGTGCGCCCGGACGAGATGCACCAGGCGTTCAACTTCGAGTACCTGCTGGCCGCCTGGACCGCGCCGGCCCAGTACGCGGTGATCACCCGCTCGCTGGAGGCCACCGACTCCGTCGGCGCGCCCACCACCTGGGTCCTGTCCAACCACGACGTGGTCCGGCACGCCTCCCGGCTGGGGCTCGGCACCGCCAGTGGCCGGGCCAACGGCGTCGGCGTGGACGACCCGCAGCCGGACGCCGCGCTGGGTCTGCGCCGGGCCCGGGCGGCCAGCCTGCTGATGCTCGCGCTGCCCGGCTCCGCCTACCTCTACCAGGGCGAGGAACTGGGGCTGCCGGAGCACACCACGCTGCCCGACGAGGCCCGCCAGGACCCGACCTGGGCGCGCAGCGGGCACACCGAGCGCGGTCGGGACGGCTGCCGGGTGCCGATCCCGTGGGAGGCCGACGCCCCGTCGTACGGCTTCGGGCCGACCGACGCGAGCTGGCTGCCCCAGCCGTCGACCTGGGCCGAGTACGCGCTGGACCGGCAGCGCGGCGTGCCCGGGTCGACGTACGAGCTGTACCGGACCGCGCTGCGGCTGCGCCGCGAGCACGCGCTGGCCCGGGGCCCGCTGCGGTTCCTGTCCTCCGGCGACGAGGTGCTCACGTTCACCAACGGCGACCTCACCGTGCTGACGAACTTCGGGGCCGACCCGGCGCCGCTGCCGGCCGGCGCGCAGGTGCTGGTGTCGAGCGCGCCGCTGGACGACGACGCGGTCCCCACGGACGTCACCGTCTGGTTCCGGGTGGTGTAAGGAAGGGCCCCTTGTTAACGCCTCCGGTATAGGAAGGGCCCCTTATTAACACTCACCGTTAAGAAGGGGCCCTTCCTTCCAGGCGGTCGGCGCGGGCGTGCAGCAGGTCGTGCACCTGCGCGATGTCCCGCGGCGACGTACGCGCGGCCAGCCAGTACATGATCCCGGTCGGGATGAAGAAGAGCTGGAACGCGGCCAGCCCGACCGCATAGTTCAACGGCGGCGGGAAGGCCGTACGCAGCGCGGCGAACACCACCCCGACCAGCCCGTTGCCGGCCGCCCGCCCGACGCCGTTGACGAGGTTGCCCAGGCTGTAGACGGTGCCCCGGTGCTCGGGCGGGTTCACGTCGGCGATCAGCGCGAACCAGTTCGGCGAGTTCGCCGACGTCAGCGCCAGCGCCACCACGGCGGTGAGCAGGCTCAGCCCCACCGTCGGCTCGGTCAGCACGCTGGACAGCACCGCCGTCACCACCGCGCCCGCCCCGGCACCGTCGGGCACGTCGATGCGGATCGGCACGAAGAACAGGACCAGGTAGAACGGCAGCGCCGCGAGGATGCCGACGGCCGCGACGGTGGCCCGGCCACTGGGCGTACGCCGTTGCAGCGCGTCGCCGACCAGGCCGCCCACGATCGAGAACACCCCGCCGAGCTGGAACAGGGTGGCGAAGACGCTTCCCACCACCACGGCCGTCGCCGGCGAGTAGCCCTGCGCCTCGGCCCGCTGGCTGAACAGCACCGGCAGCCAGACCAGCGAGCCGAACGCGGCCTGGGCGGTCAGCCCCTGCAGGATCAGCCAGCGGTTGGTCCGGCGGGCCAGGATCCGGGGCAGGTCGGCGCGGCTGATCCGGTAGTCGTACTCGTTCCCGGCGTCGATCGCCCCGGCCAGCTCCGGTTCGCTCTGCCCGCGCCGGATGTCGTAGGTGAACAGGTACGCCACCGTGGCGGCCAGACCCACGCCGGTCAGTAGCAGGAACGGCCGCCGCCAGTCGGTCGCCCCGAGCACGCCGCCGAGCAGCGTCCCGGCCAGCGTGCCGACGCCCTGGGACAGCCCCCAGAAGCTCATCACCAGGCCGCGTCGGCGCGGCGAGATCAGGTCGGTGACCACGGAGAAGCCGACCGAGCCCACCGCGCCCAGCCCGACCGCGCCGACGAACTGCGCGGCCAGGAACGTCGCGTACCCCCCGGCGAGCGCGCTGCCGGCGGTGCCGGCGGCCCAGAGCAGCGTGCCGACCATGAGCAGCGGCTTGCGGTTGGTGCGGTCCCCCACGTACGCCCAGCCCACCGCCGCCACCGCGCTGACCAGGAAGCTGACGGCGGTGACCAGGCCGAGCATCCGCTGGGGTACGTCGAGGGCGGTGGAGATCGGCCCGTACAGCGGGGGCACCAGGCCGATCGCCACGTTGTCCAGCGAGGCGAGCACCACGAAGACGACGACGCTGTAGAACCGGTGTGCCGCGTTCCCGCGCCGGGAGACCTTCGTGCCCGTCATGCAGGGCAGCCAATCAGGTGCGGGCGGGTTCCGGGACACCGCCCCCGGCCGACGCGCGTGTTAAGAAGGGGCCCCTCCTCTACCGCAGGCGTTAAGAAGGGGCCCTTCCTTACCCCCGGGCGTGGGCGTAGCGCTCGCGGATGGCGGGGACCGCCTCGCCGGTGTACTCCTCGGTGTCGCCGACCGACCAGGTGGGCGGGGTGTCGCCACCCAGCGCGACCCAGGCGGCCTGCCGGGCCGCGCCGTCGGCCACGTACTCGCCGGGCGGCGGCACCACCACCGGGCGGCCGAAGACCTGCGGCGCGATCCGCCGTACCGCGGCGGACCGGGCGCCGCCCCCGACCAGGATGATCCGGTCGGCGCGGGCGCCCTGGGCGAGCAGCGCGTCGAGACCGTCGGCCAGCCCGCAGAGCATCCCCTCGACCGCGGCCCGGGCCAGGTGCGCCGGGGTCGAGGTGCGCAGTGTCAGGCCCTTCAGCTCGCCGGTGGCGTGCGGTCGATCCGGTGTCCGCTCCCCCTCCAGGTACGGCACCAGGACCAGCCCGTCGGCGCCGGGCGGCGCGGACAGGGCCAGCTCACCGAGCGTGTCGAGGTCGACGCCGAGCAGGGTCGCGGTGGCGTCGAGCACCCGGGCCGCGTTGAGCGTGCACACCAGCGGCAGGAACCGGCCGGTGGCGTCGGCGAACCCGGCCACCGCGCCGCTCGGGTCGGCGGCCGGGTTGTCCGCGACCGCGAAGACGGTGCCGGAGGTGCCGATCGAGACGACCACGTCGCCCGGACCGGCGCCGACACCGAGCGCCGCGGCGGCGTTGTCCCCGGTGCCCGACCCGAGGAGGATCCGCCCCGCCGCGCCCGGGTCGCCGTCGAGCACCGCCGGGTCGAGGTGCCCGGCCGCCTCGGCCGGGCCGAGCACGACCGGCACCGTCACGCGCCGCCCGAAGGCCCGCTCCAGCAGGTCCAGCCGGTATTCGCCGGTGCG
The DNA here is from genome assembly GCF_002926165.1 of Micromonospora chalcea. GTDB lineage: Bacteria > Actinomycetota > Actinomycetes > Mycobacteriales > Micromonosporaceae > Micromonospora > Micromonospora chalcea. The sequence continues at coordinate 20,391 of NZ_MAGP01000057.1, read as the reverse complement.
CGGCGACCAGTAGCCGGTGCCGCTGGCGTCGCCCCGGTCGGTGCGCAGCGCGTCCAGGCCGGGCGCGCCGGCGAGCCGCCAGGTGAGCCAGTCGTGCGGCAGGCACACGGCGGCCACCCGGTCGGCGTTGTCCGGCTCGTGCCGGGCCAGCCACCGCAGCTTCGTGGCGGTGAAGCTGGCCACCGGCACCGCGCCGGTCGCGTCGGCCCAGAACCGGCGGCCGGTCTCCCCGCCGCCGGCCTCCTCGACCAGGTCCCGGGCCGCATCGGCGGACCGGGTGTCGTTCCACAGCAGCGCCGGCCGGACCACCTCACCGGAGGCGTCCAGGCAGACCATGCCGTGCTGCTGGCCGCCGACCGAGACGGCTGCCACGTCGGACAGGCCGCCGGCCTCGGCCACCGCCGCCCGCAGGGCCTCCCACCAGGCGTACGGGTCGACCTCGGTGCCGGGCGGGTGCCGGGCGCGGCCCTGCCGGACCAGCGCGCCGGTCTCCGCGTCCCGGACCACCACCTTGCAGGACTGGGTCGACGAGTCGACCCCCGCGACGAGCGGCATGGCGGCCCGCCTCAGCGCGCGCCGAGCACGTGCTCGACGGCGAGCTGGTTGAGCCGGACGAAGCCGAAGCCCTTCGCCCCGGCGGCCTCCGGGTCGAACTCCTCGAACGCGGTGCGGTCGGCGAGCAGCTCGCGGTAGCCCTCGCCGGGGTTCAGCGTCGGGGTGGCCAGCTCGGCCACGCGGGCGGCGGCGAGCGCCTCGACCACCTCCGGGTCGGCGCGGAACGCCGCGGCCCGCTCCTTGAGCAGCAGGTACGTGCGCATGTTCGCCTCGGCGGAGGCCCACACGCCGGCGATGTCCTCGGTGCGGGACGGCTTGTAGTCGAAGTGGCGCGGGCCGTCGTAGGCCGGGCCGCCGTTCGGGCCGCCGTGCTCCAGCAGGTCGACCAGGGCGAATGCGTTGAGCAGGTCGCCGTGGCCGAAGACCAGGTCCTGGTCGTACTTGATGCCGCGCTGGCCGTTGAGGTCGATGTGGAACAGCTTGCCCTGCCAGAGCGCCTGGGCGATGCCGTGGGCGAAGTTCAGCCCGGCCATCTGCTCGTGCCCGACCTCCGGGTTCAGCCCGACCATCTCCGGGCGGGCCAGGGTGGAGATGAAGCCGAGCGCGTGGCCGACGGTGGGCAGCAGGATGTCGCCCCGGGGCTCGTTCGGCTTCGGCTCCAGCGCGAAGCGCAGGTCGTAGCCGTTGTCGACGACGTACTCGCAGAGCAGGTCGACCGCTTCGCGGTAGCGGTCCAGCGCGGCCTGGACGTCCTTCGCGACGTCGTACTCGGCGCCCTCCCGGCCGCCCCACATGACGAACGTCTTCGCGCCCATCTCGGCGGCCAGGTCGATGTTGCGCAGCACCTTGCGCAGCGCGTACCGCCGCACGTCGCGGTCGTTGCTGGTGAAGCCGCCGTCCTTGAACACCGGGTGGTTGAACAGGTTGGTGGTGACCATCGGCACGACCAGGCCGGTCTCGTCGAGCGCCTTGCGGAAGCGGCTGAGCCGGGCGTCGCGGGTGGCGGCGTCCGCGCCGAACGGGACCAGGTCGTCGTCGTGGAAGGTGATGCCGTACGCGCCCAGCTCGGCGAGCCGGTGCACGGCCTCGACGGCGTCCAGCTCGGGACGGGTCGCGTCGCCGAACGGGTCACGGGCCGGCCAGCCCACCGTCCAGAGGCCGAAGGAGAATTTGTCCGCGGGGGTGGGACGGGGTGCCATGGCAGACCTCCAGTGGTGGTGTCGTCCGCGATTTGTTCAGCGGTTGAATTAAATGGCGGCGATGTGGCAGTGTCAAGAGGTGACAAGCGCCAGCACGGCCGGGGCGGTCCGGCAGGGCAGCCTGCGCGAGTTGAACCTCGCAGTGGTGCTCCGGCGGATCGCCGCCGCCGACCGCCCGCCCTCGCGGGCCGGGATCGCCGCCGACACCGGCCTGACCCGGGCCACCGTCTCCGCCGTGGTCGACGACCTGATCGCCGGCAGGCTGGTCGCCGAGGCGGAGCCGGAGCCGCGTACCGGTGCGGGCCGGCCGGCCCGGGGGCTGGTGCTCGCCTCCGACGGCCCGGCCGGGCTCGGCCTGGAGGTGAACGTCGACTACCTGGCGGCCTGCGTCGTCGACCTGACCGGCACGGTCCGGCACCACCTGGTCCGCCGCGCCGACCTGCGCCCGGTCTCCCCCGCCGACGCGCTCGCCCGGCTCGCCGCGCTGGCCGCCGAGGCGCGCGCCGCCGCCGTACGCGACGGACTGACCCTGGCCGGCGCGGCGCTCGCCGTGCCCGGCCTGGTCGGCGACGGCGGCCTGGTCCGGCTCGCGCCGAACCTCGGCTGGCGGGACGTGGACGTGCCGGCGCTGCTGGCCGGGCATTCGCTGGCCGAGCCGGTCGACGGGGTGCCACCGCTCGTGGTCGACAACGAGGCCAACCTGGCGGCGCTCGGCGAGCTGTACGCGCGACCGGCCGGCCCCCGCAGCTTCCTGCACATCACCGGCGAGATCGGCATCGGCGCCGGAATCGTGCTGGACGGCTCGCTCTACCGGGGCGCGCGCGGCTGGAGCGGAGAGATCGGTCACTTCCCGGTCCAGCCGCAGGGGCGGCCGTGCCGCTGCGGCGGCCAGGGCTGTCTGGAGCGGTACGCGGGCCAGGAGGCGATCCTGGCCGCCGCCGGGCTGCCCGGCGCGGAACTGCCCGCCGACACCGCCGCCACCCGGCTCGCCGACCTGGCCGACGCCGGTGACCCGGCCACGCTCGCCGCCCTGGCCGACGCCGGCGCCGCCCTCGGGGTCGCCGTGGCGGGTGTGGTGAACCTGCTGGACCTGGACACGGTGGTGCTCGGCGGCGGATACGCCCCGCTCGCCCCCTGGCTGCGGCCGCCTGTGGTGGCGGAGATCTCCCGGCGGGTGCTGACCGCCGCCTGGGCACCGGTCGAGGTACGCCCGGCCGTGCTCGGGGCGCAGTCCGCGGCGGTCGGCGGAGCCGGCTCGGTGGTCCGCCGGATCGTCGACCGGCCGGTGGGCTGGCTGGCCCGCAGCGCCTGATCCGGCCGTTCCTGGACGGGCATTACGTGCCCGCGCTCGGTACGCTTGCCGCCAGGCAACCTGTCCGCCGAGCGAGGAGTGCACCGACAGCATGCGCAGGGGTCGACTGACCGAAGCGCCCGGCCACCTGAGGTGACAGCCGCGCGCCGGGGCGGTGTCGCGGGGCCGGTCAGCGGCGGTGGGCACGCCTGGAGGAAGCGACCCCGGCGGGTGGCCGGGGCCGCGCTCCCGGCTGACGACCGGCTCGCCCAGGAGCTGCTGGACGGGCTCGCCGAAGCGGTCGTGACAGTCGACCCGGCCGGCGTGGTGGCCCTGGTCAACGCGATGGCCATCGACCTGCTCCCGGAGCTGACCCCCGGCGTCGACCTGGCCGGGTGCCAGGTGCCGGCGCTGGCCGAGGCGGCGCGCACCGGATCGGACACGTTCGAGACCGAGCACCACGGCCGGCGGTTGCGCGGGCTGCGGCGCCCGCTGGCCGCCGAGCGCGGCGCCTGGTACGTCCGAGACGTCACGGAGGAGCACGCACGCACCGACGCGCTGCTCGCCGAACGCTCCCGGACCGCGTTCCTCGCCCGGGCCGGCAGCCGGCTCGGGCTGTCCCTGCACCGGGACCAGACGCTGCGCGCCGCGGTCACGCTGCCGGTGCCCTACCTGGCCGACGTCGCCGTGGTGGTGCACCGCCCGGCCCCGCCCGCCGAGGACGCGCCGCACTGGATCCGGTACGCCACCGGCGACTCCGGCCCGGTCACCGGCGTGACCGGCTGGCGCACCGTGGAGTCCGTCCCCGGGCTGGTCGAGGCGCTCGACGGCGACCGCACCGAGCCCAGTCCCTGGCTCGACGCCGAACTGGCCGACCTGGCCGAGGTGCTGCCCACCGGCTTCGGCCGGCCGGGCACCGTGCTGATCAGCCCGATGCCCAGCGCCGGCGGCCCGGCCGGCGCGCTGGTGCTGGCCCGCCGCCCCGAACGGCCCGGCTTCGACCAGCGGGAGATCGCACTGGCCCGGGAGTTCGCCGGGCGGGCCGGCGCCGCGCTGGCCGCCGCCGAGCTGTACGGCGAGCAGGCCCACCTGGCGCGCGTGCTGCAGAACAGCCTGCTCCCGCCGGAACTGCCGCGCCTGCCCGGGATGACGCTCGCCGGCGGTTACCGCGCCGCCGGGGACAGCCTGCGCATCGGCGGGGACTTCTACGACGTGTTCCCCACCGGCGAGGGCGGCCTCCTCGCGCTCGGCGACGTCTGCGGCAAGGGCGTCGGCGCGGCAGTGCTGACCGGCCGGGTACGCCAGTCGCTGCAGACGCTGCGCCTCGTCGAGCAGCGTCCCCGGGAACTGCTGGAGCTGCTCAACCGGGCGCTGCTGGACGCGCCGGACGCCGCCCGCCGGGCCCAGTTCACGACGCTCCTGCTCGGCGCGGTCCGCCGCGAGCCCGGCGGCGGGCTGCGGGTCCGGGTGGCCGGCGGCGGGCACCCCGCCCCGCTCGTCGCCCGCGCCGGCGGCGGGATCGAGACCGTCCGGCTGGGCGGCATGCCGGTGGGCGCGCTCACCGACGCGCGGTTCGTCGACGCCGAGGTACGGCTGGCGCCGGGCGACCTGCTGCTGGCGTACACCGACGGGGTGACCGAGGCCCGGGGCGGCCCGACCGAGCTGGCCATGTTCGGCGAGGACCGGTTGCGCCAGGCGGTCGCCTCCGGTGCCGGGCTCCCGCCGGCCGCGCTCGTGGAGCGGGTGCTCCAGCTCGTCGACGAGTGGCTGGACGGGCAGCCGCACGACGACATCGCCATGCTGGCGCTGGCCGCCGGGTGAGCCCGGAGCGCCGGATCGGGCCGGAGACGCTCGCCGCGTATCTCGATCACCTGGACCGGGCCGACCGGGCCGGCGCGATCGCGCTGGCGCAGGAACTGCTCGCCGACGGCGTGCCGGTCGCGGACATCCTGGTGGACCTCGTCGAGGTGGCGCAGCAGGAGATCGGCCGCCGCTGGCTCACCGGTTCCTGGAGCGTGGCCCAGGAGCACGCCGCCACCCATGTCAGCGAACTCGTGGTCGGCGCGGTGGGCGCGACGATCGGCGCACCGCGACGTGGGCACGTGGTGATGGCCTGCGTCGAGGGCGAGTGGCACGCGCTGGCCGCCCGGATCGTCGCCGAGGTGGTCCGGGCGGCCGGCTGGCGGGTGACGTTCCTGGGCGCCAGCGTGCCGGCCCGGCACCTGGTCTCCTACCTGCACCAGACCGGCCCGGACGCGGTACTGCTGAGCTGCGTGCAGCCGAACCGGCTGGTCCGGGCGGCGCGGATGGTGGAGGCGAGCCGCGCGGCCGGGGTGCCGGTACTGGCGGGCGGCCCCGGCTTCGGGCCGGAGGGCCGGTGGGCCGCCACGATCGGCGCGGCGGCCTGGGGCGCCAGCGCCCGGGACGCCGTCGCGCTGCTGGACCGGCCGCTGTCCGCGGGCACGCACATCGGCGCGCCACCACCGCCGCCCGACGACTCGTACGTCGCCCTGCTGCACCGGCGGCGGGAGCTGGTCCGGCTCGCGCTGACCGCGGTGGACCCGCCCGAGGAGACCGCCGAGGACGCCGCCACCGGCATCGCGCACCTGGTGGACGCGCTGATCGCGGCCGTGCGGGTGGACGACGACCGGCTGCTGCGGGACTTCGTCGAGTGGCAGGCGGAGGCGCTGACGTCCCGGGGCGGGCGGGCGCTGCTGGACGAGGTGCTCGGCACGCTGGAGCGGGCGCTGACCGAGCATCCCCGGGTGGTGGCCCGGCTGCGGGCCGTCCGCGGGTGAAGTCAGGCGGTACGGGCCACCGGCGGCTCGCCGGACGGGCGGACCGGGTCACCGATCCGCTCCCCGGAGGGCTGCAGCACCGGCCAGCCCTCGGCCGCTGTCGCCTCCCCGCGCCGGCCGCCCACGTCGAACTCGCGCATGCCCTGCAGCAGTGCCACCCGGCCCTCCGAGCTCATTCCGTCCAGGATCCGCTCCAGCCGGCGCCGCCGGTCGGTGCGCAGTTCGGCGAGGAGCCGCAGGGCCTCCGGAGTGAGGTGCAGGGAGATCTCCCGCCGGTCGTAGCGGCCCGGCTCGCGTTCCAGCATGCCGGCCGCGACCAGCCGGTCGCAGAGCCGGCTGGCGGAGGAGAGCAGCATGTCGGTGAGGGTGGCGAGCCGGCGGAGGTTGATGCCGTCATACTGCTCGACGACCATGATCGCGCGTAACTGGGCACTGGACAGCCGGCTGGTGGTGCGCTCCCGGGCCGCCTCCCAGACGGCGAGCAAGGTGCCTGCCGCCTCGTCCAGGGCGGCGGACATACTCGTGTCAGGTCCCTGGGGACCAGGCTCTTCGGTCATGGTGGGCCCGAGACTACCCCCCGGATCTGCCCGGCGACCTGTGCAAAGGAGCAAAGATGAGCGGAGCGGAGGGCCGCGCGCGCCGGGTCCTGACCGAGGCGCCGACGGATCTCATCGTGGACCGGCTCGCCGCCGAGCTGGCGCGCACGTACGGAATCACCCGCACCGAGCTCTACCAGGTCGACTACCGGCTCGCCGAGCTGCTGCCGCTGGGTGACGGCGAGGCGCTCGCCCGCCCCGGTCACCCGGCCTGGCGCGCCTTCGACCATCAGGAGCCGGTGATCGCCGACGAGCTGGGCTGGTTCCCGGTGGGCATGCGCGGCGAGCGCCGGGGCGTCCTCCGGGTCTCTCCGGTACCGGCCGACCCGGACGCGCGCCGCGAGCTGGACACCATCGCCACGGTGCTCGGGCACGAGCTGAGCGCGGTCATGGCGACCACCGACATCTACCGGACCGCCCGGCGCAGCCGGCGCCTCACGCTGGCCGCCGAGATGCAGTGGGAGCTGCTGCCCGGGCGCAGCCGGATCCGGCCGTCGTTCAGCCTGGCCGGGCAGCTGGAACCGGCGTACGCGGTGCGCGGGGACAGCTTCGACTGGTCCGACGACGGCCACCGGCTCTGGCTGGCGGTCTCCAACGGCTTCGGTGAGGGGGTGGCCGCGGCGCTGCTCGCCTCGCTGGCCACGTACGCGCTGCGCAACGCGCGCCGGGCCGGGCTCCCCCTGGCCGATCAGGCCGCGCTGGCCGACCAGGCGATCTACGCGCAGCACCGGGGCCAGCAGCATGTCTCGGTGCTGCTCGTCGAACTGGACCTGGCCACCGGCACGCTGGCCGTGGTCGACGCCGGTTCGCCCCGTCTGCTGCGGCTGCGGGCCGGCGAGGTCAGCGAGCAGACGCTGGACGAGCAGTTCCCGCTCGGCATGTTCGAGGGCACCGACTACCGGGAGCAGACGTTCCAGTTGGAGCGCGGTGACCGGCTCTTCGTGGTCAGCGACGGCGTCATCGACGCCACCACCGAGCAGGGGCGCTACGGCGAGGCGGCGCTGGACCGGTTCCTGCGCCGGACCGGGCCGATGGAGCCGCTGGACGCGGTCCGGTCGCTGATCGGCGACCTGCGGGCCTTCGTCGCCGGCGATCTGGTGGACGACGCGGTGGTGGTGTGCCTGGACTGGCTGGGCCCGCAGCCCTGACCCGGCCCGCTCAGTACGCGCCGCGGCTGTTGATCACGGCGCCGAACGTCTTCCAGAGGATGGTCAGGTCGGCGGCCAGCGACCAGTTCTCCACGTAGTAGAGGTCGAGCCGGATGCCGTCCTCCCAGCTCAGGTCGGACCGGCCGCTGACCTGCCAGAGGCCGGTCATGCCGGGCTTGACCAGGAGGCGTCGCGCCACGTCGCCGTCGTAGCGGGCCACCTCGGACGGCAGCGGCGGGCGCGGGCCGACCAGGCTCATCTGGCCGAGCAGCACGTTGACGAGCTGGGGCAGCTCGTCCAGCGACCACTTGCGCAGCAGCCGGCCCACCCGGGTCACCCGCGGGTCGTCGCGCATCTTGAACATCAGGCCGTCGGTCTCGTTGCGCGCGGCCAGCTCGGCGAGCAGGGCGTCGGCGTTGACCACCATGGTGCGGAACTTGAAGACGCCGAACTCCTCGCCGCCCTGACCGACCCGGGTCTGCCGGAACAGCACCGGACCCCGGCTGTCGATCTTGATGGCGAGCGCGATCACGATCAGCAGCGGCGCCAGCACGAGCAGCGCGATCAGCGAGATCGACCGGTCCACGAAGCCCTTGACCAGCTTGCGGGCGCCACGGAACTCGGGCGCCTCGACGTGGATCAGCGGCAGGCCGGCGACCGGGCGGGTGTGGATGCGAGGGCCGGCGACGTCGGTCAGCGCCGGTGCCACCACCAGGTCGACCCCGGTGCCCTCCAGCTGCCAGCCCAGGCGGCGAAGCCGGGTCGCGGTCAGCTCACCGGAGGCGGTGACCGCCACCGTGTCGGCGCCGATCGCGGTGGCCGCCTCCGGGATGCCCCGGAAGGAGCCGACCACCGGCACGTCACCCAGCCGCTGCGGCACCGGGGCGAGCAGCGCGTCCGGAATGCACGCGCCGACCACCTGGTAGCCCGCGTACGGCTCCCGGCGCAGCGTGTGCACCAGCTCCAGCACGTGTGCCGTGTCGCCCACCACGAGCACCTTGCGCGACCAGCCGGCGCCCCGGTCGCGGGCCCGGTGCAGCCGCTTGCGGGCCGCGAACCGCGCCACCTCCAGGCCGACGGTGCCGACGGCGAAGGAGATGGCCAGGAAGCCCCGGGAGACGCCGACGTCGGCGATGTACCCGGCGATCGCGATACCGCCGGCCAGCCGCATGCTCGCCGCGCTGACCCGGCGGTACTCGTCCGCGCCGTACCCGAGCACCTGGTCGTCGTAGCACCGCATCGCCTTGAGCGAGACGAGCCAGACCAGCAGCAGCGCCGGGGCTACCACGACGTACGGGATCTCGGACCCGGTCGGCTCCTCGTCGCCGAACCGGGCCAGGTAACCGACCAGGATGGCCACCGCGAGCACCGCGGTGTCCAGCACCACCAGGACCCGGATGTAGGCCCGCTCCGCGGCTCGTGTCGTCTTGCCCGGGCGTTCACCACCGGGTCGCGACGACGTGGCAGGGGTCAACAGCGTCGCCGAGGTCACCGGCCCTCCCCACTTCGCTCAGGACCGCCCCGTCCCCGCCCGGCTCCGGTGTGGAGCCCGCGGTCGAGGCACCCGGTCATCATGCCTGGACAATTATGGTTACCGATTGATTCGGACGCATTACCGTCAGTTCTCATCCCGCGTCTTGACCCGGGAAGCCTTCCGCCGTACCGGATTTGCCGGTACGGCGGAAGACTAGCGCTGAGCTTCAGGTCAGCGCGGGGCGGGCGGCCGGAGCGCGATCGCCCGGAGGAAGATCTCGCCGATCTTGCTGGGGTCGGTGGTGACGAACGCGCCGCCGCCGGTGACCTTGGTGATCGACTCCAGCTCGGCCCGGTTCACCTCGGTGCCGATGCCGATGATGACCACCTGGACCGGCTGCTCGTCGTCCTTCAGCTTCTTCAGCTGGTCCAGCAGCTCCTTCTGCGAGATGCCGTTGTCGTCCTCGTTCTTGCCGTCGGTGAACAGCACGATCGAGTTGACCTTGCCCGGCTCCCAGTCCTGCTGCACCTTCTTGTACGCCGCGAGCATGGTGTCGTACAGGCCGGTGTCGCCGCTGGAGGGCTTGATCGAGGCGAGGCCGCGCTGCAGCGCCCCCCGGTTGCTCGACAACGGCTTTATCCCGACCAGCTCGCTCCAGTCCTGCGAGCCCTGAAGGTTCGTGGAGAACGTCCACAGACCGATCGACCAGGAGTCGTCGAAGAGCCCGAGGCCCTGGCTCGCGGCCGCCACCGTGACCTGCTCCCGGCTGGCGCCGTTCGCCGTCGCGACCGGCTTCTTCATCGAGCCGGAGACGTCGATGACGCAGAGCATCCGGCCCGACTGCGTGGCCACCGACCAGGTGGTGGTCGCCGTCGAGATGGCGCCCGGGTCGAGGTCGGCCGCGCCGCCCTGACCGGACGGCGGCACCTGGCTCGCGCCGCCGTTCGCCGGGCTCGGCGCGCCCGTCGGGGCCTGGAAGCCGCGCCCCCAGTTGCCGTCCGGCGCGCGCAGCGCCTGCGCGGCCAGCCGGTCCTTGAAGTCCGGCGTACGCAGCACCTCGAAGAGCACCCGGGCGGCGGACGCCTTGGCCGGCTCGATGCCGGGCAGCACCGCGAACGGGTAGTCGAGCGGGATCGGCACCGGCTCCAGGTAGAGCGCGGCCAGCCGGATCGGCGGCTTCGTGCTGTTGTAGGCGATCACGTCCTCCTCGGACAGCGCCGCCGCGCCCAGCCCGTTGGCGATCGCCGTCGGGTCCGACGAGCGCGGGAACCGCGCGAGGAGGTCCTGCCGCAGCGAGGAGCGGTTCGTGGCGAGGGCCCGCAGCGCCCCGACCATCGCCTCCTGCGCCTTCGGCGAGCCGGAATCGCCGGTGGAGCTGGCGGCGGCGGTGAGCGACAGCAGCCCGGACAGGCCGGCCGCGTCCTGGGTCGGCTCGACGATCCCGGCCCGCAGCGGCTTACTCGCGGTGACCTGGGTCAGCAGGTCGGACCAGCGGAGCTTCTTGTCCGGCCACCCTATACGCGAGGCCACCGGCTCGGGCAGCGCCACCACCACCGGGCTGCGCGCGATCGAGGCGCCGTTCGTCGGCGCGAAGGCGCTGGCTCCGCCGCTCTTGAGCCGGACCAGCCAGGTCGAGGAGTCCGGCACCCAGACGTCCGGGGTGACAGCGGTGCCGCTGGCCTGCCCGACTCCGGCGAGCGTGGCGCCGTGCTTGCTGGCCACCGCGGCGGCCACCTCGACCGACTCCGAGGAGGAGACGTTGACGGCGATGCAGGTGCCGCCCACCGCGGCGCCGTCGGCGACCCACTGGTCGGCGGCGCCGCGCACCGCGGGGGCGATCTCCGGGGCGGTCGCCACCGACAGCTCGATCCGGCCCGAACAGTTCGGGCCGGCCAGCTGCTGGTAGCCGAACCAGGAGCCGCCCACGACGGCGACCAGGGCTACCGCCACAGCGGCGGCGCCTGCTCCACGGAGGTTGGAACGCATGCGATGGCGGCCAGACACGGTGACCATCTTGCGTACCTCGTGGGGTTACCACCACAACCGTTCGGACGAAAGTTACGCAGCAGAAACAGTTGATCACCTAACTCATACGCTAAGTTACTGGTCAGTCATTTCAGAGTGATGAAGTCCACTGCGGACGGTCGTTTCGGTGACCGTCCGCTCACGGCAGGAAGCAGGTCGGGCTCGCCACCGGCACCGGCTCCCCCATCACCTCGGGCACGCCGCTGACCGGATCGACCCGGAAGATCCTGATCATGTCGGCCCGCTCGTCGGCGACGTACAGGTGCTCACCGGCGAACGCGAAGTGCCGGGGCCACTCACCGCCGGTGTCGACCTCGGCCACCAGCTCCGGCGCTTCGCCGTCGAGCGCGAAGACCGCCACCGTGCCGACGCCCCGGTTGCCCACGTAGAGGAAACGCCCACCCGGTCCCACGCTCACCTCGGACGGCTGGACATGCCCGGCCCACCCGCTGGCGTCGACGCGCGCCCGCTCCCGCGGCCCGTCCGGCGTCAGGTCGTACGCGGTGACAGTGGCGTCCAGCTCGCCGACCAGCCACGCGCGCCGCCCGTCCGGGTGCCGGGCCAGATGGCGGGGCCCGGTGCCGGGCGGAGTGCTCACCCGGGGCTCCCGGGGCGTCAGCCGGCCGGAGCCGGCGTCGACGTCGTACCGGTAGACCGAGTCGGTGCCCAGGTCGACGGCGAGCAGCGCGCCGCCGGCCGGATCCGGCGACACCATGTGGCAGTGCGCGTGCTCCTGCCGGTCGGTGTCCGGGCCGTGCCCCTCGTGCCGGACCAGGTCGGCGCGCTCCCCCGGCACGCCCTCGGCGTCCAGGCCGAACACCGCCACGCTGCCGCCGCCGTAGTTCGCCACGAACAGGTGCCGACCGTCCGGGGCCACCGCCACGTGACAGGGCTCGGCCCCGCCGGACGGGCGCTCGCCCAGCGGCGTGAGGTCGCCGTCCGGCGCCACCCGGAACGCGCCGACCCGGCCGTCCGGCAGCTCGTTGCACGCGTACAGCACCGGCAGCGCCGGATGCCGGACCAGGAACGACGGCGACGGGGTGACCGCCACGACACCCAGCGGCGTCAGCCCGCCGGTCGCCCGGTCCCGCCGGGCCGCGACGCCGCCCTCACCCCGCCCGCCCGTCTCCGCCGTGTAGCCGCCGATGTGGACGATCTCGTCCTGCCCGGTCACCGCTCCCACCTTCCGTCGGTCCTGTCTCCGCCAGATCCAACCAGAGGCTTCCCGGTCAGGCGTCCGATCAGTCCCGCGACGGCCGACGAGATTCGCCGCGGGCGGCTCAGCCCACCGGCACCGGCTCGCCGCGCTGCCGCGCCACGTGCTCGACCAGCGAGATCAGCACCAGCTTGCCGGACTGCCGGTCCCGGGCGTCGCAGAGCACGAGCGGGACGTCCGGGTCCAGGTCGAGGGCGTCGCGCACCGCCTCCAGGCCGAACCGCCGGGAGCCCTCGAAGCAGTTGACGCCCACCACGAACGGGATGCCCCGCTGCTCGAAGTAGTCGATGGAGGGAAAGCAGTCGGCCAGCCGCCGGGTGTCGGCGAGCACCACCGCGCCGAGCGCGCCGAACGCCAGCTCGTCCCAGAGGAACCAGAACCGGTCCTGACCCGGGGTGCCGAACAGGTAGACCTGCAGGTCGTCGTTGATGGTGATCCGGCCGAAGTCCATCGCCACCGTGGTGGTCGCCTTCTGCTCCACCCCGGAGACGTCGTCGGTGTCGAGCCCGGCGCCGGTGAGGACCTCCTCGGTCTGCAACGGCCGGACCTCGCTCAACGCGCTGACCAGCGTCGTCTTGCCGGCCCCGAAGCCACCGGCGATGAGGATCTTCAGAGCCAGCGGCACCTGGGGCGCCCCCGGCTCCCGGTCATAACGCACGGAGTCCACTGACCACCGCCTTGAGGATGTTGTCGTCGGGCAGGTACGCGGTGGCCGGTGGCCGGTGCACCGCGACGAAGCCATGGGCGAGGAGGTCGCCGAGCAGCACCCGCACCACGCCCACGGCGAGGTCCAGGTCGGCGGCGAGGTCGGCCACGGCCTTCGGCCGGCGGGCCAGTTCGATCAGCCGGCGATGCTCCGGCTGGAGGCCGGGCGTGCCGGCCGGCTCGGCGTCCGGGGTGGCGAGCACGAAAGCCAGCAGGTCGAAGCCGTCCACCGGCGGGCGCACCCGGCCCCCGGTGAGCGTGTACGGGCGCACCACCGGACCGGCGTCGGCGTCCAGCCACTCGTGTTGCGGCCCGGGCGAGTCAGCGCGCATCGGCCGGCCCCCCGCCGCTGCGGGCCGGCGCGGCCAGGTTCTCCCCGACCCGGATCACCAGCATCGCCATCTCGTACGCCACCAGGCCGATGTCGGCGTCGGCGTCGCTCGCCACCGCCAGGCAGGCGCCCTGTCCGGCGGCGGTCACGAAGAGATAGGCCGACTCCATCTCCACCACGGTCTGGCGGACCGCGCCGCCGCCCAGGTGCCGGGTGGCGCCCTTGGCCAGGCCGGAGAAGCCGGACGCCAGCGCGCACAGGTGCTCCGCTTCGCTGCGGTCCTGGTCGCCGGAGGCGCCGAGCAGGAGCCCGTCCGCCGAGAGCACCACCGCCCGGCGTGCGGCGGGCACCCGCTCCACCAGGTCGTCGAGCAGCCAGTCGAGATCGGCGTTCTGCCGCGTCGTGTACACCACTAGGCGTCCCTCTCAGTCGCGGTTCGGTCCTCCGCCACCGGCAGGGCGGGCTCCACGGCCGGCCCCGACGTGGCGGACGGCGTACCGGTGTCAGGCTTTTCGGTGGTGGCCGGATCGGCGTCACCGGCCGGGTCGGTGGCGCGGGCGCCGTCCCGGCGACCCCGCGCGGTGCCCGCCTGCAACGCCGACATGGCCCGGCGCGCCTCCTCCGGCGTGCGGTACGCCGGGGCGTCCACGACCGCCGCGCGCGGACGCGCGGACGCGCCGCGCCGCCGGATCCGGCGTGGCAGGCCGTCGCCGTCGGTGGGAGGCTCCACGGTCGAGGCGCGCGCGGACTGCAACGGGACCACGGTGCTCTCCGACCGGTCCCGTCCCGGCCGGTTCGGGCGCCCCGGACGCGGCACCGTCGTCAACCGGGTCACCTTGGCCAGGCGCCGCCGCTCCGGCCCGGCGGGGCCGTCCGTGCCCACCGGCGGCTCGTCGGTGATCAGATCCGACGGTACGAACACCGCGGCGACGATCCCGGCCGGACGGGCCGGCCGCAGCTCCACCCGCACGCCGTGCCGTGCGGCCAGGCGCGCCACCACGAACAGCCCCAGCCGGGCGCTGCCGGCCGGGTCGAACTCGGGCGGCTCGGCCAGCTTGCGGTTGGCGGCGGCCAGGGCCGGCGCGGACATGCCCAGCCCCCGGTCGGTGATCTCGATGGTGTAGCCGCCCGGCACGGTCCGGCCGGTGACGTCCACCCGGGTGCCCGGCGGGGAGTACGCGGTGGCGTTCTCGATCAGCTCGGCGAGCAGGTGGATCACGTCGCCGACGGCCCGGCCGAGCACCCCGGCCGACGCCACCTCACCCACGTCGACCCGGTCGTACGCCTCGACCTCGGAGATCGCGCCGCGCATCACGTCGACCGCGGCGACCGGCCGGCGCCAGCCCCGCCCGGGCGCGGCGCCGGCGAGGATGACCAGGTCCTCGGCGTGCCGCCGGAGCCGGGTCGCCAGGTGGTCGACCTGGAACAGTCCGGCCAGCTCGTCCGGGTCCTCGGTACGCCGTTCCAGCCGGTCCAGCAGCGCCAACTGCCGGTGCACCAGGCCCTGGCTGCGCCGGGCGAGGTTGAGGATCACCTCGTTGAACCCCCGGCGCAGGGTGACCTCGTCGATCGCGGCGCGCACCGCGGTACGCCGCACCTCGTTGAACGCGCGCGCCACCTGGCCGATCTCGTCGCCGCCGTGGTCCAGTTCGGGCGCCTCCCGGGCGACGTCGACCTCCTCGCCGCGACGCAGCCGGGCGACCACGTCGGGCAGCCGCTGCTCGGCGACCTCGGTCGCGGCGGTGCGTACGCCGGTCAGCCGCCGGGCCAGCGACCGGCCGACCCGCAGCGCCACCAGCACGCAGACGACGATCGCGACGAGACCCAGCACACCGGCGGCGGCGAGCTGGACGAGGATCCGGGTGGCCATCGGCACCGACCGCTCGGCCAGGGCGTCCGCGCCGCGCAGCTCGAAGTCGCGCAGGCTCTGCCACACCTCGGCGTGGCCGGCCTCCCAGCCGGCCATGTCGAACCGGGCCGGCAACGCGGACGAGCGGATCAGGGTGTCCTGGAGCGCGCGCAGCTTGACGAACCCGGCGCCCTCGGTCAACCGCTGGTACGAGGTCCGTTCCTCGGACGGCAGCTCGGCGACCGCCGTCTCCGCCAGGAAACGCTGGTTCTCCAGGGTCCGGACCAGCTGCTCGTGCTCGCCGTCGGCGTACCGGCCCGCGATGACCGCGCCGGCCAGCAGCGCGTCGGCCTGGCCGAGCAGCTCGCGGGAGCGGCCCAGCGCGGTGAGCGCTGTGGCCTCCCGGTTGAGCTGGGCGTCGGGCAGCGCTGCCATCGCGCCGAACGCCTGGAACGCCGAACCGATCATCCCGCTGTAGAGGCCGACGGCACCGGACCGGTCCACCTTCCGGTCGTCGATGAAGGCGCGTCCGGCGGGCAGCGCGTCCAGTGCCGAGACCAGCTGGTCGAGGCGGCCGTCGAGCTGCTCGTCGGCGACGTCGCGCAGGGCCTTGCCGTCGACCTTGCGGCGCAGCTCGACGATCGCGTCGTCGGTGCGTACGCGCTGTTCCGCCAGGGCCGGCAGGGCGCTGCGGCCGGCGAGCTGGACCACCGACAGCCGTCGCTCCCGTTGCAGCTCCGCCACCACGCGCTCGCCGGGACGGCCGAGGTCGTAGAGAAGGGTACGGGCGGAGAGCAGGTCGAGCGCGGGCCCGAAGGTGAGCGTGGTGGCGAAGATCCATAACGCCAGCAGCCCGGTCACCGGGCCGATGACCAGCGCGGTCAGCTTGGCGCGGATCGGCCAGTCACGGGTGTTCAATCAGACCTCGCCCGGGAAGGTGTCGCTCGGTGGCGCCGGCAGCGGCCGTCACGTTCGCCGGCCACGACGCCGGGCCCCGGCCCGGACGCCTTGGGCAGGATACGTAATCCGGGGCGGATGCACTACCGGCCGTCTCGGCTCTCACTACGGTCCGAGACGGGCACGGCGGGCGCAGTCGGACACCGGACCGGCACCGGACGGCGGTCGCGACACCGCTCCTTATTTCCCGACCGGGGCGGAAAGTGCCGCGCAACGGGATTGGCGATCACCCGCATGAGGGAATACCAGCGGGCGAAGGAGGAGCCATGTCGTCCACCCAGGTAATCGTCATAGTCATCGTCGTCCTCGTCATCGCCGCGCTCGCCGCGTTCGCCGTGGTCGCCAGCCGCCGCCGGGCGCTGCGGGAGCGTTTCGGCCCGGAGTACGACCGGGTCGTCGCCGAGCAGGACAGCCGCGGCGCGGCCGAACGCGAGCTGCGTGAGCGCGAGCGCCGGCACGCCGAACTGGAGCTGACCCCGCTGAGCCCGGAGTCCCGGGCCCGCTACGCCGCCGCCTGGGAAGAGCTGCAGGTGCGCTTCGTCGACTCGCCCGCCGAGACCGTCGGCGAGGCGGACGAGCTGGTCAGCCGCCTGATCGCCGAGCGCGGATACCCCACCGGGGACTTCTCGGACCAGATCGCCCACCTCTCCGTCGAGCACGCCCGCACGCTCACCCACTACCGCGACGCCCACGAGATCCGGCAGCGCAACGAGCGCGGCGAGGCCGGCACCGAGGACCTCCGGCAGGCGCTCGTGCACTACCGGGCCCTCTTCGCCGACCTGCTCGGTGAGGACCCGGTGCCCACGTCCACGCCGCCGCCGGAGCAGCGGGAGCAGCCGGAGCAGCGCCACCCCGACCACGACCACGACGTCACGAGCCGCTGAGGAGGCCGCCGCCATGCGCCAGGAAGAGCAGCAGGTCACGCAGGACCACCCCGAGGCCGTCCGGTCCGCGCCGGTACCGGTGCCACAGCCGGGCGACCACGCCGGCCCCGGCCGGCACGACGCCGACCGGGCCGACGTGCCCGAGGACGCGCTCGACGACCGGGGCACCTTCGACGACCCGGCCGTCGCCGACGACCGGCGCGAAATCGGCGCCGACGACCGGCGCCACGACGGAATCGACGACCGGGGAGACGAGGTCGACGAGACCCGCGCGTACGAAGCCGGTGAACTGAGCGACGCGGCCGACCGTACCGACGACGGGCGCGACGACGACGGGCGTCCGCCGTTCCACGAGCCGGCGCCGCTGCCGACGGCGTTCGGCGCGGCCACGGTGGGCGACGCGGTCGCCGCGTCGGCGCTGGCGAGCGGCCGTCCGCAGGACGAGCGCGACGCCCGCGACGAGGACACGGCCATGCCGGGCGACGGCGCGCCGGGCCGGACCGAGCCGCTGGACGACGAGCGGGCCGATCCGACGGCCGGGGACCGACTGCACGACCGCGACCGCTGGGACGCCGAGCACGCCGACGGCGACGCGGCGGCCGACGGCGACGCGCGGGCCAACGGTGTCGTCCGGGACGACGCGGCGGCCGACGGCGCGGTCGGGTACGGCAGCGCCGAGCCGGGCCTGGTCGACCCCGACGCCGAGCCGGTCCCCGCGGCCGACGAGGACGCCGACCGGCGCCACGACCACGTCGACGCGGGCACCGCGGCGGCGGGCGCGGCAGCGGCCGGCACGGCCCTGGGCGGGGCGGACCGGCCCACGCCGGGCGCGGTACCGGCCGACGCCGCGACGCTGTTCGCGCCGGAGGCGGCGCAGGGCTTCCGGGACCGCTGGCGCGACGTGCAGCTGCGCTTCGTGGACGACCCGCGCGCCGCGGTCGGCGAGGCGGAGTCGCTCGTCGAGGAGGCGATCGAGGCGCTCTCCACCGCCCTGCGCGAGCAGCGCACCCGGCTCGGCGCGTGGCAGGAGTCCGGCTCCACCGACACCGAGCAGCTCCGGGTGGCCGTGCGCGGCTACCGCGACTTCCTGGACCGCGTACTGGGGCGCTGAGGCCCGCCGCAGAACCCCACCGAGCCCCGGCCGGCGATCCGGCCGGGGCTCCGTCGCGCGCGGACCGGCCAGCAGGCATGAAACTTCGCAAACGGGGTACGTGCGGGCAGCGGTGCACACGAGGGGAGCACGGGCATGGGCGGCGGCCTGCGTCTGGACATGAACGCGGTGGACTACCTCATCCTCGCGCTCTATTTCGTCACGGTGCTCGGCGTCGGTTTCGCCGCCCGGCGCGCGATCCGCACCAGCGTGGACTTCTTCCTCTCCGGCCGCTCGCTGCCCGCCTGGGTCACCGGCCTGGCGTTCGTCTCGGCGAACCTGGGCGCGCTGGAGATCATCGGCATGGCCGCCAACGGCGCCCAGTACGGCATCATGACGGTCCACTACTACTGGATCGGCGCCGTGCCGGCGATGGTCTTCCTCGGCATCGTGATGATGCCGTTCTACTACGGCTCCAAGGTCCGCAGCGTTCCCGAGTACCTGCGGCTGCGCTTCAACCGCCCGACCCACCTGCTCAACGCGATCAGCTTCGCGGTCGCGCAGGTGCTGATCGCGGGCGTGAACCTCTACGCGCTGGCCCTGATCATGCAGGCGCTGCTCGGCTGGCCGCTCTGGTTCGCGATCGTGGTCGGGGCGGTGATCGTGCTGGCGTACATCACCGTCGGCGGCCTCTCCGGCGCGATCTACAACGAGGTGCTCCAGTTCTTCGTGATCATCGCCGGCCTGGTGCCGATCACGGTCATCGGGCTGGTCAAGGTCGGCGGCGTCAGCGGCCTGATGGACGCGGTCCGCGACTCCAGGCTCGGCGAGGCCGGCCTGCACGCCTGGGAGGGCACCGGCAGCACCGGCAACCCGCTCGGCGCGCACTGGCTGGGCATCGTGTTCGGCCTCGGCTTCGTGCTCTCCTTCGGCTACTGGACCACGAACTTCGCCGAGGTGCAGCGCGCGCTGTCCGCGCGGAACATGAGCGCCGCCCGGCGTACGCCGATCATCGCCGCGTACCCGAAGCTGCTCATCCCCGCGGTCACCGTGATCCCCGGCCTGATCGCCCTGGTCACCGTCAAAGGTCTGGGCGCCGACGACGGCGACCTGGTCTACAACAACGCGATCCCGCTGCTCATGCGCGACCTGCTGCCCAACGGCGTGCTCGGTATCGCGGTCACCGGCCTGGTGGCCTCGTTCATGGCCGGCATGGCGGCCAACGTCAGCGGGTTCAACACCGTCTTCACGTACGACATCTGGCAGGCGTACTTCCGGCGCAACGAGTCGGACGAGCACTACGTGAAGGTGGGCCGGCTCGCCACAGTCGGCGCGGTGGTGATCGGCATCGGCACCGCGTTCATCGCGGCCGGGTTCAGCAACATCATGAACTACATCCAGGCGCTTTTCTCGGTGTTCAACGCCCCGCTCTTCGGCACCTTCATCATCGGCATGTTCTGGCGGCGGATGACGCCGCTGGCCGGGTTCTGGTCGCTGCTGTCCGGCACCGTCGTGGCCACCGCCACGTACCTGCTCTACAAGGGCGGCGTGATCAGCTTCAACTCGGACCTGGAGGAGAGCTTCTGGGGCGCGGGCCTGGCCTTCGCCACCGTCGCGGTGGTGGCCGCGATCGTCACGCCGCTGACCCGGCCGAAGACCGACGACCAGCTGACCGGGCTGGTGTACGGCCTCAGCGACACCGCGCTCGCCGACGACTCGCTGGCCGGCGACGCCGCCTGGTACCGCTCCCCGGTGCTGCTCGGCGTCGTCGCCGTGATCCTCGCCGCCCTGTTCTACATCCCGGTCTTCTAGAGGAGGGGACGCACGCCATGACAGACGACGCGGACCGCAACTACCAGGGCGGCGAGGCGCACGACCCGCTCGTCGACGAGACCGAGGACGCCCGCGAGGCCCGCTCGGCGGCGGCCCGGCTGTTCGACATCCGCCGGGTCATCGGCGGCCTGTTCGTCGCGTACGGGCTGATCGTCGGCCTGATGGGGCTCTTCGACACGTCCGCCGAGATCGACAAGGCACAGGGCCTGCGGATCAACCTGTGGGCCGGCGCGGCGATGCTGGTGTTCGGCCTACTGATGCTGCTCTGGCAACGGCTGAGCCCGACCGAGACGCCGGAGCCCGGCCACGACGACGCCTGACAGTGAGGATGTAGGGGTGGGGTCACCCGGCCTGGTCTGACTCACCGCCTGACCGACGTTGCTGTCCTGGAGCGGATCCGTCGGCTTGGTCCGGGTGACCCCGTTCCTGCACGTCACTGG
>NZ_MAGP01000056.1 GCF_002926165.1 Micromonospora chalcea | reverse complement strand
AGGAATCCCAACCAGCAACCATTCCAAAGAACAGCCACCAGTCCGGGGTATAAAACAATTGGCACTGGCTTTACAAGCACCCTGTTGAGTTCTCAAAGAACAACCACACACCAACCAGAAACCCCGCACCGCGGAGCCCCTGCTTGGGGCATTTCGTTCAACCACCCGCCGCTCTCGCGCCGGGCACTTTTACTACGTTACCTCACCGTCTCTGCCGTGTCAAACCGTGTGTCCCGGTCTGTCACGCTTCGTACGGGTCGGCGCCGCTGAACCCGCGCAGCAGTCACCTGCTGCGTCTGATCATCGGATTTGGCAGGCCGGCCGCTGCGGTCTCCCGCTAGCTCGCCCGGTTCCCTGCCGGTCGACAACCTTACCCGGTCGGTTTCGCTCCGCCAAATCCGCCCTCCGGCGTCTTGGTGAGCATCGCCCGGACCAGGTCCTGCGGAGGCGAGAACCTCGTTCGGACCCGGCGCCAATCCCGGTTCGGCGCTTCAGGACTTTCGTCCCGTTTGCCCCGTTCCGCGCTGGCAGAGAGAAAGTTACGCGGCCACAGGTTTGATCGTCAAATCGGTGGGTAGCGGCGCGCGTCACACCCGTCCGACGGGGGCAGGGCGGCGGGAGGCACGGTAGGCGCGGATGCCCAGGACACCGACAGTCGTGCCGATCGCCAGAGAGGCGCCGATCAGCAGGGCGTGCACCCAGAGGAAACCCGTCGGACTGCCCTCGCCGACGACGCCGGCAGACCAGGCGCGCTCGTCGTTCCAGATGGCGACCGCGAACCTCGGCCAGATCGCCCAGGTCCACACTCCGACGGCGACCAGGAACAGTGACCAACCACGTGACAGGACCATGGTCGGCCAGTATGCCAGCGGGCCGTACCCGCAGGTCAGGGCGTCGGGGACGGCGACGCGTGTTTCCGGCGTGGCCGCCGGGGCACTGTTCCCGGCGTCGAGCCGATGCGCGGGAGGTGCCACCTATGCAGCCGTTCAACCCCTGGGCCTGGCGGGACCCGTCCGCCCTGGCGGGTGGGTACGACCAGACCCGGCCCGGAGACGTACCGCGGCAGCGCGCCGCGGACACCGACGACCAGCTCGACGCCCCCGGTCCCGGTACGCCGCTCGACCTCACCGGCTACCGGGTGGAGGCGACTGACGGCCGGATCGGGTCGATCGACGAGGCGAACGAGGACGCCGACGCGCGCTACCTGGTGGTGGACACCGGGCCGTGGATCTTCGGGAAGAAGGTGCTGCTGCCGGCCGGCACCGTGGCCCGGGTCGACCACCTGGACCGCGTGGTGCACGTGGACCGCACCCGCGACCAGGTGAAGGAGTCGCCCGCGTTCGACAGCGACCACTTCGCGCACCCGGAGTACCGGGAGCGGGTCGGCAGCTACTACTCCGAGAGCTATCGACAGCAGTAAGCGCGGCAGGAGGCAGCGGCGCGGGCCGGTGAGCGGTTACCGTGTCAGGCATGGTCCGGCCGCGCAGCTGCCTCCCGGAGACCCGTAGCGGTCTTCCGGGCCACGCTGTCGACGGGCGGGAGCAGATCCTCGACGTACTCCGTGCCGGCGGACTCCGATTCCGCGCCGGCGGGCGATGGCGGCGCTCGTTCTGACGAGCCCGCTCCACCGACCCGGGTGACACCGGGTCGCTTCTCCCCGCCAGCGAACGGCACGAAAGGCGTACGACCATGTCCTCTGCACGCATGCTCACCGGAGACCGCCCGACCGGGCGGCTGCACCTCGGCCACTACGTGGGCAGCATCGCCAACCGGGTGCGGCTGCACCAGCGCTACGAGAGCTTCTTCATCATCGCCGACCTGCACATGCTCACCACGCGCAACAGCCGCGCGGACATCGAGCAGGTGGCGCACAACGCCCGCGAGATGGTCACCGACATCCTGGCCGCCGGGGTGGAGCCGGAGCGGGCGACGTTCTACCTCCAGTCGGCGATCCCCGAGGTCGGCGACCTGAACACGCTGTTCCAGAACCTGATCACGGTGCCCCGGCTGGAACGGGTGCCGTCGCTGAAGGAGATGACCCGGGACGCCGGCAAGGACGAGATGCCGTACGGCCTGCTCGGCTACCCCGTCCTCCAGGCCGCCGACATCCTCTGCGTGAAGGGGCAGGTCGTGCCGGTCGGGAAGGACAACGCCGCGCACGTCGAGGTGACCCGGGAGATCGCCCGGCGGTTCAACCACCTCTACGGCGAGGTCTTCCCGGTGCCCGACATGCTCATGTCGGAAACGCCCACGCTGGTCGGGACGGACGGCGCCGGGAAGATGAGCAAGAGCAAGGGGAACGCGATCGCGCTCTCCGACGACGCGGCGACGGTACGCCGCAAGGTGATGGGGATGTACACCGACCCGAACCGGGTCCGCGCCGACGTGCCCGGCACCGTCGAGGGGAACCCGGTCTTCGAGTACCACGACATCTTCAACCCGGACCGGGCGCAGGTGGCGGAGTTCAAGGACCGCTACCGGGCCGGGCGGGTCGGTGACGTCGAGGTCAAGGAGGCGCTGGCGACGGCGCTCAACCGGTTCCTCGACCCGATCCGGGAGCGCCGGGCCCGGATCGAGGCGCAGCCCGGCCTGGTCGACGAGCTGATCGTCACCGGCACCGAGCGGACCCGCGTCGAGGTGCGCCGCACGCTCGTCGAGGTCCGCCGGGCGATGGGCCTGAGCAGCGCGTACGCCCAGGTGCGGCGCCGGGCCGAGCGCTACCGCAAGGCCGTCGCCACCTCGGCCTGACGACAGACCGGCCCGGGGTACGCGCTTGCGCACGCCCCGGGCCGGCCGGTTACGCTGCCGACATGGCCAGTTCGCACGCGTACCCGATGACGTCCTCCGACGTCCGGCTCGGCGCGCTGCGACGCCGGCGGTCCCGCGACCGCCTGCGCTGAGCCTTCCCTCCTGCGACCGGCGGATCGAGCCGCCGGTCGTCATCGACCGTCCTCGCTCCGCCGTCGCGTTCCCGTCAGGTGATCCGCGCGGCGGATCCACAGCGAGATCGGCGTACCCATGGATCTTGAAAGGTTGCTCACCGACCGGCTGGCGCCGGCGTTCGCGGCGGTGGCCGGCGTACCGGTTGACCCGGCCGTGCGGCGCTCCCAGCACGCGGACTTCCAGTCGGACGCGGCGCTGGGCCTGGCCCGGCGGCTCAGCCGGCCGCCGCGGGAGATCGCGGCGGAGGTACGGGAGCGCGCGGCGCTGGCCGACGTCTGCGCGTCGGTCGAGGTGTCCGGTCCGGGTTTCCTGAACCTGACGGTGGCCGACCACGCGCTCGGCGGGCTGGTGTCCGCGCTGGCCGTCGACCCGCGGCTCGGCGTGCCGCCGGTGGCCGAGCCGGAGACTGTGGTGGTCGACTACTCGGCGCCGAACGTGGCGAAGGAGATGCACGTCGGGCACCTGCGGTCGACGGTGATCGGGGACGCGGCGGCCCGGACGCTGGAGTGGCTCGGGCACCGGGTGCTGCGCGCCAACCACCTCGGCGACTGGGGCACGCCGTTCGGCATGCTCATCGAGCACCTGCTCGACCTGGGCGAGGCCGGGGCGGCGCAGGAGCTGTCGATGGGTGACCTGGACGGGTTCTACAAGGCGGCGCGGGCGAAGTTCGACGACGACGAGGCGTTCCGGGAACGGTCGCGGCGGCGGGTGGTGGCGTTGCAGGGCGGTGACCCGGCGACGCTGCGGCTGTGGCGGCTGCTGGTGACGCAGTCGGAGAGCTACTTCCTGACCGTGTACGACCTGCTCGACGTGACGCTGACCGGCGACGACTTCCGGGGCGAGAGCAGCTACCACGACCAGCTCGCGCCGACTGTCGAGGAACTGGACCGGCTCGGACTGCTGCGGCGCAGCGAGGGCGCGGACTGCGTGTTCCCGCCCGGATCGGTGGGCCGTGACGGCGAGCCGTTGCCGCTGATCGTGCGCAAGTCCGACGGCGGGTACGGCTACCCGGCCACCGATCTGGCCGCGCTGCGGCACCGGACCGGCACGCTCGGCGCGACCCGGCTGCTCTACGTGGTCGGGCTGCCGCAACGGCGGCACTTCGAGATGGTGTTCGCGGTCGGCGCGCAGGCCGGCTGGCTGACCGCGCCGGTGCGGGCCGAGCACGTCGGGTTCGGCTCGATCCTCGGCCCGGACGGGCGGATGCTGCGCAGCCGGGCCGGCGGGTCGGTGAAGCTGGTCGGGCTGCTCACCGAGGCTGTGGAGCGGGCCACCGCGCTGGCCCGGGAACGCAACCCGGAGCTGGGCGAGGCCGAGGCAGCCGAGGTGGGGCGCGCGGTGGGCATCGGCGCGATCAAGTACGCCGACCTGTCCGGGGACCGGCACAAGGACTACGTGCTGGACTGGGAGCGGATGCTGTCGCTGGACGGGAACACCGCGCCGTACCTCCAGTACGCGTACTCCCGGGTCCGGTCGATCTTCCGGCGGGCCGGCGCGGCGGCGCGGCCGGACGCGGACGTCTCGCTCGCCGAGCCGGCCGAGCGGGCGCTCGCGATGGAACTGGTCGGTTTCGCCGCTGTGGTCGAGGAGGTGGCGGGCAGCCTGGAGTTCCACCGGCTGACCGCCTACCTGCACCGGCTGGCGGTCGCGTTCAGCGCGTTCTACGAGCGCTGCCCGGTGCTGCGGGCAGACGGGCCGGTACGCGAGAGCCGGCTCGTGTTGTGCGAGCTGACCGGGCGGGTGCTGCGGCAGGGCCTGGACCTGCTCGGCATCCGTACCCCGGAACGGTTGTGAGGCCGCGGGGCCACCGGAAGCCCGTGCGGCGGCTAGCGTGACGCATCGATCGAACGAGAGGTAGGCGGCCATGGCGGATCGACGCGCGGTACTCGCTCCGGGACGGGGCTACGACACCCGGGGCCCGCTGTTCGTCTACATCGGGGAGGCGTTGCGCCGGCGCGGTTTCGAGGTGCACGAGGTGACCTGGCGGTCGATCGGCGATCTGCGCCACGACGCCGCGCCGGAGTGGGTCGCCGAGCAGTTGGATCCGGTCCTCGACGCCGGGGTGGATCTGCTCGTGGGCAAGTCGCTCGGCAGTTTCGCCGCCCCGCTCGCCGCCGACCGGGGCATCCCGGCGGTCTGGCTGACGCCGTTGCTGACCGACCCCGCGGTACGGGAGCCGCTGGCCCGGGCCACCGCGCCGTTCCTGCTGGCCGGCGGCACCGCCGACCCGGTCTGGGACGGGGCGGTGGCGCGCCGGCTCACCCCGTACGTGGTGGAGGTCGCCGACGCCGACCACTCGATGATGGTGCCCGGACCGCTGGCGGCCTCGGCCGAGGCGCTGGGGCGGGTCTGCACGGCGGTGGAGGAGTTCGTCGCCGGCCGCTGACGGGTCAGCGGCGGCGTCGCCGCGTCCACACCACTCCCGCCACCGCAGCGATGAGCGGCAGCAGGCAGCAGAGCGTCAGGATGAACAGGTGCCACGGCTTGATCGCTCCCATGGGGCGAACGATAGGCGTCGCTGTCCACAGCCGCTACGCGGCGGCTCGGGCGGCCTTGCCGTCCAGCCACAGCGTGTCGCTGTCGTCGCGGTGCGAGCCGGTGGAGCCGACGTGCTTGGCGCTGATCTTCGGCCCGTTCCTGATCACGTGGACCAGGGCCATCGCGTGTCCCCGGCCGAGGCCGTACTCGTCCTTGAGCCAGCCGACGATCACGCCGGCCTTCACGTCGGCGGCGTCGTAGCCACGCTCCAGGGCCTGGTCGACCAGGGCGCGCGGGGTCTTGCCGGTCTTGTCCTCGATCGCGTCGAGGTATGCCTGGAAGGACATCTGCTCAACCCTTCGTCCGGGAGGTGGTGACAACTCCACCCTCCCGGGCGGCGCGGGTCCGATCAACGACGGACCGGGCCACCGTCGTTGCCTCCAGGACAACGATCGGGCGAGACGCCGGAGAGCCCGGCCCGCGTGGTCGCGGGCCGGGCTCTCCACACCTCGGGGTACGCGCTCAGCGCTGAAGCGTGAGCAGTCCGGGGCGGTAGGGCAGGAGGCCGTAGTCGCCGCCGGAGTTGGGGGAGCGGCCCTGGTAGAGCAGTTGGAGGTTGCAGGGGTCGACGGTGAAGGTCTGGTCCGCGGTGGTGCGGATGA
>NZ_MAGP01000055.1 GCF_002926165.1 Micromonospora chalcea | reverse complement strand
GAGGGGGCCGGAGGTCAGCGGGGTCGGTGGAGGGCCTTCAGGAGGTGGGTCACGCGGGAGCGCAGGCTGGCCAGGCCGCCGGGGAAGAAGTAGACGGCCAGGATGAACACCGTGCCCAGGACGAACAACGGCTGGCTCAGCGGGTGACTGAGGAACGCGGGCAGGCTGTTCACCGCGTCGCTGCTGCCGAACGCGGTGAGCCGGTGGTCCAGGTACATGTACAGGACGCCGCCCAGCACCGGCCCCCACCGCGTACCGGGACCACCGAGCACCACCATGACCAGCAGCGACAGCGTCAGCTCCGACGACGTGATGTGCGGGCTGGCGCCGCCGACGATCAGCACGTAGACCACCCCACCGGCCGACGCGAGCCCGCCCGCGAGCGTGAACGCGACGAGCTTGAACCGGTACGGGTCGAGCCCGAGCACGCCGATCCGCCGCTCGTCGTCGCGCAGCCCAGCCAGCACCCGTCCGGTCGGCGAGGCGCTGACCCGGTGCACGACCAGGACCACCATGGCCAGGTACGCCAGCGCCAGCCAGTACAGGTTCACCGTGTTGGTGACCCCCACCAAGGCAGCCGGCAGCCCCGACACGTCCAGCGGCAGGCCCTCCTCGCCACCGGTGAGGCCGCCGAAGTCGCGGGCCACCAGGATCGCCCCGACCTGCGCGAACGCCAGCGTCACCATGGCGAACGCGATGCCGACGGTGCGCAGCGCCACCGCGCCGAGCAGCGCGGCGAGCGTGGTTCCGCCGATCACCGTGAGCACGGCGGCCTGCCACAGCGGCAGCCCGGCCTTGGTGACCAGGATGTCGGTGCCGTACACGCCGGCGGCGAAGTAGAGGGCGTGGCCGAAGGAGAGCATTCCGGTCCGCCCGAACAGCAGGTCGT
Organism: Micromonospora chalcea; assembly: GCF_002926165.1. Taxonomy (GTDB): domain Bacteria; phylum Actinomycetota; class Actinomycetes; order Mycobacteriales; family Micromonosporaceae; genus Micromonospora; species Micromonospora chalcea. Next base: position 5,277 of record NZ_MAGP01000055.1, on the reverse strand, counting down.
ATCCGGCCGCGAGCCCGCCGAACACCAGGCAGATGGCGAGCAGTTGCAGCGTGCCCGGCGAGTTCAGCGGCCCCTCGAAGATCCCGGGCAGGTTCAGCGTCGAGTACGGCAGGATCGCCGCCACCACCAGGGCCACCAACGGCAGGTACGGACGCAGGCCGTGCCAGCGGGAACGCCCGGGGGTCAGTTCGTCGGGCACCTGCGCCGGAGGCGCGTCGACCACCGAGTTGGTCATGCGTGAGCCACCTTTCCGGCCAGGCCCTGCGGACGCAGCAGCAGCACCACGGCGAGCAGACCGACCACGCACAGGTCGCCCAGCCCGGACGTGCCGTAGTAGTTGACGAACTGTTGCAGCAGCCCCACCGCGACCGCCGCGTACGCGGACCCGACCACCGAGCCCATCCCGCCGATCACCACCACGATGAAGGCGAAGATCAGCAGCGAGCCGCCCTGCCCCGGCGAGACGGTGCCGAAGTAGACGCCGCCGAGCGCGCCGGCCAGCGCGGCGGCGGCCCCGCCGATCGCGAAGACCAGCGTGAACGCCTTGCGCACGTCGATGCCGAGCGCCGTCACCATCTCCCGGTTCTCCACGCCGGCCCGGATGATCAGGCCGTACCGGGTCCAGCGCAGGAACGCCAGCAGCGCGCCGAGCACCACAGCGGCGGCGACGATCAGCAGCAGCCCGGCGTTCGGCACCTGGGCGCCGAGCACCGATGTGACGCCCCGGCTCCAGTCCGGGCGCGGGAACGGCCGCGGGTCCGCGCCCCAGGTGGCCTGGAGCAGCGCCACCCCGGCGAGCGACAGGCCGACGGTGACGAGCACCTGCTCGATGGTGCGGGAGTAGAGCGGCCGGATCAGCACCAGCTCCACCAGCACCGCGACGAGCGAACCGGCCAGCACGCCGAAGACGACGGCGAGCACGAAGCCGAACCCGTCCGGTCCGGCGCCGGGCAGGTTGCCCGAGGCCCACCAGGTCGCGTACGCGCCGACGCCGAGGAACAGCCCGTGCGCGAAGTTGAGCACGTCGGCGAGGCCGAACACGAGGGACAGGCCGGAGGCGACGAGGAAGTAGAGCGCCGCCAGGCCCAGCCCGGTCAGCGTCAGCAGGACCACAGTGTTCACGCGTGCACCTCCCCGGAGCCAGAACCCACACCGAGCAACGACTTCGTCAACGCGGTCTCCAGCAGCAACTCCTGGGCGTCACCGGTCCAGGCGACCTTGCCGGCGGAGAGCACCACCGCGTCGGTCGCCAGCCGCCGTACCACCGCCAGGTTCTGCTCGACCAGCAGCACCGGCACGGATTCCGCGACCCGTTCCAGCACCTCGGCCACTTCGGTCACCACCTTCGGCGCCAGCCCTTTCGTCGGCTCGTCGACGAGCAGCAGCCGGTTGTCGTTGAGCAGCACCCGGCCGATCGCGAGCATCTGCTGCTGCCCGCCGGACAGCGAGCCGGCCCGTTGCCGCCCGCGCCGCTCCAGCTCCGGGAAGAGCGCGAAGACCTTGTCGTACGCGGGCGCGACGCCGCGCCGTTCCGCGAGCCGCAGGTTCTCCGCGACGGTGAGCCCGGCGAAGACGCAGCGGTCCTCCGGCACGTAGCCGAGGCCGTCGCGGACCAGCCGGTGGGTGGGGCGGGCGAGCAGGCTGCGCGCCCCCATGCGTACGCTGCCGCGCACCTCGCCGCCGCGCGGCGTCAGCCCGACGATCGCGCGCAGCGTGGTGGTCTTGCCGACGCCGTTGCGCCCGAGCAGCACCGTCACGCCGGTCGGCGCGACGTCGAACGACACGCCCTGGAGGATGTGCAGCCCGGCGATCCGCACGGACAGGTCCGCCACGGACAGGACAGGTTCCGCCATCAGAGCGCCTCCCCCAGGTACGCCTCCTGCACTGTGGCGTTCGCCATCACCGTCTCCGGGGTGTCGCACGCCAGCAGCGCGCCGTGGTGCATCACGGCGATCCGGTCGGCTAGTTCCAGGATCACGTCCATGTGGTGTTCCACCATGAGCACCGCCCGGCCGCTGTCCCCGGTCAGCGACTTGATCACGCTGACCAGCTCGGGCACGTCCTCGGCGCTCACCCCGGCCATCGGCTCGTCCAGCAGCATCACCCGGGGCTCCCCGGCGAGCAGCAGCGCGATCTCCAGCTTGCGCTTCTCGCCGTGGGCCAGGGTGCCGGCGAGCGCCGTACCCCTGTGGTGCAGGCCGACCCGGTCGAGCGCCGCGTCGGCGGCGGCGGCCACCTCCCGGTCGGCCGCCGCCCGCCGCCACAGCTTCATCGAGCCACCCCGGTGTGCCTGTACGGCGAGCCGGACGTTCTCCCGCACGCTCAGCGAGCCGAAGACCGAGGACGCCTGGAAGGTACGCCCCAGGCCGAGCCGGGCACGCCGGTGCGGCGCAAGCGCGGTGATGTCCGCGCCGTCCAGCAGGACCGTGCCCTCGGTGGGCCGGCGCAGGCCGGTGATCAGGTTGAACAGGGAGGTCTTGCCGGCGCCGTTGGGCCCGATCACGCCGAGGAACTCCCCCGGCGCCAGATCGAGGTAGACGGAGTCGACGATGGCGACCTCACCGATCCGCCAGGTCAGACCGCGGGTGGCGAGCATCGGTCAGCCCTTCATCTGCGCGACCGGCGGCGCGCTCTCGTCACCGGTGAGCGACTTCTGCGCGGTCGCCGTGAAGGTGGTGCCGCTGCCGGAGAGCTTCGCCTGGTACATCGGCTGGAGCAGCGCGTGGTCCTCGGCGCGGATCTTCATGGTGCCCTTGACGCCCTCGAACTCCCAGCCCTCCAGCGCCTTCACCATCTTCTCCACGTCGTCGCCGCCCTCCTGCACGGCCCGGACGACCATCTGCGCGGCGGCGAACCCGTCCGGGTGGAACAGGTCGAGCGTGCCGCCCGGCACCTTCGCCTTCGCGGCCTTCGCGGCCTCGGTGTCGCTGGCGCCGTCGAAGTAGTGCGACAGGAACGAGATCTTGCTGCCGGCCGCGCCGAACGTCGGCCACGAGGCGCGGATGTCCAGGCCGGTGACGACGGTGGTGGAGGCGAGGACGCCCTGCTGGTCGAGCGTCTGCCACATCGCGCCGGCGGTGGTGCCGGCCCAGGCGACGAAGAGCAGGTCCGGCTTGGCGGCCTTGATCTGGCTGGCGAACGGCGTGAACTCGGTGGCGCTGGCCGGGGCCCGCACGCTGCTCACGTTCGCGCCCGCGCCGCCGATGACGGCCTTGACGGCGGCCTCGTTGGCGTCGCCGAACGCGCCGTCCTGCGCGAACACCACGACCTTCTTGCCGCCCGCGTCGCCGATGAACGACCGGGCGGTCACCACGTCCTGCCACGACTGCCGGCCGGATCGGAACGTGTACTTGTTCGCGCCGGTCACCGCGTCGGTGGCGGCCGGGCCGGAGATGAACAGCACCTTGTTCTGCGCGGCGATCGGCGCGACCTGGAGCGCCACCCCGGAGGAGGTGGACCCGGCGATGATCTTCGTACCCTTGCCGATCAGGTCCTTCGCGGCGGACACGGCCTTGGCCGGGTCGCCCGCGTCGTCGGCCTCGGTCACCTCGATCGTGCGGTCACCGACCTTGCCGGTGCCCTTGGTGGCGAAGTCGAGGCCGGCCTTGAAACCCTCGATGTACTGCTTGCCGTAGCTGGCGAGCGGCCCGGACTGGGAGTAGACCAGACCGACCTTGACCGGGGCGGCGGCGTCGCCGCCGCCGGATGCGGTGTCCTGCGGGCTGCCACAGGCCGTGGCGGCCAGAGCGACCGCCACCGAGGTGGCGGCGGTAAGGAACACCCGTCGCGTGTGCCGGATCGTCATTGCGACTCCAGGTGAGGACAGGGGGAATGTCAGTTGTCGGCTCACGCTAGAAGTGACGTCACCCACGGGCTATGTGGTCGGCGCACACAAGTGCCCGGGACGGGGTGGCCGCTCGTTACAACGCCGGACATCGGCACGTAACCGCGCCGACCCGGGATGGCCGCACCCACCACGCGCAGCTCGCCGGGAATGTCGGCCCACGCCATCGCGCCGGTCACCGCCCGCCGCAGTCCCCGTCGTGGTCGGCCGCCCGTGCGCATCGCCGGCCACCGTCGCGCGGCCGGTCGCACCAGACCCAGTGCCGTACGGACTGATCGTCCTCCCGCGACACGGTCGTCCCGGCGCGCTCCACGTCGGCCAGGAACCCGAGCGCCCGGCAGATGGCCCGCGCGAACCCGCGCGCGCCGTCGAGGTCGGCCGCGAGAACCGGCAGGTGTACGACGAACCGCTCCCGGCTCACCGCTGCGCGCCCGGCGTGAACCGGGACTGCCAGCTCTTGAGCGCCGCCTTGATGCGGGTGTTCTCCTCGGCGTACCGGGACGCGTCGCGCCGGGCCAGCGCCAGGTCACCGGCCACCCGGTAGAGGAAGGCGTGCACCTCCGCCGGGTCGAGTCCGTGCCGCACGGTGCGGAACTTCCGCTCGCGGATCTGCCCGACGCTCAGCGGCCGGCACGACTCCGAGCGGTACCAGCCCTGGTTCGGCGGCCTCCGGGTCCGGTTACGCCGCGCCGACTGGAACAGGTTGAGCACGTTTCGCACGCCGATCCTCCTCACCGAGCCGTGGAGGCGGCCCGCCCGCAGACAGGGGACGCGAGCGGGCCGCCGACCCCGAGACCGCAGCCCGTTCGGCGGTACGGCCCCGGAGCCCAATCCGGGTCCGACTCCCGAGGTTTGCCGAACCAACCGGAGCCGGACGCGGGTCAGCCTACCCAAAATACCTGTGTAGGTCGAGCGCCCACATCGGGCTTCTTGCTTGTTGCAGTTACTGGTGTAGGCCCGGCATGATCGGAGGTGCCGAACCGACCGGAGTCCTCACCATGCCTACAGCCGAAGCGCCATATCGTCAGATCGCCAACGAACTCGCCGCAAAGATCAAGAGTGGCGAGTTGAAGCCCGGCGACAAGCTGCCCTCGACCCGTGAACTCGCCGAAGCCTATGGCGTCCACATGAACACGGCGTCCCGCGCTCTCTCGTTGCTGCACGATCGCGAACTGATCACCGGCCAGCCCGGCCGGGGCACCTATGTAGCCGAACCGCCGGCCTGATCAACTCCACTACGCCGAGGTGGCGGCATCATCGCGCCCGGAAGCAGCCACTTCCCCGAAGTAGCGCCCGCCCCGCCCCGCCCCGCCCGCCCCGCCGAGCCCCGCCGAGCCCCGCCGAGCCCCGCCGATCTTGGAGTTGTGGCGCCTCCGATGCCCGGTTCGCGGCTTACGCGAGGCACCACAAGCCCAAGATCGATGGAGCGGCCC
>NZ_MAGP01000054.1 GCF_002926165.1 Micromonospora chalcea | reverse complement strand
GGATGGCAGTACTCGCAGAAGAAGTTGCAGCGGTTCGTCAGGTGCCAGTCGAACTCCCACTCCCACGGCGCCGGGTCCGACGTCATCGCTGACACACGCACCGGTCCCACCTCCCCACGCTCGGCCGCCGACATCGATTCGACGAGTACCGATGTCAACTCTGGCGTTGAGGGTGTTGACCGGGACACCTCACGGTGGGGTCCCACGGTGGCCCCTCACCGTGGGCTGTCCCACCTGCCGTGATCACGTAATCGTTCATTCGTCCTGCGCTGCCAGGGGTGCAGAACGGATCACCGGGGCGCAGGCACACGTAGGGCGCGTGAGTTACGAGAGGCAATCCTCCGCGTGCGCCCTCATCCAGTGCCGATGCAGGAGGAGGGCATCGAATGTTTGAACAGAACGACTTGGCCCGTTACGGCTATCGCCAGGAGTTGGCTCGGAGGTTGCGCTTCCGGGACCTCTTGGCCTACGGCCTGGTGTACATGGTGCCGATCGCGCCGATGGCGATTTTCGGCAGCGTGTACGCCGGCTCCGGCGGGATGGTGGCCCTGGCGTACGCGGTCGGTGTGGTCGCGCTGGTGTTCACCGCGTTCTCGTACGCGCAGATGGTGAAGGCGTTCCCCATGTCGGGCAGCGTCTACAACTACGCGGGCCGAGGTATCAGCGCGCCGGTCGGGTTCCTGGCCGGCTGGGTGATCCTGCTCGACTACGTCCTCGTACCGGGCCTGCTGTACCTGGTGGCGTCGGTGGCGATGCACTCCACCGTGCCCGCGGTGCCGGTGTGGCTGTGGTTGCTCGGGTTCGTCGCGGTCAACACGGTCGTCAACTCGGTGGGGATCCGGATGACCGCGATGGTGACCCGGGTGATGCTCGTCGGCGAGCTGATCGTCCTGGCGATCTTCCTCGCCGTCGCCGGTTGGGCCCTCGCCTCGGGCAGGGGCCGGTTCAGCTGGGACGCGTTCTACAACTCCGACACGTTCACCTGGTCCCTCGTCGCGGGGGCGGTGTCGATCGCGGTGCTGTCCTTCCTCGGCTTCGACGGCATCTCCATGCTGGCCGAGGAGACCAAGGGCGGTTCCCGGCAGATCGGCCGTGCCATGGCCGCCGTCCTCGTCCTGGCCGGCGTGCTGTTCATCGCCCAGACCTGGCTGGCCGCGATGCTCGTCCCCGAGCCGGCCTCGCTGCTCAGTGACGGTGATCCGAACGGCACCGCCTTCTACGACGCCGCGCAGGTGGCTGGCGGAGGCTGGCTGGGGACGTTGTGCGCGGTCGCGACCGCGATCGCGTGGGGCCTGCCGAACTCGATGGTCGCGCAGGTCGCCACGTCCAGGCTGCTGTACGCGATGGCCCGGGACCGGCAGCTCCCGGCCTTTCTGGCGAAGGTGTCGATCCGCCGCAACGTGCCAATCAACGCGACCCTGCTCACCGGCGCCGTGTCCCTCACGCTGGGCCTGTACATGGCCACCCGAGCGGACGGGATCACGCTGCTGTCGTCGCTGATCAACTTCGGGGCGATGGTCGCGTTCCTGGTCCTGCACGTCTCCGTCGTCGTGCACCACCTCATCCGCCAGCGCAGCGGCAACTGGTGGGCGCACCTGGTCATGCCCGGGATCGGGTTCGCGATCCTCGCCTACGTGGTGGTCAACGCCAACATCGCCGCGCAGCGCCTCGGTCTGGCCTGGCTCGCCCTCGGCATGGTCGTACTCGCCGGCCTGTACCTGTCCGGCCGCCGGCCCGCCCTGTCGGGTCTGGCGCCCGCGCAGCCGCAGGCCCGCCACGTCGAGCGGGTGTGACGACCATGGACGCGATCAGCTACCGGCCCGCCCGCGACGAGCTGGCCTACACCTTCGGTGGCCGGATGCCGGTGGCCCACGTCCGCTCCGGCGACGTGCTGCAGGTGCACACCGAGGACTGCTTCGGCGGATTGGTGCGCGGCCCGGCGGACCTGCCGTCGCAGGTGTGCCGCATGCCCTACCTGAACCCGGTATCCGGGCCGTTCTTCGTCGAGGACGCAGAGCCAGGCGACACCCTCGCCGTTCACCTCGCCTCGATCGTTCCGGCCCGCGACTGGGGAGTCTCCTCGACGTTCCCGCACTTCGGGGCACTGACCTCCACCTCGCATACGGCGACCCTGCAGCCGCCTCTCGAGGAGCGGGTGTGGGTGTACGCGATCGACCAGCAGGCCGGCACGGTCCGCTTCCACGCCACCGACACCGACCACACGGTCGACCTGCCGCTAGATCCGATGATCGGCACCATCGGGGTGGCGCCGGGCGGTTTCGAGGCGCGTTCGACCATCGTGCCCGACAGCCATGGCGGGAACCTCGACACACCGGAGCTGCGCGCGGGTACCACCCTGTACCTGGGGGTGAACGTGCACGGGGCGATGCTCGCCCTCGGCGACGGCCACGCCCGCCAGGGCGAGGGTGAGGCCTGCGGCGTCGGGGTGGAGATCGCCACAACCACCACCCTGATCATCGAGGTCATCAAAGGCGTCCCGACGGTGTGGCCCCGTCTGGAGACCGACACGTCGATCATGTCGGTCGGCTGCGCCCGCCCGTTGGAGGACGCCTACCGGATCGCGCACCGCGACCTGGTCGGCTGGGTGGGTGACCTCACCGGCCTGGAGCAGCTCGACGCGTACCAGCTGGTGTCGCAGGCGGGAAGGGCGCCGATCGGCAACGTCTGCGACCCGAACTACACCGTCCTCGCCGCCGTCGACAAGCTGCTGCTTCCGCAGCCGCAGGCCGCCTACGGCGGGGTGCACGCCCGCCTGCGGCAGCACGCCGGCGGGCCGCGGTAGGGACGGGATCGAGATGAACTCGTCCATCCCGCAGTTGCCGTTGCGGGACGAGTTGTTCCTGCTGGGCCACGACGACGACACCGGCCAGCCGCACATCCACCGCCAAGCCCTCGCCCTCGGCCTGGCTGGTGCGGTTCTCATCGACCTGTTCCTCGCCGGGCGGATCGCCCTTGACACCACCGATGACACCGGGCCGGGCGGGGAGCAGCGGCTGTGGCTGCACCTGGACCGGCCGGTCGGTGATCTGATCGCCGACACTGCCCTGGCATCGATCCGCTACGCCCATCCGGCCCCGCCGCTGCGGGGGTGGCTGCGCGGGTTCGCCGCCGACCTGTACGACCGCACCCGCGCCGGCCTGCACGCTGGCGGGATCCTGCGCCACGACGTGCGTCGCCGCCCCGGCGGGCTCGGCCGCACCGACCGCTACCTGCCCACGGACCTGAAGTGGCCGGTTGTCGCCCGCGCCCGGTTGCACTACATCGCCGCCGGCCGTGACCAGCCCGACAACCACACTGCCGCCCTCGGCGGCCTCGTCGCGACCCTCGGCCTGACCAACCACCTGTACCTCGCCGACGACACCGCCGCCCTCACCGCGCAACTGCGCACCATCGCCGCGCAGCACCACCGGCAGGTACGCGACATCACCGCCGCAGTCGACGCCGCTGTCGGTGACCTCGCCACCGCCGCCTATTGGTAAGCCCGCCCCACCCACCCGCTGCCCTTGGAGGCATCCCATGGACGTCATTCCGCGTATCCGTGCCGCCCGATGGGCGGACAAGGAACCCGTCGCCGCGATCGTCGCCGACGCCCTGCACTCCGGCCCGCTCGCCCAGTGGCTAGTGCCCGACCCGACCTGCCGGCAGCAGATCCTCACCGACGTGGCGGTCATCTGGGTGGAACACGCCATGTTCTTCGGAGACATCCAGATCACCGACGACCTCAGCGCCGCGGCGATGGGGTTTCACCGCTACCGCAGCATCCCGCCACCGTCGAACTACCACAGCCGACTGGCCGACGCCGCCGGCCCGCACGCGCGGCAGTTCGAACTCCTCGACCAGATACTCACCCAGGTCCGACCCACCGAACCTCACTACCACCTGGCAGTTCTCGCCGTTCTTCCCGCCGCCCAGCGGCGCGGTATCGGCGCGGCGATGCTCGCCCACCATGAAAGCCGCGTCGACCGCATCGACATGCCCTCGTGGACCGAAATCGCGCCCGACAGCCAGGACCTGTACCGCGGGCACGGCTACCTCCCGAGACCCGCGCTCACCCTGCCCGACGGGCCGGTCCTCGCCCCGATGCGCCGCAACCCTCACCCGAACCGCAGCTCCTGGCCCCTGAACACCGCCAGGCCGGCAACCGTCACCGCCGCGGCCCGCGCCCAGTCCGACACCCAACGCTAGGCCCTGGGTTTCGGTAGCCAGGTCCGGCTACCGGCTAGCACCGCCCCTCTCTGTCGCCGCCCCGCGTCGTCGCCCACCCTCTGCGTCGGGCCCACGTCGGTGCGTCCAAGCCGGTCGCCCGCCCGTTGAGGGAGGGCAGCGGCGACCGACGTGGCCGGCGACGACAGCCCCCCACTGTCGTCGCCGGCCACACCCTCCGCTCACATGCGCCGTCTGCGGATCATTACGAAATTCACAAACCCGGCGCCGCTCCCACCGCCTGAACGCAACCATGAATCCCAAGGAAGGAACGCCGATGCCGACGCGGACGACAGCCATCCCCGCGTGGACACCCGCCTTCGTCGCCGAGGTCGTCGCCGCGACCATCGAACAAGCCGCCGTCCACGGCCTGCACCAAGCGCCCCGGGGCGTTGCCCGCAGCCACCACCTGTCGCCCGCGACGGTTGAGGAATGGGTCTCGCGGGCCCGCGCCGTGCAGGCCGCGCCCGTGCCACCCGGCCTCCTGGCCTGCCACACCTGCGCGCGATCCATGATCCTCATCCAGCTGCCCGGCAGCGGCAGGGTCTACCTGTGCGCGCCGTCCTGCGGGCGCACACCGGTGCCGGCCGAGGAGATCCGCGACGCCGTTGCCGCAGTGATCCTGCACCGCACCCCACACCTCGTCCCACCCGGCAAGACGACCCAGGCCGCCTCCTACGCGCTCGGCCCTATCCAACGCGTCACCGTCGGCGCGACCGGCACGGACCTGCACATCACCTGGAGGGCCGTCTCCCTACAGGTCACCGGCCCGATGATGGTCATGGCCCAGCGTCTGCACCTGGCCCAGCGCCACGCCGCCGGCAACACGCCGGAGCGTGCCATCGACGTCCTGCGCAGCGGGCTCCTGCACATCGACCCCACCAGCGGCAGGCTCGCCCTGGACACCGCGACCGCCCGCGCCGCCGCGCTCCTGGCCACCCTCACCCTCACCAGCGGCGACCCAGCCGCCGCACTCCCCTGGGCCCAGTGGGGACACCGCAGCCTGCGTCACCTTCTCCGAGACCCCACCAACCCGGAAGTCCGCGCCGCCCTGCGCGTCCTGGCCGCCACCCACCGCGCCGCCGGGAACCTCACCGCCGCCGCCGACTGCTACAGCGACCTCGTCCGCCACCACACCCAGGCCGACGGACCCTACGCACTACCGACCCTCGCCACCCAAGCCACCCTCGCCGTCGTCCTGTACGAACACGGCCGCCAGGAACCGGCGCAGCAACTCCTCGCCCGGACCATCGCCGACCACCGTCGTGTCCATCCCCGCCACCCCGCCATCGCGCGCATGACAGCCGTCCTATACCGCATGCACACCACAGCTACCGGCCTGGGGGAAGGCGATGGCGCAGACCGCCAGGTCGAAGGTGTCGTCGGGTAGCGGCACAGTGGCGAAGTCGCCCTCGATAACGGTCACGTCGCGGCCCGCGAGGTTCGTTCGCAGCCGGGCCGCCAGCCAGCCACCGAGTTCCACCGCCAGCACCGACGTGCCGGCGTCCACGAGGGGGCGGGTCATCTGCCCTGTTCCCGTTTCGATCTCCAGGACGCGCGTACCCGGTCGCAGCCCGCACTCGGCAAGCACCTCGTACACCCTTGGCGGGTATCCCGGCCGGGCCGCCTAGTTGTCCGGGTTCTCGTCGAAGCTGCCCCGGCTCAGCAACTGGTCGTCACCGCTCACGTCGCGAGCGTATTCGCTCAGGCTGCCGGGGCCGGCCCGGCCGCACGCAGCCGTCCGCTTCTTCTGCGGTGTGGGCTGGGTTTCATCCCGCCCTGCGGCGTTTCTGGCTGATCTTCCTTGCGACGGTGTCGGCGCGTCCGGGTCTGTCAAACGAACGGTGTAACTCGGGTTGTTGACGGTTACTTACGGCCTGCGGAGAGGCGTCCTTCGAAGGCGATGTCGAAGGCGTTCAGGGCTGGTTTCCAGCGCATGGTCCACCGCCGGCG
>NZ_MAGP01000053.1 GCF_002926165.1 Micromonospora chalcea | reverse complement strand
CCGCCGCGCCCGTCCCAGCGCCCGCCCCGACGATCATGAAGTTGACGGCGTTCGACGCCCGATTTGTCGCCGTCAAGTTCATGATCGACGGGGAAGGGGCGGGCGCTGGGACGGGCGCGGCGGCGGCCCCGGGATCGGGGACGCCGCCGCGTCGTCGGTCAGGTGATGCTCAGCGTTCGGTACGGCTGGGCGCGATGGTCGGGAACGGGAAGCCACTGCCGCCGCCGTTGCCGCCACCACCGCCCGGCGTGGTCGGCGTCGTGCTGGGGCTGCCGCTCGGCGTCGGGCTGGTCGGCTCCTCGTCCTCGCGCGGCACGTCGACCTCGATGGTCACCCGCTCGCCCTTGGCCAGCTTCGTCTTGCCGGCCGGCGACTGTTTGCTGACCTTGCCCGCCTGGGACGGGTCGACCTCGTTGCCCTCCCGGACCCGGACCGTGTAGCCGGCCTCCTTGAGCTGTTGTGTCGCCTGCTCCTCGGTGTAGCCGATGACGGTCGGCACCTCGCCGACGTTGCCCTTGGAGACCTTGAGCGTCACCTTGCTGCCCTCGGCGACCGAGCTGCCCTCGGTGGGCGAGACGGAGATGACCTGACCCTCCGGCGCGCTGTTGCTGACGTCCTCGCGCACCGCGACCAGGTTCCGTTCGTCCAGGCGGGCCTTCGCGGCGTCGTAGGTGCTGCCCGTCAGGTTTCCGGGAATGGTGACCTGGCCCGGGCCGGTGCAGACCTTGACGGTGACCTCGGTGTCCTTGTCCACCCGCTGGCCGAACGTCGGGCTCTGCTCGACCACCGAGCCCCTCTCGCAGGTGGTGTTCTGCACCGGGTCGCCGGGGGCGTACCGCAGCCCGGCCTGGGTGAGCGCGGCCTTCGCGTCGTCCGCCGACCGGCCCACCAGCTGGGGCACCGACACCTTCTCGTTGCCGGCCTGGTTGAGCCAGAGCGCTGTCCCCAGCGCGATCACCGCGAGCACGCCGAGCGCGGCGAACGCCGCGATGACCCAGGACGAGCTCTTGCGCTTGCCCGGGTCACCGACCCGCGCCACCGGCTGCGGGCGGGTCTGCGGGCCCATCATCTGGGTCTGCTGCGCCTGCTGGTAGCCGCCCGCGGCGGCGCCCATCGGCATGGTCTCCTCGGCCGGCATCACCGGGGTGGCCAGCACCGGCCGGCCGGCGGCGGCGCGGAGCAGGTCCGCCCGCATCTCACCGGCGCTCTGGTAGCGGTTGAGCGGGTTCTTCGACAGCGCCTTGAGCACGATGGCGTCGACCGCCGGGTTGACGTCCGGGTTGATCGTGCTCGGCGTCGGCGGCTGCTCCCGCACGTGCTGGTACGCGACGCTGACCGGGCTGTCGCCGACAAACGGCGGGTGGCCGCAGAGCAGCTCGAACAGCACGCAGCCGGCCGCGTAGACGTCGGAGCGGGCGTCGACCGCCTCGCCGCGCGCCTGCTCGGGAGAGAGGTATTGCGCGGTGCCGATGACCGCGCTGGTCTGCGTCATCGTGGTGGCGCCGCTGGCCAGCGCCCGGGCGATGCCGAAGTCCATCACCTTGACCTGGCCGGTCTGGGTGAGCATCACGTTGCCGGGCTTGATGTCCCGGTGGATGATCCCGTGCCGGTGGCTGAACTCCAGCGCCGCGCACATGTCGGCGCAGATCTCCAGCGCCCGGCGCGGCTGGAGCCGCCCCTCGACGCCGAGGACCTCCTTGAGCGTCCTGCCGTTCACGAACTCCATCACGATGAACGGCAGGGTTTCGCCCGTCGGGCCGGTTTCCTCACCGGTGTCGTAGACGGCGACGATGGCCGGGTGGTTCAGCGAGGCGGCGTTCTGGGCCTCGCGGCGGAACCGCATCTGGAAGGTGGCATCCCGGGCCAGGTCGGCACGGAGCATCTTGATCGCGACATCCCGCCCGAGCCGGAGGTCGCGGCCGCGGTGCACCTCGGCCATGCCGCCGTAGCCCAGCAGCTCGCCGACCTGATACCTGCCACCGAGCAGGCGGGCCTGCGCTGTCATCGCGTGTCTCGTCCTTCGCTCGTCGTCGTACCGCCGTCGGCCGGCAGGAGGCGTACCTCACGACGGTACGACGTGCGGACCGGATAGTCGCCTCCGTGCGGCCGCACCGCGCCGGAGGTCACGCTCACACTCGCCGGAGCGGATGCGGTAGCACCGTATTTCCGGTACAGGAACGAAATCACGCCCGAGCAGAGGATGACCAGCACGGCCACCACGATCGCCGTCGTCCAGAGCCCGGACCGGGAGCGCCGGGGCGGGGGCGGCGCGGCCGGGCGCGCGTACGGCATGGGGTTGTGCTGGGGCACGGGCCGCTGCGGTACGGGTGCCGCGCCACGCGGCGCCACCGGCGGGCGGGACATCGGGGCCGGGTGGGCGATCACGGCCGGGCGCTGCGTCACCGGCGGGCGGGCCGGCGAGACGGGCGGACGGGCCGGGGAGACCGGCGGACGGGGCTGCGGATGCGCGGCGGCGGCCGGTGGCTGCGGCCGGGGAGCGGTCGGCACCTGAGCGCGTGCGACGGGTGCGGCCGGTGAGGCGGGTGCGGCCGAGATGGGCCGTCCGGCGCGGGCCGCCTGGGAGAGCGCGAGCTTGGCCTGCCGGGCGATGCTCGCCAGCGCGGCGGCGCTGGGCCAGCGGGCGGAAGGGTCCTTCGCCATGGCCCGCTCCACGATGGCCCGGACCTGCGGCGGGATGTCGGCCGGAAGCGCCCGGGGCGTCTCCCGTACGTGCTTCATGGCGATTTCGAGCGGGTTGTCCCCCTCGAAGGGGCGTCGGCCCGCGAGGCACTGGTACGCGACCACGCCGAGCGCGTAGACGTCCGAGGCGGGCGTGGCCACCGCGCCGGTGGCCTGCTCCGGCGAGATGTACGAGGCGGTGCCGAGCACCGAGCCGGCGGCGGTGAGCTGGCCGACCAGCTCGGAGCGGGCGATGCCGAAGTCGGTGAGCACGAGCGTGCCGTTCGGCCGGACCAGCAGGTTGCCGGGCTTCACGTCACGGTGCACGATGCCCTTCTCGTGCGCCGCGTGCAGCGCGTCGGCGGCCTGGGCCAGCAGCGCCATGGTCCGTGCCGGGGTCAGCCGGCCGACCCGGCTGAGCGTGGCCGACAGCGCGTCGCCCTCGACGTACTCCATCACCAGGAACGCGATGTGCTGGTCGCTGCCGAAGTCGTAGACGTCGACCACGCCCGGGTGGTTGATGGTCGCCATGGTCCGCGCCTCGCCCCGGAACCGCTCGGCGAAGCCCGGCTCGTCCAGCAGCGCGGGGAGCAGGCTCTTGACCGCGACGGTACGGCCCAGCACCTGGTCGGTGCCGCGCCACACGTCGCCCATGCCACCGCTGGCGATCCGCTCGTCGAGGCGGTAGCGGTTGCCGAGCTTCACCCCCGGGCTCAGCACGTCAGCGCCTCCCGGAGTCCGCGATGGCCGCCGCCATGATCCGGCCGGCGATGCGGGCCGCCTCGGCGCTGCCGCCGTTGCCCGCCTGCTCCAGCTCGACGCAGACGGCGGACAGCGGCGTGCCGTCCTTGTCCAGCGCGAAGCCGATGAACCAGCCGTGGTCCGGGGTGTTCGGACCGGACTGCGCGGTACCGGTCTTGCCGCCCACCAGGTAGCCGTCGATGGCGGCCCGGCGGCCGGTGCCCTCCTTCACCACGTTCTGCATCATGTCGCGCAGGTCGGCGGCGACCTGGCCGCTGATCGGGCGGCGCAGCTCGCGCGGCTGGGCGGGGTCGTAGACGGTGGTGCGGTCCGGCCCGAGCAACTGCTTGACCAGGTACGGACGCATCTGCTTGCCGTCCTTGTTCGCCACCGCGGCAGCGATCAGCGCGCCCTGCAGCGGCGTCATCCGCACGTTGTTCTGGCCGATCGACGACTGGGCCAGCGCGGCCGGGTCGGTGCTGCCGTCCGGGTTCTGCATGTCGCCGGTGCGGCTGGCCGCCACCGGCAGGCCACCTTCGCCGAGCTGGCCGACGGTGAGGTCGTCCTGCTCGAAGCCGAACTGCTTGGCCTTCTCCTTCACCTTGTCCGCGCCGAGGCGTACGCCGAGCTGGGCGAAGCCGGTGTTGCAGGACTCGGTGACCGCCTCGCGCAGCGTCACCTGCGACTCGGGGCAGATCGACGGCGCGGCGTTGCGGATCGGCTGCCCGGCGCCGGGCGCGGTGTAGCTGGAGCCGGCCGGGATGCGGGTCTGCTGGCCGACGCCGTTCTCCAGCGCGGCAGCCGCCATGATGATCTTGAAGGTGGAGCCGGGCGGCAGCGTCTCGGACAGCGCCCGGTTCGCCAGCGGCCGGTCCTTGTCCTTCTCCAGCGTGTTGTACGCCCGGTCCGCCTCGGTGCTGTTGTGGCTGGCCAGCGGATTCGGGTCGAAGCTCGGCATGGAGACCAGCGCCTGCACCGCGCCGGTACGCGGGTCGATCGCGATCGCCGCGCCCTTCGTCGCGCCCACCTGGTTGTCGTTCAGCTGCTTGTACGCCGTCTCCTGGGCCCGCTTCGACAGCGTCAGCACCACGTTCCCGCCACCGGTCTCGTCACCGGTGAACATGTCCTTGATCCGGTTGGCGATCAGCGCGTCGCTGGTGCCGGCGAGGAAGTCGTTCTCCACCCGCTCGATACCGCTCGCGCTGCCGTTTACCGGCTTCCAGCCGAGCACGTGCGCGTACATCTCGCCGCCCGGGTAGGTGCGCTGGTACTTCAGCTCACCGCCGGTCTCCTTGCTGAGCGCGTACGCGGTGCCGCCGACCTCGATGTTGCCGCGCTTGCGGTCGTACTCGGCGACCTGGACCCGGCCGTTGTAGTCGCTGTTGCGGTATTCGTCGGCCTTGTAGGCCTGGATCCAGTTCAGGTTCGCGAAGAGGAGCCCGAACAGGACCATCACGACCACGCCGACGCGGCGCAGGGGGGCGTTCACGGTCGGATCACCTCCGTCGGGGCGCCGTGCAACTGCTCGGGTGGACCACCGGACGGCCGGGCCGCCGGGCCGCCACCACCGGTCACCGGTCGGCGGGCACCGTCGGAGACGCGCAGCAGCACCGCGATCAGCAGCCAGTTCGCCATCAGCGAGGAGCCACCGGCGGACAGGAACGGGGTGGTCTGGCCGGTCAGCGGGATGAGCTTGCTGATGCCGCCGACGATGACGAAGACCTGCAGGCCCAGCGTGAACGCCAGGCCACCGGCGAGCAGCTTGCCGAACGAGTCCCGCACCGCCAGCGCGGCGCGCAGGCCCCGCTCCACGATCAGCAGGTAGATCACCAGCAGCGCGGAGAGACCGAACAGGCCGATCTCCTCACCGATGCCGGCGAAGATGAAGTCGGTCTGCACCTCGGGCAGCAGCGTCGGCTGGCCGCCACCCGGACCCGCCCCGAACAGACCGCCGGTACCGAGCGTGAGCAGGCCCTGCACCAACTGGTAACCCCGGTCGTACGGCTCGGCGAACGGGTCGAGCCAGATCTGCGCCCGGTCGTAGAAGTTCGCGAACGGGCCGCCCACGGTGCTGCCCAGCACGTACGCCAGGTAGGCGCCGCCGAAGAACAGGATCAGACCGATGAGCAGCCAGCTGACCCGCTCGGTGGCGATGTAGAGCGTCACCACGAACATGCCGAAGTAGAGCAGCGAGGTGCCCAGGTCCTTCTCGAAGATCAGGACCAGGAGGCTGACCAGCCACACCACCAGCACCGGGCCGAGGTCGCGCCCGCGCGGGAAGTCGATGCCGAGCACCCGCCGGCTGGCGAGCGAGAGCACCTCACGCTTGCGCACCAGGTAGTAGGCGAAGAACGTGAGCAGGGCCAGCTTGGCGAACTCGCCCGGCTGGATGGAGAACCCGCCGAACTTGATCCACAGCTTGGCGCCGTTGATCTCGGAGAAGCGGCTGGGCAGCACCGCCGGGATCATCACCAGCACGATGCCGGCGAGGCCCAGCGTGTACGCGTACCGGGACAGCGACCGGTGGTCACGCAGGATCGCCAGCAGCCCGGCGGCAAGCACCACGGCGGCCAGCGTCCAGGCGAGCTGCCGGCCACCGGTGCCCGCGAAGATGGCCAGGTCCTCCCGCTCCGCGGGCGCAGCCTTGGCCAGGTCGTACCGGCGCAGGAAGCCCACGCCGATGCCGTTGAGCAGGGCCACCGCCGGCAGCAGCGCCGGATCGGCGTACGGCGCCAGCCAGCGGATCACCAGGTGCAGGCCGAGGAAGACCAGCCCCAGCGCGGCGGCCGGGATCCAGAAGTCGGACGTGATCGTGTCCAGCGCCTTCGCCTCGACCA
>NZ_MAGP01000052.1 GCF_002926165.1 Micromonospora chalcea | reverse complement strand
CACGATAACGGCCGGGGGTCGGCACGGGCTCCCACCCACGCCGGCCCCCGGCCGCCGCGCCCCTGCTTTCAGGCGCTGCGGGCGTCCCGCTCGCGGGCCCTCAGCGCGCGGACCACACCGTCGCGACCCTCCGCCACCAGCCGCCGCAGCGACGCCGGCCGCCCGTCCTGGGCCAGCCACTCGTCGGTGGCCGCGACCGTGTCCTCCTCGACCAGGTGCGCCGGGTAGGCGAGCTGGACGAACTCCTGCGCCGGCTCGCTGTCACGCTGCGCCCACACCTGGTCCACGGTGGCGAAGTACCGCTCCCGGTACGGCGCGGTCAGCTCGACCTGCGCCGCGTGGGTGAAGCCCTGCAGCAGCGCCCGGTTGCGCCAGTTGGGCAGCGCGTCCAGGCCGGTGAGCAGCGCCCACACCGCCGCCTTGTTCTCCTCGGTCGGCACCAGCGCGTGCGCGTACGCGGCCTCCCGCTCGCCGCTGGCGGTACGGTCGGCGGCCAGTTCCGCGTCCACGTCGGCGGCACCGGCCGCGCCGTTGGCCACGAGCGACTGCAGCACGGTCCAGCGCAGCTCGGTGTCGACGGTCAGCCCCTCCGGCACCCCGTTGCCGTCCAGCCAGCCGCGCAGCGTCGCCAGGTCCTCGCCGGAACGGGCCGACGAGGCGTATGCGCGGGCCCAGGCGAGCTGGAAACCGCTGCCCGGCTCGGCGGCGGCCAGCGCGGTCCGGGCGGTACGGGCCAGGTCCGCCCAGCCGGTCGGCGCCCACTCCGGGTCGGCGTAGAAGGTGAGCGCGGTGTTCGCCTGCCGCAGCGTGGCCGTGACCAGGTTGATGTCCGTCTCGGCGGTCAGCCCGGCCAGCACCAGCGCCACGTAGTCGCGGGCCGACAGCTCGGCGTCGCGGGTCATGTCCCAGGCGGCCGTCCAGCACAGCGCCCGGGCCAGCGACGAGTCGAAGCCGGCGATGTGCTGCACCACGGTGGCCATCGACCGCTCGTCCAGCCGCAGCTTGGCGTACGTGAGGTCCTCGTCGTTGAGCAGCAGCACGTCCGCGGCGGGCTTGCCGTGCAGCTCGGACAGCTCGGTCAGCTCGCCGGTCACGTCCGTCTCGATCAGCTCCCGGCGCACCAGCCGGCCGTCGGTCAGGTCGTACAGGCCCACGCCGATGCGGTGGGTACGCAGCGTCGGGTAGCCCGACGGCGCCTCCTGCCGGACCACCACCCGCTCGTACGTGCCGTCGGCGCCGATGGTCACCTCCGGGCGCAGCGTGTTGACCTGCGCGGTCTCCAGCCACTGGGCGGCGAACTTGCGCAGCTCCCGGCCCGAGGCCGTCTCCAGCTCGGACAGCAGGTCGTCGAAGGTGGCGTTGCCCCACGCGTACTTGCCGAAGTAGGCGCGCAGGCCGGCCAGGAACGGCTCCTCGCCCACGTACGCGACGAGCTGCTTGAGCACGCTCGCGCCCTTGGCGTACGTGATGCCGTCGAAGTTGACCTCGACCGCCTCCAGGTCCGGCATCTCGCAGTAGACCGGGTGGGTGGAGGAGAGCTGGTCCTGCCGGTAACCCCAGTTCTTGCGGATCGACAGGAACGTGGTCCAGGCGTCGGTGAAGCGGGTGGCGTGCGTGTTGCACCAGTGGCTGGCCCACTCGGCGAACGACTCGTTCAGCCACAGGTCGTTCCACCAGCGCATGGTGACCAGGTCACCGAACCACATGTGCGCCAGCTCGTGCAGGATCGTGTTGGCGCGCTGCTCGTACTCGAAGTCGGTGACCTGCGAGCGGAAGATGTAGTGCGACTCGGCGTGCGTGACGCAGCCGAAGTTCTCCATCGCGCCGGCGTTGAAGTCGGGCACCCAGAGCTGGTCGTACTTGGGCAGCGGGTAACGCACGCCGAACTTCTCCTGGAAGAAGTCGAAGCCCTGCGTGGTGATCAGGTGCAGGTCGTCGGCGTCCATGTGCGGGGCCATGCTGGCCCGGCAGAAGTAGCCCATGTCGATGCCGTCGTGGCTGCGGCGCACCTCGTGGTACGGCCCGGCGCAGAGCGCGGTGATGTAGGTGCTCATCCGCTCCGAGAGCGCGAAGTGCACGGTCTTCAGCCCCTCACCGGCCGCCTCCTCG
This sequence comes from Micromonospora chalcea, assembly GCF_002926165.1. Taxonomy (GTDB): domain Bacteria; phylum Actinomycetota; class Actinomycetes; order Mycobacteriales; family Micromonosporaceae; genus Micromonospora; species Micromonospora chalcea. Next base: position 4,159 of record NZ_MAGP01000052.1, on the reverse strand, counting down.
CGGGCCACCGGCATGTTCGACACGACCCGCCAGTGGTCCGGCACCGTGGCGTGCCAGGTGTAGACGCTCTTCAGGTCGGGCTGGTCGAAGCAGGCGTAGACCTTCTGCGCGTCGGCGGTCTCGAACTGGCTGTACAGGTAGGTCTCGCCGTCCACCGGGTCGACGGTGCGGTGCAGGCCCTGCCCGCTGTTCGAGTAGCCGAAGTCGGCGTCGACCACGAGCACGTTCTCGGCGGCCAGGCCGGTCAGCGTGAGGCCCTTCTCGGCGGACCAGCCGGACAGGTCGACCGGCTCGCCGTTGAGCGTGGCGGAACGCACCGACTCGGCGGCCGCCTCGATGAAGGTGGTGGCCCCCGGCTCGGCGCAGCGGAACCGGACCTCGGTCACCGAGCGGAACGTGCGACCGGTGGGCTGCACCGCGGTCGACAGGTCAAGGCTGATGTCGTACCCGGTCACCTCGAGCAGGCGGGCCCGCTCGGTCGCCTCGACCTGGGTCAGGTTGCGCACTCCCGGCACTGTTCGTCTCCATCCCACTCGTCTCGCCGCGCCCCGCGGCACCGGTCTTTCCCGGCCCGCTCGTGACGGCCCGCTGAGAACCGAGTCTTCCATGCACGGACCGCTCCCGGTGGTCGAGGTCACGCTCTCATTCCGGTACCGGTCGATACGGCCGTGGGTGGAGGATCGGGAGTGACCGCGCCGGATCCCCGGCGCGACATTGTCGTGAAGGGATGACACCGTGACCGAACGTGTCACCGCGGACATGTGGTTCGACCCGCTGTGCCCGTGGGCCTGGATCACCTCCCGCTGGCTGCTCGAGGTCGAGCAGGTCCGGGACGTGGACATCCGGTTCCATGTGATGAGCCTGTCCGTGCTCAACGAGGGCCGGGACCTGCCGGAGGAGTACCAGGACCTGATGGTCAAGGGCTGGGGTCCGGTGCGGGTGTGCATCGCCGTCGAGCAGGCGCACGGCGCCGAGACGCTGGCGAAGCTCTACACCGCGATGGGCACCCGGATCCACCTCGGCAAGGAGGAACTGGGCCGCGACATGCTGGTCGGCGCGCTCACCGACGTCGGTCTGGACCCGGCGCTCGCCGACGCCGCCGAGTCCACCCAGTACGACGACGCGCTGCGGGCCAGCCACGAGGCGGGCATGCGGCCGGTCGGCACCGAGGTGGGCACGCCGGTGATCCACGCGCCGGGCCCGGACGGCGGGCAGGTCGCCTTCTTCGGCCCGGTGATCACCCCGGCGCCCAAGGGCGAGGCGGCCGGCCGGCTCTGGGACGGCGTACTGCTGGTCTCCGCCACCCCCGGGTTCTACGAGCTCAAGCGCACCCGCGAGCAGGGCCCCATCTTCGACTGAGGGGTAAGGAAGGGCCCCTTCTTAACGCCTCCGGCAGCGGAAGGGCCCCTTGTTAACACCCGCAGCGCGCCCCGAGCCCCGCACCCGCCCGTCACCGGGCCGGTGCGGGGCTCGTTTCACCGGATGTCCCAGCCGACGGCCCACGCGAGGCCGCACCACGGCAGCTCCTGGAGGCGTTCCCATGGCTAAGCACCGCCGCATGTCCGACGACGCGCCGCAGCCGGCGACCGAGGACTCCGGTGCGACGTACTGGTCGGTGACCGAGAGCGACTGGCCGGCCGGCCCGGCCGAGGTGGCCGACCTGCTGGCCCCGCCGATCGTGGTCGGCGTGGCCCGGGTGGTGGCCACGTCGCGGATGACGCCGCCGGCCGAGACCGTCCGGCCCGGGCGGGCGCCGTCGCGTACCGGCGCCGCCGCGGGCGCGACGACGGTACGCCTCAACGCCGGCTCCCGCCCCGCCGCCCCGGCTCGCCGTCCGGTTCCGGGCCGGCACCGTAACCCCACCGCCTGAGCCGCCCTCCCGGTGTTAAGAAGGGGCCCTTCCTCTACCGGAGGCGTTAACAGGGGGCCCTTCCTTTCACCTGGTGGTAAGGGGGTGAGTCCGGCGGCGGGGGCGATCGGGGCCCGGGTAGCGTCAGCGGACATGACGGTCGTGCATCCGATCAACCGGGCCTGGATCACCACTGGCGGCACCGGCGCGCAGAACTACGACGAGTTCGCCGACGACGCGGAGATCACCTCCATCGTCGAGGCGAATCCGCACAGCGCGCTGGGCATCGAGATGCCCCACCGGGCGCCGGGCAGCCTCGGGAAGTCGTTCCTCGACGCGCTGCGGGACGCGGTGGCGCGCCTGGCCGAGGCGAAGGCGGACGGCAGCTACACGCCGGCCGAGCAGGTGGTGGTGCTCTACCGGATCAGCGCGCCGGGCGAGGAGAGCGCGTACGGGCTGTGGGCCATGGTCGACACCGACCAGATCTCCACCCGCGCCGACGAGCCGGGCCTGGTGATCCGCAACGAGGACGTGTTCATCGCCAAGGTGCGCGAGCGCGTCGCGCTGGCCGAGGCGCTCGGTCACCTGCTCTCGCCCGTACTGCTGCTCCAGACCGGTAGGGGCGACGAGCTGCACGCCGCGCTCGCGGCGGCGACCGACGCGGCCGGCGCGCCCGCGGCGACGGACGTCGACCAGTCCGGTCGCACGCACGCGATCTGGCTGCTCGGCCCGGGTGCCACGCAGGACGAGCTGACCGCGCTCGCCGGCGGCGGGGAGCTGGTGGTCGCGGACGGCAACCACCGCAGCCTGGCCGCGCAGACCGGCGGGTTCCCGCGCTTCCTCGCGGTGGTCACCACGCCCGCGTCGGTCGCGATCCAGCCCTACAACCGGCTGGTCAGCGAGCTGACCACCACGCCGGAGGAGCTGCTCGACCGGCTGCGCGCGGCGGGCGCGGAGATCACCCCGGTGGACGGGCCGGTCGACGTGCCGGCCACCGGCGGCGTCGTGCGCCTCTACCTCGGCGGCCGGGGGTACGCGGTGACGCTGCCGCACGTCGGCGCGGGCCGGCTGGAGAACCTCGACCACGCGCTCGTCGAGCGTCTGCTGCTGCGCGACGCGCTGGGCCTCGACCCGGGCGACAAGCGGATCACGTACGTGGGCGGCGACTATCCGGCGAGCTGGCTCGTCGGTGAGGTCGACGCCGGCCGGGCCGAGCTGGCGGTGCTCGTCGCGCCGGTGACCGTCGACGACTTCGTCGCGGTGAACCTGGCCCGGGAGAAGATGCCCCGCAAGAGCACCTGGTTCACCCCGAAGGCGCGGGCCGGCCTGGTCGTGGCCGAGCTGCCGCACTGACCGTGTGACGTACCGCCTCCGGGTCGCCGCCGGTTCGCCGGCCCGGAAGCGGGCCTGTCAGACTGCGCGGTATGCGCGTCTACCTGGGATCCGACCACGCCGGTTTCGAGTTGAAGGTGCACCTCGCCAACCACCTGGCCAAGCAGGGCTACGAGGTGGTGGACGTGGGTCCGCACGCCTTCGACCCGGACGACGACTACCCGGCGTTCTGCCTGCACACCGGCGACCGGGTGGTCGGTGACCCGGGCAGCCTCGGCGTGGTCATCGGCGGCTCCGGCAACGGCGAGCAGATCGCCGCGAACAAGGTCGCCGGCGTCCGGGCGGCGCTGGCGTGGAACGTGGAGACCGCCCAGCTGGCCCGCGAGCACAACGACGCCAACGTCGTCGCGATCGGTGCCCGGCAGCACACGCTGGACGAGGCGACCGCGCTGGTCGAGGCGTTCCTGACCACGCCGTTCTCCGGCAACCCCCGGCACAGCCGGCGCATCGAGCAGGTGGCCGCCTACGAGCAGAGCCGCAAGCTGCCCGAGCTGCCCGCCTGACCGGACGCCGCCGGGCTCACCGCCCGTTGCGGGGCAGCTCCTCGCGGGGCACCCAGTTGCGCCGGATCAGCACCACCCGCTCCTCCGCCGCGGCGAGGTCGTCGTCGGTGGGGCGGGCGGCGTCCCGTGCCCGCAGCGCGGCGGTGACGCTCACCTGCGACGAGCCGGAGCCGACCAGCCCGCGCAGCCCGCGCTCGCCCTCCTCGGCGGTCGGGGCGGCGCGGCGTCCGCGCGGCTCCGGCTCGCCCGGCCGGCCGCCGCGCGGGGCCCGGGGCGTCACGTCGTCGTGTACGGGGGCGGTGCTGGCCGTGGTGCCGTCGGCGCTGTCGGCCGGGGCTCCGGCCTCGCCGTGATGCCGTAGCCGTCGTCGCCGTCCCTCCGCCTCACCCATCCCCCGACCGTACCGCCCCCGTAC
>NZ_MAGP01000051.1 GCF_002926165.1 Micromonospora chalcea | reverse complement strand
GGTGGGTGGGTCAGGACAGGGCGGTGGAGTCCAACTGGCGCGCGGCCCGGTCGACGGCGCGCTGGGCGACCGCGAGGGACCGCAGCGGCAGCCGGGCGTCGCGGCTCTCCCGGCGCTGGACGAAGTAGTGCACGGCGGCCCGCACGCGCGCCCGGTCGGCGGCACTGGAACGGGCGGTGGCGAGGATCATCTCGCGCAGCCGCCGGGCCAGCTCCTCGGCCAGTTCGAGGTCGGGACCGCGCAGCCCGGCGCGGAGCGCGGCCAGCCGGCCGTCGACCTGACGGAGGAGCAGGTCGGTGCCGGGCCCGAAGCCTCGTTCCTCGACGGTCATCCACGCCTCCAGCCCACGCCGCATCGCGAGTGAAGTTACTTTATGTTGCAGTGCACAAGCAACCAGTTAAGTAAGACTTAACGGAATAACCACCCATTTCCCTCCCTGAGCGTCGTCGCCGGGACAGATCGCTCCGGCGAGGCGGCCGGATGTCACACCGGCGCGGCAGGATGGGGCCGTGGCGGACGAGGTGACCCGGTCGGGCGGGGTGCTCCAGGAGTTCGGCGCGGCGACCCGGGAGTGGTTCACCGCGGCGTTCGCCGCGCCCACCCCGGCCCAGCAGGGCGCCTGGCACTCGGTGGCCGCCGGGCGCAACGCCCTGGTCGTCGCGCCGACCGGCTCCGGCAAGACGCTCGCGGCCTTCCTCTGGTCACTGGACCGGCTCGCCAAGGAACCGCCGCCGGCCGACCCCCGCCGACGCTGCCGCGTGCTCTACGTCAGCCCGCTCAAGGCGCTCGCCGTCGACGTCGAACGCAACCTGCGCGCCCCGCTCACCGGGATCCGCCAGGCCGCCGCCCGGCTCGGCCTGGCCCCGCCCGACGTCACCGTCGGCATGCGCACCGGGGACACCCCGGCCGACGAGCGCCGCGCCTTCGCCCGCACCCCGCCGGACATCCTCATCACCACGCCCGAGTCCCTGTTCCTGCTGCTCACCTCCGCCGCCCGCGAATCGCTGCGCGGCGTGGACACGGTCATCCTGGACGAGGTGCACGCGGTCGCGGGCACCAAGCGCGGCGCCCACCTCGCGCTGTCCCTGGAACGCCTCGACGCGCTGCTGGAGCGGCCCGCCCAGCGGATCGGGCTCTCCGCCACGGTCCGGCCGATCGACGTGTGCGCCCGCTTCCTCGGCGGCGCCCGCCCGGTCGACGTGGTGCAGCCGCCGGCCGACAAGACCATCGAGGTGAGCGTCCAGGTCCCGGTGGAGGACATGACCCGCCTCGACGAGCAGGAGCCACCGGAGGACGACCTCGGCGGGCTCGCCCCCCGCCGCCCCTCGATCTGGCCGGCCGTCGAGGAACGCGTGTTCTCGTTGATCCGCGCGCACCGGTCCACGATCGTGTTCACCAACTCCCGGCGCAGCGCCGAACGGCTCTGCGCCCGGCTCAACGAGCTGGCCGTCGAGGAGTTGGAGGCGGCGTCCGCCCCGGATGGCAGCCGCGTGGCCCGGGGCGGGGAGCCGGTGCGCGTATCCGATCTGCTGCCCGGCGTCGACGGCCCGCCGGCCGGCGACGAGGCCGGGCTCGACGACGCCGACGGGCTCGGCCCGATGTCCGGCGGCGGGCCGGCCGACGGGAGCCGGGCCCGGCGCGGGGCGGAGGCGTTCGGCGGGCCGGTGGGGCCGGTGCGCGCGCCGCGGCAGCCGGCCGAGGTGATGGCGCAGTCCGGCGCGGCGACCGGGGCCCCGGCGGTGATCGCGCGGGCGCACCACGGCAGCGTGTCCCGGGAGGAGCGCAAGCAGATCGAGGAGGCGCTCAAGTCCGGGCGCCTGCCCGCCGTGGTGGCCACGTCCAGCCTGGAGCTGGGCATCGACATGGGCGCCGTCGACCTGGTGGTGCAGATCGAGGCGCCGCCGAGCGTGGCCGCCGGGCTGCAACGGGTCGGGCGGGCCGGGCACCAGGTGGGCGCGGTCTCGCGCGGCGTCGTCTTCCCCAAGCACCGGGGCGACCTGCTCTCCTGCACGGTGGTGGCCGAGCGGATGGGCGCCGGGGCGATCGAGGAGCTGCACTACCCGCGCAACCCGCTCGACGTGCTGGCCCAGCAGATCGTCGCGATGGTGGCGCTGGAGCCGTGGCGGCTCGGCGACCTGGCCGTGCTGGTCCGCCGGGCGGCGCCGTTCGCGGAGCTGCCCGACTCGGCGCTGCACGCGGTGCTCGACATGCTCTCCGGGCGCTACCCGTCCACCGCGTTCGCCGAGCTGCGGCCGCGGCTGGTCTGGGACCGCGCCACCGACGTGCTGACCGGCCGGCCCGGCGCCCAGCGGCTCGCCGTGACCAGCGGCGGCACCATCCCCGACCGGGGCCTGTTCGGTGTGTTCCTGGCCGGCGCCGAGCGGGCCGCCCGGGTGGGTGAGCTGGACGAGGAGATGGTCTACGAGTCCCGGGTGGGTGACGTGTTCCTGCTCGGCTCGTCGTCCTGGCGGATCGAGGAGATCACCCCGGACCGGGTGCTCGTCTCCCCCGCGCCGGGGCAGGCGGCCCGGATGCCGTTCTGGAAGGGCGACCAGCTCGGCCGTCCGGTCGAGCTGGGGCGGGCGATCGGCGCCCGGGTCCGGGCGCTGCTGCGGCAGTCCGACGCCGACGCGGTGGCGGCGCTGCGCGCCGGCGGGCTGGACGACTGGGCCGCCGGCAACCTGATGAACTACCTGCGCGAGCAGAAGGCGGCCACCCGGTCGCTGCCGGACGACCGGACGGTGGTGGTCGAACGGTTCCGCGACGAGCTGGGCGACTGGCGGCTCGCCGTGCACTCGGTGCTCGGCGCGCGCGTCAACGGGCCGTGGGCGCTCGCGATCGGCCGCCGGCTGGCCGAGCGGTACGGCGTGGACGCCCAGGTCATGCCCTCCGACGACGGCATCGTGGTACGCCTGCCGGACACCGCCGAGACGCCGCCCGGCGCCGACGTGGTCGTGTTCGAGCCGGACGAAATCGCCCAGCTGGTCGAGGAGTCGGTGGGCACGTCCGCGCTGTTCGCGTCCCGGTTCCGCGAGTGCGCGGCCCGGTCGCTGCTGCTGCCCCGGCGTGACCCCCGGCGGCGGCAGCCGCTGTGGCAGCAACGCCAGCGGGCCGCGCAACTGCTCGACGTGGCCCGCGAGTACGCCGACTTCCCGGTCACGCTGGAGGCCGCCCGCGAGTGCCTCCAGGACGTCTTCGACCAGCCCGCTCTGGCCGAGTTGATGCGTGACCTGGCCGCCCGCAAGGTACGCCTGGTCGAGGTGGAGTCCGAGCGCCCGTCGCCGTTCGCGCGGTCGCTGCTGTTCGGGTACGTCGGCGCGTTCCTCTACGAGGGCGACGCCGCGCTGGCCGAGCGGCGGGCCGCCGCGCTGGCGCTCGACTCCGGGCTGCTCGGCGAACTGCTGGGCCGGGTCGATCTGCGGGAGCTGCTCGACCCGGAGGTGCTCGCCGAGACCGCCCGCCAACTGCGCTGGCGCACCGAGCAGCGTCGGCCCCGCGACCCGGAGGACGTGGTCGAGCTGCTGCGCGTGGTCGGTGACCTGAGCAGCGCCGAGCTGGCCGAGCGCGGTGTGCCGGAATCCTGGACCGACGAGCTGGCGGCGGCCCGGCGCGTCCTGCGGGTCCGGATCGCCGGCGAGGACCGCTGGGTAGTGGTCGAGGACGCCGCCCGGCTGCGCGACGCGCTCGGCGTAGCGCTGCCCGTCGGGGTCGCCGAGGCGTACCTCGCGCCGGTGGCCGATCCGCTCACCGACCTGGTCGCCCGGTACGCCCGCACGCACGGCCCGTTCGCGGCGGCCACCTGCGCGGCCCGGTTCGGGCTCGGCGTGTTCGTGGTGGAGCAGGCGCTGCGGCGGCTCTCGGCGAACGGCCGGGTGGTCTCCGGCGAGTTCGCCCCGGACACGGTGGGCACGCAGTGGTGCGACGCGGAGGTGCTGCGCCTGCTGCGCCGCCGCTCCCTGGCCGCCCTGCGCCGGGAGATCGAACCGGTGCCGCCGCGCGCGCTCGCCACGTTCCTGCCCCGCTGGCAGCAGGTCGGCTCGTCGGCCCGGGGCGTCGAGGCGGTCGCCGCCGCCCTCGAACAGTTGCAGGGCGTGAACGTGCCGGCGTCCGCGCTGGAACGCCTGGTGCTGCCCGCCCGGGTCGCCGACTACTCTCCCGCCCAGCTCGACGAGCTGTGCGCCAGTGGTGAGGTGGTGTGGGCCGGCGCGGGCGCGATCTCCGGCGGCGACGGGTGGGTGACGCTCGCGTACGCCGACGTCGCCCCGCTGCTGCTCCCCACGCCGGACGAGGCGCTGACGCTGACCCCGCTGCACGAATCAGTGCTCGACGCGCTCGCCGACGGGCAGGCGCTGTTCTTCCGCTCGCTCTCCGACCGGGTCGGCGCCACCGACGACGCCGCCCTGTCCGGCGCGGTGTGGGACCTGGTGTGGGCCGGTCACCTCACCAACGACACGCTCGCCCCGCTGCGGGCCGCGCTCGGCGCGGGCGGAGCGCACCGGTCCCGGCCGTCGGCGCCGCGCACCCGCTACCGCCGGCCCGGCCGGGTGGCGCTGCCCAGCCGGGGCGGCCCGCCCACAATGGCCGGTCGCTGGTCCCGGCTGCCCGAACGCGACAGCGATCCCACCCGGCGCGCCGCCGCGCTCGCCGACCTGCTGCTGGAACGGCACGGCGTGGTGACCCGGGGCGCGGTCGTGGCCGAACAGGTCACCGGTGGTTTCGCCGCCGTCTACCCGGTGCTGTCCGCGCTCGAGGAACGCGGGGCGGCCCGGCGCGGCTACTTCGTGGAAGGGCTGGGCGCGGCACAGTTCGCGGTGCCCGGCGCGGTCGACCGGATCCGGGCGCTCGCCGACGACTCCCAGGGCCGGGGCCGCCCGGCGGTGGTGCTCGCCGCCACCGATCCGGCGAACCCGTACGGCGCGGCGCTGCCCTGGCCCGAGCGCGTGGTCGACTCGGGGGACGGCGCGGCACCGGCCACCGGGCACCGGGCCGGGCGCAAGGCGGGCGCGCTGGTCGTCCTGGTCGGTGGTGACGTGGTGCTCTACGTGGAGCGGGGCGGCCGGACGATCCTGTCGTTCACCGACGACACCGACACGCTCGGCGCCGCCGGCAAGGCGCTCGCCGACGCGGTGCACTCCGGCGCGCTCGGCGCGATCTCGGTGGAACGCGCCGACGGCGAGGCCGTGCACGCGTCCCCGCTGCGTGACGCGCTCACCGCCGCCGGTTTCCGCGCCACCCCGCGCGGCCTGCGGCTGCGCGGCTGACCGCCCGGCCGCCCCGGTTAGGGTGTGCCGGTGGCCTCGATCCGGGTACGCCAGGCGCGCGACGAGGACCGCGCGGCGCTGGCGGCGTTGCACGAACGGGAGTGGGGCGGGCCGATCGTGGTGGTCCACGACACCCGCTACGACCTGCGTGACCTGCCCGCGCTGGTGGCGGTGGACGAGACCGGCGGGTTCGCCGGGGCGCTGGCGTACCGGGTCGACGCCGACGGGCTGGAGGTGGTCAGCCTGGCCGCGGCGGCACCGGGCAACGGCGCGGGCACCGCCCTGCTGGCCGCCGCGCAGGAGACGGCCACCGCTGCCGGGGCGGACCGGATCTGGCTGGTCACGACGAACGACAACCTGGGCGCGCTGCGCTTCTACCAGCGCCGGGGGCTGCGGATCGTCGCTGTGGACGCGGGCGCTGTCGACCGGGCCCGCGCGGTCAAGCCGACGATCCCGGAGGTCGGGGCGGACGGCATCCCGCTGCACGACGAGTTGCGCCTGGCCCGGCGCCTGACCGTGGCGGAGCGGCGATGAGCGGCCCGGTCTCCGCGGGCCAGGGCCGCGCCACGCCGGGCGACGTTCCGAGCTGTGTCTCGCTGACCACCGACTACGGGCTGGCCGACGGGTTCGTGGCGGCGTGCCACGGGGTGCTGGCCCGGCTCGCCCCGGCTGTCCGGGTGATCGACGTGACGCACCTGGTGCCGCCGGCCGACGTACGCCGGGGCGCGGCCGTGCTCGCGCAGACAGTGCCGTACCTGCCGTGGGGCGTGCACGTGGCGGTGGTCGATCCGGGTGTCGGCACCGCACGCCGAGGCATCGCGCTGGCCGCGCCCGGCGGGCTGCTGGTCGGGCCGGACAACGGGCTGCTGCTTCCGGCCGCCGAGGCGCTCGGCGGGGTGAGCGCGGTGGTGGAGCTGACCAACCCGGACTGGCTCGGCCCGGCCGTCTCCCGCACGTTCCACGGGCGGGACGTGTTCGCGCCGGTCGCCGCGCGGCTGGCGCTGGGCGCGCCACTGGCCGAGGCCGGTCCGGCCGTGGATCCGGGCACGCTGGTCCGGCTGCCGGAGCCGGTGGTCCGCGCCGAACCGGGCGGCCTCACCGCCGAGGTGCTGACCGTCGACCACTTCGGCAACGTCCAGCTCGCCGCGCCGGGCACGCTGCTCGACGGCCTGCCGCCCCGGGTGCTGGTGAACGGCCGGGAGGCGGTCCATGGCCGCACGTTCGGCGACGCCCCGCCCGGCGCCCTGGTGGTCTACGTCGACTCCGCCGGCCTGGTCGCCGTAGCGGTGAACAGCGGCCGAGCCGCAGAAACCCTCCACACCACCCCCGGCGAGCAGCTCACCGTCACCACGC
>NZ_MAGP01000050.1 GCF_002926165.1 Micromonospora chalcea | reverse complement strand
CCCCCAGCCCGGCCGCTGACCGCCCCCGCCGCACGCCGATCGCCCGCGCGCTGATCGCCCCGCGCGTTGATCGCCGCGCGCGTTGGTCGTCCTGCGCGTTGGTCGTCCCGCGCGTTGGTCGCCCCGCGCGTTGATCGTCCCGCGCGTTGATCAAGGAGTTTGTGTCCTGAGGCGGGCCGAATCCGTACACAAACTCCTTGATCACCGACGCGGACAGGGGTCGGGCGGAGGGCTTCGGCCTGCCCGGGCGGGCAACTCGCGGTCAGGCACCCCCCACACCCGCTCACCGGCCGCCAGCCCCGGTGATCATGAGGTTGGCGGTGTTGTTGATCTCGGATTCCGCCGTCAACCTCATGATCGTGCGGCCCTCGTTCGGCTGGGGCGGGCTTCCTTTCCCGCGCTCTGACCCTCGTGCCTGTGGGCCGTTGATCAAGGAGTTCGTGTCCTGTGGAGGGCCGGAAATGGACACAAACTCCTTGATCAACGGGGGCGGGGTTGCTCGCCGGGGCGGACCGGACGGTGTCGGGGTCATCGGGGGTGAGCGCAGGGCGGTGCTCCCGCTCGCCCCGGTGATCATGAGGTTGGCGGTGTTGTCGATCTCGGAAACTGCCGTCAACTTCATGATCGACCCTGAGAGGGAGGGCTAGGTGGGGGTGGTTATGGGGGTTGGTGGAGTCCAGGGGGACGTGCCAACCACGTTCGTCGTGCGTACTCGGTAGTAGTAGGTGGTGGAGCGCGCCAGGCCGGTGTTGGTGAAGCCGCGGCCGGTGACGCGGAACGTGGCCGGCTCCCTGGTGAACGCGGCGTCGGTGGCGCGCTGCACGATGAAGCCGGCGCCCGGTCCGGCCGGAGTCTCGGCCGACCAGCTCAGCGTCACGGTGGCGGTGTCCGGTCCCGGCGCGCTCGCGATGACGCTCACCGCCGTGGGCGTCGTCGGCCGGGCCGGGGTGGTCACCCGGGCCACTGTCGACCAGGGGGACGCCGCGCCGAGGTACGTCGTGCGTACCCGGTAGTAGTACGTGGTGTCCGGCGCGACGGCCGGGTCCACGTGGTTCTCGCCCACGGCGATGGCAGTGGTGCCCAGGCCGCTGCTGAACGTCGGGTTGGTGGCGCGCTGCACGTCCACACCGGTGGCGAAGGAGTGGTTCGCCCAGCGCAGCGCCACCCGCAGCGGCGCGGTCGGCGGCACCGCCGCGGTGAGCCGGGCCGGCGCGGCCAGACGCACCGCCGCCGGTACGGCATTCGACCAGGACGAGCAGCTCACCGCGTTCTCGGCGCGGATCCGGTAGTGGTAGGTGACGCCGGGGGTGACTGTCGCGTCGGTGTAGCGGGTCGCGGTGGCGGCCACGGTGATCTCGGTCAGCCCGGCGGTGAAGGCGCTGTCGGTGGCGCGTTGCAGCAGGTGGCTGGTGGGCACCGGGCGGCTGCCGTTGCCGGTCCAGGTCAGCGCGATGGCGGGCAGCGCGGTGGCGCTGCCGGGCGCCGGGGTGGCGGTCAGCCCGGTGGGCGCCTTGGGTGCCACCCGCAGCACCAGCGGACGGCTCATGCCCTGGTCGCGCAGTCCCGCCGAGCGGGTCTGCCAGCGGTACTCCCAGCCCAGGTTGACGAGTTGGTTGACCACCGTGGCGGGGCGGCCGTCGGCCGGACTGACCGGGCTCGCGTCCAGCCGCGCGCCGGCGGGCCGGGACGGGTCGAGCAGCCGTACGCTGTCGCTGATCTTGAACGGCAGGGGCGGCGGTACGGGACGCAGCGCCACCACGACGTCCTCCCGGGGGTTGACCCGGACGGTGTCCTTCCAGCCCAGCTCGCCCGGCTCGGGCGGGCGCAGCGTGCCGTCCCAGCCGACCCGGTTGACCAGTTGCACGTCGCAGCCCTCGATGTGCACCGGATGGGTGCGCGGCGCGTCGCCGACGATCCGCCACAGTTGCGTGCCGTCGCCTGGCGCGCCGACCGGCACGCCCAGGTCGGTGGCGTGCAGCACCTCGGTGGCGGGTTCCACCGGGCCCAGCGGCAGCGTGGCCGGCAGCAGCGGCCCGCTGACCGGGTGGCCGACTCCGAGCCGGCCCACCGCGCGGCCGTGCCGGGGCTCGAACACCTGCCCGACCGACTTCACCGCCAGCGGCAGCGTGACCGGGGCCGCCGCGCCGGGCGGGGTGAACGTGACCGAGCCGTCCCGCGCGCCGACGAGCGTCGGACGCGGGGTGTGGGTGCCGAACGCGGCGTCGTACGCCGGTTGCGGCACGATCGGCGGCGGCTGGCTGTGCGCGTACGCCCCTGGCAGCCGGTCGGCGAGCCGCCGGGTGTCGTACGGCTGCGCAGGGCTGCCGGTGACCCGGATCTGGAGCAGCGTGCGGGTGTTCGGGCCGTACCCGGGCCGGGTCGGCGGCAGCCCGCCCGAGCCGGTCCGGTCGGGCGCGCCGGTGTGGTGGTCGTAGCGCGTGTCGAACCGGGGCAGCGGCGCGGGGCAGTCGTTGTAGAGGATGAGCGTGCTGCCCGGCGGCACGGTGGCGAAGTCCACGATCACGTCGGCCCGCTCGCCGGGGGCCAGCAGCAGCGCGTGCCCGTCCACGTTGAGCACCGTCGGGTCCTGCCTGTCGTAGCGGTAGTCCACCGGCCGGTTGGCCAGCACCACCGGGGCGGGGAGCAGCCCGCTCTCGTTGCCGATCTGGATCAGGTCGGGTCCGGCGGCGGCCGGGTCGGGCACGCCGCCGTCGCGCCCGTCCACCGGCCAGTACGCGGGCCGCCCGGGCGCGCGTACCGCCTCGACCATCGGCACCTCGCCGGCGTCCGGGTCGGCCGGGCTGCCGTCGTCGGCCCACATCGGGCCGTCCGACGCGGCCCGGTAGAGCTGCAGGTTCAGCGCCCGGTCCGCGCAGGCGTTGAGGATCCGGAACCGGTACGCGCGCGGTGCGACCTCCAGGTACGGGTAGGCCACGCCGTTGACGAGCGGGGTGTCCCCGTACGCCTCGGGCACCGCCGACGGGTGCGGCACGGCGGGCGCCAGCGGCGGCTCGTCCGGGTCGGCGTCGGGGTCGTGGTGCGGGTTCGGCACCGGGGCGACCCACGGGCTGGCGCCGCCGTCCGGGTCGTGGGTCCACGGGCCGTAGTCCCAGCGGCCGGTGGGGTTGCCGCCGGTGAGCCGGTACGGGTTCTGCCGGGGCTGGTAGACGTGCGGGTGCCAGAGGCTGCCCTTGGCGCCCCAGCGGTCCCGGTCCCAGGTCGGGTCCTGCGCGGCGAGCTGGGCGTCGTCGGGTACGAACGTCTTGTCCTCGATCACCAGCGGGAACTGTTCCGCGGGCAGCACGCCGTCGTCCACGAGGCGGTCCTCGGCGGGGTCGGTGAGCAGGTACAGCGCGATCTGCCCGGAGTAGACGGTGAGCCGGGACAGGCCGAGCGTGTTGTCGTGCAGCCACATCAGCCGGCCGCTCTGCTCGTTCGGGAAGTACAGCGTGGTGGCGCCCGCGCCGGGCGGCGGCATGTCCGGCGCCGGGGTGACACCCACCCCGGCCGGGTACGGGGTGATCTCGCCGGCCGGGGTCACCCACTGCCACGGGTTGCCGGCGCTGATCCACCCGGTCTGCGCGCCGGACAGGTGCGGCACGGCCCGGTTCTGCGGGTACGGCGCGGGACCGTCCAGCGGGCCGGCGCCGGCCCCGTCGACGGTCTCGTCCACCGGCAGGAACAGCTCGCCCGCCCGTCCGGTGGGGAGCTGGTTGATGAACTTGATCCGGACCGGGCGGCCCCGCCGCGCGACGATCATCGGGCCGAGGTGCCAGGGGCGGTCCGGTGGGCTGACCGTGTTGTGGCCGGCGGCGTCGGTGCCCAGGTTGAGCTGCCGGTAGCCGCGCAGCCGGGTGGCCGGCAGGTCGCGGTGCAGGCGCTGCGCGTACTCCTGGAGGCCGATCTCGTAGTAGTCGCAGCCCGGCCAGGTGATGGTGTCCGGGACCGCGACGGGCAGGCGGGCGCCGAGCCCGTCGGTGGCGGGCTGCCCAGGCAGCGGCAGCGGGTCGACGAACTTGCGGATGCCGGTGCCGGGCGCCGGGCGGCCGTCGGGGCGGAGCGTGGGCAGCGGGCTGGCGGCGGTGTTCGGCACCGGGCCGAACAGGCGCGGGACGGCTGCCGGGTCCAGGCTCGCCGGGGTGGTCCCCGGCTCGTCGTCGCCGGCGCGCGCGGCGGGAACGCCCCGCGCCGCGGAACCGGTGAACGCGGTCTCCTCGGCGACTCCGGCCCGGTCCGGCCGTCCCGGCCGGAGTCTGCGGAACAGCACCATGGCTCTCCCCGGGGTCGGGGCGCGCCGGCCGACACCTCGGCGTGGCGGGCGTACGCGCTGCTGACGATCGGTGAGCGGTCAATCGCAGCATGCGACGCCACGGGGGTGGGACGGAAGTACCCAATCGTCCCTATTCTCGGCGATCTTTGGCGTTTCGTGGAAGTTCCACGTCACGAGCGGTCGGGCTGGCAGACCGGGCACCAGTAGGTGACCCGCTCGCCCAGTTCCTCCTTGCGAATGGCCGTCCCGCAGCGCCGGCACGGCTGGGCCCGGCGGCCGTAGACGTAGCTGGTCCCGCCCCGGCGCAGCACCCCGGTCGTGCTCTGCGTCCAGCGGCCCCGGTTCGCCGCGAGCAGCCGCTGCGCCAGCGCGACGGTGCCCGGCAGGTCCGGCACCGCGCCCACCGGCGTCCACGGGGACACCCCGCGCAGGAACAGCACCTCGCACTTGTAGAGGTTGCCCACCCCGGCGAGGTTGCGCTGGTCGAGCAGCGCCTCACCGATGGTGCGCTCCGGCTCGGCCGCCAGGCGGCGTACCGCCTCGTCCGCGTCCCAGTCCGGGCCGAGCAGGTCCGGGCCGAGGTGACCGACGAGCGACAGCTCCTCGGCCGTCGGCACCAGCGCCAGCTCGTGCAGGTGGTAGCCGACGGCGACCGCGCCGGGGGAGCGGAGCACCACGCGGATCAGGTGCGCCGGCCGCGCCGTCCAGCGCTCACCCGGGGTGTACGCGCGCCATGCGCCGTCCATCCGCAGGTGCGAGTGCAGCGTCCACTGCGCTGCGGTTGGCGCGGTGAGGCGCAGCAGCAGGTGTTTGCCCCGGCTGGCCGACTCGCGCACGGTCCAGCCGGTCAGGTCGGTGGCGGCGAGCTGCGGCACGCGGAAGTCGGACCCGGTGAGCCGGGCCCCGGCCAGCGCGCGATCCAGGACGCGCGCCGTGTTCCAGACGGTGTCGCCTTCGGGCACCCCGCCATTGTTCCCTACCGAACAGAATTCGCATGTGTCGCCATTTGTACTGAGGTTCCACTTGATCAGCGGAAACGCAACGATCAGGGGGTTCTGAGGAGAATGCTGATGGCTCATTCCGGACGTCGAATCGTCGTCGCCCTGACTGCCCTGCTCACCGTGGCCGCCGGACTGCCCGGCACGCCCGCGTCGGCCGCGCACCCGTCCACCGCCGTGCCGGCTCGCGCCGGCGCGCCCGACCCCGAACGCTGGTCCGTCGACCTCGCCGTCGCCGGTGGCGACGACGTCAACGTCGCCTGGCGTTCCGGCCGCCTCCGGCTGGCCGATCCCCGCCCCTCCGCCCGCACCCGCCCGGCCGCCGTGGGCGGTCCGGTCGCCGAGGGCATCCTGCTCTCCGCGCCGCGCGTCCTGGACCGGCCCGCCACCCGGGTACGCGCCCGGCTCACCGCCCGCACCGGCGACGGGGGTACGGCGGTGGCCCAGGTGCGCGGCTGGCGCGCCCGGGGCTGGACCGAGTGGCGCGACGCCGCCGAGGCCGTGTTCGACGAACCGGTCCGCCGGGTGCAGGCGCGCGTCGTGCTGACCACACGGGGCGCCGCCTCGGAGGCCACGGTGACCGGCCTGACGCTCGCCGCCGACTCGGTCGCCACCACGGCGGTCCAGCCGGCCGCCCCGCTCACCTACCGGGTGTACGCGACCCGGATCGGCCTGGTCGGCGGCACCACCGCGAACGGGCACACCGTACGCGCCCGGGACCACTTCGCGGCGCTGCCCAGCCGGCGCGGACTGTCCCCGCGTGGCGCCGGCGACTACACGGTCAAGGTCTGCACCACCAGCGGAATCCGCTGCGAGTACGCCCCGGTCTGGGACGTCGGCCCGTGGAACACCCGCGACGACTGGTGGAACCCGTCGTCGATCCGGGAGAACTGGAAGGACCTGCCGCGCGGGCGGCCCGAGGCCCAGGCGGCGTACCAGAGCAACTACAACGGCGGGCTGGACCAGTTCGGACGCACCGTGCGCAACCCGGCCGGGCTGGACCTGGCCGACGGGACGTTCTGGGACGGGCTGCGGCTCACCGACAACGCGTGGGTGGACGTGACGCTGCTGTGGACAGGTGGCGGGGCGCGAGCGATCGTCGGCTCCGGGCCGCTGAACCTGCGCGCCGGGGCGGGCACCTCGTACGCGAGCCGCGGCCTGGCCGCCACGTACGCCCAGGTGCCGGTGCAGTGCTACGTGACCGGGCAGAAGATCACCGGTACCTATCGCACCACGACGAGGTGGTACCGCCTGGTCGGCGGCACCTACGTCAGCCACGCGTACCTGTCCTCGATCTACGGCGGCACCGTCCCCCGCTGCTGACCCTGCCCTCTCGCCCCTGACTCCCGTTGATCTTGCAGTTTCGGCCCTTTCGGTGGGGCATTTGTCCTCTGTGCCGGGGCGCCAACTGCAAGATCGCGGGGGTTAGGGGTGGGG
>NZ_MAGP01000049.1 GCF_002926165.1 Micromonospora chalcea | reverse complement strand
GCCATACCCGCCTCAGCCCACGGCCCCCACGCCACCGACGTCCCCACCAACCCACGCCCACGCCGCGACACCACCAACCCATCCACAAACGCATTCGCCGCCGCATACCCCACCTGACCCGCAGAACCCCACACCCCCGCAATCGACGAAAACACCACAAACGCATCCAAATCCAAACCAGCAGTCAACTCATCCAACACCACCGCACCACCAACCTTCGCCCGCAACACCTCCTCCACCTCACCCACACCCACCTCACCCAACGGCGTCAACTGCGCCACACCAGCCGCATGCACCACCGCCCGCAACCGCTCACCCCGACCCACCAAATCCCCCAACAACCCCGCCACCGCACCACGATCCGCCACATCACAACCCACCACCGACACCCGCACACCCAAACCCTCCAACCGCCCCACCAACTCACCCACACCCGCCGCACCACCACCACGCCGACTCACCAACACCACATGCTCCGCACCCACACCCACCGCCCACAACGCCACCCGCGCACCCAACGCCCCCGTACCACCGGTCACCAACACCGTCCCCGACAACCGAAAACCACCACCAGCACCCGCACCCGCACCCGCCGGACAACCCGCACGCACCAACCGCCGCACAAACACACCCGACGACCGCAACGCCACCTGATCCTCAACCCCCGACAACAACACCCCACACAACCAACCCCACACACCACCACCCAACACACCCGGCAAATCCACCAAACCACCCCACCGCAACGGCACCTCCAAACCCACCACCCGACCCAAACCCCACACCGCAGAACCGTCCAGGTCGGTCAGAGGCTCGGAGTCGTCCACGGAGACGGCACCGCTGGTCAACCACCACAGCCGACCCTCGACCTCAGTGACTGCAAGCGCCTGCGCGACCGCCAGTGCCTCGACGACACCGGCGCCGGCCAGCGACATCAGCGAGATCATCCCGGCGACCGGTCCTGCGGCCGCCGAGGCGGCGGACAGCCGACGCGCGATCCCGTCCCGGTCCAGCTCGTCCAGCACCACGGGGATCATCTCGGCGCCCCGCTCCGCCAGCCCGGCCAGCAACGGGTGGTCCTCCTGGCCGGGCACCATCAGCACGAGCCAGGAGCCGGTCAGGTTCTCGTTTCCGGTCACGTCCTGGCGCCGCCACACCACGCGGTAGCGCCAGGCGTCCACCGTCGACCGCTGCTGTGCGGCCCGCCGCCACTGCGCGAGCTTCGGCAGGACCGCGCTGAACGGTTCGTCGGCGCCGACACCCAGCTCGCCGCCGACCAGGTCGGGGTCGCCGGACTCCACGGCCGCCCAGAACCGCCCGTCGAGAGCTTCGCCGTGCACGTCCCGACGGGCCGCGGGCGCCGCCTCGGGCCAGTACCAGGTGTGGTCGAAGGCGTACGTGGGCAGGTCGACCACACCCGGCCGGGCGCCGGTCTGACCGTGGTACGCCGCCCAGTCGACCGGCACACCCGCCACCCACAACTGCCCCAGCGCCGACGTCAACACGCCGACCTCCGGCTGATCCCGCCGCGACACCGGAACCCGCCGCACCCCGGCATCCGCGACGATCTCCGCCACCATCGCCGTCAACGTCGCATCCGGGCCGACCTCCAGGAACGTGTCCACCCCCTGCCCCCGCAGAGCAGCCACCCCGTCGGCGAACCGCACCGGCTCCCGCACGTGCCGCACCCAGTACTCCGGATCCACCAGCTCCAGCGGCTCCGCGACCGCGCCGGTCACGTTCGACACGATCGGCACCCGCGGCACCCGCCAGTCCAGCCCCGCCACCACCGACGCGAACTCGTCCAACATCGGATCCATCAACCGCGAATGGAACGCGTGACTCACCGCCAGTTCCTTGACCCGCCAACCCCGCTCACGAGCGGTCGCCACCACCACCGCAACCTCACCGGCGGCACCCGACACCACCACCGACGCCGGACCGTTCACCGCCGCCACATCCACCGCCGCACCGGTCACGCCGATCAACTCGGCGACAGCCTCCTCCGACGCGCCGACCGCCGCCATCACCCCACCCGACGGCAGAGCCTGCATCAACCGGCCCCGCGCCGCCACCAACGTGCACGCGTCCCTCAGGGACAACATCCCCGACACGTACGCCGCCGTCACCTCACCGATCGAATGACCCGCCAGGAAATCAGCCCGCACACCCCACGACGCGAGCAACTCCCACAACGCCACCTCGACCGCGAACAACCCCGCCTGCGCGAACACCGTCTGATCCACCAAGCCGGCATCGGAAGTACCCGCCTCGGCGAACACGACCTCCCGCAACGCACGCGGCAACAAACCATCAAAACGGGCGCACACCTCGTCGAACGACGCCGCGAACACCGGGAACGCCTCGTACAACTCCCGACCCATACCCACACGCTGCGAACCCTGACCCGTGAACAACACCGCCCGACGACCCGCCGACACCACACCCGCAGACCGGCCCTCAGCCACCGCCGACAGACCCACCACCAGCTCGTCCACGTCCGAGCCCCACACCACCGCCCGATACTCCAACGCCGCCCGAGTCGTCGCCAACGACCACGACACATCCACCGGCGACAGACCACGACCACGCACGAACGACGCCAGCCGCCCCGCCTGACCCGACAGACCCCGCTCCGAACGACCCGACAGCACCCACGGCACCGGCAAAGCCACGGAAGCGCCCCCGGCAGACTCCGGCTCCGCCGCGACCTCGGGGACGGCTTCGGGCTCCGGCTGCTCCAGGACCACGTGCGCATTGGTCCCCGAGATGCCGAACGACGACACACCCGCCCGCCGAGGACGCTCCACGCCCGGCCACTCACGGGAGGCCGTCACCAACTCGACCGCACCCGACGACCAGTCCACATGCGACGAGGGCTCGTCCACGTGCAGCGTCGCCGGCACGGTCCCGTACCGCATCGCCAAGACCATCTTGATGATCCCCGCCACCCCCGCAGCCGCCTGCGTGTGACCGATGTTCGACTTCACCGACCCCAACAACAACGGCACATCCCGACCCTGCCCATACGTCGCCAACAACGCCTGCGCCTCGATCGGATCACCCAACGACGTACCCGTACCATGCGCCTCCACCACATCCACATCAGCCGCCGACAAACCCGCACTCGCCAGCGCCTGCCGGATCACCCGCTGCTGCGACGGACCATTCGGCGCCGTCAAACCATTCGACGCACCATCCTGATTCACCGCCGAACCCCGCACCACCGCCAGAACCCGACGCCCGTCACGCCGCGCATCCGACAACCGCTGCACCACCAGCACACCGACGCCCTCGCCCCACGCGGTGCCGTCCGCAGACTCGGCGAAGGCCTTGCAGCGGCCGTCCGCCGACAGCCCACCCTGGCGGGAGAACTCGATGAAGGCGCCCGGGGTGGACATCACGGTGACGCCGCCGGCCAGCGCCAGGTCGCACTCGCCGGACCGCAGCGCCTGCGCCGCCAGATGCAACGCCACAAGCGACGACGAACACGCCGTGTCCACAGTCACCGCCGGCCCCTCGAAACCGAACGAGTACGCCACTCGACCCGACAACACGCTCGCGGAGGCACCCGTCGCGCCGTACCCGGCGAGCGACTCACCGGCCTCGCGCACGACGGTCTCGTAGTCCTGGCCGTTGGTGCCGGCGAACACCCCGACGCGGCTGCCGCGCAGCGCGAGCGGTTCGATCCGGGCGTCTTCGAACGCCTCCCAGGAGACCTCCAGCAGCAGCCGCTGCTGCGGGTCCATGGCGAGCGCCTCCCGCGGCGAGATGCCGAAGAACTCCGCGTCGAAGCCACCCGCGTCGGCCAGGAAGGCACCGCGCGAGACGTAGGAATCGGTGCCGGTCAGCGACTCCAGGTCCCAGTGCCGGTTGGCCGGGAAGTCCGACATCGCGTCGGCACCGGCCGTCAGCAGGTCCCAGAGCCCCTCCGGGGACTCGGCTCCGGCCGGGAAACGGCAGCCCATGCCGACGATGACGATCGGGTCGTCCGGCACGACGGGGCCGGTGGCGGCGGGGACGGGCAGCGCCTGCCCGCCGAGCAGCTCGGCGTGGATGTGGCCGGCCAGAGCCGCCGAGTTCGGGTAGTCGAAGGCGAGCGTGGTCGGCAGCGCGAGGCCGGTCGCCGCGTCGAGCCGGTTGCGCAGCTCGACAGCTGCCAGCGAGGTGAAACCGAGATCCTGGAACGCCCGGTCCGGCGCCACCCGCTCGACGGACTCGTGGCCGAGCACGGCGGCGACCTCGGCGCG
Source organism: Micromonospora chalcea (assembly GCF_002926165.1). Taxonomy (GTDB): domain Bacteria; phylum Actinomycetota; class Actinomycetes; order Mycobacteriales; family Micromonosporaceae; genus Micromonospora; species Micromonospora chalcea. The sequence goes on along the minus strand of NZ_MAGP01000049.1, from coordinate 2,522 downwards.
TACCAGCTCACCGAGGACGCGCAACTGCTCCGCGCCGGGCATTCCCGACAGGCGCAGGCGCAGGGCGGCCGCCGGCACCGGGGCGTCGGCGGGCACCGCCGCGCCGGCCTCGGCCAGCAGGTCGCGGACCAGCGGGTGGGCGCGCCGCGGACCGGTGGCGGCCACCCGGGCCCAGTCGATGTCGGCCACGACGAGGTACGTCTCGTCGCGGTCCAGCGCCCGACTGAAGGCGCGCACGGCTGTCTCCGGCGCCATCGCGCCGAAACCGGTACGGCTGAGCCGCTGTTCGAAGTCGCCCGCGCTCACCCCGCCGTCGGCCCACAGGCCCCAGGCGAGCGAGGTCGCCGGCAGTCCCTCGGCGCGGCGGCGCTGCGCCAGGGCGTCGAGGAACGCGTTGCCGGGCGCGTACGTGGCCTGGCCGGCGGCGCCCATGAGGCCGGCGAGGGAGGAGAAGAGGACGAAGGCGGAGAGGTCGCTGCCCCGGGTCAGCTCGTCCAGGTTGCGCGCGGCGTCGACCTTCGCCCGCAGGGCGGTGGCCAGCTGGTCGACACTCACGGCATCGACGACGTTGTCGTCGAGGGCGGCGGCGGTGTGCACGACCGCGCTCAGCGGAAGCTCGGCGGGGATCGAGTCGAGCAGCGTCGCGAGCGCGGCCCGGTCGGCCACGTCGCAGGACGCGAGGGTTACCCGGGTGCCGAGCCCGGCGAGTTCCTCGGCGAGGGCGGTCGCGCCGGGCGCCTCGCCACCCCGCCGGCTGACCAGGAGGAGGTGTTCGGCTCCGTCGGCGGCCAGCGCGCGGGCGACGTGTCCCCCGAGTGCCCCGGTGCCGCCGGTGATCAGCACCGTGCCGCGCGGCGTCCAGGAACCGCGCGCACCGGTGTCGCCGTACGTCGCACGAACGAGCCGGCGGGCGTGGCCGCCGGTGCCGCGCAGGGCGATCTCGTCCTCCCGGCCGGTGCCGGCGATCAGCGTCCGGAGCATCCGCACGACGCTCTGGTCGGGCTGCTCGGGGAGGTCGACGAGCCCGCCCCACCGGTGCGGGTGCTCGGCGCGCAGCACGCTGCCGAAGCCCCACGCCATGGCCTGCACGGGGTCGACGTGCCGGTCGCGGGATCCGACGGAGACCGCGCCGCGGGTGGCGATCCAGAGCCGGGCGGTGATCCCGGCGTCGCCGAGGGCCTGCGCGAGCGCGACCGTGGCGGCGAGGCCCGTCGGCACGGAGGCGGCCCCGGCGTACGGCCGGGTGTCGAGGGCCAGCAGGGAGAGTACGGGCAGCACGTCCCCGTCGCGGCCGGTCGACGCCTCGGCGAGGTCGTGGGCGAGGCGCTTGCGGTCGCACGTGGCGTCGACCTCGACGATCCGCCCGCCGGCGGCGCCGAGGGCGGCGGCCCAGTCCGTCACGGCCGCGTCGGCGCCGGCCGGTACGACGAGCAGGAAGTCGGTCGCCTCGGCGCGGGCGGCGTCGTCCGTGAGCGGCTGCCAGGCCACCCGGTAGCGCCAGGAGTCGAGGGCCGCCTCGGCGTCCCGGCGGCGTCGCCAGGTGGACAGCGCCGGCAGCACGTCCGCGAGGGGGGCGTCGGCGTCGACGGCCAGGCTCTCGGCGAGGGTCGTCAGGTCCTCCGCCTCGATCGCCCGCCAGAAGTCCTCGTCGGCGGCGGTACGCCGGGCGGCGGGGGGACGGTAGGACCGCGTCGTCGCGTTGATCCAGTAACGTCGATGGTCGAAGGCGTACGTGGGCAGGTCGACCACGCCCGGCCGGGCGCCGGTCTGACCGTGGTAGGCAGCCCAGTCGACCGGCACACCCGCCACCCACAACTGCCCCAAGGCCGCCGTCACCGCAGCGAGCTCCGACTGGTCCCGCCGCGACGCCGGAACCCGCCGCACCCCGGCATCCGCGACGATCTCCGCCACCATCGCCGTCAACGTCGCGTCCGGGCCGATCTCCAGGAACGTGTCCACCCCCTGTGCCCGCAACGCCGCCACCCCGTCGGCGAACCGCACGGGCTGCCGCACATGCCGCACCCAGTACTCCGGATCCACCAGCTCCAGCGGCTCCGCGACCGCGCCGGTCACGTTCGACACGATCGGCACCCGCGGCACCCGCCAGTCCAGCCCCGCCACCACCGACGCGAACTCGTCCAACATCGGATCCATCAACCGCGAATGGAACGCGTGACTCACCGCCAGTTCCTTGACCCGCCAACCCCGCTCACGAGCGGTCGCCACCACCACCGCAACCTCACCGGCGGCACCCGACACCACCACCGACGCCGGACCGTTCACCGCCGCCACATCCACCGCCGCACCGGTCACGCCGATCAACTCGGCGACAGCCTCCTCCGACGCGCCGACCGCCGCCATCACCCCACCCGACGGCAGAGCCTGCATCAACCGGCCCCGCGCCGCCACCAACGTGCACGCGTCCCTCAGGGACAACATCCCCGACACGTACGCCGCCGTCACCTCACCGATCGAATGACCCGCCAGGAAATCAGCCCGCACACCCCACGACGCGAGCAACT
>NZ_MAGP01000048.1 GCF_002926165.1 Micromonospora chalcea | reverse complement strand
CCGTCACTGTGACCCGCTCGCCGTCGCCGGCCTCGCCGGCGAAGCCGCCGAGCCCCTCGTCGAAGTCGATGCTGTCGGCCAGCACCTCCCGGGCCACGCACTCGGTGTACGCGGAGACCGCCGCGCGTACCTCCTCGGAGGCGGAGACGGCCACCGTGATCCGGTCGGAGACGTCCAGGTCGGCGTCAGGGGCGGCAGCTCCGGCGCGTGCAGCTCCCAGCCGGTGGTGTCCACCCCCTCCCACGGGTCGACCGGCGTGGCGTGCTCGGGCGAGTCCAACGGCGGCACCGGCGTGGGCTCGGCGGACGCGCCCCAGCGGGGCCGGCTCGGCGGCGGTGGCGGGACGGCGGCGCAGCCGCTCCAGCGGGGCGCCTCGACGCGGGTGGCATTCGGTGCGTTCCCAGTCGGGTTCGGGGCGTTGTCCACCCGGGTGGGGTCCGGCGTGGTGGCCGAGGGTGGCTGCGGCGCGGCGTCGATCCGGGTCGGGTCCGGCGTGGTGGTGGCCGCCGGCGGCTGCGGGGCCGCGTCGATCCGGGTCGGGTCCGGCTGGCGGCCGGTGCGGGGAGTGGGGGCGGGTGTGGTCCGGCCCGGCACCGGGGCCGACCCGCGGGCCCGTGTGACCGGCACCTGCGGGACGGTGTCGGTCCCGCCGGCGGCTGTCGCGGTGTTGTCGGCCGGTGTTCCGGCGGTCTCGGCGGGTGTTTCGGCGTCGGCTGCCGGGGCGTCAGCGCTGTCGGCGGGCGTCTCGGTGCCGGCGGCGAGGGCCTCAGCGCTGTCCGTGGCCGTCTCGGTCGCGGCGGACTGGACCTTGGCGGTGGGTGTCTCGGTTCCGGTGGGCTCGACCCTGTCCGTGGGCGTCTCGGGCGCGGTGGCGTCGACCTCGTTCGTGGGCGTCTCGGCCTCGGTGGTCCACGGCTGCGGGGCCGCGTCGTGCGAAGGCGCGGCGGTGTCCGGCGTGGTGGACGGCCGGCCCTCGGGTGCGGCGGCTCCCGGCGCGGCGGACGGCGACGCCGGAGCGGAGGCGCCGGTGGCGTCCTCGGTGTCGACGGCGGTGGCCGGCTCGGTGACGGTCGGCTCCTCGGCCCCGTCGGCCGGCCGGCCCGCCCCCGGCTGCGGCTGCGGCATCGCGGCTATCTCCTCTCGCGCCCGTTGCGAGGTTAGTACCGCCCCGCCACCCAGGACTAATCCCGCCCGCTCACCGGCCCCACTCCGGTGATCAAGGAGTTCGTGTCCGGTGGGAGCGCGGGACAGCCCGCAAACTCCTTGATCAACGCGGCGGACACGGGCGCGGGTGTGGCGGCGGGGACGGCGGGGCGGGGGCACCGCGTACGCTTGGGCATCATGAGTGCCCCGTCCACCACCCCGCGTCCCGCCGCCGCCAACTCGGTCTGGCCTCGGCTGGAGCCGTTGCTGCCGCAGGTGACCAAGCCCATCCAGTACGTGGGTGGAGAGCTGGGCGCGGTGGTCAAGGACTGGGACGCCGCCACCGTCCGGTGGGCGCTGATGTATCCGGACGCGTACGAGGTGGGCCTGCCCAACCAGGGCGTGCAGATCCTGTACGAGGTGCTCAACGAGCTGCCCGACGTGCTGGCCGAGCGGACGTACGCGGTCTGGCCGGACCTGGAGAAGCTGATGCGCGCCCACGGCGTGCCGCAGTTCACCGTCGACGCCCACCGCCCGGTGCGTGACTTCGACGTGTTCGGCGTCTCGTTCTCCACCGAGCTGGGTTACACCAACCTGCTCACCGCGATCGACCTGGCCGGCATCCCGCTGCTCGCGGCCGACCGCACCGACGCCGACCCGGTGATCGTGGCCGGCGGGCACGCCGCGTTCAACCCGGAGCCGATCGCCGACTTCGTCGACGCCGCGGTGCTCGGCGACGGCGAGGAGGCGGTGCTGGAGATCACCGCCATCGTGCGGGAGTGGAAGGCCGAGGGCTCCCCGGGCGGCCGGGACGAGCTGCTGCTGCGGCTGGCCCGGACCGAGAGCGTCTACGTGCCGCGCTTCTACGACGTCGACTACCTGCCCGACGGCCGCATCCAGCGGGTCGTGCCGAACCGCCCGGACGTGCCGTTCCGGGTGCACAAGCGCACGACGATGGACCTGGACGCCTGGCCGTACCCGAAGAAGCCCCTGGTCCCGCTCGCCGAGACGGTCCACGAGCGGTACGCGGTGGAGATCTTCCGGGGCTGCACCCGGGGCTGCCGGTTCTGCCAGGCCGGCATGATCACCCGTCCGGTGCGGGAGCGCTCGATCACCACCGTCGGCCAGATGGTCAAGGAAGGGCTGGAGTTCTCCGGCTTCCACGAGGTCGGCCTGCTGTCGCTGTCGTCGGCCGACCACTCGGAGATCGGCGACATGTGCTCCGGCCTGGCCGAGCAGTACGCCGGCACGAACGTCTCGCTGTCACTGCCCTCGACCCGGGTGGACGCGTTCAACATCGACCTGGCCCAGGAACTGTCCCGCAACGGGCGGCGGACCGGTCTGACGTTCGCCCCGGAGGGCGGGTCGGAGCGGATCCGCAAGGTGATCAACAAGATGGTGTCGAAGGAAGACCTCATCCGCACCGTGGTCACCGCGTACTCCAACGGCTGGCGGCAGGTGAAGCTCTACTTCATGTGCGGCCTGCCCACCGAGACCGACGAGGACGTCCTGGAGATCGCCGACATGGCGCACGAGGTGATCCGGGCCGGCCGCGCCGCCACCGGGTCCAAGGACATCCGCTGCACGGTCTCCATCGGCGGTTTCGTGCCCAAGCCGCACACCCCGTTCCAGTGGGCCTCGATGGAGCGGCCGGAGGTCATCGACGGCCGGCTCAAGCTGCTCAAGCAGGCGATCAACAGCGACCGGTCGCTGGGCCGGGCGATCGGCTTCCGCTACCACGACGGCGAGCCGTCGCTGATCGAGGGCCTGCTGTCCCGGGGCGACCGCCGGGTCGGCGCGGTGATCCGCAAGGTCTGGGAGAACGGCGGCCGGTTCGACGGCTGGAGCGAGCACTTCTCGTACCAGCGCTGGGTGGACGCCGCCGCCGAGGTGCTGCCGGCGTACGGCGTGGACCTCGACTGGTACACCACCCGCGAGCGCGAGGAGCTGGAGGTCCTGCCCTGGGACCACCTCGACTCCGGCCTGGACAAGGACTGGCTCTGGCAGGACTGGCAGGACTCGCTGTCGGAGTACGAGCAGGACGACTGCCGCTGGACGCCCTGCTTCGACTGCGGCGTGTGCCCGTCCATGGACACCGAGATCCAGATCGGCCCGACCGGCCGCAAGCTGCTGCCGCTCACCCCGGTCAATGGACTGAAGCTGCCCGCCGCCGCCCAGGGCTGAGGCGCGGACCGTACCGGAGCGCGGGAACCCGACCGGGTTCCCGCGCTCCGTCGTCCTTCCGGGCGACCGCGCGCGTGCGCGGGGTGGGGCTGCCCCGACTGGTGCATCCTCGATACGCTGCGTCCGTAATGGACCGGCCAGGGCCGGTAGCGGGGAGGACAGCAGGCATGGGCATCAATCCGCCGGATACCGGCGATCTGCACGTCAGCGTCGAGGACCTGGACGCCGCAGCGGAGTACGTCGAGCGCCTCAAGCAGTACGTCGACGACACCATCGGCTACGAGATGGAACGCATCAAGGAGCGGATGAAGGGCGACAGCGGCAACGCGCAGACGGTGCCCAACGGCACCCCGTTCGGCGCGTACGAGGACGCCCGGATGCAGTGGGCGGCGCTGACCAGGTCCACGGCCAGCATGGAGGCCCACCTCAAGGCCATCTCCATGAAGCTGGCCGGCCTGAAGCAGGGCACGCAGGACATCGCCAAGGCGTTCCGCGACGCCGAGGCCCGCAACGCCGCGAACGGCAAGGACATCGAGCGGCTGCTGGAGACCGCGGCCCCGCCGCCGGACGCCGGGCAGCAGCCCACCTACCCGTACACGGCCTGAGGGGGAGACGGTCATGGCAGGAGGCACCTGGGAGCGCTGCGTCCGTGAGGTGACGCTCTCGGCGGATCCGGAGACCGTGGGCTCGGTCGGCGCGGGCTGGCGCAACCTGTCCACCGCGCTCGGCCATCTGCGTGACTCGCTGGTCGGCCGCTCGTTCGTCGGCCCGATCGCGCCCGGCCAGGAGCGCCCGCACACCGGCGGCCTCCCCGGGCTGCTCGCCGGCTGGCAGGGCAGCGGCGGCGACGCGTACCGCGAGCACCTGGGCGAGATCGGCAAGGAGATCGAGGAGCTCATCACGCACGCCAGCAACGTCAGTGGCGCGCTGTCGCGGATCGAGGGCGACATCCGTACGGCGGTGGCGAGCATCCCGATCCCGCTGATGGACAACTTCGGCTGGAACGAGTGGAGCCTGCCCGGCGGCACCGAGCTGGACGACGCGCGCGACGGCGAGAGCCAGTCCGGCTTCCTCGCCGCCCTGCGCAGCGACTACCAGTCCAACCAGGCGCTCTACGCCGACGGCGCGTTCCGCGACAAGGCCGACGATCTCGAAGCCACCATGAAGATCGACGGCAACGCCAACGACCAGAAGCGCGGCGGCTGGTGGGACACCAAGTCCCACCTGGACAACTGGTACCGCGACAACCAGCAGGCGGCCAACAAGGCGATGTCGCCGCTGCCGGCCGCGGTCGAGGCCGAGCGTCCCAAGCTGGTCGTACCCCAGCCCGACGGGCGGCTCGACGACGGCTACCGCGCGGATCCCCGCGTACCCCCGTCCGGAGTGCCCGGTGGTGGGCTGCCCGGCGGCGGTGGTGGCGGTGCCGGCGGTGGCGGCGGGATGCCCTCGCTGGGCAGCACCGGCATCGGCGGCGGCGGTGGTGGTGGTGGCGGTGGCGGCTCGTTCACGCCCCCGCCGACCACCGGCGTGCCCGAGTTCGGTGGCGGCGGCCCCGGCGGCGGCTCGTACACCCCGCCCGGCACCGGCCTGCCCGGCGCCGGCGCCCCGGGTTCCGGCAGTCCCGAATACGGCACCGGCCTGGCCGGCGCGGGTGGGCCGGGCACGATCACCCCGGGCGGTCCGGGCAGCACCTTCGGCGGTGGCGGCGCCGGACTGAGCACCGGCGGCGCCGGCTTCGGCGGCGGTGGCGCCGGGCTGGGTTCGGCGGGCGGCATCGGCGGCGGTGGCCTCGGCGCGGCCGGTGGCATGGGCGTGGGCGCGCTGCCCGGCATGGTCGGCGGCGGCAACGGCAAGGTGCCCCCGCTGACCAGCGCGGCCGGCGCGCTGCGGGCGGCGGCGGGCGCGGGGCCGGGAGGCGCGGGCGCGGCCGGTGCGCGTGGTGGCCTGGCCGGCGCGGGCATGATGGGCGGCGGGATGATGGGCGGCCACGGCGGCGCCGGGCATGGCGGCGGCGGTGGCGACCACTCGTCGTGGTTGACTGAGGACGACGATCCGTGGGGCACCGGTGACGGTGCGTCCCCGGGCATCCTGCGATGAGGACGGACGGATGACGGTGCACGTCGGCGCGTTCCGGCCGGTGTTGGCCGCGCTGGCGGCCGGGCTGATGGTGCTGGGGGCCGCGCAGCCCGCGATCGGCGCGCCACGCCGGTCCGAGCAGTGGTACCTCGACGAGCTGCGGATCGACCGGGCGCACCAGATCTCCACCGGACGCGGTGTCGTGGTCGGAGTGGTCGACAGCGGCGCCGACGCCGCCCACCCGGATCTGCGCGGCCGGCTCCTCGCCGGCCGCAGCACCTTCGACTCCGGCGACGGCCGGCGCGACCCGGACGGTCACGGCACCCACATGGCCGGGATCATCGCGGCGAACGGCACCGGGGTGGTCGGCGTCGCGCCGGACGCCCGGATCCTGCCCATCCGCACGCCGTCCGGCGACAAGGGCGCCGACGCGGGCAACTCCGCGACCGGCATCCGGATGGCGGTGGACGGCGGCGCGAAGGTGCTCAACCTGTCCTACGGGCACGCCGGCGCCGTCGACGAGGGCGAAGAGGCGGCAATCCGGTACGCGCTGGAACGCGACGTGGTCGTGGTGGCCGCCGCCGGCAACGTCCGCAAACTCGGCCCCGACATCGCCTCGCCCGCCAAGATCCCCGGCGTGATCGCGGTGACCGGCACGACCCGGGGCGGCGGCTTCTGGCCCGGCTCGGCCCAGGGCCCGGAGGCGGTGGTCGCCGCTCCGGGGGACGAGGTCTACAACATCGGACCCGACCGGGGGTACGGCTGGGGCGACGGCACGTCCGACTCCACGGCCATCGTGGCCGGTGTGGCGGCGCTGATCCGGTCGAAGTTCCCCCGGCTCTCCGCACCCGACGTGATCAACCGGATCATCCGTACCGCCCGGGACGCCGGCCCGCCCGGCCGCGACCCGCAGTTCGGCTTCGGCCGGATCGACCCGGTGGCGGCGCTCACCGCCGACGTGCCGTCGGTGTCGGCGAACCCGCTGCTCGGCGCCGCTCCGGCCAGCGCGTCCGCGCCACCGGCCGCGGCCGAGGACGAAGACTTCGACGTGACCGACTACGGCGACCGGGGCGGCCCCACCGACCAGCAGGTCATGGTGATCGGCATCGGCATCGCCGTGGCGCTGGTGGTGCTGGTGGCGCTCGTGGTGTTCCTGATCTGGAACCGCCGCCGGCACCGGCGCGAGCTGGCGCGCGCCGCCGACATCCCGGACGAGGCGCTCGACCGGATGCCCGACCAGGGCCCGCCGGTCCCGGCCGGCCACCCCGCCGGCTACGGCCCGCCGCCCGGCTACGGCCCACCCGGCGGCCCTTCGTCGCCCGGCGCCTACGCCCGCCCGGGGTGATCGTGCCCGGCCCACCCGCGCCGGCCGGGCCGGTGCCGTATTCGGGACTGCCGGAACCCGGG
>NZ_MAGP01000047.1 GCF_002926165.1 Micromonospora chalcea | reverse complement strand
CGGCTGACCAGCGCCGCAGGCGCGCTGGTCGCGCTGCTCGCCGTCGGGGCGGGCGTCCCGGTCGGCCTCTCCACCCCGGCCCCGGCCCCGGCGGACGCGCCCGAGCGCGAGTTCAGCGCCGCCCGGGCGTACCGGAACGTCGAGGTGATCGCGGCCGAGCCGCACGTGGCGGGCAGCGCCGCGAACGACCGGGTACGCGAGCACCTAGTGGCGACGCTGCGCGGGCTGGGCCTGCAGACCGAGGTGCAGGACGCGGTCGCGCCCGAGGCCGGGCAGCTGTCCGGCGCGGCCGGCGGGGCCACGCTGGCGCGGGTCCGCAACGTGGTTGCCCGCCTGCCCGGCACCGATCCGACCGGAAAGGTGTTCCTGGTCTCCCACTACGACTCGGTGCAGACCGGGCCGGGCGGCAACGACGACGCCGCCGGCACCGCCACGATCCTGGAGGTGGCACGGGCGCTCACCACCGGCGCGCGCCCCCGCAACGACATCGTCTTCGTGCTCACCGACGCGGAGGAGGCGTGCCTGTGCGGGGCCGCCGGGTTCGCCGCCGACCATCCGCTCGCCCGCGACGGCGGGGTGGTGCTCAACCTGGAGGCGCGCGGCTCCACCGGCCCGGTGATCATGTTCGAGACGTCCCGGAACAACGCGAAGCTCGTGGAGGTGTTCGGCAAGGCCGCGCCGCACCCGGTGGGCACCTCGTTCGCGGTGGAGATCTACCGGGCGCTGCCGAACGACACCGACTTCACCGCGTTCCTCGACCGGAAGTTCGTCGGCCTCAACTCCGCGTACATCGACGGCGGCGCGATCTACCACACCCCGCTGGACGTGCCGGCCCGGGTGGACCGGGGCAGCCTCCAGATGCACGGCGACAACGCGCTCGGCCTGGCCCGCGAATTCGGCCGCACCGACCTGGGCGACCTCCGCGCCGGCCACGACGACACCTACTTCCCGGTGCTCGGCGGGCTCGTCCGCTACCCCGGCTGGCTGACGCTGCCGCTCGCCGTCGCCGCGCTGCTCGCCGTCGGCGCGCTCGGCTGGCTCCTGCGCCGCCGGGGCCGCGCCACCGCCGGCACGCTCGCCGCCGGCTTCGGCCTGACCCTGCTGCCGGTCGTCGTGGCGCCGCTGGGCGCGTGGCTGCTCTGGGCCTCGATCACCACGATCCGCCCCGGGTACGCCGAACTGCTCGACCCGTACCGCCCGGTCTGGTATCGGCTCGCCGTGGTGGCGCTCTCCGCCGCGGTGCTGTTCTGCTGGTACGCGCTGCTGCGCCGCCGGGTCGGCCCGGCCGCGCTGGCGTTCGGCGGGCTGGCCTGGCTCGCCGTGTTCGGAGTGCTGCTCGCGGTGGCGGTGCCCGGCGGGGCGTACCTGACGACACTGCCCGCGCTGGCCGGCGCGCTCGCCGGTTTCGCCGCGCTCGCCACCCGGCGCGACGGACCGTGGCCGGTGGTCGCGGTGACGCTCGCCGCCGCCGTGGCGGTGGTGATCCTGCTGCCGCCGGTGGTGCTGCTGTTCCCCGCGCTCGGCATGGGCATGGGCGCGGTAGCCGCGCTCGTCGCGGTGCTGCTCGGCCTCGCCGTACTCCCGGTGGTGGACCTGCTGCACCCCCGGGCCGGCGGCCAGCGCGGCCTGCTCGCGCTGCGCGCACGCCGGCTCGGCGCGCTGCCCGCCGCGGCCGCCGCGCTGGCGGCGGTGGTGCTCGCCGGGGTCGGCCTCGCAGTGGACCGCTTCGACGCCGCGCATCCCGTGCCGACCCACCTGATGTACGCGCTGGACGCGGGCACCGGGAAGGCGGCTTGGCTCACGCGCGAGGAGAAGCCGCAGCCCTGGACCGACGGCTACGTCGACCGGAGCATCGCGGTGGCCGACGACTTCCCCGGGCTGGGCAACAGTGAGATGCGCGCCGGGCCGGCCGCCGCGGCGCCCCTGCCCGCCCCGAAGCTGGACCTGCTCTCCGACACCCGCACCGGTGACCAGCGCGTGCTGCGCCTGCGCGTGACGCCGCAGCGGCAGGTACGCCTGCTCACGCTGCACGTCGACACCAGCACCGCCACCGTGCGGTCCGCCTCGGTGGCCGGGCGGGACGTGCCGGTCGAGCCGGGCGACGGGAAGTGGGGGTTCGGGATCGTGTTCCACGCCCCACCGCCGGAGGGTGTCGAGGTGACGCTGACGCTCGTGCCCGGCGCCGGGGCCGTTTCGGTGCGCGCGATGGACGCCAGTGACGGGCTCTCCGGGGTGCCCGGGTTCCGGGAGCGGCCGGAGGGTGTGGGCGTGGTCGGCTCACACAGCTCGGAGATGCTGGCGGTGGCGCGCACGTACCCGCTCTGACCGCCGCTTACTTGCACCACCTCGCCGAAGTGGCGGTATCCCCGCGCCGGGATACCGCCACTTCGGCGTACTGGAGTGGATCAAGCTAGAGCAATCCGCGCCCGATTGTGCTGACAGCGATGGGGCGTCAGGGTGGTGGTGCGTCTGGCCGCTCCACTCGGCAACGGCCTGGAAACGGCCTGATGTTGAACGGCACTCTCCCCCGACTGCGCCATTAGCCATCCAGGAGTGCCTGAGCGCAACAACCAGGAAATGCTTACGAGCGGTAGCGCTTCGTGACAGACATCATGCCCTTGCGCCCGCTCATCTTCCTCGATAGCTTGCTACGAGCAACGGGCACCGGCCGCTCACGGAAGGTGTGTGGCCCAACTATCGGGGGATTCCTTGCGTCTGATTAAATTGCGGTCCGCTGTTGCGTCGATTCTCATAGCCGCAGGTCTGGTTGGAGTCGCGTCTCCTGCGAATGCCGCCGCAACCGCTTACCTGACCAAGTCGACGAAGCTTGCGCGGATCCCGACGGAGGGCATGGCCACTGCGTGCATCTCCAGGCAGATTCAGCTCGCCTCGGGTACCTACTCGTGGGGTCACGTCATGCTCAACCAGGAAGGCCATCAGGAAAGAAGCATCTATCTCACTGCCGCGAACTACAACTGGAAAGAGTGCATTGATCCGCGTTCCGGATACTACACTCTCACCGGCTCCCTGCAAGTCATCGTAGACTCGGACCCCCTTCCGGCGGCCCACCTCGAACCGCTCGATATTGATATCCGCGGCATGAGCGATAGCGACCAGAATTGGACCTGGGGTAGCTACATAAACCCCAAGTTCTGACACGGACGGCGGTACGTGCCGGAGCACCTGGAAACGGCGTGATCTTGCTTTCGGCCCCCTCTGAACGACCCAGGACGCAGGTCAGGGGGCATGCCGGTTCTACTTCCAGCGGAAATGCACGAACAAACGGCCGAAGTTCTTCGAGTCCTTCTCGACCCGGTGGTAGAGCTGCTTCACGTCCTTCTGGTCGAGGAACCGCAGCACCTTCTTCTTCAGCGCGCCCGACCCCTTACCCGGGATGATCTCCACGAGCGTGGCCTTCTTCGCCACCGCCTCGTCCATGATCCCGCGCAGCGCACGATCGATGTCGTGGCCCTTGTTGTAGATGTCGTGGAGGTCGAGCTTGAGCTTCACGGTCCCATCCTAGGTACGCGGAAGGGCAGCCCGGGCGGGCTGCCCTTCCGCGTGATCAGTCAACGGCCGACCTTGCCCTCCACCCGGCGCAGCGCGGTGGCGTAGTCGTTGTTCGTCGAGTACATCGCGGCCGCGATGCGCAGGTGCCGCAGCGCGTCCACGGGCCGGTTCATCCGCTCCAGCGTGCGCCCGAGCACGTGGTGCGCGTAGTGGTCGCTCGGGTCCCGGTCGACCAGCTCGCGCAACTGCTCCTCGGCCCGGTTGAGCTGGGCCGACTGGAAGTAGGCGCGGGCCAGCAGCTGCCGGACCGACGAGTTGTCCGGCTCGGCCTCGATGATCGGTTCGAGCAGCCGGGCCGCTCCGGTCGGGTCACCCGCTTCGAAGAACATGGTCGCCCGCCGGTACTCCGCCAGAAGATCCACTCGACCCACCTCCTCGTGTCGCGCCAGGCCCTTGGTCCGACGCTGGCACAACACCGGCGGGAGCGCGAGTGTTCCTGCGGGGCGAAAGATCAGGTTGTGGGGTCGTACCGGCCGCCGACCAGGTCCCAGGCCCGGACACCGCCCACGATTCCGGCCGTGTTCGGGACGATAACCACGTCGTCGCCCATCCGGGCCACCTGCTCGGGCCGAATCAGCCGGGAGTTGCCGCCGCCGAGGTACAGCCGGTCCCAGCGGAACACCGGCCGCAGGCCGTCCACCACCTGCCGGATCCGCCGGGACCAGAACGCGTCGCCGAGGCGCCGCCGTTCCGGCTCCCCCACGTACGTGTCATAGGTGGTGTTCCACCGCACCGGCGCGTGCGACAGCTCCAGGTGCGGCGCCAGCACCCCACCGTCGAACAACGCGCTGCCCAGCCCGGTGCCGAGCGTCAGCACCAGCTCGCAGCCGGTCCCGGCGACCACGCCCGCGCCGTGCACCTCGGCGTCGTTGAGCACCAGCGCCGGCACGCCGAAGGCCTCGGCCAGCGCGGTGCGCGCGTCGTACCCGGACCACTCGGCCAGCACCACCGCGTTGACGCGGCTGCGCGGCCCGGACCGGGTCACATAGTGCGGCGTGGCCACCACGACGCCGTGCCGGATCATGCCGGGCATGCCGACGGTGAGCCGGTCCGCCGTGGGCAGGCGGGCGCCGAGATCCAGCAGCGTCTTGACGAACAGGCCGGGCGGCAGCGGGTACGGCGTGGGCACGCGCAGCGGCCGGGCGCGCATGGTTCCGGCGGCATCCAGTACGGAGGCCTTGATCCCGCCGCCACCGCAGTCGATCGCCAGTGTGGTCACCACGGCTGTGAGTCTCCCTCAGATCGGTGCCGCCGCAAGCGTGGGTCGCGGTAATCCGGATGCGCGCGCCGGTAGGCTCGGTGCCCTGATGAGCGCCACGTTGATCGCCAAGGACCTCACCGCCGGCCACGGTGACCGCCTCCTCTTCGAAGACCTCGACCTGGTCGTCGCGCCCGGCGACGTGGTGGGTCTGGTCGGGGTCAACGGCGCGGGCAAGTCCACGCTGCTGCGTACCCTCGCCGGGCTGGTCCCACGCGAGCAGGGCACGGTCTCGCTCAGCCCGCCCACGGCGACGGTCGGCTACCTGCCGCAGGAGCCGGAGCGCCGGCCGGGCGAGACGGTCCGCGAGTTCCTGGCCCGGCGCACCGGGGTCAGCGCCGCGCAGGCCGCGCTCGACGCCGCCACCGAGGCGCTCACCGCCGGGGCGGCGGGCGCCGACGACGCGTACGCGAATGCTCTGGAACGCTGGCTCGACCTCGGCGGCGCGGACCTGGACGAGCGGGCCGCGCAGGTGGCCGCGGAGCTGGGTCTCGACGTCGGCCTCGACCATCCGATGACCGGCCTGTCCGGCGGGCAGGCCGCCCGCGCCGGGCTCGCGTCGCTGCTGCTCAGCCGGTACGACGTCTTCCTGCTCGACGAGCCCACGAACGACCTCGACCTGGCCGGGCTGGACCGGCTGGAACGCTTCGTCACCGGGCTGCGCGCCGGGACCGTGGTGGTCAGCCACGACCGCGAGTTCCTCACCCGCACCGTCACCCGGATCGTCGAGCTGGACCTGCATCAGCGGCAGGTCAACCACTTCGGCGGTGGCTACGCGGCCTATCTGGAGGAGCGGGAGGTGGCGCGCCGGCACGCCCGCGAGGAGTACGAGGAGTACGCCGACACGAAGGCCGACCTGGAGGCGCGCGCCCGCACCCAGCGGGCGTGGATGGAGAAGGGCGTCAAGAACGCCCGCCGCAAGGCCACCGACAACGACAAGATCGGCCGCAAGTTCCGCACCGAGTCGACCGAGAAGCAGGCCGCGAAGGCCAAGCAGACGGCCCGGCTGATCGAGCGGCTGGAGGTGGTCGAGGAGCCGCGCAAGGAGTGGGAGCTGCGGATGGAGATCGCCGCCGCGCCCCGCGCCGGCGCCGTCGTGGCCTCGCTGCGAGGAGCAGTGGTACGCCGTGGCGGCTTCACGCTCGGCCCGGTGGACCTGCAGATCGACTGGGCCGACCGGGTGGCGATCACCGGGGCGAACGGCTCCGGCAAGAGCACCCTGCTCGCCGCGCTGCTCGGGCGGCTGCCACTGGACGAGGGGCATGCCGCGCTCGGCCCCGGCGTGGTGGTCGGCGAGGTCGACCAGGCCCGGGGACTGTTCCTCGGCGACCAGCCGCTGCTCGACGCGTTCGGCGCCGCCGTACCCGATCTCGCCCCGGCGGACGTGCGGACGCTGCTGGCGAAGTTCGGGCTGCGGGCCGACCACGTGCTGCGGCCGGCGGCGACGCTGACCTCCGGCGAGCGGACCCGGGCCGCGCTGGCGCTGCTCCAGGGGCGCGGCGTGAACCTGCTGGTGCTCGACGAGCCGACCAACCACCTCGACCTGGCCGCGATCGAGCAGCTCGAATCGGCGCTGGCGAGCTACCCGGGCACGCTGCTGCTGGTGACCCACGACCGGCGGATGCTCGACGCGGTGAGCGTCAACCGGCGGCTGCGCGTGGCGGACGGACGGATCGCCGAACACTGATCCATGCCGAGTCGCGCGTGCGGGTCCACAATGAGCGCATGCTCAAGTGGGAGTACGCGCTGCTGGTCCGTCGTCGTCAACCCGCGTCGACCGACCTCGGGTTCGAGGTCGTCTTCATCTGGTACGGCCCGGACGGCTCCATGATCGACGTGACACCGTACGGCGACACCGCGCTGGCCCACCTGAACCGGGCCGGTGACCAGGGCTGGGAACTGGTCGCGATGAGCGAGGACCCGTCGCTGCCCGGCAACAACGAGCTGCACCGCTACCACCTCAAGCGCCCGAAGGCAGCGGCCGCCCAGCCGCGCCAGCGGATGCGCAGCTCCCGCACCATCCGCCGAACCCTCTCCCCCTGACCCCACTCCCTC
>NZ_MAGP01000046.1 GCF_002926165.1 Micromonospora chalcea | reverse complement strand
GTCAGCGGGTGGGGGGTGGGCCCACGCTTCGGCGCGGGACCAGCGTCGGGGCGATGGTCTGGCGCAGCGGGCCGGCCGGCTCCGACTCGATCTGGGCCAGCAGAAGGTCCAGGCTCGCCGCGGCCACCGCCGTGAAGTCGGGCCGCACCGTGGTCAGCGGCGGAATGAAGTACGCCGCCTCGGGCACGTCGTCGAACCCGACGACGCTGATGTCGTCCGGTACACGGCGGCCGTGCTCGTGCAACGCGCGCAGCACGCCCAGCGCCAGGTGGTCGTTCGCCGTGAAGACCGCGGTGACCTCCGGCATCCGGGCCAGCATCTGCCCGCACCGGTAACCCGCGGCAGCGGACCAGTCCGCCGGGACCAGCGGCGGAACCTCGGCGCCCGCCTGCCGCAACGCCTCGCGCCACCCCTCGATCCGGCCGGCGCTGTCGAACCAGTCCGACGGGCCGGACACGTGCCAGACGGTGCGGTGCCCGGCGGCGAGAAGGTGCTCGGTGGCGGCCCGGGCGCCGGCGATGTGGTCGACGGTGACCAGCGGGATCGGCCGCCGGGGGTCGCCGTCGACTGTCACCAGCGGCACGTCGTGGGGCAGCCGTTCCAGCGCCTCCCCGGCCGACTCGACGGGCGCGATCACCACTATGCCGGCCACCCGGTGCGCCAGGTGCCGCTCCACCGCCGCCGAGATGGAACGGTGGTCGAGGTCGCGGACGCTGCCGACGCTCACCGCGAAACCCGCCTCGGCGGCGGTCTGCTCCAGCGCGGCCAGCAGCGACGCCGGGGCGTACAGCGTGGTGTTCTGCGCGACCACGCCGATCACCTGGGAACGGCCGGTCACCAGCGCGCGGGCCGCGCGGTTGGGCCGGTAGCCGAGCTCGGTGATGGCGGCCTGGACCCGCAGCCGGGTCTGTTCACGCACGTTGGGATGCCCGTTGAGCACCCGGGAGACCGTCTGGTGCGAAACCCCGGCGAGGCGAGCCACGTCCGTCATCGCAGGACCGCGCACGGCCACCTCACTTTCGCCACTGCCCGCGGCGGCCACACCCGGTCGATCTCGACCGGACCGTCCCGGGTGGCGACAGTCTACGCCAGCGGTCCCATCGGTATCGCTACCGCAGATCGACCGTTCCCACCGTGGCGCGCCGATTATCGCGGAATCGACAGGCGGCTCATTCCCTTCCGTTGCGCAGCGGCACGAACAGGCAGCTCGGAGCGGGTGGAATTGGGCCCGGGGTGCGGCATTTCCGGCGATTGCCGGAGCCGCACCCCGAGCTATGGAAGATGTGTCAACGGCCGCGAATGGTGACCGTTGTCACGGTGTCGTCAGCGAGAACTGCCGCACCGTCACCGCGCCGCCAAGCGATTGCGTGGCGTAGTTGAAGAAGCCGAACCGGTAGCCCATGAAGAACTGCCACGCGTTGTTGAGCGTCAGCGCGTTGCCCAGCGACACGAAGTTCACCCCGTCGGTGCTGTAGGAGAACCGCGCCTGCCGTCCGGAGCCGGGCCGGATGTCGGCGTTGGCCCGCAACCAGATCCGCCCGCCGGACACCGCCGCGCCGGCGATCTCCGTCCCGGTGCTCGTGGTGTTCCAGTTCGAGCCCATGGTCAGACCGTTTGTCATCACCACCCGGGTCGCGCCGTTGTCCCGCCGTACGCCGATCCAGGCCGAACTGTCCCGCAGCATCGCCAGGCCGGCCCGGTCACCGTCGCGCATGGTCGAGTAGTCCAGCTCGATGGTGCCGGTCGAGGTCGGACCCTGGATGCGGTGGGTGAGCGTGTTGCGGGCCCGGTACAGGTCGTTGGTGACGGTGGCGGTCTGCAGGCGCAGGCCGTTGTTCACCGACCACCTGCTGTTGTCCGGGTTGTGGTTCCACTCGTACTGCGGGCCGAGCGTGGTGCCGGAGAACGTGTCGGTGCCGGTGAGCGGCTTGACCGGGCGGGTCGGCAGCGGGTTGGGGTAGCTCGCGCCCCAGGCCCCGTTGACGGTCTGCAGCTGCGGCCAGCCGTCGGAGGTCCAGGTGATCGGCGCCAGCGTCGGCATCCGGCCGCCCGGGTAGGCGTCGGTGAACGCCATGTAGTACCAGGCGCCGGTCTGTGTCTGCACCAGCCCGCCCTGGTGCGGCACGCCGCCACCGGAGATCGGGCCGGGCAGGTTCAGCAGCACCTGCCGCTGCTCGTACGGGCCGAACGGGCCGTTCGTGGACTTCAGCACGTACTGGCCGTTGGCCGGCCGGGTCAGCCAGATGTAGTACGCGCCGTTGCGCTTGTAGAAGCGCGCCCCCTCCAGCGTGCCGATGCTCGACGGCGTCTGGTAGACCTGCTGCGCCCGCACCTGGCTGCGCCCGTCGGCGGACAGCTGGGCCACGCTGATCGTGCCGTTGCCGTACGCGACGTACATGGTGTCGTTGTCGTCGATCAGCATGCCGGCGTCGTAGTAGCAGTTGGGGATGGTGGCGAGGCGGCTCCACGCGCCGTCCACGGCGGTGGCGGTGTAGATGTGGGTCTGCGCGAAATCGATGCACCCGGCCCAGTAGAACGTGCGGTTGCTCGGCCGGTAGTTCAGCGTCGACGCCCAGATGCCGTCCACGTACGCCTGCTCGCTGGCGCTCAGGTCGTACTTGGTGCCGAACTCCAGCCGCGGCACCGAGTGCCCGGCGAACTCCCAGTTCACCAGGTCCCAGGAGCGCAGCACCGGCGCGCCGGGCGAGTAGTGCATGGTGGAGGCGGACATGTAGTAGACGTCGCCGACCCGGATGATGTCGACGTCGGCGAAGTCCTGCCAGACCGCCGGGTTGGTGAAGTTGCCGCTCGGCGTGCCCGGGTCACCCGGGTTGCCGCCGACCCGCACCAGCTGCCACTGCTGGTTCGCGCCGTTCCAGTCGTCGTACTGGACGATGTTGCCGCCGTCGGCGGTGGAGGCGTTCTGCACCTCCATCGCCTTGTTCGAGTTCCGGTTGATCAGCCGGACGTACCCGCTGTCGGAGTCGGCCAGCCGGAACTGCTGGTTGATGCCGCCGTGGTCGGTCCACTGGACCACCGCGGCCCCGTTGGCGGTGGACGCGCCGGTCACGTCCAGCACCTTGCCCGAGTGCCGGGAGCGCAGCCGGTAGTAGCCACCGCCGGAGTCCACGAACTGCCACTGCTGCCAGGCGCCGTCGTTGCGCGTCCACTGGGTGATCCGCGCGCCGTCGTTCGTCGCCTGGTTGTACAGGTCCAGCGCCTTGCCGCTGTTGCGGTTCACCAGCACGTAGTACGCGCTGGTGTCCACGGTGGCCGCGGAGACGGGCGCGGGCACGGCGCCCACCACCACGCCACCGACAAGCAGCGCCACCACCCCGGCCAGCAGCCGGGACAGGCGTCCACGTCCACGGGACAGTCGAGCCGTCACCATGATCCTCCTTCGTCGACCGGAGCCCGGGCACGGCGACGCGCGCCGACGACGTCGGCGTTATCGCTAACAGCGATGCCCACCCAGGCGGGAGTCGGATCCCTGGCAACTGCGGCGCAGATCGCGCCCGGAACGGCCCGCGAGCGGTGCCGGTGACCCTATCCATCGACTGTGAGCGATAACATGGCGT
Organism: Micromonospora chalcea; assembly: GCF_002926165.1. Classification (GTDB taxonomy): domain Bacteria; phylum Actinomycetota; class Actinomycetes; order Mycobacteriales; family Micromonosporaceae; genus Micromonospora; species Micromonospora chalcea. Next base: position 111,607 of record NZ_MAGP01000046.1, on the reverse strand, counting down.
TCGTCAAGGCGTAACACGCCGCCCGCCACGCGGGTCGGCGCGGCGGGCGGCGAGGGGGTTCAGAAGCCCCGGGCGAGCCGGTAGTACGCCTGGTTCCAGCGCAGCTCGTCGGCGAAGCGGTGCGGGCGCGTCTCCGCGTCGATGACCACCAGCTCGGTCCGGGCCATCGCCGCCAGGTCACGCAGCTCCTCCACGCCGACGGCCTGGGAGAGCACGGTGTGGTGCGGCGCGCCCGCGGTGATCCACGCCTCCGCCGAGCCGGCCAGGTCGGGCTGCGGACGCCAGACCGCGCGCGCCACCGGCAGCCGGCGCAGCGGGTGCGGCGGCGGCACCACGTCCACCGCGTTGGCCACCAGCCGGAACCGCTCCCCCATGTCCGCCATGCCCAGCACCACGGCCGCGCCGGGCGCGGCGTCGAAGACCAGGCGCACCGGGTCCTCCCGCCCGCCGATGCTCAGCGGATGCACCTGCGCGCTCGGCACGTCGGCGGCGATGCTCGGGCACACCTCCAGCATGTGCGCGCCGAGGATCAGCTCCTGGCCGAACGTCAGGTCGTAGGTGTAGTCCTCCATGAACGAGGTGCCGCCCGGCACCCCGACGGCCATCGCCTTGAGCGTGTGCACCAGCACCGAGGTCTTCCAGTCGCCCTCGCCGCCGAAGCCGTAGCCGTCGGCCATCAGGCGCTGCACCGCGATCCCGGGAAGCTGGCGCAGCCCGCCGAGGTCCTCGAAGTTCGTGGTGAACGCCCGGAACCCGCCGGCCTCCAGGAACGCGCGCAGGCCCAGCTCCTGGCGCGCCGCGTACCGCAGCGAGTCGTGCCGGTCCCCGCCGGGCCGCAGCTCCGGCGCCACCCGGAAGGTGTCGTCGTACTCCTTGACCAGGTCGTCCACCTGCGCGTCCGCCACCTGGTCGACGGCCGCGACGAGGTCGTTGACGCCGTAGGTGTTCACCGATACGCCGAAGCGCAGCTCCGCCTCGACCTTGTCCCCCTCGGTGACCGCGACGTCGCGCATGTTGTCGCCGAAGCGCGCCAGCCGCAGCGTCCGCAGCGCCGACCAGCCGACGGCGGCCCGGGCCCAGGCCGCGACCCGGCCGACGACGCGCGGGTCGGTGACGTGGCCGGCGACGGTCTTGCGGGCCACCCCGAGCCGGGTCTGGACGAACCCGAACTCCCGGTCGCCGTGCGCGGCCTGGTTGAGGTTCATGAAGTCCATGTCGATCTCGTCCCACGGCAGCGCCACGTTCGCCTGCGTGTGCAGGTGCAGCAGCGGCGTCCGTAGCGCGTCCAGCCCGGAGATCCACATCTTGGCCGGGGAGAACGTGTGCATCCAGGCGATCACCCCGACCGCGCCCTGCACGGCCGCGTCCCGGCACACCGCCAGGATGTCCGCGCTGGAGGTGAGGACCGGCTTCCAGACCACGCGGACGGGGATGTCCGGCGAGGAGTCCAGGCGCGCGGCGATCTGCCGGGACTGCTCGGCGACCTGCCGCAGGGTGTCCTCGCCGTACAGGCCCTGGCTGCCGGTGAGGAACCAGACCTCGGGCTGGGGGTGAGTTGCCATGTTGTTGCCTTCCGCGCTAGGAACCGTCACTTGAACCGGATGCCGATGAGGCGCTGGAGGAGGATGAACGCGAAGAGCAGCCCGCCGATCACGATCTTGGTCCACCAGGAGTTGAGGCTGCCGTCGAACGTGATCAGGGTCTGGATCACGCCGAGCACCAGCACGCCGAGCACGGTGCCGAAGACGTACCCGGAACCGCCGGTGAGCACGGTGCCGCCGATCACCACAGCCGCGATCACGTCCAGCTCCATCCCGACGGCGATCAGCGGCGCGCCGGAGAGCGTGTAGAACGACAGCAGGATGCCGCCGATGGCCGAGCAGAGCCCGCTGATCGTGTAGACGGCGATCCGGGTCCGCGCCACCGGCAGGCCCATCAGCAGCGCCGACTGCGCGTTGCCGCCGACCGCGTACACGTTGCGGCCGAACCGGGTGTACGCCAGCACGTACGCCGCGATCAGCACCACCGCGAACGCGATGAGCACGCTGATCGAGACGAAGTTGCCGGCCGGGTCGCCGATGCGCTGCTGCGACATCGACGTCCAGAAGCCGTCGGTGATGGAGATCGAGGAGTCGCTGATGAACGTGCACATGCCGCGGGCGAAGAACATCCCGGCGAGTGTGACGATGAACGGCTGGATCTCGAAGAAGTGGATCGCGCAGCCCATCAGGAAGCCCAGCGTCGGGCCGATCAGCAGCGCGATGACCAGCACCAGCGCCGCGGGCAGGCCGTCGCGCAACAGCGACGCCGACACCATCGCGGTCATCGCGACCACCGAGCCGACGGACAGGTCGATGCCGCCGGTGAGGATCACGAACGTCATGCCGACCGCGACCACGAGCAGGAAGCCGTTGTCGATGAAGACGTTGAAGACGACCTGGATGTTGGAGAACGCGCGGTACTGGGACACGCCGATGCCGTACATGACGAGCAGCAGGGCGAGCGTGGCCAGCACCGGGACGTGCCGCCGGGGCAGGCTGGGCCGCCAGGAGCGGCCGGTGGTCAACGACGTGCTGCTCATGCCGGCACCTGCTCCTTCTCCCGCTGCGGCGCCGCCGGCCCGGGCTCGGTCCCGCGCCGCCGCCGGCGCAGCCGGGCGCGGAACGCCGGGGCCTGCACGAGGCAGACGGCGATGACGACGACCGCCTTGAACAGCAGCGACGTCTGCGGCGAGATGTTCATGGCGTACACGGTGGTGGTCAGGGTCTGGATGATCAGCGCGCCGAGGACGGTGCCGCCGAGGGAGAACCGGCCCCCGGCGAGCGACGTGCCGCCGATCACGACCGCCAGGATCGCGTCGAGCTCGATCCACAGGCCGGCGGCGTTGCCGTCCGCGCTGGACACGTTCGCGGTGACCATGAAGCCGGCGAGCGCGGCGCAGGCGGCGCTGATCACGTAGACGAGGAAGACGATGCGCCGCGACCGGATGCCGGCCAGCCGGCTGGCCTCGGCGTTGCCGCCGACCGACTCGACGATCAGGCCGAGCGCGGTACGCCGGGTGAACGCGGCCACCAGCAGCGCGGCGGCGAGCGCGATCAGGATGGCCAGCGGCAGCGTCAGGAAGTGCCCGAGCCCGATCGCCCGGTACGGCCCGGAGTTGATCGTGATGATCTGCCCCTCGGTGACCAGCTGGGCGATGCCCCGGCCGGCCACCATGAGGATCAGCGTGGCGATGATCGGCTCGAAGCCCATGACCGCCACGAGCACGCCGTTCCACGCGCCGAGCACCAGCGCGGCGCCGAAGGCCAGCGCCAGCGCGGTGGCCACCGTGGCCGGGCTGTTCTGGTCGGCCGCCCCGCTGATGTGCAGGCAGGCGATCGCGCCGCTGATGGCGCAGAGCGACCCGACGGACAGGTCGATGCCGCCGGTGGCGATGACGAGCGTCATCCCGAGCGCGACCAGGATCAGCGGCGCGCTCAGCCGCAGGATGTCGATGGGCGTGCCGTACAGGTGGCCGTTCTTGACCTCGACGGCGAGGAAGCCGGGACGGTAGACGGTGTTCGCGGCGAGCATCACCACGAGCACCAGCGCCGGCCAGAACAGGCGGTGGCCGGTGAGCGGGCGGAGGCGGGCGGCGACGGCGGTCATCGGGTCACCTCCTTCCGCGTGGTGCCGCTGGCGATGGTGCGCATGACGCGGTCGGCGTCGAGCGTGTCGTCGTTGTCGAGCTGGGCGACCATCTCGCGGTCGCGCATGACCGCGACCCGGTGGCTCAGGCGCAGCACCTCCTCCAGCTCGGCGGAGATGAACAGCACCGCCATGCCGCCGTCGGAGAGCTGCACCACCAGCTTCTGGATCTCGGCCTTCGCGCCGACGTCGATGCCGCGGGTCGGCTCGTCCAGGATGAGCAGGCGCGGCTCGGTGATGAGCCAGCGGGCCAGCAGCACCTTCTGCTGGTTGCCGCCGGACAGGTTGCGCACCGGCAGTTCCGGGTTGGCCGGGCGGATGCTCAGCGCCTCGACGTACCGGCGGACCAGCTCGTCCTGGCGGCGGCGCGGGATCGGACGCAGCCAGCCGCGCGCGGCCTGCATCGCCAGGATCATGTTCTCCCGGACCGTCAGCTCCGGGACGATGCCCTCGGCCCGCCGGTTCTCCGAGCAGAAGCCGACACCCTGGCCGATGGCCTGGATCGGGTTGCGCACCGGCGCCCGGCCGGCGTCGAGCCGGACCTGGCCGTGGTCGGCCCGGTCCGCGCCGAAGATCAGCCGCGCCACCTCGGTACGGCCGGAGCCGAGCAGTCCGGCCAGGCCGACCACCTCACCGGCGTGGATGCGCAGGCTGAACGGGGCGACCGCGCCACGCCGGCCCAGCCCGTCGGCGTCCACCAGCGGGGCCTCGTCAGCGGTGTCGACGGTGGCGCGTTTCTGCTGCTCGTCGAGCCGCTCCAGCACGTCCAGCTCCTGCCCGATCATCTTCTCGACCAGGCTGAACTGCGGCAGCTCCTCGGTGCGGTACTCCCCCACCAGCGTGCCGTTGCGCAACACCGTGATGCGGTCCGCGATGCCGTAGACCTGGTCGAGGAAGTGCGTGACGAACAGGATCGCGATGCCCTCGTCACGGAGCTGGCGCATGATCCGGAACAGCTGCGCCACCTCGCCGGCGTCCAGGCTGGACGTCGGCTCGTCCAGGATCAGCACCCGGGCCTGCACGTCGATCGCCCGGGCGATGGCGACCATCTGCTGCACCGCGAGCGAGTACGTGCCCAGCGGCGCGGAGACGTCGAGGTCGAGGTCGAGCCGGGCCAGCAGGTCGCGGGCCCGCCGGCGCATCTCGCCCCAGCGCACCGCGCCGAGCCGGCGCGGCTCGCGGCCGATGAAGACGTTCTCCGCCACCGACAGGTTGGTGCAGAGGTTGACCTCCTGGTAGACGGTGCTGACGCCGGCCGCGGCGGCCTGCATCGGCCCGCTGAACGAGACCTGCTCGCCGTCGAGGGTGATGACGCCCGCATCGGTCCCGTAGACGCCGGTCAGCACCTTGATCAGGGTGGACTTGCCGGCGCCGTTCTCACCCATCAGGGCGTGGACCTCGCCCGGGAACAGCCGAAAGTCGACGTCGTGCAGCGCGCGGACCCCGGGGAAGGTCTTGCTGATGCCGGTCATGGTCAGGACCGGACGGTTACCCGTCATCCCATCGGACCTCTTCTAGACGGTGGTGGCACGGGGGCCGCCGTCTCGCGACGGCGACCCCCGGGGTGGGTCAGTACTTGCGGTTGGGCAGTGCCTCCTTGGCCTGCTCCTGGGTGAAGGTGGTCTCCTCGGTCTCGATCCGGGCGGGGACCTCCTCGCCGGCCTTGACCTTCTTGACCAGCTCCATCAGCTGCGGGCCGAGCAGCGGGCTGCACTCGGCGATGAAGTTGAACTTGCCGTCCGCGAGGGCCTGCATGCCGTCCTTCACCGCGTCGACGGTGATGATGGTGATGTCCTTGCCGGGCGTCTTGCCCGCCGCGCTGATCGCCTCGAGCGCGCCCAGGCCCATGTCGTCGTTGTGCGCGAAGAGCACGTCGATCTTCGGGTTGGCCTTGAGGAACTGCTCCATGACCTGCTTGCCGCCGGCCCGGGTGAAGTCACCCGACTGCGACGCGACGATCTTCAGGTTGGGGTTGGCGGCGATCGCCTCGGCGAAGCCCTTCTTCCGGTCGTTGGCCGGGGCCGAGCCGGTCGTGCCCTGCAGCTCGACGATGTTGACCGGGCCGGACGCCGCCTTCTTCTGCTCCACCAGCCACTCGCCGGCGAGGCGGCCCTCCTTGACGAAGTCCGAGCCGAGGAACGTCTTGTAGAGCGACTTGTCGGCCGAGTCGACCGCGCGGTCGGTCAGGATGACCGGGATCTTCGCGTCCTTGGCCTCCTTGAGCACGGTGTCCCAGCCCGACTCCACCACCGGCGAGAAGGCGATCACGTCGACCTTCTGCTGGATGAAGTTGCGGATCGCCTTGATCTGGTTCTCCTGCTTCTGCTGCGCGTCGTCGAACTTCAGCTCGATGCCGGCCTCGGCGGCCGCTTCCTTGATCGAGGTGGTGTTCGCGGTGCGCCAGCCGCTCTCGGCGCCCACCTGGGAGAAACCCAGGACGATCTTGTCGTTGCCGTCACCGGAATCGCCACCGGTGTCGCTGTTGCCGCAGGCCGCCATGCTGCCGGCGAGCAGCACGCCGGCGAGCGCGGCGATGACCCTGCGGGCCGTGCTCCTGGTACTCATCGGTTCTCCTCCGGGGTTGGATGTTCCGGACGCGCGGCGGGGAGCCGGTGCGTCCGGGTGTGGTGGTGGGGTGGGTGCGCGGCGCCCGGTCCGGGGTCAGGGCGCCGGCGGGCGTTGGCCGTAGACGTTCTGGTAACGGTCGTAGAGCGAGTCGATGTCGGCCGGCGCGATCGGCAGCGGCTGCCCGAGCGCTCGGGCCAGGTGCGCGGTGCGGGCGACGTCCTCGCACATCACGGCGGCCTTGACCGCCGCCCGGGCGTCCCGGCCGATGGTGAACACGCCGTGGTTGCGCATGAGCACCGCGGGCGAGCGGTGCCCGGACAGCGTGCTGACGATCCCCTTGCCGATGTCGTCGCCGCCGATCAGCGCGAACGGCCCGACCGGGATCTCCCCGCCGAACTCGTCGGCCTGCGCGGTCAGCCAGCACGGGATCGCCTCGCCCCGGGCCGCCCAGGCGGTGGCGTAGCCGCTGTGGGTGTGCACCACGCCGCCGACCTCGGGCATCGCGCGGTAGACGTAGGCGTGCGCGGCGGTGTCGCTGGACGGCGAGCCGCCGCCGTCGACGACAGTGCCGCTCAGGTCGCAGACCACCATGGACTCGGCGGTCAGGTCGTCGTAGTCGACGCCGCTGGGCTTGATGACCATCAGGTCCTGACCGGGTACGCGGGCCGAGACGTTGCCGGCGGTCCAGGCCACCAGCCCGTAGCGGGTCAGCTCGCGGTGCAGGCGGGCCACCGTCTCGCGCAGCTCGGCGACCTGGCTGTTCATCCGACCACCTCCAAGGGTGCGGCGGCGCGGGCGTCGACCGCCGCGTTGCGGATCGCCCGCAGGCGCAGCATGACGTCGTTCGCGCCGCGGCCGAAGTGGTCGTGCAGCGCGCGGTACTCGGCGTAGAGCGCGTCGTACGCCCGGACGTTCTCCGGTACGGGCCGGTAGACCGCCTCCTCAATCCGTCCCATCGCGGCGGACGCCTCGTGGATCGACTGGTACTCGCCGGCCGCGACCGCGGCGTGGATGGCCGAGCCGAGCGCCGGCCCCTGGGCGGAGCCGATGATGCTCAGCGGCCGGTTCGTGACGTCGGCGTAGATCTGCATCAGCAGCCGGTTGGAGGTGAGCCCGCCGGCCACCACCAGGTCGTCGACCGGCACTCCGGCCTGGGCGAACGCTTCGACGATCATCCGGGTGCCGTACGCGGTGGCCTCCAGCAGCGCCCGGTAGACGTCCGGCGGCCGGGTGGCCAGCGTCAGCCCGACGATCAGCCCGCTCAGGTCGTGGTTGACCAGCAGCGACCGGTTGCCGTTCCACCAGTCCAGCGCCACCAGGCCGTGCGCGCCGACCGGCTGGGCCGCGGCGGCCTCGGTGAGCCGCTCGTGCGAGTCGAATCCGGCCGGGGCGCCGTGGCGCACGAACCAGCCGAAGATGTCCCCCACGCCGCTCTGCCCGGCCTCGAAGCCCCAGGCGCCGGGGCTGATGCCGCCGTCGACCACGCCGCACATGCCCGGCACCTCGGCCGGGTGGGTGCCGTTGAGCACGTGGCAGGTGGAGGTGCCCATGATGGCCACCAGCCGGCCGGGCCGCAGCGCCTGGGCGGCGGCGGCGGTGACGTGCGCGTCGACGTTGCCGACCGCGACCGCGATGCCCTCGGGCAGGCCGGTCCAGGCGGCGGCGCGGGCGTCGAGCGCGCCGGCCCGCGCGCCCAGCGGCAGCAGCGGACCGTCCAGCTTGGCGACGAAGTCGGTGAAGTCCGGGTCGAGCGCGGCCAGGTAGTCCGGGGACGGGTACCGGCCGTCCTGCCGGATGCCCTTGTAGCCGGCGGTGCAGACGTTACGCGTCTCGACGCCGCACAGCTGCCAGACGATCCAGTCGGCCGCCTCGATGAAGCGCTCGGCGCGCCGGTAGATCTCCGGGTCCTCCTCCAGGATCTGCAGCCCCTTGGCGAACTGCCACTCCGCCGAGATCTTGCCGCCGTAGCGGCCGATCCACGGCTCGCCGCGTTCGTGCGCCAGCGCGTTGATCCGGTCGGCGTGCGGCTGCGCGGCGTGGTGCTTCCAGAGCTTGACCCAGGCGTGCGGCCGGTGGCGCAGCTCCGGGATCTCGCACAGCGGCGTGCCGTCGGCGAGCGTCGGCAGGACCGTGCAGGCGGTGAAGTCGATGCCGATCCCGACCACCAGTGCCGGGTCCACACCGGCCGCCGAGAGCGCTGCCGGTACGGCGTGGCGCAGCACGTCGCGGTAGTCGTCGGGGTCCTGCAGCGCCCAGTCCGGCGGCAACGCCGGGCCGTCGTCGGGCAGCGCGGTCTCGATGACCCCGTGCCGGTAGTCGTGCACCGCGGTGCCGAGTTCAGCGCCGTCGCGGACCCGGACCACCAGCGCCCGGCCGGACAACGTGCCGAAGTCGACCCCGATCACGTACCGGTCGGTCGCGTCCACTTCGCTCATTTGCACCTCCGCCGTGTCACGGAGTTAGTGTTAGCGCTCACATACACATCCGTCAAGACACGTCCGGGCAACAGCTACGTAACGAGCGGCGGCGCCCGGAACCGGCGCCCGCCGCCCCGCGCGGACCGGCCCGGCCGCCGGCCGGGAGATCCACGCCGACGGCGCGGTCGAACCTCGGGCAGACGGCCTGTTAGCGACAACAATCGATGGAACTTCCGGAAATTCTCTCGGCGCTCCCGACTCCCCCGGCCCGAGGGCCCAGATACCGCCGCGGGGCCGCCCAGAAGGCCGCTCAGCGGCTCTTTTTCTCGCCGCGGCACTCTCGGCAGCAGGCCGCCGCAAGCCGCCCGAGGGTCGCCAGGCTATTTACAGTGTTTGATGTCAGCGATAACATTTCGCCATCCCCACACACTGTGGCGCCGCTGTCCGGGAAACCCCGGCGCCGCAGCCGGGCGGCGACGGACGGCGACCCCGTCGACCGCCGGAACCCCACCACCCACGAGCGCCCGCCGGCACCGATCGGCCCTGGTGGAACTGCCGTGCCGCGTCCGTCCCCGTGTACCACGGGCGACGCCGTGCGACCGGCGGGCCGCTCCCTTCCGGGTACCGGCACGGACGGCGCCCGGCCACCGAGGAGGACCCAGTGCGCAGATGGACCCGACGGACGCTCGCCGTCCTGGGTGTCGCGGCGGTGGCGCTCGCCGCCACCGTCACCGACGGGGCAGTCGCCCCACGCCCGGCCCGGGCGCTGGACAACGGCGTCGCCCGTACGCCGCCGATGGGGTGGAACACCTGGAACACGTTCGGCTGCAACATCAACGAGACCCTCATCCAGCAGACCGCCGACGCGATCGTCGCCAACGGACTGCGCGACCTCGGGTACAAGTACGTCGTCGTGGACGACTGCTGGTTCAACCCGAACCGGGACGCGCAGGGCAACCTCCAGGCGCACCCGCAGCGGTTTCCCAGCGGAATGAAGGCTCTCGGTGACTACCTGCACGCCCGTGGCCTGCTGTTCGGCATCTACCAGGTGCCGCTGGACAAGACCTGCGCCCAGGTCGGCGGCGCGTTCCCCGGCGCCACCGGCAGCCTCAACCACGAGTACCAGGACGCGCGGCAGTTCGCCGCGTGGGGCGTGGACTACCTCAAGTACGACTGGTGCTCCGGCACCGGGACGATAAACGACCAGGTGGCGCGGTTCGGCATCATGCGCGACGCGCTGGCCTCCACCGGCCGGCCGATCGTCTACAGCATCAACCCCAACAGCTACCACGCCAAGACCGGGCCGCAGCGCAACTGGAGCGACGTGGCGAACCTCTGGCGGACCACCGAGGACATCACCAACGCGTGGAACACCGGCCAGACCAACGGATACCCGATGGGCATCCAGAACATCGTCGACGTGACGGTGCCCCTGGCCGGGTACGCCGCCCCCGGCGGTTTCAACGACCCGGACATGCTCGAAGTCGGCCGAGGAGGCATGAACGACACCGAGATGCGCAGCCACTTCGCGCTCTGGTCGATGCTGGCGGCACCGCTGATGATGGGCCACGACGTCCGCTCGACGAACGCGGCCACACTGGCGATCCTGCGCAACGCCAACCTGGTCGCGATCAACCAGGACACGCTCGGCCGCCAGGCGGTCCAGGTCTCCTTCGACGGCACCCGGCGGGTGCTGGCCAAGCCGCTGGCCAACGGAGACGTGGCGGTCGCCCTGTTCAACCAGGGCAGCTCGACCACCACCGTCTCCACCACGGCGGCGGCGATCGGCAAGAGCGGCAGCTCGTTCACGCTGCGCGACGCCTGGACCGACGCCACCTCCACCAGCACCGGCACGATCTCCGCCAGCGTGCCCGCGCACGGCACCGTGGTCTACCGGGTCAGCGGCGGCGGCACCACCACCCCGCCACCGGTCCCGACCACGTTCCGGCTGCGCAGCGAGTCGTCCGGCCGGTGCCTCGACGTCGACAACGCCGGCACCGCCAACGGCACCGGCACCCTGATCTGGGACTGTCACAACAACGCCAACCAGCAGTTCACGGCCAACGGGCAGGCGTTGCAGGTGCTCGGCAAGTGCCTGGACGTGCCGACGAACGCGACCGCCGGCACCCGGGTGCAGATCTGGGACTGCAACGGCGGCACCAACCAGCAGTGGACCATCAACGGCAACGGCACGGTGAGCAACGTGCGCTTCCCGTCGCTGTGCCTGGACGTCGACAACGCGGGCACCGCCAACGGCACCCGGGTGATCGTCTGGACCTGCCACGGCAACGCCAACCAACGGTGGAGCCGGGCGTGAGCGGCTGCGGCCGGTGAACGGCGGTCGGCCGGACGAAGGGGCGAGCGTCCGGCCGGCCGTCACCGGGCGCCGGCCGCCCGGCGCTTGTTCCAGATGTCGAACGCCACCGCCACGAGCAGGACGAGACCCTTCACCACCGACTGGACGGACTGGTCGACGCCCATGAGCTGCATCCCGTTGCTCATCACCGCCATGATCAGGCCACCCACCATGGCGCCGACCACCGTGCCGACCCCGCCGGTGACCGCCGCGCCGCCGATGAAGGCGGCCGCGATCGCGTCCAGCTCGAACATGTTGCCGGCGGCCGGCTGGGCGCCGTTGGACCGGGACGAGTAGATCACGCCCGCCACGGCGGACAGGAAGCCCATGTTGACGAAGATCCAGAAGTTGACCCGCTTCACCCGGACGCCGGACAGCATCGCCGCGGGCAGGTTGCCGCCGATCGCGTACACCTGCCGGCCGAACACGGTACGGCGGGTGAGCAGGCCGTAGATCAGCACCAGCACGGCCAGCACGATGAGCACGATCGGCAGGCCGCGGGCGTTGGCGAGCTGCCAGGCGAACCACATGACCACGGCGCCGACCACCACGATCCGCAGGACGAACAGCGGGAACGACTCCACCGGCTGCTCGTGGCGCACCCGGGCGACGCGGGTCCGGAACACGGCCACCGCGTACCCGACGACGGCGAACGCGCCGATGAACAGCGTGAAGGCGTCGTAGCCCTCGCCGCCCAGCAGTCCGTTGAGGAAGCCGGCGGCGACCCGCTGGTACTCCTCGGGGAACGGCGACAGCGAGATGTTGTCCAGCACCCGCAGCGTGAGGCCGCGGAACAGGAGCATGCCGGCCAGGGTGACGATGAAGGCCGGGATCCCGGCGTACGCGACCCAGAGGCCGTGCCACGCGCCGACCGCGACGCCCACCGCGAGCGCGGCCAGCACGCCGGCCCACCAGGGCATGCCCTCCCGGATGACGAGCACCGCGGAGACCGCTCCGGTGAGCGCCACCACCGATCCCACGGACAGGTCGATGTGGCCGCCGATGATCACGATGACCATGCCGATCGCGAGCACCAGGATGTAGGAGTACTGGAGCACGATGTTGGTCAGGTTGCCGGGGCTGAGCGAGACACCGTCGGTGAGGACCGCGAACAGCGCGACGATCACCACCAGGGCGATGTAGATGCCGCTCTGCCGCAGGTTGCCGAGGATCAGCGTGCGCGGGTCGCTGGTGCCGGTGTGCAGGCTCGCGGCCGCGCCGGTGTCGGGCGCGGCGACCTTCTGGGGCGTGGGCTTCGTGCTGGTCATCGGACGAGATCCCTGTCCTTGGTCATGAGTTCCATCAGGTTCTCCTGGGTGGCCTCGCGCACCGGCATCTCCCCGGTGATCCGGCCGGCCGCGAGGGTGTAGACGCGGTCGCACATGCCGAGCAGCTCGGGCAGTTCGGAGGAGATGAGGACCACCGCCTTGCCCTCGGCCACCAGCCGGTTGACGATCGTGTAGATCTCGAACTTCGCGCCGACGTCGATGCCCCGGGTCGGCTCGTCGAGGATCAGCACGTCCGGGTCGGTGAACAGCCACTTCGCCAGCACGACCTTCTGCTGGTTGCCGCCGGAGAGCTTGCCCACCACCGACATCACGGTCGGGGCCTTGATGTTCATGTCGCGCCGTCCCTGCTCGGCGACCTGGATCTCCCGGTTGCCGTCGATCCAGCCGTTGCGGGCGAGCTTGTCGAGCGCGGCGGCCGAGATGTTGCCCCGGACGTCGTCGATGAGGTTGAGGCCGTAGTGCTTGCGGTCCTCGGTGGCGTACGCGATGCCGTTGGCGATCGCCTCGGCCACCGTGCGCGCCCGTACCTCGCGGCCCTTGACGTACAGGCGGCCGCTGATGTCGCGGCCGTAGGCGCGGCCGAACACGCTCATGGCCAGCTCGGTGCGCCCGGCGCCCATCAGGCCGGCGATGCCGACGACCTCACCGGCGCGCACGTGCAGCGAGGCCCGGTCGACCACCAGGCGGTCCTGTGTCGGGTGCCGCACCGTCCAGTCCTCGATCCGCAGCACCTCCTCGCCGGGGGTCACGTCGCGGGTCGGGTAGAAGGTGGCCAGGTCGCGCCCGACCATGCCGCGGATGATCCGGTCCTGGGTCGCAGCGCCGTCGGCCATGTCGAGCGTCTCGACGGTACGGCCGTCGCGGATGACGGTGGTCGAGTCGGCGATCGCCGTGATCTCACCGAGCTTGTGCGAGATCATGATGCAGGTGATGCCCTGGTCGCGGAGGCTGCGCATCAGGTCGAGCAGGTGCGCCGAGTCGACGTCGTTGAGCGCCGCTGTGGGCTCGTCGAGGATCAGCAGCCGCACCTTCTTGGACAGCGCCTTGGCGATCTCCACCAGCTGCTGCTTGCCGACGCCCAGCTGGATGACCGGGGTGACCGGGTTCTCGTGCAGCCCGACCGACCGCAGCAGCGCCGCGGCCTCGGCGTTGGTGCGGTGCCAGTCGATGAGCCCGCCGCGGCCCCGGCGCTCGTTACCGAGGAAGATGTTCTCGGCGATCGACAGGTACGGCACCAACGCGAGTTCCTGGTGGATGATGACGATGCCGCGCGCTTCGCTGTCCTGGATGCCCCGGAAGCCGACCTGCTCGCCGTCCAAGACGATCTGGCCGTCGTAGCTGCCCGCCGGGTAGACCCCGGACAGCACCTTCATCAGGGTGGACTTGCCGGCGCCGTTCTCGCCGCAGATCGCGTGGATCTCGCCGCGCCGTACGGCGAGCGAGACGTCCTGCAGCGCGGTGACCCCGGGGAAGGTCTTCGTGATGCCACGCATCTCGAGGATGTGGTCGCTCATGGGTATCCGTCCTGCTCGTGGTCGTGGTGTCCGGAGCGGGGCGGGCCCGGTGGCGTACCGCGCCACCGGGCCCGCCGGCCGGATCAGCCGGCTCGGCCGGCCGCGACCTCCTGCTCGGTCAGGTAACCGGAGTCGATCAGGACGGACTTGATGTCCTCCTTGTAGACCGTCTGGACCGGCAGCAGGAATGCGGGCACGACCTTGACGCCGTTGTTGTACGCCTTGGTCTCGTTGGCCTTCGGCTCCTCCTTGCGCAGGAACGCCTCGGCGGCGATCACCGCCTGCTCGGCCAGCAGCCGGGTGTCCTTGAACACGGTGGAGCTCTGCACGCCGTCGTTGATGAGCTTGACGGACGCGACCTCGGCGTCCTGCCCGGTCACCACCGGCATCTTCTTGGCGCCGCCGCGGTAACCGGCGTTCTGCAGGGCGGTGATGATGCCCCGGGAGAGGCCGTCGAAGGGCGACAGCACGCCGTCGACCTTGCTGCCGTCGTTGTAGCTGGAGGTGAGCAGGTCCTCCATCCGCTTCTGCGCGGTCTCCTGCTGCCAGCGCAGGATGGCGGCCTGCTCGATCTTGGTCTGCCCCGACTTGACCTTCAGCGTCCCGGCGTCGAAGTACGGCTTGAGCGTGTCCATCGCGCCGTTGAAGAAGAAGCCGGCGTTGTTGTCGTCGAGCGAGCCGGCGAACAGCTCCACGTTGAACGGGCCGGTCGCGGCGCCCTTGGACCCGTCCTTGTTGAGCAGGCCGAGGCCGACCAGGAGCGCGTTGGCCTGGGCCACGCCCACCTTGTAGTTGTCGAAGCTGACGTAGAAGCTGACGTTGGGGCTGTTACGGATGAGCCGGTCGTAGGAGATGACCGGGATCTTCGCGGCCGCGGCGGCCTGGAGCTGGCCGCTGAGCGCGGTGCCGTCGATCGGGGCGATGACCAGCACGTCCGCGCCCTGGGTGATCATCTGGTCGATCTGCTGCGACTGGGTGGGGATGTCGTCCCCGGCGTACTGCAGGTCGACCTTGTAGCCCTTGGCCTGCAACTTCTCCTTCACCGAGTTGCCGTCGGCGATCCACCGTTCCGAGGTCTGGGTCGGCATCGAGACGCCGATCGTCAGGTCGCCGGGCTTGGCGGAGCTGGTGTCCGAGCCGCCTCCGGCGCCCTCGCCGCTGCACGCGGCCAGGCTGATCGCGAGCGCGGCGCCGCTGACTGCGGCCAGGATTCGTCTGCGCACGAGCGTCCTCTCCCCTCCGTGGGCCCCTGTGACACAGGTAACCGTCACGGCGAGTGTTAACGCTCACAAGTTGCCCCGTCAACCAATCGCGCGAAATGTGCATGTCTCTTTCTTGTAACAGAGACGGCGCTCCAGGTAGGACGCGACCGGACGTCGCGGGGGCGGCACGTCGTACCGCCCCCGCGACGCCTGAGCTCAGGAGGCAGAGCAGGTGGGCGTCATGCCCGATCCGCTTCCGTTGCCCTGGAACCCGAACTCGGCACTCTGGCCGGCGCCGAGCTGGCCGTTGTAGTCGACGTTCGTGAACCGCACCGTGCCGCTGTTACCGCTCGCGGTGGCGCTCCAGGTGTTTGTGACGCTCGCGCCGCCCGGCAGCGTCATGGTGACGGTCCATCCCCGGGTGCCCGACGAGCCGGCTGTCACCTTCACGTTGGCGACGAAGCCACCGGTCCAGGAGTTCAGCGTCACCGAGGCCGTACACCCGCCCTGACCCGGCGGTGGCGTGGTCGGGTTGTTCGGTGGCGGGGTCGTGGTCGGCGGCGGGTTGTTCCCGCCCGCGTTGAGCGCGTCGAGCACGGCGTTGTACGCCGCCTTCTTGTTGCCCGAGCAGTCGAACAGCAGCGCGTTGTCCGAGCCGCGCCACGAGTCGCAGTCCCGCACGCCCCACACCGTGATGCCGGTGCAGCGCGACACCGCCAGGCAGGCCCGGGTGACGGCGGCGTAGATGTTCGCCTGGTTGCCGCCGGTCATCACGTCCAGCTCGGTGATCTGGACCTCCACGCCGAGGTCCGCGAACCGCTGGAGGTTGGCCTGGTAGTCCCCGGGGATCGTGGTGCCCAGGTGCGACTGGAAGCCGACGCAGTCGATCGGCACGCCACGCGACTTGAAGTCGCGCACCATGTTGTAGATGCCGGTCGACTTCGCGTTGATGCCGTCGGTGTTGTAGTCGTTGTAGCAGAGCTTCGCGCCCGGGTCGGCGGCGCGGGCGGCCCGGAACGCGGCCTCGATCCAGTCGTTGCCGGTGCGCTGCAGGTTCGAGTCACGGCGCCCGCCGCTGCCGCCGTCGGCGAACGCCTCGTTCACCACGTCCCAGGCGTAGATCTGCCCCCGGAAGTGGGTGGCGACCTGGGTGACGTGATTGATCGCGGCGTTGCGCAGCGAACTGCCGGACAGACCCTGCGCCCACGACGGCTGCTGCTGGTGCCAGAGCAGCGCGTGCCCGCGCACCGACATCCCGTTCGCGCGGGCGTGGCTGACCAGCCGGTCGCCACCGCTGTAGTTGAACCGCCCCTGCTGCGGCTCGGTGGCGTCCCACTTCATCTCGTTCTCGGCCACCACGGAGTTGAACTCGCGGTTCAGCACCGTGGCGTACGTGTTGTCGGACAGCTTGTTGGTGGCGACCGCAGCGCCGAAGTAGCGGCCCTTCTCGGCCGCCGCCGCGCGCAGCGTGGTGCCGGCGCTCGCGGCCGGCGCCAGGGCCACCGCCATGCCGGCGGCGAGCGCGCCGGCCAGGATGCCGGTGGTCAGCAAGGCTCTCTTTCGTCTCATGCGGATTCCTCTTCCGGGGGTTACGCGATGGTGGTGGTGCGACTCCCCCGACTCCGCGTCCGGTGACGGTGTCGGGGTACGACCAGCGCGGCTCGCCCGGTGAGCCTTGCGGCGCTCATGCCCTGCCATCGACTGTGAGCGATAACATCCCCCGGCGTCAACCCCTGGCGCCTACGGATAGACGTCCTCGTGCGCCTTGCGGTAGTCGACGATCTCGTCCAGCCGGCCGGCCGCGGCGTGCGTCACCCAGGCCGGGTTGCCGAGCAGCGCGCGGCCCAGCGCGACCAGGTCGAACTCCCCATCCGCCAGCCGCGCGGCCAGGCCCGCCACCGACTCCGGGCCGCCCGCGCGCAGGAAGTCCCGGCGCAGCCCGACCGAGCCGACGGTGATCGACGGCAGACCGGTGAGACGCTTCGCCCAGCCGGCCAGGTTCAGCGGCGAGCCGGGGAACGCCGGCTCCCAGAAGCGACGCTGCGAGGCGTGCAGCACATCCGCGCCGGCCTCGGCGAACGCGCCGAGGATCCGCGCCAGCTCGGCCGGGGTCTCGGCGATCCGCGCGTCGAACGCCCGCTCCTTGAACTGGGAGAACCGCACGATCACCGGCCGGTGTGCCGGGACCTGCTCGCGCACCGCGCGGACCACGGCCGCCGGGAACGCCGCCCGCCGCGCCGGGGAGCCACCGAACGCGTCGGTCCGGCGGTTCGTGTACGGCCACAGGAACTCGTCCAGCAGGTAACCGTGCGCGGCGTGGATCTCGACCGCGTCGAACCCGGCCCGGACCGCCACCCCTGCCGCGTCCGCGTACGCCGCCAGCAGGACGTCCGCGTCGGCGGCGGTCATCGCGTGCGGCGCGGGGCGGCCCGGCTCGCGTACCCCCGCGGGGGTCCACGCCGGAGCGCCGTCCACCGGCTCGCGCAGGCTGCCCAGGTGCCACAGCTGCGCGGCGATCCGGCCGCCGGCGGCGTGCACCGCCTCGACCACGCCGCGCCAGCCGGCCTCGGCCGCGCCGGGAGTCATCCGTGGCACGGTGTCCTCGTGGCCGGCGCTGGGATGGTCCACCAGCACGCCCTCGGTGACGATCAGGCCGACGCCCGCCGCGGCGCGGCGCCGGTAGTACTCGGCCATCTCCGGCGTCGGCACGCCGCCGGGCGCGCGGTTACGGGTCATCGGCGCCATCACGAAGCGGGACGGCAACGACAGGCCGGCGACGGTGACCGGCTCCAGCAGCGGCGTCACCGGCGATGCGGTGTCCAGAGTCGCGTTCATGACCCGACGCTAGGAGTTGACACCGGTGTCAACTGCAAGCGCTCAGGCGGCCGGATCCCGGGTGTCCTCGGTCACTGTCATGTCGGCCACCACGTCGTCGAGCACCGCGACGGCGTGCGCGAGCCGTGCCATCTCGGCGGTCATCCGGGCCCGTTCCTCGCGCAGCCGGTCGGTCAGCCACGAGGTGCGGATCTCCGGATCGGTCACGCAGGGCAGCAGCTCGGCCATCCGGCGACTGCTCAGCCCGGCGTCGAACAGCCGCTGGATGAGCCGGACCCGGTCCACCGCCGACTCGGCGAAGACCCGCTGGCCGCTCGGCGTGCGCAGGGCGGCGAGCAGGCCCTGCTGCTCGTAGTACCGGATGGACCGGGCGCTGACCCCGGTACGCGCCGACAGCTCCCCGATCCGCATCGCGCCTCCCCGCTCGCCGGACCTCCATCATCGAGCATGCCGCGCCGGTCAGGACAGCAGCTCGACGTACCCGTCGGTGCCGTGCACGCGGATCCGCCCGCCGTCGGGGATCAGCCGGGTCGCGTCCGGCACCGCCACGACCGCGGGCAGGCCGTACTCGCGGGCGATCACCGCGCCGTGCGTCATCAGGCCGCCGATCTCCGTCACCAGTCCCGCGACTGCGACGAACAGCGGCGTCCAGCTCGGGTCGGTGTACGCGGTGACGAGGATGTCGCCCGGCTCCACGTCGGCCCGGGTCAGGTCCGTCACGACCCGCGCCCGCCCCTCGACCACGCCGGCCGAGACCGCCAGCCCGGCCAGGGCGCCCGGCGGCACGTCGTCGCGCCGGTACGAGCCGTTGAGGGCCTCGCCGTCGGAGGTGAGCACCCGGGGCGGGGTGAGCGCCTGGTGCGCCCGGAACTCCTCGCGGCGCCGCCGGATCAGCCCGGCGTCGGCCCGCCCGGTGGCCGCGACCTCGCGGAACTCGTCGAAGGTGAGGAAGAAGACGTCCTCCGGACCGGCGAGCACACCGGCGCGCGCCAGCCGGTCCGCCTCGGCCATGAGCGCCTGCTTGTAGACGGCGTAGCGGCTCACGATGTCGTACTTCGGGTACTCGCGGTAGCCGGCGAACGTGCGTACCCGGTCGATCATGCGTTGCGTCTCGGCGGCCTTGCGCTCACCGTCGGGCAGCGCGCGCAGGCGGTCCAGCACCTCCCGGGCCTTCGCCTCGGCCCGCTCCCGGCCCTCGGCGAAGCGGCGGGCGGCAGCGCCCGGGGTGAAGGTGCGGACGTTGTCCAGGATCAGCGGCACGAGCGTGGCCGGGCGCTCGCTCCACCGTGGCCGGGTGATGTCGATCTCGCCGACGCAGCGCATGCCGTACCGGTCCAGGTAGCCATCGACGGCCGCGCGCGCCTCGACGCCGCCGGGCAGCTTCGGCAGCTCGTCCAGGAACCCGTCGCCGGCGTCCCGCAGGAACGCCACCACCTCGGGGTACGGCCGGATCACGTCGGCCACGTCGAGCAGCGCCAGCCCCATCTCGGCGGTGACGTTGCCGGGCGCGGACAGCGTGAGCGTGTCGGCGGCGTCGCGTTCGCCGAGCCACTCCCCCAGCTTGTCGTTGAGCCACCAGGCGACCTGCATCCCGGCCATGATCACCTGGGCGCTCACCGGATCGGTGAGCACCCGCTTGTGCTCGGCGAACGCCTCGATCAGGAAGTCGAACAGCTCCGGTCCGCTGCGGCCCTCGATGTCGCGGCGCAGGGCGGCGACGGACGCCCGGCTGCGCGCGACGAGGCCGGTGACGATTGCCGGATCGGTGTCGATCGCCGGCGGCGGCCCACCCGCGGGCGGGCCGGCCGGGGCCGGGTCCGGCGCGGCCGGTACGACGTCGCGGGCGAGGACCGTCTCCAGCGCGTCCCGGGTGAGCGGGTCGGCCCGGCCGATCATGCCCAGGAACGCGGTACGGCCCGCCGGGGTGGCCAGGTGCGGTGTGGCGTCGACGAACAGCCGGCCGCCCGCCTCGTGCATCGGCGCCATGGCGGTCAGCCGCCACATCGACAGGCCCAGCGGCTTCATCGCGTCGGTCATCATCTGCTGGTGGCCGACCGACAGGTAGACGTGGAACGTCCCGTCGGCGGCGGCAGCCGGCACCGGGAACAGCGTGGTGATCGGCCGGCTCTGCAGGATGTGGACGTCGTCCCCGGTCACCGCCCACTCGACGTCCTGCGGGCAGCCGAAGTACGCCTCGACCCGCCGGCCCAGCGCGGCGAGGCGTACCGCCTGCGCGTCGGTCAGCGCCGGCTGGGCCTGCCGCGCCGGGTCGACGGGCGCCTGCCGGGTGCCGCCGCCGGGCGCCGCGTGCACGGCCCGTGACTTCGCGCCGATCCGCCGGCCGACGACAGCGCCGTCGCGCACCGTGAACACGTCCGGGTTCACCAGGCCGGAGACCAGGGCCTCGCCCAGCCCGAAGCCCGCCTCCACCGAGACCACCCGCCGGTCGCCGGTGACCGGGTCGGCGGTGAACAGAACCCCGGCGGCGTCCGGGAAGACCATCCGCTGCACCACCACCGCCATGTCCACGGCGCGGTCGTCGATGCCGTGGCGCCGCCGGTAGGTCACCGCCCGGTCGGTGAACAGCGAGGCCCAGCAGCGGCTGACGTGCCGCAGCACCTCGGCCGTGCCGACCACGTTGAGGTAGGTGTCCTGCTGGCCGGCGAACGAGGCGTCCGGCAGGTCCTCCGCGGTAGCGCTGGAGCGCACCGCGTACGCGGCGTCCGCCCCGAGCGCGGCCAGCGCGGCGGTGACCGCCGCCGCGACGTCGCCGGGCAGGGCGGTCCGCTCGACGGCGCGACGGACCTCGGCGGCGGCCGTGCGCAGCGCCGCCGGGTCGTCCGCGTCCGCGCGGGCCAGCCGGTCCAGCGGGCCGGCCAGCGCCGGCGTCCGCGCCACCAGCCGGAAGGCGTCCGTCGTCACGCAGAAACCCCTGGGTACGCGCACCCCGTCGATCCGCGTCAGCGCCCCCAGGTGCGCGCCCTTGCCGCCGACCGCGGCGATCCGCGCCTCGTCCACCTCGTGCAGTTGCCACACGTACCGTCCGGTCATGCCGTGCCCCCGTTTTCGCAGCTCAACCCGCATCGGCCGATGATTCTGCGGCATCACCGGGGCCTTGCGGCAAGACCCGGGGTGCGATATACATTGATAGTGGCAAGGAGATCGGTCTCCTTGCCTTTCGTTATGCCGCAGCCTTTCGTTTTGCCGCACCACGAACCCCTGCCCTGACCCGCCGCCGTCACGTGAGTCAGATCTCCCCGCCCCGGGTGGAGTGCCGGGGGCGCGACGGGGCAAGAAGCGACAACGAGGCCGCGACGCGGCCCGGACGAGCGGGATCGGACGGGGTGGGGGAGACTCGGGCGATGAGCGGCGCTGACACCGACCCGCGTACGCGCGCCGACGTCTTCGCCGTCGACGGTGAGATCGGGCCGGACCTGGCCCGCGTCGACTGGTCCGCGCACCCGCTCGGGCCGCCGGACACGTGGCCGCAGAGCCTGCGGACCTCGGTGCGGATCCTGCTGTCCTCCCGGTTCCCGATGTGGATGGCCTGGGGACCGCAGCTGACGTTCTTCTGCAACGCCGCATACCGGCGGGACACGCTCGGCCGCAAGTACCCGTGGGCGCTGGGCCGCCCGGCGAACGAGGTGTGGACCGAGATCTGGGACGACATCGGTCCCCGCGTCGACACCGTGCTGCGCACCGGCGAGGCGACCTGGGACGAGGGACTGCTGCTGTTCCTGGAGCGGGCCGGCTACCGGGAGGAGACGTACCACACGTTCTCCTACAGCCCGCTGCGCGACGACGACGGCAGCCTCGTCGGGATGCTCTGCGTGGTCAGCGAGGACACCGAGCGGGTCATCGGCGAGCGGCGGATGGCCACGCTGCGCGACCTCGGCTCGGACCCGAGCGTCATCCGCACCGAGCAGGAGACGCTCACGTTCGTCAGCCGCCAGCTGGCCCGCAACCCGCAGGATTTGCCGTTCACGCTCACCTACCTGTACGACCGCGACGGCGACGCCCGGCTGGCGGAGGCGACCGGGCTGCCGGCCGGTCACCCGGCGGCCCCGGCCACGCTGTCCCTCACCGACCCCGCCGCCCCGTGGCCGGCCGGCGCCCTCACCGAGGGCGACCCGGTACGGGTGACGCTCGACGGCCCGGCCTTCGCGGACCTGCCCGCGGGTGTCTGGCCCGCCCCGCCGGCCGAGGCCCTGCTGGTGCCGCTTCGGCAGCAGGGCGGCGCGCCGTACGGGTTCCTGGTGGCGGGACTCAACCGTTACCGGGCGCTGGACGACGGCTACCGCGGTTTCGTGGAGCTGACCGCCGGGCACCTGGCGACCGGAATCGCGAGCGCCCGCAGCTATCAGGCGCAGCAGCGGCGGGCCGAGGAGCTCGCCGAGCTGGACCGCGCCAAGACCGCCTTCTTCTCCAACATCAGTCACGAGTTCCGCACCCCGCTCACGTTGATCATGGGGCCGGTGGACGAGCTGCGCGGCCGGCTGCACGACGCCGACGAGCGGGTCCGCACGGAGCTGGACGTCATCCGCCGCAACGGGCTGCGCCTGGGCAAGCTGGTCAACAGCCTGCTCGACTTCTCCCGCATCGAGGCGGGCCGGATGCAGGCCCGCTACGAGCCGGTGGATCTGGCCGCGGTGACCGCCGACCTGGCCAGCGTCTTCCGGTCGGCGATCGAGCGCGCCGGCCTCTCCTTCGAGGTCGACTGCGCGCCCCTGCCCGAGCCGGTGCACGTGGATCGGGGCATGTGGGAGAAGGTGGTGCTCAACCTGCTCAGCAACGCGCTGAAGTTCACCTTCGACGGGACGGTGCGGGTGCGGATGGACGCCGAGCACGGGATGGCCGTGCTGCGGATCTCCGACACCGGCATCGGCGTCCCGGCCGAGGAGATGCCGCGCCTGTTCGAGCGGTTCCACCGCATCGAGAACGCCCGGTCCCGCTCCGGCGAGGGCAGCGGCATCGGCCTCGCCCTGGTCAAGGAACTGGTCTCGCTGCACGGCGGCGACATCGACGCGGACAGCGCCGTGGGCCGCGGCACAACCTTCACCGTCCGGTTGCCGTTCGGCACCGCTCACCTGCCCGCCGACGCGCTCACCCCGGCTGGCGCCGGCCGGGCGCCCGGGTCGGCCGAGCCGTTCGTGCAGGAGGCGCTGCGCTGGCTGCCCGCCGACCCGGGCGCCGTCGTCGGCGAGGACGGGCCCGCCGCCACGGACGGCCCGGTGCATCCGCTGCCCGGCGGCGCGCCGGCCCGCGTCCTGGTGGCCGACGACAACGCCGACATGCGGGAGTACCTCACCCGGCTGCTGCGCTCGGCCGGACACGAGGTGCACACGGTCGCCGACGGGCGTGCCGCGCTGGACGCCGCCCGCGCGCAGACGCCCGACCTGGTGGTCAGCGACGTGATGATGCCCCGGCTCGACGGCCTGCAACTGGTGGCCGCGTTGCGCGCCGATCCCCGTACGGCCGGCACCCCGGTGCTGCTGCTGTCCGCCCGCGCCGGCCAGGAGGCCTCGATCGAAGGGCTGGAGGCCGGCGCCGACGACTACCTGGTCAAGCCGTTCCCGGCCGCCGAGCGCCTGGCCCGCGTACGCGCCAACGTGGAGCTGGCGCGGCTGCGCAACCACCACGCGCGTTGGCGCACCGCGCTCGTCGACTCGCTGCAGGAGGCGTTCTTCGTCTGCGACGAGAACGGCGCCGTGGTCGAGATCAACGCGGCGTTCACCGACGTCCTCGGCTACGGGACCGAGGGCCTGCCCTATCCGCCGGTACAGCCGTGGTGGCCGGACCAGGAGGCCGAACCGGACGCGCACCGTCAGGTGGCCGCCGCGTTCTCGAGGCTGGTCGGCCAGTCCCGCGGCACCTACACCGTGCCGGTGACCCATCGCGACGGGCACCGGATCTGGATCTCTGCCGCGTTCAACCAGGTGGACGACCCGGACAGCGGCCGGCGGATGATCGTGGGCACGTTCCGTGACGTCACCGCCGAGCACTACGCGGTCCAGCGGGAGACCGCCCTGGCCGGGCTCGGCATGCGCCTGTCCCGGGCCGACGACCTCGCCGACGCGCTGCACGGCGTGCTGGACGAGCTGCGCAAGCTGTGGCGGGCCGCGGGCGTGCTCACCGCCGTCTTCGGTGACCTGCCCACCCCCGACGTGACCGGCACCGACCCGGCGGCCCGGTGGGCGACGCTGCCCGCCAAACGCCGGCAGGCGTTGCTCGCGCTGCGCGACACCCCGCTGCTGACGCCGGTGGCGACACGCCGACACGGCGCCGGCATCGCAGTCGAGCACCCGCACGGCACCATGGCGCTCTGGATCGACCTGGGCGAGAAGCGGCCCTTCACCGAGCAGGACCAGACCCTGCTGGCGCTGCTGGCCGGCCACATCGGTCAGGGGCTGCACCGGGTGCACCAGATCGACCAGCAGCGGGAGACCGCGCTGGCCCTGCAACGGGCGATCCTCGGCCCGGCGCAACTGCCCGCCGGCTTCGCCGTGCGGTACGCCCCCGCCGCGGTGCCGCTGAAGGTCGGCGGCGACTGGTACGACACGGTGGAGCTGCCGGACGGGCGCATCGGCATCGTCGTCGGCGACTGCGTGGGACACGGGCTGCGGGCCGCCACCGTGATGGGGCAGCTGCGCAGCGCGTGCCGCGCCCTGCTGTTGCAGGACCCCAGCCCGGCCCGGACGCTGGCGGCGCTGGACCGGTTCGCCGCGCTGCTTCCCGGCGCGTCCTGCGCCACCGTCTTCTGCGGCGTCCTCGACCCGGTCACCGGCCTGATGCGCTACTCCAGCGCCGGTCACCCGCCGGCCATCGTGGTCGGCGCCGACGGCACTCCCCAGCTCCTGCAGCACGGCCGGTCCCGGCCGCTGGCCGTCCGCGCGGGTGAGGAACGACCGGAGGCGGAGGCCACGGTGCCGCCGCGCGCCACCCTGATGCTCTACACCGACGGTCTGGTGGAACGCCGCCGCCAGCCGATCACCGTCGGCATCGCCCGCGCCACCGACGCCATCCAGCAGGGCCACCACGCGCCGGTGGAGGTGCTCGCCACCGAGATCATGGATCGGCTCACGCCCGACGGCGGCTACCACGACGACGTGGCGCTGCTGCTCTACCGCCATCCCGGGCCGCTGGAGCTGGAGTTCCCGGCCGAGTCGACGCGGCTGGCCGAGGTGCGTACCGCGCTGCGAGGATGGCTGGACCGTTGCGGGCTGGCCCCGGCCCACGCCTACAACATCCTGGTGGCGGCGGGCGAGGCGTGCGCCAACGCGATCGAGCACGGGCACCGCGACAACCCCGGCGGGCGGATCCGGCTGCGCGCCGCCGCCACCGCGAACAACCTGCGCCTGAGCGTGACCGACAGCGGTCACTGGCGGGAGCGCGAGCAACCCCCCGATCCGCACCGCGGCCGGGGGCTCGTGCTCATGCGCGCGCTGATGGACAGCATCAGCGTCACTCCGGGAGCGACCGGCACCACCGTCGACATGCAGGCGAGGATCACCGCATGAGCGCGTCCCTGACTCTCACCACGAGCGACCGTCCCGACGGCGTCCGCGTGCTGACCGCCGTCGGCGAGATCGACATGAGCAACGCATCCTCGTTCGCCGACGCGCTGGCCGAGGGGGTACGGCCCGAGGGCGAACCCCTGGTCGTGGACCTCACGAAGGTCGAGTACCTGGACAGCGCCGGGCTGGCCGCGCTGTTCCCGCACGCCGACCGGATCGCGCTGGTCGCCGGTCCGCTGCTGGAGCCGCTGCTGACCATCTCCGGGCTGGCCGACCTCACCACGGTCCGCCGCGCCTGACGCCGTCGCGGCGTCAGGCGCTGTCGCGGAAACAGGCGCTGTCGCGGAGTCAGGCGGCGTCGCGGACGATCACCAGCGGCGAGTGGGCGTGGTGCAGCACGGCGTGGCTGACCGAGCCGAGCAGCAGCCCGCCCAACGCGCCACGGCCGTGCGCCCCGACCACCACCAGCTGGGCGTCCTTCGACTCCTCGACCAGCACCCGGGCCGGGGCTCCGCGGATGGACCGCTGCCGCACCGGCACGTCGGGGTAACGCTGCGACCAGCCGGCGACAGACTCGGCGACGACGCGCCGGGACTCCTCGGCGAGCGCCTCCGGGTCGTACACCAGGGGCAGGATGTCGCCGGGACCCATCGGGGTGGGGTACAGCCAGGCGTGCACCACGATCAGCGAGGCGCCCCGGCGGGCGGCTTCCTCGTACGCGAACCCGACCGCCGCGGTGGACAGCTCGGAGCCGTCCACGCCGACCACGACCGGGCCGTCGGCGCGTGCCTCGCCGCGCGTCACCAGCACCGGGCAGTGGGCGCGGGCGGACACCTGGAGCGTGACCGAGCCGATGAGCAGGCCGGCGAAGCCGCCCAGGCCGCGGTGTCCGAGCACGATCAGCGCGGCGTCGCGGGACTCGGCGACCAGCACCGCAGCCGGCGCGCCGTCGACCACCACGCCGGTGACCGGTACGTCCGGCGCGACCTTGCCGGCCTCGGCGACCGCCTCGGCGACGCACCGTTCGGCCTGGTTGCGCAGGCCGGCGCCGGCGGGCGCGCCCGGGGCCGGGGTGAGCGGCGCGCGGGTCAGCGGCCAGATGAACGCGTGCACCACCTGCAGCGGCCGGTTCCGGTCGGCGGCCTCGCGGGCGGCGACCCGGACCGCGTCCAGGGCGGTGGCCGATCCGTCCACGCCCACCACGACGGGGGCCTGCGAGTGGATTGTCATGACGCCTCCTTCACTGTCCTCAGCCTGCCCGTCCGGCGGCCGGCCGGGCAGGGTCCTGGGTCCCGGCGCGATGGCCGTCGGTCCCGTCGGCCGTGCGGCGGGTCAGCCGCAGCACCAGCCCGGGCAGGACGCCGATCGCGGCGCAGGCGAGCAGGTCGAGCGCGCTCAGCGGGGACGTGCCGAGCAGCTCGCGCAGCGGCGGCAGCAGCACGCCGGCGACCTGGAGGACCGCGGAGATCGCGACCGCCACCGGCAGGGCGCGGTTGTGCTCCCGCGAGCCGGGCGCCCGGGTCGCGCGGACGGCCAGCGCCACGCCGAGCTGGGCGAGGCCGAGCACCACGAAGACCACCGACTGCCACGGCCGGTCCGCCGCGGCGGCCCACACGCCGGCGCCGAGCGTCGCGGCGGCGATGAGCGCGCCGGTGACCAGCACGTCCCGGCCGAGGCCGCCGCCGAGCACGGACTCCTGCGGCGAGCGGGGACGGCGGCGCAGCGTGCCCGGCTCGGCCGGCTCCGCGCCCAGCGCCACCCCGGGTACGCCGTGGGTGAGCAGGTTGATCCAGAGGATCTGCGCCGGCAGCAGCGGCACCGGCAGGCCGACCAGCGGTCCGAGCAGCATCACCGCGATCTCGGCGACCCCGCCGGCGAGCGCGTAGCGCAGGAACCGGCGGATGTTGTCGTAGATCCGGCGGCCCTCGCCGATGGCGGTCGCCACGGTGGTCAGGTCGTCGTCGACGAGCACCAGGTCGGCGGCCTGCCGGGCGACCTCGGTGCCGCCGCCCATCGCCACGCCGATGTCCGCCCGGCGCAGCGCCGGGGCGTCGTTGACGCCGTCGCCGGTCATCGCCACGACATGTCCCCGGTCCTGAAGGCCGGCGATGATGTCGAGCTTCTGCTCTGGCTGGGTCCGCGCGTACACCCGGGTGTCGGGGTGGGCGCCGCCCGGGTCGCCGTCGTCGCCGTTGGCGAGCGGGTCGCCGTCGCGCCAGAGCCCGAGCCGGCCGCCGATGGCGGCGGCCGTCGCCGGGTGGTCGCCGGTGATCAGGACCAGCCGGATGCCGGCCTGCTCGAAGCCCGCCGCGATGCCGGGTGCCGCCGTGCGCAGCGGGTCGCCGACCGCGACCAGGCCCAGCGGGCGCAGGCCGGTCGGCCGGGCCGGGTCCGGCAGCGTGTCGACCACGGCCGAGGCCACCGCCAGCACCCGCAGCCCTTCGGCGGCGAGCCGGTGCGCGGCATCGGTCAGCTCGGCCAGCTCCTCGGCGTCGGCGTCCATCAGCGGCGGGGCCAGCAGGTTCTCCGGCGCGCCCTTGCAGACCACGAGGTAGCGCCCGTCGCAGCGGCGGTGCACGGTGGTCATCCGGCGCAGGTCCTGGTCGAACGGGGCCTCCGCGACCCGGGGCCAGGCCTCGCGGGTGGTCTCCGGATCCAGACCGCAGCGAGCCGCGAACGTGACGAGCGCGGCCTCCAGCGGGTCGCCGATCGCTGTCCATTCCGGCCGTTCGCCGGTCGGCGGGGTCAGCGTGGCGTCGTTGCAGAGCAGCCCGGCGCGGGCGAGGGCGCGCAGCTCGTCCGGGGCGCTCACCGGCTCGCCCCGGTGGCGCACCTCGCCGTCGGGCGCGTAGCCGGTGCCGGTCACGGCGTAGCGGTCGCGGCCGGGCACGACCGCGTGCTGCACGGCCATCCGGCCCTCGGTGAGCGTGCCGGTCTTGTCGGAGGCGATCACGGTGACCGACCCGAGGGTCTCCACCGCGTGCAGCCGCCGGGGAATGGCCCGGCTGCCGGCCATCCGGCGTGCGCCCAGGGCGAGCGCGAGCGTGACGACGGCGGGCAGCGACTCCGGTACGGCCGCCACCACGAGGCTCACCGCGGTGACCGCCATCTGCGTGACCGGGCGTCTGTCGAACACGCCGAGCGCGAAGACCAGCCCGGAGAGCACCACGGCGGTCAGCCCGAGCACCCGGCCGAGCGAGGACAGGCGGCGTTGCAGCGGGGTGGGCGCCGGGCGGGTCGCCGCGACCAGGGCGCTGATGCGGCCCAGCGCGCTCGCCGCGCCGGTGCGTACCACGGTCCCGGTGGCGCGGCCGGTGGTGACCACCGTGCCGGCGCTCGCCTCCTCCCCCGCTACCCGGGTCACCGCCACCGACTCACCGGTGAGCGCCGACTCGTCCAGGCTGAGCCGTACCGCGTCGGTGAGGTCCAGATCGGCGGGCACCACGTCGCCGGCCTCCAGCCGGACCAGATCGCCCCGGACCAGGTCGGCGGCGGGGAGCACGAGGTCACGGCCGTCGCGGACCACCCGCGCGGTCGGCGCCGCGAGCCGGTCCAGCGCCGCCACCGCCCGGTCGGCGCGTACCTCCTGCACCACGCCGATCGCCGTGTTGATCAGGACGACCAGCACGATCACCGCGGTGTCGGGGTAGTCGCGCAGCAGCGTGGTCACCACGGCGGCGGCCAGCAGCAGCGCCACCAGCGGATCGGTGAGCTGACGGAAGATCCGGCCGGCCAGCCCGCGCTTGCGTGGCGCGGCCACCGTGTTCGGCCCGTCGGCGCGCAGCCGGGCAGCCGCCTCGGCCGAGCCGAGCCCGGTCGCGGGGGCCGGAGAGATCTCGGTGGGCGTCACCGTGCCCTGCCCGCCGTTGATCACCACATTGCCCTCCATGTCGTCGCCGCCCGCGCCGGGCACTCCCAGCATGCCGGGTGCGCGGGCGCGGCTCGCAGGGCCGAGGGCCTGTCGGACCCGGGACCAACGGCCCCCGCGGTACGGGGCAGCGCGGCGTCCGACTCGTCGGTAACGTCCGTGCGGTGAACCGGACACGCAGCGCCGCCGCCCCGACACCTCCGTCCCGTCACCGGCCGGTCCGCTGGGCGCTCGCGGTGCTCCTGCTCGCGTCGGTCGGATGCGGAAGGGGATTCGGCGAGGAGAGCGGCGACGAACTGGCGCGCGACGTCGCGGCGGCGGAGGCGAAGCAGCTCAACACGGAGCTGGGGCACCGCAACCGGGTCCGCGACGCCGGGTCGATCGCGGCGGCCGAGATCGTCCAGCAGCCGCAGGGCACCGCGTCGGGCGATGACGAGACCGTCCGGCGGGAGGCCCTGGCCTGGTCCGGCCGCACCGCCAGAGACGAGCGGGCCACCGTCGACGTGCGGTTCGTGGTGACGGTGCCGGAACGACCGCCGGTGTCGGTCGGCGGCGCGAGCAACAGCGCCGGCGACGCCACCCGCTGCTACCGGTACGAGTTCCAGCTCTACCGCTACACGACGTACCACGAGATCGACTGTCCGAGCGGGGCCGCGCCCTCGCCACCCACCGCCGCGCCGGTACCGAAGGTGCCCGAGGACGGGCGGCAGCGGCTCACCGCCGTGCTGCGTACCGCCACCCCGGACACCCTTGCCGGCGCGGTGCGGGCGGCGTTCCCGCAGGACTGGATCACCGTCGACACGACGGTGCACGAGGGCGCGCTCGTCGCCGCCGTCGGCGTACCGGCCGAACGGGACTGCCTCCTGCTCGTCCGCACCCCGGCCGGGAAGATCGAGGCTCCCGGGTACGACCGGATCTGGCTGGAGCCGGGCGAGACCGGCTGCCGGACGGGCCTGTACGTCTCGCCGCCGCGCTGAGACACCGGCCCGGTTTGCCGCGCGACGGCCGGAGGGCTGACCTTCTCGGGCCCGTGTCAATGTAGCGTTGACGAGTGAGCCTGGCCGGCCTGTCCGAGATCGCCGCGGCCCGGGTCCGGCTGGACGACCGCGAGCTGGACCTGATCGACCGGGCCCGGCACGACGGCGCCACCTGGGCCGACATCGCGCGGGCGCTGGGCCTGGGCAGCCGGCAGGCCGCCGAGCAGCGCCGGCAGCGTCTCGCGGCGGCCCGGCGGGCCCGCGTGACCCGGCTCGACCCGACCGGCTCCCCCGACCTGCCCATGCTGCGGGCGGCGGTCGCCGACCTGCGCCGCTGGATCGAGACGGACCGCGCGTGGGACGGGCGCTTCCCCCGCGCGGCGTTGACGCGCCGCACCTGCGCGCTCGCGCTCGACGCCCCTGCCGGGCCGCTGTACGCGCTGGCCGCGCACCTAGCCGACGATCTCGCCGGGGCCGGACTCCGGCTGCCGCCTCCGGTACGCGCCGCCGCCGGGCGCATCACGGCGACACTGTCAACAAGACATTGACGTAGCCCCGAAGTGTTGCCACGCCCCGGCTCACGTCCCGAGGATGAGTCCTCCAGGCTCAACTCTCGGGGGACCCATGCGCCGCAACGCCGTCCTGTTCGTGGCCGTCTCGCTGCTGTCCGGCCTGGGCGGCAGCGCCATGGCCCTGGTCTCCGGCATCTGGATCCTGGACCTGACCGGCTCCACCGGGCTCGCGGCGCTGGCCGGTCTCTGCGTCTACGCCCCGACGCTGGCCGGCCCCTGGCTCGGCGGCCTGCTCGACCGGGTCCCCCGGCGGCCCCTGGTGGTCGGCGTCAACCTCGCTCTCGCCGGCGCGCTGCTGAGCCTGCTGGCGGTGCGCGGGCCCGGCCAGGCGTGGCTGATCTACGCCGTCTCGCTCGCCTACGGGATCGGATACGTGCTCGTCGACGCCGGCGAGACCGCGCTGCTGCCCGCCGCGCTCCCCCCGGCCCGGCTGGCCGACGTCAACGGCTGGCGGTCGAGCGCGCAGGAGGGCGTGAAGCTGGTGGCGCCGCTGGCCGGCGCGGGACTGTACGCGTGGCGGGGCGGGCACGTCGTCGCGGTGCTCGCCGCCGTCGTACCGGTGCTCGTGGCAGCCCTGTACGGCGCGTTACGCCTGGCCCGGGCGGCGTCCGCTCCCCCGACCGCACCCGCGGTGGGGCTGCGGGCCGGGCTGACCGCGCTCCTGGCCCGGCGGGCGGTACGCGTGCCGGTGGCGCTCGCGGCGGCGTCCATCGCGATGTCCGGCTTCACCACCGCGGCGCTGTACGACGTGGTGGTGACCGGCCTCGGGCTGCCGTCCACCTTCCTCGGTGTGCTGGCCGGCGCGCAGGGTGGCGGATCGCTGCTCGCCGGGCTGGTCGTCGGCCGGCTCGTCCGCCGCCACGGCGAGATCACGGTGGGGGTCGCCGGCGCGGTCCTGTTCGCGGCCGGCTGTCTGGGACGCTGCCTGCCGTGGTGGCCGGGCACGGTCGCCGCCTCGGTGGTGATCGGCGTCGGTCTGCCGTGGACGCTCGTCGCGGCGGTCACCGCCGTGCAGACGTACACGCCGCGGGAGATGCTCGGGCGGGTCGCCGGGACGGCGAACACGGTGATGTTCGGCCCGATCACGCTGGCCATCCCGCTCGGGTCGGCGGCGGTCGCGGTCGGCGGCCGGCCGCCGCTGGTACTCGCCGCCGTGGCGTGCCTGGCCGCGGCAAAGGCGGCCGCCCGGCCGGGTCGTCAGCCCGCGGCCGGCGGGCCGGACAGGTGGCGGATCAGCTCCGGCCGGGAGCGCAGCCGAAGCTTCCGGTAGACGTTGCCGAGGTGGTACTCGACGGTCTTCGGCGACAGGAAGACCCGGGCCGCGATCTCCCGGTTCGTCAGGCCCTCCGCCACGTGCAGGGCGATCAGGCGTTCCTGGCCGGTCAGCCGGTCGACGGTCCGGTCGCCGGGCTCGGGCGGCCGCCGGCCGGTGGCGTCGATCTCGGTGCGGCACCGCCGCGCCCAGCCCTGCGCGCCGAGCGCCTCGAACAACCGCAGCGCGGCGTGCAACTGGACCCGCGCGTCCCGGCGGCGCCGGGCCCGGCGCAGCCGCTGCCCGTAGCTGAGCAGCGTCCGGGCCCGTTCCAGCGGGACGACGGCGGGATCGCACCGGGCCAGCGCCGCCGCGAAGACCTCGTCCAGGTCCGGTTCGCCGGCGAGCAGGCTCTCGACGCGCGCGGCGGCGGCGCGGGCGGCGGCACCGCCGGCCCCGGCCAGGTCGCGCAGCCGCCGCGCCGACCGCTGCGGGTCGGACAGGTGCGCGTACGCCTCGGCCAGCTCGGCCGCGACGGGCAGCCACCCCGGTTCGGCGATGCCGCCGTCGCGCTGGGCCCGGCGGACCCGTTCCAGCTCGGTCACGGCGTCCTGCCAGCGCGCCCCCACCGCCGCCGCGATCCCGGTGGCGTAGCGGAGCCGGACCTCGATCTCCCGGAACTCGCCCGGCAGGAGCCGGCGGGCGTCCTCGACGTGCGTGAGCGCCTCCGGCTCCTCGCCGAGCAGCGCCTCCACCAAGGCCAGCGCGGCCAGCGCCTCCGCCCGCAGCACCGGAAGCGCCACCTGCTCGGCGATCCGGACCGCCTCGGCGGCGGCCTGGTACGCCGCGTGCAGCCGGCCGGTGCGCCACTCCAGCCCGGCGAGCCGGGGCAGGGCGTACGCCAGCAGGAACACGTCGTCTGCGGCGCGGGCCCGGTCGATCTCCGGTTCCAGCAGCGCCCGCGCGGTGTCGTGGTCCCCGAGCCAGCAGAACACCTCGGCCAGCTCCGCCGCCGAGCCGTCGGCGTGGCCGGCGCAGGCGGCGACCAGGGCACGGGCCGACGCGACCCCTTCGGGCAGCCCGGCCAGCACCTGTGCCGCGGCCAGCCGGATCGGGCCCTTCGGCCAGGTCGCGCCCGCGTCCGCGGCGGCCAGCTCGGCCACCCGCGCGCACAGCGGCACCATGCCGGTGACGTCCAGCCGCGCCCAGAACTGGTTGACGCGGGCGCTCATCAGCCGGGCCGCGCCGAGCGGATCCGCTTGCGCGTACGCCTGCGCGTCGGCCAGGTACGCCTCGGCGCCCGCCGTGTCACCGTGCTGCTGCGCCAGGTGGGCGAGCAACGGCTTGACCCGGCAGCGCAGGTCGGCGCGCCGGGTCAGTCCGATCGCCTCCTCTCCCAGCGTGATCGCGTGCCGGCTCGCGCCGGCGTTGGCCCAGGCGCGCGACGCGGCGGCAAGCCGGGACGCGCGTACGTCCGGGTCCGGGGTGAGACGGGCGGACCGTTCGTAGGCGCGGGCCTCGGCCACCACGCCGCCCCGGCGTTGCGCCCGCTCGGCGGAGTCGGCCAGCAACGCGGCGACGCCCTCGTCGGGCACGGTGGTGGCGGCCGCGAGATGCCAGGCCCGGCGGTCGGCGGTGTCGTCGCCGGTGAGCGCGGCGGCCACCGCCAGGTGAGCGGCCCGCCGCCGGCCGGGGCCGGCGACCGAGTGCACCGCGGCGCGGGTCAGCGGATGGCGGAACGTCACCTCACGGTCGGTCACCCGGATCAGCCCGGCGTCGACCGCCGGGTCCAGCACGCCCAGGCGCAGCCCGTCCGCCACCAGGACCCGCTCCAGCAGCGCCGGGGTGGTGACCTCGGTGACCGCGCAGGCGACGAGCGCACGCCAGGTGTCGTCGGGCAGCCCGCGGGCGTGCGCCAGGACGGTCGTCTCGATGCGTTCGACGAGCACGAGAGGCTCCCGCAGCGGCAGCCACCCGTTGCGGTGCTCCTCGGACAGCGTCGCCGGCAGCTCGGTCAGCGCGAGCGGGTTGCCGGCGGTGGCCGCGACCAGGTCGGCGGCCACCCGGCGGTCCAGGCCGGCGCGCATGGCGAGCCGGATCGCGTCGTCGCGCGCCAGACCGGTCAGCGGCAGCTCCGGCAGGCCGGGCGCGGGGAACGCGGGGGCGTCGCGGGCCGCGAAGACGACGGCGACCCGGTCCGCGAGCAGCCGCCGGGCGGTGAACAGCAACGCCTCGGCGGAGGCCGGGTCGATCCAGTGCGCGTCGTCGACCAGGCAGAGCACCGGCGTGTCCTCGGCCGCCGTCGTGAGCAGGCTCAGCGTCGCCACGTACGCGGCGAGCCGGTTGACCGGACGGGAACTGCCGTCGATGGCGAATACGGTACGCAGCGCGTCGGCCTGCTGCGCGGGCAGATCGCCGAGCCGGTGCAGCAGTGGCCGCGCCAGTTGGTGCAGCGCGGAGAACGGCAGGTCCGCCTCGAACGGCGCGCCGGTGGCGTGCAGCACCCGCATCCCGGTGGACCGGGCGGCACAGTGCTGCAGCAGCGCCGTCTTGCCCACGCCTGCCGCACCGCGCAGCACCAGGGCGCCGCCGTGACCGTCGACCGCGTCGGCCAGCAGCGCGCCGAGCCGCCGGCACTCGTCGGCGCGCCCGAGCAGGGCGTCATCACCGGTGTCCGTGGCCGTGCCGACGGCACCGGCCGGCGCCGGACCGCTGCCCATGACCGCACGCTAGCCGCCGGTGTGGTCCGTCCGGGCGGGCGCGACGCGAACCCGACAGGGTGCCCGCGCGGCCTCGTCGACTAGGAGGAACCCGGATCCGGGTGCCGTCGTGGCTCCCTAGCGTCTTCCCCAGTCGTCCGGCCGGTGACCACCGGCGGATCCGGGACGACGACACGACTCCGAGGGGAGACACCATGATCGGGAAGAGAGCGGCCGGGGTGCTGGCGGCGGGACTGCTCGCCGCCGGGTTCGGGGTGGCGTACGGCCCGCCGGCACAGGCCGCCAGCGGCCACTACGCCATCGTCAACTACGGCAGCGGCAAGTGCCTGGAGGTGGACCGGTCCGGCGCCCCGTCGTCGCTCGGCGGCCGGGTCGTGCAGCGCACCTGCGACGGCCAGGCCGTGCAGCGCTGGTCGCCGGTGGGCAGGGACACCTACACGTTCGTCAACCAGTTCAGCGGCATGTGCGTGGACGTCCGCAACGGGGTGAACGCCGACGGCACGCCGTTGCAGCAGTGGGCCTGCACCGGCACGTCGAGCATGAAGTGGACGGTCGACCCGAACTCGTTCGCGGGGGTGCACCAGATCAAGTCGCAGGTCGGTGGCCGGTGCATGGACGTGCGGAGTGGATCGGACGCCGACGGCGCGACGGTCCAGATCTACCGCTGCACCGGGTTCGGCAACCCGGCCCAGGTCTGGTCGTTCGCGGCGGTCTGACCGGCGCGGATGCGGCCCGTCCCCAGGGGTGAGGGGGACGGGCCGCACGATCGTCAGCGCCAGGTGTCGGTGACGGCCCGGGTGCCGCCGGCCGGCGTGGTGAGCGTCCGGTTCGCGCCGGACTCCCAGGTCACCGTCCCGTCCGGGTTCTTCTTGACGTACTTGTACTCGACAGCGGTGTTCGCGGGCAGGTCGACGGTGGCCCGCCAGACCGGGTACGCGGCCGAGGAGAGCGCGACGGCGGCGGCCGGGTTCCAGCCGCCGAGCGCCGGTATGTTGCCGACCACGAACACGTTCTGCCCGTAGGCGGTGGTCGCGGTGACGGAGAACGTGGTGGCCACAGCCGTGGAGACCGTGTCACCGCGGAACGTCTCGGTCACCGCGTACGTGCCGGTGGCCGGCGTGGTGAGCGTCCGGTTGGCGCCGGACTCCCAGGTGACCGCGCCGGCGGCGGTCAGCTTGACGAACTTGTACTCCACCGCGGTGGACCGGGGCAGGTCGACGGTGGCACGGTAGACGCCGCCGCCCTGCGCGGTGAGCTTGACGCCGCTCGCGGGCGTCCACGACCCGAGCGCGGAGATGCTGCCGACGACGCGGACGTCCTGCCCGGCGGCCAGGTTCGCGGTGACGGTGAACGTGGTGGCGATCCGGTCACCCGGGCTCACCGTGGGGGACACGGTCGGCGAGGGCGACACGGTGGGCGACACGGTCGGGGAGGCCGACGGGGACGGGCTCGCGCCCGGCCGGGCGTTCACGTGGATCGCGACCGCGTCGTTGGCCGGGAGGGTCACGGTGGCCCGGCCGCCGGACACGGTCACCGTGGAGCCGGTGCAGCCGCTGCCGGTGGCGACGCCGGAGATGACGTCGCAGTACCGGCCGTCGGCGAGCCCGGTGGTGAAGGTGGCGGTGGTGGCGGAGCCGGAGTCGTTGATGCCGATCCACGCCCGGTCGCCCCGGTGGAAGCCGATCACGTTGCTGTTCACCGTGGTGAAGTCCGAGACGGTCTTCACCGGGCGGGCGGCGTTGGCCCAGCCGACCATGCCCTTGACGCCGGTGGTGCGGCTCAGGCAGGTCCAGGCGGCGCCGCAGACCGTGTCGGTGACCCGTCCGGTGCCGTCGTGCGGCGGGGACTGGTTGCGGTTGGACCAGGTGAAGCTGTCGTAGACCGACGGCTTGCCGTGCGGGTAGGCCAGTGCGAAGTAGTTGGCCAGCACGTAGTCGGTGCCGTTCTTGTACGACAGCACCACGCCGTCGCGCTCCAGGTCGTGGTTGGTGACCATGGCGAAGACGTTGGCGCCGGGCGCGTCGAGGTTCCAGTTCGGCACGTTGGCCAGCGCCGAGATGGAGCCCTGGAAGGCCGAGCGGATGCCCTTGGCGTACGCGAAGTCGAGCACGTCGCCGTTGGCGATGTACGCACGGGCCTGCAGCGCGGAGTTGCTCGCCCCGTCGAAGATCTCCTGCGCGACATACGGGCGCCGGCCCTCGACGACCGTGTTGTTCAGCTTGCCGAGGATGGCCGCGAAGTCGTCCTTGCGGATGTGCTTGACCGCGTCGACCCGGAAGCCGTCGACGCCGAGCCCGATCAGGTCGTTGAGGTACGCGGCGATCTTGTTCCGGACCGCTTCCTTCTCGGTGTACAGGTCCGACAGCGACAGCAGCTCACAGCTGGTCACCTGGGCCTCGTTGTTCCAGTCGTTGATGGCGCCGCCGGTCGGGCAGTTGTCGCCGGGGCGGTGGAAGTCGCCGTCGCCGTACGGCACGGCCGGGTAGCTGTAGCCGGAGAACTCGGTGCCGGCGTAGCCGCGCGTACCGGCCGGGTTGTTGGTGCCGGCCATGTGGTTGACCACCGCGTCGACGTAGACGCGCACACCGGCGTTGTGGCAGGCGGTGACCATCGCGGCGAACTGCTGGCGGTTGCCGAACCGGCTGTCCAGCTTGTACGACACCGGCTGGTACACCTCGTACCACGGGTAGGCGCCGTCGGCGCTGGCGGGCAGCTTCACCGACTCCTGCGGCGGTGCCACCTGCACCGCGCCGTAGCCGGCCGGTCCGAGGTGGTCGGTGCAGGCGGCGGCGACCGAGGTCCAGTTCCATTCCCAGAGGTTGGCGGTCACCTCGCTGTCGTTGAGTACGACGGCGGCGCGGGCGGGTGCGGCGGTGGTGGTGGCAGCCGCGACGGCAACCGTGCCGCCCGCCGCGACGAGCGCGGCGGCGAGCAGCAGGCGACCGGCACGGCCACGGGGGTGTGGCCTGACGGAAAGCATGGTTGGGGGACCTCTTCCGTGGGTTCGAAAGGGTGAGCGGGGGGTGGGGCGGCCGTCCCGGGTAGCGAACACCATGCGCCATCCATGAAAGTCTTTGCAAGAGCTTGCGGCAAAGTTTTCGAAACCCGCAGGCAACACGAGCGGGGTCAGATCCCCGACCACCAGCGGCGATCCACGCTGGACCGAGCGATCCGGCGCTCGACCGGGATCCCGACGCTCGGGACGAAACAAACCGATTCGCGGGACGACCGCAACTTCTGAGCAGATTTTCCAACGTTTGCGGGCCGGGTGTGCGCCGCTGATCCCCGACACCCGCCGGACACGGGACGAGCCCCGGTCCGTCGCGGCGCGACGGACCGGGGCTCGCTCGGAGACGGCGGATCAGGCCAGGTCGAAGCGGTCCAGCTCCATGACCTTCGTCCAGGCGGCGACGAAGTCACGCACGAACTTCTCCCGCGCGTCGTCGCTGGCGTAGACCTCGGCGAGGGCCCGCAGCTGCGAGTTGGAGCCGAAGATCAGGTCGACCGCGGTGGCGGTCCACTTGACCTGGTCGGTGGCCAGGTCCCGGATCTCGTACACGTGCTCCTCGGACTCCGACGCCTTCCACCGGGTGCCCGGGGAGAGCAGGTTGACGAAGAAGTCGTTGGTGAGCACGCCGGGCCGTTCGGTGAGCACGCCGTGCGACGCGCCCCGGACGTTGTTGCCGAGCGCGCGCAGACCGCCGACCAGCACGGTCATCTCCGGCGCGGTCAGGTTCAGCATGTACGCCCGGTCGACGAGCAGCACCTCCGGCTGGGTCTTCTCGCCCGGCCGCAGGTAGTTGCGGAACCCGTCGGCGCGCGGCTCCATCACCCGGAACGACTCGACGTCGGTCTGCTCCTGGGTGGCGTCGGTACGCCCCGGGTGGAACGGCACGGTCAGCTCGACGCCCGCGTCGCGCGCCGCCTGCTCGACAGCGGCCGAGCCGGCCAGCACGATCAGGTCGGCGAGGGAGATCTGGGCGCCGCCGGCGGCGTTGAACTCCTGCTGGATGCCCTCCAGCGTGGCCAGCACGGTGGCGAGCTGCTCGGGCTGGTTGACCTCCCAGTTGCGCTGCGGCTCCAGGCGGATCCGCGCGCCGTTGGCGCCACCGCGCTTGTCGGTGGAGCGGTAGCTCGCGGCCGAGGCCCAGGCGGTGGAGACCAGCTGGGCGGTGGTGAGACCGGACTCCAGCACCTTCCCCTTGAGCGCGGCGACGTCGGCGTCGTTCACCAGCTCGTGCGCGACGGCCGGCACCGGGTCCTGCCAGAGCTGGGCCTCCGGCACCCACGGGCCGAGGAAGCGGCTGACCGGGCCCATGTCACGGTGCAGCAGCTTGTACCAGGCCTTGGCGAACGCCAGCGCGAACTCGTCCGGGTTCTCCAGGAACCGGCGGGAGATCTTCTCGTACGCCGGGTCGACGCGCAGCGACAGGTCGGTCGTCAGCATCGTCGGCTTGTGCTTCTTCGACGGGTCGTGTGCGTCCGGGATGATCGCCTCGGCGTCCTTGGCGACCCACTGCTTGGCGCCACCCGGGCTGGTGGTCAGCTCCCACTCGTAGCCGAAGAGGATCTCGAAGAACCGGTTGGACCACCGCGTCGGCTTGTCGGTCCACGTCACCTCGAGACCGCTGGTGATCGTGTCGCCGCCCTTGCCCTCGCCGTACGTGCTGAGCCAGCCCAGACCCTGCGCCTCCAGCGGCGCGGCCTCCGGCTCGGGGCCGACGTGCTGGTCGGCGGGGCCCGCGCCGTGGGTCTTGCCGAACGTGTGGCCGCCGGCGATCAGCGCGACGGTCTCCTCGTCGTTCATCGCCATCCGGCGGAACGTCTCGCGGATGAAGTGCGCCGCCGCGAGCGGGTCGGCGTTGCCGCGCGGGCCCTCCGGGTTGACGTAGATCAGACCCATCTCGGTCGCGCCGACGCCGGCCACCATCTCCTTCTCGGAGGCGTAGCGCTCGTCGCCGAGCCAGGCGTCCTCGGGGCCCCAGAAGATCTCCTCCGGCTCCCAGACGTCCTCACGGCCGAAGCCGAAGCCGAAGGTCTTGAAGCCCATCGACTCCAGCGCGACGTTGCCGGCGAGCACCAGCAGGTCGGCCCAGGAGATCTTCTGGCCGTACTTCTGCTTGACCGGCCAGAGCAGCCGGCGGGCCTTGTCCAGGTTGGCGTTGTCCGGCCAGCTGTTCAGCGGGGCGAACCGCTGACCGCCGTCGCCGGCGCCACCGCGGCCGTCCTCGATGCGGTAGGTGCCCGCGGCGTGCCAGCTCATCCGGATCATCAGGCCGCCGTAGTGACCGAAGTCGGCCGGCCACCAGTCCTGCGAGGTGGTGAGGACCTCGGTGATGTCCCGCTTGAGCGCCTCGACGTCGAGCTTGGCGAACTCCCGGGCGTAGCTGAACTCCGGGCCGAGCGGGTTGCCCTTGTCCGAGTGGGCGTGCAGCACCGACAGGTCGAGCTGGTTGGGCCACCAGTCACGGTTGCTGCGCGGACGACCGCCGGTCTTCGGGGTCGGCGAGTCGATCGCCGGGTTCTCGCTCTCGCTGCCGTGCGCGGTCACGGAGTCGTGCGCGACCGGGCAGCCGGCCGCCTCCTTCGCGTCCACGCCCTGCGGGCTGACGGGCCGGTTGTCCTGGGTGTCGCTCATCTGTTTCCTTCCGAACTGGCGGATCACTGGGCGGTGCGGTCGGCCGCGCAGCCGGGGCAGGCGCCCCAGTAGACGACCTCCGCCTCGTCCACCACGAAACCGTGGTCGTCGGAGGCGGTGAGACAGGGGGCGCTACCGACGGCACACTCGACGTCGGCGATGGCGCCGCAGGAACGGCACACGACGTGATGGTGGTTGTCTCCCACCCGAGACTCGTAGCGGGCCGTGGCGCCGGCCGGCTGGATGCGCCGGATCAGCCCGGCGTCGGTGAGGGCCCGCAGCACATCGTAGACCGCCTGGTGGGACACGGTGGGCTGCTCCGCGCGGACCAGCGCGATCACGGTGTCGGTGTCGACGTGCGGGTGGTCGCGCAACGCCGCGAGCACCGCCAGCCGGGGCCGGGTCACCCGCAACGAGACCGCCCGGAGCTGCGTCTCGAAGTCGGCCGTCATGCGACGACCTTAGCCCGGTCTTTTGGAATGAATCAAGTTTCTGCCCAGGTGTGTCGGCCGCCACCGCGGCCGTCCGCGCACACGAAAACGGGGGTGCCGCGCCAGGCGCGGCACCCCCTCCCCGGAAGAGGGCTCAGGCGGCTGAGCAACTCGCGGTGGGCGTGTTGCTGTTGCCGTTCTTGTAGAGCGTGATGCCGAAGTTGTTGCCGTTGCCGTTGGGACGCGCGGTGAGCGTGCCGCTGGTGCCGCTGACCGAGGCGTTCCAGCTGTTCTGCAGGCTCTGGCCGCCCTGGGTCTGGATGCTGACGACCCAGTTGCTGGTGCCGCTGACCGAGAAGGTCACGTTGAACCGGTCGCCCCACTCCTCGGCCCGGCTGACGCTGACCGTGCAGCCACCGTTGTTCGGCGGCGGGGTGGTCGGGTTACCGCTGGTCCCGCCGATCGTGATGTTGGAGTTGCCGCTGCTCTGGTAGCCCTCGGTGGCGAGGATCTGGTAGTCGTGCGAACCGAGGTTCATGCCGTAGCGGGACCAGGCGTCGAAGTGGTTGCCGGCGGTGATGGTGCCGCCCACGCGCTTCGACTGCCGGACGCTCCAGTACTGGTAGAACGTCCGCGTGCCCTCGATCGAGGGGGCGTTGACCCGCTGGGTGCGGTAGATGTCGTACGTGCCGCCGTCGGAGGACACCGAGCCCATGTAGCCGCTGCCCGGCGGGCGCCAGCTGCCCCAGCTGTCGACGATGTAGTACTCGACGAGCGGGTTGCGGGTCCACCCGTAGAGCGTCAGGTACGCGTTGCCGGACGGGTTGAAGCTGCCGGAGTAGCTGACCGTGCGGCGGCCGCCCGGGTTCCAGCCCTTGCCGGCGACGAAGTTGTTGATGTTGCTCCACTGGGTGCTGTACTGACCACCGTTGCCCATGGTCATGGAGACGTTGCCACTGTCTTTCCAGAAGGAATAGAAGTAGCCGTTGTTGGTGCCGGTCGAGTTCGACGTGACGGTGGTGTCGGCGTAGGCCGGGCCGGACGTGACCGCCGTCGTCCCGGCGGCGATCAGCGCCACGGCACAGGCGCCGCCGAAGAGCATCCGGAGGCGTCCGCGCCTGCGGTTGCCCGTGCGGACGGGGGCGTCGTTCATGGACGGGTTTCCTCCCTGTGACCGGCTGGCGCGGCCAGCCGGGTGGCACGAGCCGCATGTGGCCGTCCGCTGGTGGACGGCGGGACGGGCGACTGCGCGCCACGGCGGTGGACGGACATCGACGTCAATCGAGATACGCCGATGGCCACAGTATTGGAGGCTCATTTCTCCGTGTCAACAAGTTCCGGAAATGTTGTGGAAACCCGAAGTAGCACAAATAGGGCTTAGCGCTGCCGCGTGAGGCTGTCGCAGCCCTGCCGGGGGTCTCTTGAACGAGCCGAGTAAGCGATGGTGACCGGAAGTTTCGGCGGCTTTCCGGATCAAGGCCGGGCCCGCGCCGGGCGCCGCTACCCGGTCGAGCCCAGCATCACCCCGAACACGCCGCAGCAGGCCAGCCCGCCGACGACGAGCGTGACGAGGGCGACCGAGTAGTTCGACCACAGGCCGAACCGCGTCACGTCGGTGCCGTACCCGTCGTGCACCCGGTTGCGCCAACCGCCGAAGCGGAACACCAGGTGGTGGGCGGCTCCCGGCTGGACCATGAGCGACGTGGTCATCAGCGGGACGCCCATGAAGTCGGTGTAGCGGACGTCGTGCCCGCCGGCCGGGACGGCGACGTGCCACGTGCCCTCGCCCGGGATCGCGACCACCTGGCGGTCGATCTTGAAGCGGCTGGTGACCGGCGCGGGAATCATGTACGGCCCCCGGTTCACCGAGACCACGAGCACTCCGCAGCCCGGCGGCGGGGTGATCGGGTGCGGGTAGGCGATCAGCGGGACGACGCCGTGCATCGGCGGGTACGGCTGCGAGGGGAGGTAGGACACGGCCAGATTCTGGCACGGCCGCGCCAGGTGTCGATCTCCCCCGCTCAGCCGGCGCCGGGCGCCGCGGCGCCGGCGAGCAGGCGCTGTCGCATCAGGAACTTGCGGACCTTGCCGGTGGGTCCCATGACCACGTCGTCGTCCGGGACGGTCACCACCCGGCGCAGCGTCGCGGCCACCGCGGGGCCCAGCGCGGCCCGGACCCGGTCGGTGCGGTCACGCGCCGGATCCGCGTCCTCGGCGAGCAGGAGCAGCACGTCGGTGACGGTCGTGCCGTCCTCGGCCGCCGCCGCGACCACAGTGCAGTCACGGACGTCCGGGCAGTGCCGCAGGACGCGCTCCTCGGACAGCGCGGTGTACAGCCAGGTCCCGCTGCCCAGGTCGACCGCGTCGCTGGCCCGGTCGACGTGGTGGTAGTCGCCGGCCTCGTCGCGGTACATCAGGTCGCCGGTGAGGTAGTAGCCGCCCAGCCGGGTGCGGTACGTGGTGACCGAGTCGTTCCAGTACCCGAGCGCCAGCGTCGGCGACTTCAGGCCGACGTGCCCCACCTGCCCCGGCGCTACCTCCTCACCGGTCTCCACGTCGAGCAGCGCGATCTCGGCGAACGGGTACGGCTTGCCGACACAGCGGTCGTACCGGTCGCTGCCCAGCCGGTGGGTGATCCGGAACGCGCCGTGCCCCATCTCGGTGGAGCCGAGCATGTCGACGAACTTCGAGCCGGGGGCGTCCACCATGCCGTCGCGGGTGTACGTGGGATGGCTGCCGACCGCGACCAGCCGGCGTACGTGCGACTCGTGCGCGCAGTCTCCGGTGTTGAACCAGTTGCGCACCGAGCTGAGGTCGCGGGTGGTGAGGTCGACCCGGGCCAGCTCGGACCAGGTCACCGCGAAGCCGAAGACGCCGGTGGGGCGCCACCGTTCGATCGCGGAGAGGATCGTCTCGGCGCTGCGCGCGAACGGGCCGCCCTGCGCGGACAGGCACAGCAGCTGGTAGCCGTTGCAGAGCGCCTGGTTGAGCGTGATGATGCCGGCGGCGTGCGCGGCCGGCAGCGCGGACATCTCCCGCACCTCGCCGTACGGCCGGGACTCGGTGAGCCGGACCGCGCGGATCGCGGCGAACAGGCCGTGGTGCGAGTGGACGATCGCCGCCGGCACCCGGGTGGTGCCCGAGGAGTGGGTGATGACCACCGGGTCCTGCGGGTGGTGCCGGTGGTGCGGCGGGGCCTGCGCCGGGTCGCCCGCGCCGGTCTGCGCCGCGTCGCCGAGGACCGGCGCGCCGAGGTCGTGCCCGGCCAGGGCGGCGTGGTCGGCGTC
The DNA here is from genome assembly GCF_002926165.1 of Micromonospora chalcea. Classification (GTDB taxonomy): domain Bacteria; phylum Actinomycetota; class Actinomycetes; order Mycobacteriales; family Micromonosporaceae; genus Micromonospora; species Micromonospora chalcea. Next base: position 67,480 of record NZ_MAGP01000046.1, on the reverse strand, counting down.
GACCACCACCCCGGCGGCGCGCAGCCGCCGCACGAACTCGGCCGCCAGCTCGATCGGCATGTTGCCGTTCATCAGCGCCGGGATCGCGCCGAGCCAGGTCAGCGCCAGGAAGTTGAGGAACACGTCCGGCGCCGAGGTCACGTACACCGCGATCGGGTCGGCCCGGCGGACGCCGCGCGCCCGGAACCACGCCGCCCGCGCCGCGACCCGCTCGGTCAGGGTGGCGAGCGACAGCGGCGTCCAGGCGGGGATGCCGTCGACGTCGACGTCGAACGTCACCCGGGGCATGTCCATGTCGGCGCCGTGCTCGGCCAGCCGGAGCAGCACGTTGCCCGCGCCCAGCTCCATGTCGGCCGCCAGCGTCGCGCGGAAGTTGTCGGCACCCAAACGAGTCGCCTCCTCAGCTGACACACGTCACGGCCGCGCCGGCGGCGTACCGGCCGCCGGGCGGGGACACGATCAGGCTAGAGCGCCCGCCACGCTGAGACAATGCTCGATGTACGCTCGGTCAGGAGACGTCGCGGTTGAACAGGCGCGACGACCAGAACAGGCTCGCCGCGGCCAGCCCGGACATGATGAGCGCGCCCTGCCAGACCACGCTCTGGGTGATCTGGCCGGCGAACAGCGCCCGCATGCCGTCGGTGGCCCAGGCGAACGGGTTCCACACCGCGACCCGCTGGATCCACATCGGCGCCAGCACGAGCGGGATGAGCACGCCGGCCAGCAGCGACACCGGCTGCCCGACGGTGTTCACCAGCACGCCGAGGCTGTTCTCGTTGCGGACCAGCAACGCGATGTCGTACGAGATCGAGGTGCTCAGCAGCACCATCACCGACAGCAGCGCGTACGACACCAGCAGGTTCGCCAGGTGCACCCGCAGGCCGAACGGCAGCGCCACGAGCGTGACCACCATGGCCTGCACCACGTTGAGGCACACGTGCATCAGCGCCCGGCCCAGCAGCAGGCCGGTCCGGCTCACCGGCGTCACCCGGCACCTGTCGATGATGCCCGCGCGCAGCGCGCTGAGCAGCCCGTAACCGGCGAACAGGCCGCCGAACAGGCCCATCGCCACGAACAGGCCGGGTACGTAGATGCGGTACGCGTCGGCGTAGGTCGAGGCGCCCCGGTCGACCATCACCACCTTGAGGAACGGCGCGAAGAGGATCAGGTAGGTGATCGGCTGGGCCAGGCTGAACGCCACCATCACCGGGTTGCGCACCATCAGGCCGGCCTCCTGCTGGAAGATCAGCCAGGTGTCGCGGACGAGCTTCACGCCGTACTCCTCTCGGCGCCCGGTCACTCGGCGAGCGACCGGCCGGTCTTGGCCAGGAACACGTCGTCGAGGCTGGGCCGGCGGGCCTCGATCGCGCCGGGCTCGATGCCCCGGTCGTAGAGCGCCCGCATGACCTGCGGGATGGCCGTGGCGGCGCTGTCGTCGTAGAGCCGCAGCGTGCCGTCGACCGGCTCGGCCGCGTGCACGTACGGCGCCTCGGCCAGCAGCTTCGTCGCGGCCGGCAGGTCGCCGCCGGTCTCGTCCGCGACGTCGGCGGCGGCGAAGTCGACGGCGACCACGTCGCCGGAGATCTCGCGCTTGAGCGCCGACGGGGTGCCCTCGGCCACGATCCGCCCGGCGTCGATGATCGAGACGCGGTCGCAGAGGCTGTCGGCCTCGTCCAGGTAGTGCGTGGTGAGGAAGATGGTCATGCCCTCCTCGCGCAGCCGCCGTACCTCCTGCCACATCCGGACCCGGCTGGGCGGGTCGAGCCCCGCCGTCGGCTCGTCCAGGAACATCACCTGCGGCGAGTGGATGACGCCGAGCGCGACGTCGAGGCGGCGGCGCTGCCCGCCCGAGTACGTCTTGATCTTGCGGTCGGCGAAGTCGTCGAGCTGGAACGCGCGGATCGCCCCGGCGGCCAGCTCCTGCGCCACCGACTTGGACAGCCCGTGCATCCGGGCCTGGAGGACCAGGTCCCGCCGGGCGGTCGAGTCGTCGTAGGTGCCGCTGGCCTGCGCCACGAAGCCGATCCGCCGCCGCACCTGCGCGGGCGCGCGCAGCAGGTCGACCCCGGCGATGGTGGCCGCTCCCCCGCTGGGCCGGATCAGCGTGGCGAGCATCCGCAGCGTGGTGGACTTGCCCGCGCCGTTCGGGCCGAGGAATCCGACGATCTCGCCGCGCCGGACCGCGAAGTCGACGCCGCGTACCGCCTCGACAGTGGTGGCGCCGCGGCCACGTCCGACCCGGAAGGACTTGCGTAGGCCGGTGGCCTCGATCATCGAGCCTCCTCGTGCGGCGCGACGCCGGCGCGGGTGCGTCAGGTCAGGCTAGTTCGGCCCCGACGGTTGGACAACGGTCGATGCGTCAGTGTCGGGAGCCGTGCGTGCCAACACGGCGAGACGTGCCGCCGCCGCGCGGGCGCCGCCGGCCGCCGCGAACGACTCCCCCACCCGGCGCGCTCCCGCCCGGTACGCGGGTTCGTCGAGCACCGCGCTCAGCGCGGCGGTCAGCTCCGCCGGGGTCGCGGAGCCGAAGGAGACCTCCAGTCCGGCGCCGGCCCGGCGCACCTGCCGCGCCACCGCCGGATGGTCGTGCCGGATCGGCGCGACCACCACCGGCACACCGTGGGCCAGCGCCTCGGACACGGTGCCCAGCCCGCCGTGCGACACGAGGGCGTCGAGCCGGGGCATCAGCTCGAGCACCGGCACCCGGGGCGCGACGAGCACGTGCGGCGGCGGGTCGGGCACCAGTCCGGCGCCGGCGGTGAGGATCACCTGGACCCGGTCGGCGAGCGGCGCGGTCGCCGCCGTCATCCGCCGGTAGAAGTCGGCGGCGAGGTGCTCGGCCATCGTGCCGACCGTGACGAGCACGTGCCGGCGGCCGGGATCCCACGCCTCCCAGGCGAACGCGGGCGCGTTCGGCCGCCGTCCCAGCGCCGGCCCGGTGAGCACGCAGCCCGGCGGCAGCGGCGCCGGGCCGGTGAGCGCCGTCGTGGTCAGGCCGATCACGAGGTACGGCGAGAAGCGCAGGTCGATCGTCTCGTCCACCGGCAGGTCGGTCATCGCCCACACGCGGCGGACCTGGGCGTCCACCCAGCCGGTGAACTCGGGCATCTCCTCGGTCGGCGGTGTCAGCTCCAGCATGCCGACGCAGAACGTCGCCCACGGCAGCCCGCGGCGGTGCGCGGCGAGCGCGCCGGCCAGCGCGTACTGGTCGGCCACCACCACGTCCGGCCGGTACCGCTCGACGGCGGCGTCGGCGGCGTCGCGGATGAACCGGTTCGCGGGCAGCACGTGCCCCTCCCAGAGGCTGCGCACCGAGGCCATCCCGGCCGCGTCGTCGGGGCGGTAGTAGCGCTTGCCGGTGGGGAACAGCGTGGCGTCCGGGCCGACCAGCGGGCGCAGATCGCTGCGCGGCCCGACCCAGGCCACCTCGTGCCCGGCCGCCTCCAGTTCCTGGGCGATGGCGACCGGCGCGTTCAGATGGGACTCCACCGGCAGGACGACGAACAGGAAGCGAGCCACGTCGATATGATCGCACGCGCGTTGACATCCATCGGCGTCACTGATCTGATCCGTGTCGTGACGGTTCGCGCATGACGGCCATCGAGGCCGTCTCGGTGTTCCTGCCGCAGCGCCGGGTGCCGGTCGAGAGCCTGGCCGCGCCACTGGGCCTGAGCGACATGCAGGTGCGCCTGTTCCGCCGCTTCCACGGCCTGACCGAGGTCCGCCGCGACCCCGGGCTGTCCCTGACCGACCTGCTGCTGCGCGCCGCGCACGGCCTCACCGCGCTGCACACGCTGCGGCGGCGGGTGCGGTTCGTGGTGTACGGGCGGGCCTTCCCGGTGGTCACCCCCTACCCGGTCAACCCGCTGCACGAGGTGTGCCGCGCGCTCGGGCTGGGCCACGCGCTCGCGTTCACGCTCACCCAGCAGTCCTGCGCCAGCGCGCTCGCCGCGATCGACGTGGCCGGGCGGCTGCTCGCGTCCGAACCGGACACGCCGGACGGCCCGCCGCTGGCGCTGGTGCTGACCGGCGAGAAGGCGTTCACCCGTGACGCCCAGTTCATCCCGGAGACGTCGGTGTTCAGCGAGGGCGCCTCGGCCTGCCTGCTCAGCGCCGGTGGCGGCCGGGACCGGCTGCTCGCGTACGCCTGCCACCAGCGGGGCGAGTTCGACGTGGCCGGCGGCGAGTCCCCGGCGCGGTTCCAGCGGGCGTACCGGCCGGCGCTGGCCGAGGTGATCGGCCGGGCGCTGGAGCGGTCCGGCACGACGCTGTCCGAGCTGCGGCTGGTGCTGCCGCACAACGTGAACCTGATGACCTGGAAGCGGCTGTGCCGGCTGATCGGGCTGCCGCTGGACCGGGTGCTGCTGGACAACGTCACCGAGACCGGGCACGTGTTCTGCGCCGACGCGTTCGTCAACTACCGCACCGCCCGGCAGCGCGACCTGCTCCGGCCCGGTGACCGCTATCTGGTCGCGGCGGTGGGCGCCGGGGACGGCGCGACGTTCGCCGCCATGGTCTTCGAGCACTGAGCGGCGGAGGCCACCATGGAGACCGGACTCCGCCTGCTGCGGGCCGCGCGGCGCACGTTCACCGGTCCGGCCGCGCTGCTCGGCGACCCCGTGCTGCGCGAGCGCGCCGCCGGCTACCTGGCCGACCTGACCCGGCCGTACGGGCTGCGTGTGCCCGCCGGCCTGTTCGACGCGCCCGCGGCGGCGCTGGGCCAGTCGTACGGGGAGATGGCCGCCGAGCTGATCCCCGCCGTCGTGCCGCCGGACGAGCCGGTGGACCTGCTCGTGCTGGCGTTCGCCGTGCACGACATGCTGCCCGGGCGGGCCACCGCGGCGTACCTCAGTCACGTCTGCCCGGGCACGCCGATGTCGTTCGCGCTCTGCGACCAGGGTTCGGCGGCGGCGTTCACCGGGCTGCGGATCGCCCGCGCGTACGGGTGCCGCCGCGCCCTGCTGCTCGCCGTCGAGCAGGCGGTGCTGCCGTACGACGCGGCGGTGCCCGTACCGGCGCGCCACCGGGCCGTGGCCATGCTCTACGACGCGCTCGCCGACGACGGCGCGCACCGCGACGGCGACAGCGATGGTGCGGCCGGCGGTCCCGAGCTGATCGGGCTCGGCGGCGGCGCGCGGGTGACCGCGCTGCGCCAGCACGTGGACGTCGACGCCGGCGACGTGGCCGCGCTCGCGGCGGCCGAGGTGGGCGAGCTGACGGCCGGACGTACCGATGTCGCGGTCGTGCTCGGCGCGGACCTGGCCGCCGTGTGGCCCGGCCACGGCGGCGCCGCGGTGACGACCGGGCCGCGCAGGCAGCCGTCCACCGGGGTCTGGTGGGCGCTGCTGGACCGTCTCGCCGGGGACGCGGCGCGGCCCCGGCCGGTGGTGGTGGCCGACTACGAGCCCGGCCTGAACTACCTGAGCGTGGTCGCGCTGGCGCCGGCCGGCCGGTCAGAGCCCGTCGGCGAGCGCCGCGCGGACGAACGCGAGCAGCCGCTCGTTCGCCTCCGGGGAACCGACGGTGATCCGGACCCCGGCGCCGGGTAGCGCCATGACCAGGATGCCGGTCTCCCGGGCCCGGTCGGCGAACGGCACGGCCCGCTCTCCCAGCGGTAGCCACACGAAGTTGGCCTCGCTGGGCGCCACGGTGAGCCCGAGGCCGCGCAGCGCGCCGACCAGGCGGGTACGCTCCGCCACCAGCTCCGTGCACCGCCGGGTCAGCTCCGCGTCCACCTCCGGCGTCAGGCTCGCCACCGCCGCCGCCTGGGCGAGCGCGGAGGGGAAGAACACCGCCCCGGTGAGCGCGGCGGCCCGGGTGAGCCGGGGCGGCACGACGGCGTACCCGACGCGCAGCGCGGCCAGCCCGTACGCCTTGGAGAACGTGCGCAGCACGCAGACGTTGTCGTACGCCCGGTACAGGTCCATCCCGTCCGGCGAGCGGGGGTCGGTGACGAACTCGCGGTACGCCTCGTCCACGATGACCGGTACGTCGGCCGGGATCCGGTCCAGGAACGCCTCGACGTCGTCGCGGCGCAGCGCCGCCCCGGTCGGGTTGTTCGGGTTGCACAGCAGCACGCAGCGGGTCCGCTCGGTCACCGCGTCCGCCATCGCGGGCAGGTCGTGGCCGTACCCGTCCATCGGCACCGGCACGGCGCGGGCCCCGGCGTTGCCGATGATCAGCGGGTAGCCCTCGAACGACAGGGCCGGGTGGACGACGTCCGGCCGGGGCCCGAGGGACTGCACGAGGTGCTGGCACAGTCCGGCCGAGCCGGGGCCGACGAGGATCGCCTCCGGTCCCACGCCGAGCCGCCGCGACAGCGCGGCCACGAGCGCCGCCGACGTGCGGTCCGGGTAGCGCTGCAGCGCCGCGGCGGCGTCGGCGACCACCCGCCGCACCCCCGGCAGCGGCGGGTAGGGGGTCTCGTTCATGGACAGGTCGGCCGGCGGGTGCGTCCCGACGGCGGTGCCAGGCGTCATGGTCGCTCACTTTCCGACGGGACCGGCGGGGTGTGCGCTCGCCGGTCGGCCAGGAGCCCGAGCTGGTACATCCGGTCGACCGCGGACAGCGGCCGGACGTCGGTGCCGGAGAGGTTGCCGGCGGTGAGCCCGAGCAGGCGGGGGTTGGCGGCGGTGCGGCGCATCATCCGCGCGCCGAGCAGCTTCGGCAGCCCGGACACCGCGGTGATCATGCGGGAGGCGTTGTGGCTGACCGTCGCGACGTGGTCCAGGCGGGGCCGCCGCGCCGCCTCGAAGGCGAGCAGCGCCCGGTCCACCGCCGCCGGTTCCGGCGCGCCGCCCTCGGCCGCCAGGCAGGCGGCGAGCGTCTCGGCGTCACCGAGGGAGCTGTTGACGCCCTGCGCCGCCATCGGGTGCACCGCGTGGGCGGCCTCGCCGGCGAGCGCGAGCCCCGGCACGGCCAGGCGCGCGCTGCGCAGCCGGTAGACCGCGAGCAGTTGGCGCCGGTCCAGGCTCGCGCGCAGCGCCGCGCCCAGCGGCCGGATCGCCGGCACGTCGGCGAGCAGCCGGTCGCACCACGCGCCCAGGTCGACGCGCCCCCGGAACTCGTCCGGCGTCACCTGCGCGTACAGGCGGCACCGCCCGCCCGGCAGCGGGTAGACCAGGCAGAGTCCCCGGCCGGTGCGGTAGGCGGACACCTCCTCGGCCACGTCGGCGCCGGCCACGTCGAAGGCGACCAGGCCGTGCGGGTACTCCTGGCGCCGGACCGCGATCCCGGCGCCGCGGCGCAGCGGCGACGACATGCCGTCGGCGGCGACCACCAGCGGCGCGTGGATCTCCTGTTCGGCGCCGTCGGCGACGAACCGGACGCCGCCGATGCGCCCGTCGCTGTCGCGCAGGACGCCGGTGACCCGCGCTCCCCACCGGATGCGCGCTCCGGACGGCAGCCGGTCGGTGAGCACGCGGCGCAGGTCGCCGTAGTCGGCGCAGAGGATCTGCCGGTACGCGCCGGGCAGCCCGGCGTAGTCCAGGCAGAGCAACGGCTCGCCGGCCGGGTCGCGGATGGCCAGCCGCCCGACCGGGCGCGCGCCGGTGGCCCGCAGGGCGTCCAGCAGGCCCCAGGAGTCGAGGATGCGTACCGTCTCGGGCTGCAGGATCTCGCCCTTGGCGATCGACGCCGGGGTGCGCTGCCGGTCCAGCACCAGCACCCGCAGGCCGAGCGCGCCGAGCGCGCGGGCGCAGGCCAGGCCGCCGGCGCCCGCGCCGGCCACCACCACGTCGGGAGTCATCGGGTCACCGCCGGCGGCGCCACGTCCGGCCGCGCGGCGGCCCGGCGGTACTCGCCGAGCGCCCGCAGCGCGAGCGCCTGGGTGATCACGGCGTTGGGATAGCGCATGTGGTGGCGGATGTAGTTGCACACCCGGGCCGCCGGCCAGCTCCCGTCCGGCCCGGCGGCGGCGACCAGCCGGGCCACGCCCCGGTCCACCGCCCCGGTGGCGTCCGGGTCGCCGGTGGCGAGCAGGCCCTGGACGGCCCAGGACGTCTCCTCGACCGAGCCCGCCGTGCCGTCGCCCGGCCCCCACGAGCCGTCGGGCAACTGGGTGTCGCGCAGCCACCGGGCCGCCCGGCGCACCACCTCGTGCCGGGCGTGCCCGACCCGGGACAGCGCGGCGACCACGACGGCGGTGCCGGAGGTGCGGTCGCGGTACCAGAGGTTCTCGAACGTGCCGTCGGCCGCGGCCCGGGTCAGCAGCCAGGCCGCCGCCCGGGCGATCGCCGGATGGTCGTCCGGGTGGCCGGCGTCGTGCAGCGCGAGGATCGCCTGGCTGGTGATGGCCGGGCACGGACCGTCGTTGGCGAGCCGGGTGTCACGGACCCACAGGCTCCACGAGCCGCGGCTGTCCTGGCGGCCGACCAGCCACGCCAGTCCGTCGCGCAGGACCGGGTCGGCGTCGGCCCCGGGAAAGCCGGCCAGCGCGGAGAGGATCTCGGCGGACTCCAGCGTCACCGGCCAGCCGCGCGCGTTCGAGTAGCTCCATCCGCCCGGCGGCACGTCCAGCACCTCGAACGCCTCCGGTTTGCGGCCGGCGTGGAGGAACTCCCGGGTGGCGCGCAACCGGGGGTCGTCGGCGTAGCCGGCCGCGATCAGCCCGGTCGCCGCGTACCCGGTCCGGGTCAGGTCCAGGTTGGTGACCGCGTCCCAGGCGCCGTCGGGGCGTACCGCCCGGCGCAGCCAGCCGACGACGGCGCGGGCGATGTCCGGCGCCTCGCCGCTGCGGGCCAGGCCGAGCAGCACCAGCGCGGCCGGCCACGGGTCCTCGCTGAGCGCGCCGGTGCCGCCCTCGTGGTCATGGATGGACCGCAGCAGCCGCAGCGCCACCGGCCGGGCCCGGCCCAGCGTGGCCCGGCGCAGGCGGCCGGTGGGCAGCAGGTCGGCCTGCATCAGGGCGAGCCCGATGAACGGCGCGGTACGGAACGACAGGCGCTGCCGGCGTACCCGGTCGAACAGGACGATCTCCAGTGGCAGCCGGCGCAGCGGGCCCGCCTCGGCGGTCATCCCGGCCATGGTGAGCAACTGGCGGCAGAGCAAGGAGATGGCCGGGTCGGTGACGGTGTCGACGCCGCCCAGCGCGGCCAGCCGGGTCCGGCCCGCCGCGATCGCCCCGGCGCTGTCGGCCGGCGCGGTCAGGGCCAGCGCCGCGATCGCGACGGCGGTGGGCACGACCTCGGTGCCGGCGCCCACCACGCCGCCCCAGCCGCCGTCGTCGTGCTGCTGCCGGCGCAGCCACGCGGTTCCGGCGCCGACCAGGTCCGCGCAGCCGGACGGGTCGGCGGCGTGCAGCGCGGCCACCGCGCCCGCGGTACCCAGCACCGAGGCGGGCGGGTCGTCGCCGAACGCGCCGTCGGGGCGGCGCCGGCGCAGGAGCGCCTCCGCGCCGGCGGTGACGGCCTTCCCGACGGCCTCGGTGGTCACAGTGGTCATGGCGCGTCCTCCACCGGTACTCGACTGCGGGTGGCGAGGGTCAGGCCCGCGACCGGCGGACCGAGTTCGTGCCGGGCACGCATGGCGCGCTGCGCGACCCAGGTCAGCGCGACCATCGGCAGCGCGAGCGCGAGCTGCACGGCGACGCCGAGGCCCAGCCCGACCGCCGCGGAGGCCAGCGCGACCCGCTCCACCACCAGGACCGAGTGCGCGCGCAGCGCCACCACGACCGGCATGCCGCCGCGCCGGCGTACCAGCGGGGCCAGTGCCACCACGCCGGTCAGCAGGACCACGAGCACGGTGATCAGGTACGCGGTCCGCGCGCCCCGGCCGGCGAGCAGCCCGGCGGCCACGGCGGCGGCGATCGCGACGGCGTAGAGCGCCAGCACGGTCCGCACCGCGAACGGCACGCCCCGCCCCACCGGCAGCGTCCGGTAACCGCCCGCGCGGTCGCCGTCGATGTCGCGCAACGCGCCGACCAGGTTGGACATCGCGTCGTGCGACCAGAACGCGACGACGAGCGCGAGCAGCACCGGCGTCGCCGAGGCGCGGTCCGGGGCGAGGCCGGCGGCGAGCGCGCCGTAGACGAGCGCGACCGCGCCGAGCGCGCCCCGGACCAGGTTTCCGGCGATGCCGCGGGCCTTGAACCACCTGCTGTACGCGACGATGCCGCACCCGGCCAGCAGCGCCGCCGCGGTGGTGCCCCACCCGCCCAGCACGGCCAGGACGCCGAGCAGCGTGAAACAGGCCCAGCCGCACCAGAGCGCGGTGCCCGCGCCGAGGCGCCGGGAGGGGATCGGCCGGTGCGGTTTGCTGCCGGCGTCCAGGTGCCTGTCGAAGTAGTCGCCGAGATAGTGGCCGCCGAGCCAGCCGGCGGTCGGCGCGGCCCAGGCCGACAGCAGCACCCACGGATGGTGCGGGCCGCCGGCCACGGCGGCGCCGGCCAGGCCGACCAGCCCCACGTACCAGAGGGTGTAGGGCCGCCAGGTCTCGACGTGGGCCCGCAGTGCCCGCACGGCGGCGGCCGTGCTCACGCCGTCCCGCTCGTCATCCAGGCCGCGATGCCGGTGAGCACGTCCGCGCCCGCGGACGGGGTGAGCACGGCCAGCTCGGCGCGGGCCCGCTCGGCGTGCCCCACCATCCGCTGGCGGGCGCCGTCGACCGCGCCGACGTCGCGCAGCAGCGCGGCGACCCACTCGACGTCGCCGGGACCGGCGCCGCGCCGGTGCAGCACCGCCAGCAGCTCCACCCGGGTCGCGTCGGTGACCGCGTCGTACGCCAGCAGCAGCGGCAGGGTGGGGCGGCCGTTGTTGAGGTCGCTGGACGCCGGTTTGCCGGTCTGTTCCGGGGTGGCCAGATAGGACAGCAGGTCGTCGCGGATCTGGAAGGCCATCCCGAGGTGCTCGCCGTACCGGGCCAGCGCGGCGGCAACCGGCTGGTCCGCGCCGCCGAGCAGCGCGCCGATCTCGCACACGGCGCGGAACAGCGCGCCGGTCTTGAGCCGGATCATCTCCGGATACCAGCGGGCGCCCGCGTCCAGGTCGCCGACGAGCCGCGCCTCCAGCGCCTGCCCCCGGCACAGGTCCTGTCCCGCCTCGGCCAGCGCGGCCACCGCGGCGACGACCGGGCCGGCGGGGGTGTCCGGACCGCCCTCCACGACGGCCCGGAAGGCGTGGAAGATCAGGTGGTCGCCGGCCACGATGGCGCCGGGGATGCCGTACGCCACCGGGACCGCGGGGCGGCCGCGGCGCAGCGTGTCGGCGTCGATGATGTCGTCGTGCACGAGCGTCGCGACGTGCAGGTACTCGGTGGCGAGCGCGGCGGCGAGCGCGTCGCGGGGAGATCCGCCGACCGCCTCGGCCGCGTGCAGCGTCATCATCGGGCGCAGCATCTTGCCCGCCGGCAGCAGCGCGTAGCGCACTATCGCGTCGAGCTGGTCGGGTGTCTCGGGCCACCGCCGTCCGAGTTCGGCGCGCAGCAGCCGTCCCGATTCGCTGCGGGCGAGGTCGTCGATGAAGGGCGGATATCGCGTGGAGCCAGCAACCGTCATGACGCGTCGACCCTTTCGCGAGGGATCGGCTAGTCGCCACGCGAGACGTTACCGGCCGCCCTCCCCGCGAACAACCATTGATAAATGCGAGCGGATATGGGTGGCGGCAAATGTCGTGACCGCATTTCTCAGCACATTGACCGATGCCCAGAGAAAACCGCCCTTCCACCCAGGGCTGCCATGTCGATGCATATACGTCAATGATCGGGCGCACGGGACGGCACCGGACAGGTGCGACGCGCCCTCAGGCGCCGGCGGCGAACTCCATGAGCGTGAGCCCGTCGGTGCCGTGGTACGTGCGCCGGGGCGACAGGCCCGCGGCGGCGGCCAGCGCGGCGAACTCGGGCAACCCGCGTTCCCGGCCGCCGACGCCGACCAGCATCCGCAGGTCGTACGCGGACAGGTGCGGCACGTGCGGCACCGTCGGCAGCACCTCGATGACGAGCACCCGGCCGGCCGCTCCGGCCGCCTCGGCGCAGCGCCGCAGGATCGCCGTGGCGTGGGCGTCGCTCCAGTCGGTGAGCGCGCGCGAGACCACGTACACGTCGGCGCCGGGCGGCAGCGGGGCGAAGAAGTCCCCGACCACGGTCTCGACCCGGTCGGCGAGGCCGCACTCGGCGAACGTCGCGGCGGCGGCCGACACCGGCTCGGGGCGGTCGACGAGCGTGCCCCGCAGGTGCGGATGGGCGCCCAGCACCTCCCGCAGCAGCCCGCCCGCGCCCCCGGCCACGTCGACCACGTGGCCCGCCTCGCGCCAGGGATAGAGCGCCGCGACCTCCGGCGCGGTGAACCGCTGCTGGCTGAGCATCAGCGCGTCGAAGTAGGCCCGGTGGTCCGGGTGCGCGTCCAGGTCGGCCCAGAAGTCCCGCCCGTGCACCTCGCGGTAGCCGGGCCCGCCGGTGCGGATCGCGTGCGGCAGACCGGCCCAGGCCAGGTCCATCCGCGCGCCGAGGCCGCCGAGGTCCAGATAGGCGCCGAGGCCACCGCCCTCGCGGTCGCAGAGCAGCTCGCCGACGTCGGTCAGGCCGAAGACGTCCGGCGACACCTCGACGAACACGCCCCGGTGCGCGAGGTAGCGCAGCAGGCGGCCCAGCGCGGCGGCGTCGGCCCCGGCGGCGCCGGCCAGCTCGGCCAGGCCGGTGACACCGTCGGCGATCAGGTCCGGCACGCGCAGGGTCACCGCCGTACGGACCGCGAACGGGGTGGCCAGGTCGGTGAGCCGGTCGAGCCGCTCCGCCGCGTCACCCTCGATCGGGGCATCGATCGCCACCCGCGCCTCCTCCACGTCGCGGGCCGGCCTCGCCGCCCCCGCCGGCACCGAATGGTTCCAGGCGTACGCCGGGTGAGTCAACGACGACGGCTGGTGAGGACATTCACGGGCGTGGAACAATTCGCGGACCAGCCGTGGCGCGCAGACCGGAGGGATCATCGATGACCACATCCATCGCGGCCGAGGTCCGGCTCGTCTCCGGCGCGCTGGGCGCCGAGGTTCACGGCATCGACCTCAACACGCTCACCGACGAGGGCTTCGCGCTGATCCACGACCTGCTGCTCAAGCACCAGGTGGTCTTCCTCGCCGGCCAGACCGGGCTGACGCCGGCCGCGCACGTGGCGTTCGGCCGCCGCTTCGGCGAGGTCGAGCTGCACCCCTATCTGCCACGGCTGGACGGGCACCCGGAGATCGTCGTCATCGACTCCGCCGACGGCGGCAAGGTCGACGTCTGGCACACCGACATGACGTTCCACCAGAGCCCGCCGATCGCCTCGATCCTGCACCTGGTCCAGCTGCCCGAGGTCGGCGGCGACACCATGTGGACCAACCAGTGCCGGGTCTACGAGGCGCTCTCCGCGCCGATGCGTGACCTGCTCGACGGGCTGACCGCCATCCACGTCATCCGGATCGGCACCGAGTTCACCAGCCGGGCCGAACACCCGGTGGTCCGGGTGCACCCGGAGACCGGGCGTCGATCGCTGTACGTCAACCGGCTGTTCACCTCGCACATCCCGCAGCTGACCCGCAACGAGAGCGACGCGCTGCTGGAGCACCTGTTCGCCTTCTCCGAGAGTCCCCAGTTCACCTGCCGCTACCGCTGGCGGACCGGGGACGTCGCGGTCTGGGACAACCGGGTCACCCAGCACTACGCGGTGAACGACTACGAGGGGCTGCGCCGCGGGCAGCGGATCACCGTGCTCGGCGACCACCCGACCGGGAACCCGCCGCGCTGGGAGCACTACGCGCCCGCGCCCGGCGAGCGCTACTGGCCGGACCGGGTCAACGCGGTGGAGAGCTACTGACCGCCGCTCACCAGGTCACCGGGAACGAGGCGATGCCGCCGTTCATCCGGTCGTGCCGCCACGGGATCTCGGCCGGCGGCACCGCCGGCGCGAGCGCCGGCATCCGGGTCAGCAGCGCGCCCAGCGACAGCTCCACCTGCATCCGGCCCAGCGCCGTACCGAGGCAGAAGTGCGGCCCGAAGCCGAAGGTCAAATGCGGGGCGTCGGGCCTGCGGTCGATGTCGAAGACGTTCGGCTCGGGGAAGAACCGGGGGTCGCGGTTGCCGGCCCACGGGACCGCCATCACGCAGTCCCCGGCGCGCATGCCGACGCCGCCGAGGACCAGGTCCTCCCGGACCACCTGCACCCGGAACATGGCGCTCACCGACGTGTAGCGCAGGATCTCGTCGGTGGCCGCGGAGAGCTTCTCCGGCGCCGCGCGCAGCTTGGCCAGCTGCTCCGGGTGCCGGAACAGCGCGAGCAGGCCGGCGCTCGTCGAGTTGATCTCCAGCCCGCCGAGCAGCACCCCCATGGCCAGCTCGACCAGCTCGGCGTCGGCCAGCTCGTGCGTGCCGCGGACCCAGGCCGAGAGCAGGTCGTCGCCGGGCTCGGCCCGCTTGCGCGCGAGCTGACCGGCCAGGTAGTCCCGTAGCTGGGCCTGCGCGGTCGCGGCGTCGGCCGAGCCGTACGCGGTGACCGAGTTCAGCCCCTCGATCCAGGCGTAGAAGCGGGGACGGTCGGCGGCCGGCACGCCGAGCACGTCGCACACCACGAACACCGGCAGCGGCGCGACCAGCCCGGCCACCACGTCGGCCGGGCGCGGGCCGGCGAGCATCGCCTCGACCAGCTCGTCCACCAGCCGCTGCACCCGGGGACGGAACGTCTCGATGCGGCGGGCGGTGAACGCGCGCGCGGCCACCCGGCGCACCGCCGCGTGCGGCGGACCGTCCATGTTCAACTCGCGGGGACCGCCGCCGTCCGGCGTCGCGGTGGCGCCGAGCGGAAGCCGGGAGAAACGGGGGTCGGCCAGCACGGTGCAGCACTGCTCGTAGCCGAGCACCAGCCAGGCGGCCCGCCCGTCGGGCAGCCGCACCCGGCTGACCGGCTCGGTCACGACCATCTCCAGCAGCTCGGCCGGAAGATCGCCGGTGAATGGCTCGAACGGATAGGAACGCAACCCGGAATTGACGCTCAACGCACCACCGCCTGCCGATCGCGGTCCACCTCGGGCACCGGCTAAGACTCCAGCATCGGTTAGCCCGGCGTCAATATTCATTGCGGTCGTCCGCGACCTTCCGCGTACCGCTTCCATCACCTAGCATCGGTTGGCCAGGACTGCCGTTTCACGCGCGGATTGGTGGGATTTGACTGCGGCTCTGCGAATTCTGATGTCGACGTGGGGCTGGCGGTCGCATTTCTACAGCCTGGTCCCGCTCGGCTGGGCGCTCCAGGCCGCCGGCCACGAGGTGCGGGTGGCCAGCCACCCCTCGATGGTCAGCGCGATCAGCTCGGCCGGGCTCGCCGCCGTGCCGCTTGGCGCCGACGTCGACTTCGCCGCCGCGTTCGCCGGCCGGATCGGCGCGGTGGCGCCGCTCGACGGGCCCGCCACGGCGGACGCCCTGGAGCCGGCGATCACCGCCGACGGCGGGGTGGTCCGCTTCGCCGACGCCGTGCTCGACGAGCTGGTCTCCTTCGGCCGGTCCTGGCGGCCGGACCTGATCCTCTGGGAGCCGTTCAACCTGGCCGCGCCGGTGGCCGCCGCCGCGCTCGGCGTACCCGGCGTGCTGAACCTGTGGGGGCCGGACTCCTCGACCACGCTGCGCCTGGACCCGGAGTCGGTGGTCGGGCCGCTCGCCGCCCGGTTCGGGCTCGCCGCCGCCGAGGTGGCGTTGGACGGAGTGCTGACGCTCGACCCGGTGCCGCCGCCGATGCAGGTGCCGACGCGGCGTCCCGGCCGCCCGGTGCGGTTCGTGCCGTACAACGGCCCGGCCGTGCTGCCGCCCTGGCTGCGCCGCCCGGCGGACCGGCCCCGGGTGTGCGTCACGGCGGGCACCATGATGGCCGGCGCGGGCCTGGACGACCGGCTCGACCTGGCCGGGGTGATCCACGCGGTGGCCGGGCCGGACGTGGAGGTCGTCGTCGTGGTCGAGCCGCGCCAGCGCGAGGCGCTGGGGCCGGTGCCGGCCGGGGTCCGCCTGGCCGACGGGCCGCTGGCGATGCGGCTGGTGCTGCAGACCTGCGCCGCGCTGGTGCAGCAGGGCGGGGCCGGCACCACCATGACCGCGCTCGCGTACGGCGTGCCGCAGCTCGTGCTGCCGCAGGTCAGCGACCAGCACTTCAACGGCGAACGGCTGGCGGCCACCGGCGCGGGCGCCTGGCTGACCCGCGAGCAGGCCACCGCCGCCGCGGTGCGGGACCTCGTCCGCGAGCTGATCGCCGACGGCCCGTGGCGGCGCGCGGCGGCGCTGATGCGCGACCGGGTCCACGCCATGCCCGCCCCCGCCGACCTGGTGCCGACGCTCGCCGCCCTGGCCCGGGGCGGCCCGATCTGAGGAGTCGCAGATGACGCAGGACCCGCCGGCCATCCCGTACCCGCTCGCGCCGGCTCCGACGATCTACCACCCGTCGCCGGACTACACCCGGATGCGCGAGACGTGCCCGGTGGCCCGGGTCGAGCTGCCCGACGGGGCGTGCGCGTACCTGGCCACCCGGCACGCCGACGTGCGCCGCGTCTTCACCGACCAGCGGTTCAGCCGGGCCGCCGCGGCCGGCCCGAACCGCCCGACCCGGGAGCTGGGCTCGCTCGCCGAGGACTCGCTGATCGGCATGGACCCGCCCCGGCACACCACGATGCGCCGGGCCGTGTCGCACGCGTTCACCGTCCGCCGGGTGGAGGAGCTGCGTCCGAGGGTGGCGGCGCTCGTCGACGTCATGATCGACGACCTGGTGGCCGCGGGTCCGCCCGCCGACCTGATCACCCACGTCTCCGGTCCGCTGCCGATCTCCGTGATCAGCACGCTGTTCGGCATTCCCGAGCGGGACCGGGAGCGGGTACGCCAGTGGTCGGACGCGCTCGTCGGCGACTGGGACGCCGACCCGGAGGCGCCCAGGGCCGCGCTGGAGGCGTTCCGCGAGCTGATCGAGCAGCGCCGGCGCGAGCCCGGCGACGACCTGATGAGCGCGCTCATCGCGGTCTGGGACGAGCACGACGACCTGACCGAACGGGAACTGGTCTCGGTCACCGCCGGCATCTTCGTCGGCGGGCACGAGACCACCACCAACCAGCTCAACCTGTTCCTGCTCGTGCTGGCCCGCCACCCCGAGCAACTGGCCGCGCTGCGCGGCGACGACCCGGCCGCGGTGGCCCGGGCGGTCGAGGAGCTGTCCCGCTTCATCCAGCTCGGCGACAACGGGGTGCTGCTCCCCCGCGTGACGACCGAGGAGGTGGAGCTGGGCGGCGTACGCCTGCCGGCCGGCGCCGCGGTGCTGCCGGCGATCGCGTCGGCGAACCGCGACGCCACCGTGTTCCCGGGCGCGGACACCCTCGACCTGACCCGCGCGCACAACCCGCACCTGGCCTTCGGCGCCGGCCCGCACCACTGCCTCGGCGCGGCGCTGGCTCGGATGGAGCTGCAGGAGGCGCTCGTGGTCCTGCTGCGGCGGCTGCCAGGGCTGCGGCTCGCGGTCGACGAGTCGCAGCTGCGGTTCCGGCCGGGGCTGGTGGTGCGCAGCCTGGAGACGCTGCCGGTGACCTGGGACCGGTGACCGGTCAGTCGCCCGCCGATCCCGCTGTCACCCGGGTCGGCGCGGCGGGGTCCAGGGCCGCCTCCACCGCCACCTCCTCCACGCCGCGCAGCAGCCGTTCCGCCTGCTCCTCGGTGAAGCAGCCGAAGTCGAAGATGACCTGGAGGTAGACCGTCTCCGGTTGGTCCTCGACGGTGATGAACATCTGCTCGGGCAGGTGGTCCAGCGGGCCGTCCCAGACCAGGAACGTCTCGTCGGCGCGGCGGCGGATCCGCTCGGCGGTCACCGGGGCGTCGCCCAGGCCGCCGTCGGCCGTCTGCCGCGTGGCCACCCGCCGGTCGTTGATCCGGCAGCTGATCCGCGCCGGATATCCGCGTTCGGCGTCCAGCCGGTCCGAGACCTCCGCGAGCTGGGCCGGGTCGTAGTAGGCGTACTTCCCGGCCGAGACCGCGGCCCGGCGGGCACGCGCCACCACCTCGTCCACTGTGGTGTCGGCGGTGTCGACGCGCAGCACGCCGTTTTGGCTCAGCGGGGCGATGGCCTCGGCGAAGCCCGGCCGGAACCGGTTGCCGACGATGAGCTTGGCGGTGAGCGGGCTGACGCCGGTGGCCCGGCCGATCGCGACCGCGATGACCGCCAGCAGCACGCGCGAGGTGTCGGTGCGGGTCCGCGCCGCGATGGCCCGCACCGCCAGGTACGCCGCCGGTGAGCTGAACCGGCCGTGCCAGTACCGGTGCCCCTGGCGCCCACCGGCGGCCGGCTCGCCGAACGTCAGCGGCGGGATGTCCCGCAGGTGCTCCGCCCAGTGCCGGACGGCCCGGTCGCTGACCCGGCGCAGCGGCGGCGTCTCCTCCCGCCGGCCCAGGTCGAGGATCTGCACGGTACGCGGGTCGGCGACCCGGCGGACGGGGCGCCCGGCCAGGCCCAGGTCGGCCAGGAGCAGCGACGTGGCGGTGCCGTCGACCACGAGGTGGTCGATCGTGAGCACCCGGTGCACCAGGACGCCCCGGTGCCGGATCACCGCCATCTTCACCGACCAGTCGCGGTAGAGGTCGTAGTGGCTCAGCAGGCGGGCGTGGCCCAGGTCGTAGGCGAACGTGGCGACGTCGGCCGGGTCGGCGTCGTCGGGTACGTCCACCACGTCCAGGACCGTCTCGCCGCCGGCGGACACGACCTGGCACGGGCCGCCCCCGTCGCCGTCGCCCAGCCGCATCCGCAACGCCGGGTGGCGGGCCATCAGCGCGGCGAACTCGGCCGCCACCTGCTCGACAGTGACGCCCGGCGGCACCGGGTGGGCGCCGCTGACGTTGTGCGTCCAGCCGGTCTCCCGCATGTCCTGCATGATCGCCTTCTGTCCCCAGGTCAGGGGCGCGACGCCGGCGCCCGGCCCGGCGAACGCGACGGGAACGTGGGCCTGGACCGTCTGCGCGAACACCGGTCAATGAGAGCAACGGGTATCGGTGTGTGTCAACGCGACGGCGCACCGTTACGCTGCCGTCCATGCGCGACGCCGTACGGGTCTGGGTGCTTCCGGCCGGGGCGGGCCCGGACGAGCTGGCCCGGTACCGGGCGGTGCTCGACCCGGCCGAGCGGGCCCGGGCCGCGCGGCTCGCCGCCGACGGGCTGCGGGACCGGTTCACAGTGGCGCACGGCGCGCTGCGCGTGCCGGGCGGGCGGGCCACGGGCGCGTCACCGGCGGCGCTGACCTGGCGTCGCGGCCGGTACGGCAAACCGGCGCTGACCGGGCCGTGGCGCGGCCTGCACACCAGCCTGTCCTACTCCGGCGATCTCGTCGCGGTGGCGCTCAGCGAGGGCCGCCCGGTCGGGGTGGACATCCAGCACGTCGTGCCGGGCGGGGACCCGGTGTCGGCGTCCGCGCGCTTCTTCCACCCGCGGGAGGCGCGGCACGTCGCCGCCGGGTGCGACCAGGCCGTCCGGGCACGGCGGTTCGTCCGGCTGTGGGCCCGCAAGGAGGCGGCCGTCAAGGCGGCCGGGGGCCGGCTGTGGCCCAACCTCGGCATGCCGGTGGACCGGGCCGACGTGGTCGAGTGCGCCGACCCGGCCGGGCGGCACCGGCTCGCCGACGTGGTCGCGCCGCAGGGTTGCGCGGTGGCGGTGGCGCTGGCCGGGCAGGAGCCGTACGCCGTCGAGTGCCGCACCGACCTCGGTGACTTTCGGTGACCGCCACCGCACCCGTTGACACTCACCGATGCCCCCTGCTCTGATGACTCCATGCTGGAGCGCGTGATCGACCCGCAGGAGCCCCGGTGCTAGAACACGACGTGCCGACGCGGGACCAGGTCGTGGAACGCCTGACCGTGCTGCTGACCCGCATGCTGCGGCCGGACGCGCCGGTCACCGAGCAGACCCAGCTGATGGACGAGCTCGGCCTCAGCTCCTCGCTCGGCCTGGAGCTGCTGCTGGCGCTGGAGGACGAGCTGGAGATCCAGATCGACGTCGAGGAGCTGGACGAGGACCGGATGGCGACGCTCGCGGACCTGGCCGACTACATCACCGCCAACTCCACCGCGCGCTGAGCATGCCCACAGTGGACCGGCCGAGCCTGAGCGTGGTGGTGCCGGCGCACGAGAACCCGTCCGCGCTCGACACCACCCTGCGCTCGCTGACCCGGCAGACGCTGCCGCCCGGCGACTTCGAGGTCGTCGTCGGCGACGACGGGTCGGCTGTCGCGCTGGGCCCGGTGGTGGACGCGTACCGGGGCCGGCTGCGGATCGAGTACGTGCGCAGCGACCGCAACCGGGGCCGCAGCGCCAACCGCAACGCGGCGGCGGCCCGGGCCCGCGCGGCCACGCTGATGTTCCTGGACGCCGACACGGTGGCGCATCCCACGCTGCTCAAGCGGCACCGCGACTTCCACGCCGGGCGGGCCGGGCGGCCCGGTGTGCTGCTCGGGCAGCGGTACGACCTGGACTGGGCCGGCGCGGACGCGCTGCGCCGGGGCGAGCCGGTCGTCCCGGCGATGCTCGACGCCGAGCGTGGCGACCCGCGGCTGGAGGACATCGCCCTTCCGCAGCGGATGGGCGACTTCCCGAGCGCGCCCTGGGTGCTCGGCCTGACCCACAACGCGTCGGTGGACCACGAGTCGTTCCGGCGGGTCGGTGGCTTCGACGAGGCGATGGTCAAGTGGGGCTTCGAGGACCTGGAGTTCTTCTACCGGGTGTTCCACCTGCACGGCGCCCCGCCGGAGCTGTTCCGGCTGGACGTCGACGCGCTCTCCTACCACCTCCCGCACTTCCGCAAGACGTCCAACGGGATCGCCTCGATGGACAACATGAAGTACCTGCTGCGCAAGCACCTGCGCTACGACGTCGAGGTGCTGTACGGGATCAACACGTTCGGCCGGCACCTGGGCCGGATCCGGCTCTACGGCGCCGCGATCGAGGCGTACCGCGCCGGTGGCCTGGGCCGGCCGGCCGCGCTGCCCGAGTCGCTGCGCGACGAGCTGGCCACGAGCGCCGCGCTTGTCGTCGGCAACGGCGTGTCCGCGCTCGACCTCGGCCCCGGGTCGCACACGTTCGACCACGACGCGCCGGTCGGCGAGACGAACTCCCACCTGCTCGGCACCGTGCTCCAGCAGTTCAAGGCCGGCGCGCTGGACGTGATCGTCAACGTGGACATGTGGCGCTGCCTGCTCCCCGAGGACCTGCCGGCGTTCCTCACCCGGGGGCTGCTCAAGGCCGACCGGATCGAGCTGGTCGCCACCCGTACCGGCCTGGACCAGCGCGCTCTGCTGCCGGTGCCGCTCGTCGCCGACCTGGACTACGTGGCCGACATGCTGCGCCCGCACTTCAGCGTCGCCGTCGCCGCGTACGACGCGGCCACGGTGATCACGCTCCGCTGACCCGCCGCTCAGGCGGGCCGCGCCAGGACGAGGCTGACGTTGTGGCCGCCGAAGCCGAACGAGTTCGACAGCACCGCGTCCACCGTCGTCGCGCGTGCCCGCCCACGGATGTGGTCGACCTCGCCGTCGCGCTCCGGCTCGTCCAGGTTGCGGGTGGGCGGCAGCAGGCCGCGGCGTAGCGCCTCGACCGCGATCGCCGCCTCGATCACGCCGGAGACGCCGAGCATGTGCCCGGTGACGCCCTTCGTCGAACTCAGCGGCGGCGCTTCCGCGCCGTAGACGTCGGCGAGCGCGGCCAGCTCGGCGGCGTCCCCGGCCCGGGTGCTGGTGCCGTGCGCGTTGACGTACCCGATGTCGGCGGGCTCCAGACCGGCGTCGCGGACGGCCAGGCGCATGCACCGGGCCGCGCCGGCGCCATCCGGACGCGGCGTGGTCGGATGGTGGGCGTCGTTGGTGGCGCCCCAGCCGAGCACGTCGGCGTGCCGGCGGGCGCCGCGCGCGGCGGCGTGCGCGGCGCGTTCCAGCACGAACACCCCGGCGCCCTCGCCGAGGACGAGCCCGTTGCGGCGGCGGTCGAAGGGGCGGCTCGCGGCGGCCGGGTCGGCCCAGCCGCGGGCGAGCGCCCGGGCGTTGCCGAACGCGTCGGCGAACGTCGGGAACAGCGGCGCCTCGGCGCATCCGGCGAGCACCACGTCCGCGTCGCCGGCGCGCAGGATGCGCAGCGCCTCGCCGATCGACTGCGCGCCGGCCGCGCACGCCGTGCCGATCGACGAGGTGTAGCCGTGGATGCCGAACTTGATCGCGATCCGGGCCGCGCCCATGTTGGGCAGCGTGCCGGGCAGCATGTACGGGCTGACCCCGAACCGTCCGCGCCCGGCGCGGGCGAGCACCTGTTCCTCCAGCGTGGACAGTCCGCCGACGCCGGAGACGACGACCGCCACCCGGTAGCTGTCGACGTCGTGGCCGATCCGCAGTCCGGCGTCGGCGACCGCGTCCTCGGCCGCGCGCAGCACCATGACTATCGACCGGTCCACGACGCGGGACTCCGGGCCGGGCAGCACGGTGGCCGGATCGATCGCCGGGGCGAACGCGGCGACGTCGACGACGCCGTGCAGCGGATGGTCGTGCGGTGGCCGGGTGAGCCCGGAGCGGCCGTCGCAGACCGCGTCGAACACCTCGGCGGCGGTCGCGCCGACCGGGCTGACGAGCCCGATGCCGGTGACCGTGACCCGTTCGCGCACGCTCACCGGAACCGGCGCGCCGGGGCGTGACGCGGCCGGGTGCCGTGCCCTGGCATCGGTCAGTGCGCCGAGGCCGGGGCGATCCGCGCCGCGACCGCGCGGCTGAACTCGCCGACTGTCATCATCGCCAGCTCCTCCGCCTCGTCGTCGTCGAACGCGACCCCGAACCGGTCCTCCACCCGCACCGCGAGCTCGGCCAGGCCGAGGGAGTCCACGTCGAGCCCGGCCGGGCCGAAGACGGTGTCGTCGTCGACGTCGCCGACGTCGTACTTCATCTCGGTCAGTGCGGCGAGGAGGAACGCGCGGATCTCATCGGTCATGTCCGGTGTTTCCCTTCCACGGTGCCTGGCGGCGCGCTCGACCTGCTCGACGGAACCTGTGAGGCGCGGAGCGGACACTCCGCGTAGCATCGACCTTACTCGATCAGGTTGGTTTGACAAGGCACCCGATCGGTCAGCCGTACCGGCAGCCGGTCGTACCCGCGCAGCATCAGCGCGCGGCGCGGCCCCGGTTCGGCGGTCAGCGCCGGGAAGCGGTCCAGCAGGCGGGGCAGCACCAGCCGCCCCTCGGCCCGGGCCAGCGTCGCCCCGAAGCAGTAGTGCGGCCCGGCGCTGAACGCCAGGTGCCGGTTGTCGGCGCGGGACGGGTCGAACCGGTCCGGGTCGGGGAAGCGGCGCGGATCCCGGTTCGCCGCGCCGGTCAGCACGACCACCGTCCGCCCGGCCGGCACCAGCCGGCCGGCGACCTCGGTGTCCACCGCGGCGTACCGGACCGCGAAGTGCACCGGCGGCTCGTACCGCAGGATCTCCTCCACGTAGGACGCCGCCAGCGACGGGTCGGCGCGCAGCGCGGCCCGCGCGTCCGGCCGTTCGGTGAGCAGCACCAGCCCGTTGCCGAGCAGGTTCGCGGTGGTCCGGAACCCGGCGTTGTACATGATGATCAGGTTGGCGAGCAGCTCGTCGGCAGTCAGCCGGCCGGGTTCGTCGTCCAGGCCGCGCAGCAGCGCGGAGACGAAGTCGTCACGCGGGGTCGCCCGGCGCGCGGCGACCAGGTCGGTGAAGTACGCGGTCAGCTCCGCCGCCGCGACGTTGGCGGCCCGGACCTCGCGCATGGACCGGCGGCCGATCTCCAGCACCGCGTCGAACGCGCGGACCCGGGGCGGGAACCACTCGCGGTCCTCCTCCGGCACGCCCAGCAGCTCGCCGATGACGTCGCTGGGCAGCCGCAGCGCGAAGCGCGCCATGAAGTCGACGGGCCGGCCGTCCGCGCCCGCCTCGGCGAGCCGGTCGAGCAGGTCGTCGGCGATGCGCCCGATGGCCGGTTCCAGCGCGGCGACCCGGCGCGGGGTGAGCGCCTGGGAGAACAGGTGCCGGACCCGGAGGTGGTCGCGTTCGGCGGCGTTGAGCATGGACGACTGGAGGATCCGGGTCACCTGGTGCTGGCGCCAGCGGACGCCGGCCCGGTCCAGGTAGTCGGCGCCGAGCACCCGGAACACCGGGTCGCGCAGCACCCGGTTGACCGCTTCGTAGCCGTGCACGACGAGCGCGTGCGGGTCGCCCGGCCGCAGCCGGGCCGCCTCCCCCGCCTCGTGCAGCCGGGCGTAGAAGGGGTACGGGTCGCGCCGCACCTCGTCGCCGAGCAGCTCGTCGAGGGAGACGCGGACGCTCATGGCCACTCCTCGCGGTCACCGCAGTCCCGTGACCATAGACTCACCGGCGCCGATGTGTCCACGGGACGTCCGGCGGTCAGTCCGGGCCCGCTCCGCAGGCGTCCTCGCGTACGCCGGCGAGCATGTCGGCGGTCGTGTGCGCCTGGATGCCGGGCGGCACCGGATCGGCGAACCGCGCGACGACCGCCCGCACGTGCCGTTGCGCGGGTTCGGCCAGTCCGTCGTAGACGGCGGTGAACAGGTCCCGGGCCGGCCTGCGCAGCCATCCGGCCGGAAGCAGCTCCAGCGGCAGCCGCGGGTCGAGCGTGGGGAACCGCCGGTAGGTGTCCATCACCTCGGTGCGGGCCCGCACCGCCGCCGGGCCGTCGACCGACTCCAGCCGGGACGCCAGCGGGGTCCACCGGCGCAGGAAATCCTCGTACCGGGCGCTGATCGCGGCGATGTCCCAGGCGTCGACGGGGGCGCGCTGGCCGGTCACGTCGAGCGCGTCCTGCCGGCCCCGGAACACGGTGACCGCGCCGGGCGCGAGCTGCGCCAGTCGCGACCGGGCCGGCTCCGCCAGCTCGTACGGGGAGATCCACAGCCCGTCGTACAGCGGCGCGAAGCCGAGCCAGCGCAGTTGCCCGCGCAGGGCGCGGCGCTGCGTGCCGCGGTCCTGCGGCAGCGAGAACGCGACCACCGTCCAGCACCCGTCCCACGCCTGCGTGTCGGCGGTGGAGGCGACGATCCAGCTCCCGCCGGCGGAGAGGTCGGCGGCGGCGCCACGACTGAGCCGGTAGAAGCTGTTGCGGCCCTGCCGGCTGCCCTCCAGCACGCCGCGCCGGGCCAGCCGGCTGATCGCGGTACGCGCGCCGGCGCTCGTCACCCCGGTCTCGGCGAGCAGCTCGACGATCGCGGCGGACGGCAGCGGGGCCCGGGTACGCAGCGTGTAGTCGGCCAGGAGGGTCACCGCCACGCTCTGCGGCGAGGTGCCGGCCTGCCGCCGGGGCAGCCGTGGCGTGGGCGCCTCGTCCGGGTAGATCTCCTCGATGTCGAACGGGCTTGGCACACGCGCTCCGGGCTCGGCTCAGGGACGGAGCATCGACTCTAGACGAACGCCGCCGCAGCATATCGGCGTGCTTCGATTGACAGTTCACCGCCCGACGGGAACACTATGTGCCATATGAGCGCGGAGCCGGGCCGGGCAAGCCACATTCCGTGAGCGAGGCGCGACACCGCTGCCGTCCGGGCGGCCGGCGCGGCGCGTGACCGCTCATTCCCGCCTGCACACAGGCGATCGAAGGAGTCTCCGTGAGAATCAGAGCCAAGATGGTGGTGGCCCTGGCCGCGTCGCTGGTGGCGGCCGGCCTGGTGATCCCCACCGTGCAACCCGCGTACGCGGCGTCGCTGGCCGAGGTGACCAGCTTCGGCGACAACCCCGGGCGCATGCGCATGCACGTCTACGTGCCGGACAACCGCCCGTCCCGGCCGGCCACGGTGGTGGCCATGCACGGCTGCGGCGGTTCCGGCCCCGGCTTCTACTCCGGCAGCGAGTTCGCCGGGCTGGCCGACCGGTACGGCTTCATCGTGATCTATCCCAGCGCCACCCAGCAGGCCGGGTTCGGCAACTGCTTCGACACCTGGTCCGACGCGGCCAAGCGCCGCGGCGGCGGCAGTGACCCGGTGTCGCTCATCTCGATGGTCCGCTACGTGCAGCAGCAGTACGGCGCCGACCCGGACCGGGTCTACGCCACCGGCAGCTCGTCCGGCGGCATGATGACCAACCACATGCTGGCGCTCTACCCGGACGTCTTCAAGGCCGGTGCGGCGTTCATGGGGGTGCCGTTCAACTGCTTCGCCGGCGCCTCCGACTACCCGCCCGGGTCCAGCCAGTGCACCGGCGGGAACATGAACCGCACCCCGCAGCAGTGGGGTGACGCGGTCCGCCAGGCGTACCCCGGCTACACCGGGCCGCGTCCCCGCGTGCAGCTGTGGCACGGCACCAACGACACGCTCGTGCCGTACTCGCTGCTGCAGGAGACGATCGAGCAGTGGACGAACGTGTTCGGGCTCAGCCAGAACCCGACCTCCACCGACACGCCGCAGTCCGGCTGGAACCGGCGGCGCTACGCCGACTCCACCGGCACCGTGCAGGTCGAGGCGTACAGCATCCAGGGCGCCGGGCACAGCCTGCCGTCGTCCGGCATGGCCGCGGCGGCGATCGCCTTCTTCGGCCTGACCAGCACGCCCGGGCCGACCACGCCCCCGCCGGGACCGACCACGCCCCCGCCGGGACCGACCACTCCGCCGCCGGGGCCGACCACGCCGCCGCCCGGCACCGGCGCCTGCTCGGTGCGCATCGAGCTGAACGCCTGGAACAACGGCCTGACCGAGAACATCACCATCAGCAACACCGGCTCGACCGCGGTGAACGGCTGGTCGCTGGCGTTCACGCTGCCCGGCGGCCAGACCATCACCTCCGGCTGGAACGCCTCGTACTCCCCCTCCTCGGGCCAGGTGACGGCGCGCAACGTCTCCTACAACGCGGCCATCCCGGCCGGCGGCTCGACCACCATCGGCTTCCAGGCCACGCACACCGGCAACGCCGGGCGGCCCAGCTCGTTCACCCTCAACGGCCAGTCCTGCACGCTCACCTGACCGGCGTACCCCGACCCCGGTGACGTCCGGACGGCGGCCCCGCGACCCCGCGTCGCGGGGCCGCCGGCTACCCGGCCGGTGGGGCCGGTTCCGGAGCCCCGCCGCGGCTGATCCGCAGCGTCAACACGTCGGTGCGAACCGTGATGTGGCCGTGGAACAGCGCCGCTCCGCCCGTCCCGTAACCGACCTGGGTCGCGGTGACCAGCGGATGTCCGACCGCCACGCCGAGCCGCTCGGTGGCCTCGTCGTCGGCGAGCACCGCGGTGAGTTCGATCTCCGCCCGCCGCACCGGCATACCGGTCGCGCTGGCCAGGAACTCGAACATGTCCAGGTCGATGCTGAGCAGCCCGGACGGGTCGAGGTCGCGGCCGTCGAACCGCAGCGGCAGGTGATCACGGATCCAGGCCGCCGGGACCCCGTCCACGGCGAAGAGCCGGTCGACCCGCCACACCGGCGAGCCCGGCTCCAGTCCGAGGACGCGCGCGCAGTCGGCCGGGCACTTCGCCCGGCTGACCGACGCGTCCTGAAGCGTCGGACGGTGACCCGTGGCGGTGATCCGGTCCCGCAGCGCGGTGACGTCACCGATGGACACCGGCACCCGCTCGGCGTCGTCGTGCACGAAGGTGCCGATCCCCCAGGTCCGGGTCACCACCCCCTCGGCGGCGAGCTGCCCCAGCACCTCGCGCACCGTCGCGCGGCTGACCTCCAGACGATCGGCCAGGTCCCGCTCGTTGGGCAGCTTCTCACCCGACCGGAACTCGCTGCCGATCAGCTGCCGCAGCCGGCCGTGCGCCGCCTGTAGCGCGGTTTCCCGCCGAGCCATCCGCCCTCACCTCATCACTGCCCGCCGCCGCGTCGGCGTACGGAGTGTAGTTCGTCCACGTCCGCTCGGACGATCACCGGCACGGCCTCACCACACCTGCTCCAGCACCCGGATGGTGTTGCCGCCGATCACCTTGGCGATCTCGTCGTCGGAGTAGTCGTGCGCCACCAGCCAGCCCACGATGTTCCCGAACGCCTCGCCCGGATTCTCCAGCCCGGACACGTACTCCACCCGCGGGTGCTGCGGACGGTTCCCGGCGTCGTGGGCGTAGTTGCCGGCGTAGGTGTCGTGCACCCCCACGTGGTCGCCGAACATGGTGTCCGGACCGAACGTGACGTGGTCGATGCCGACCAGGTCCACGCAGTAGGTGAAGTGGTCCATCACCGACTCGATCGAGTGGTGCTGGTGCGCCTGCGAGAGCGTGGTGTGCGGGGCGGCCTCGATGCCGATCACGCCACCCCGCTCGGCGCAGGCCCGGATCACCTCGTCCGGCTTCATCCGGGAGGTGTCCCAGACCGAGCGGGCGCCGGCGTGGGTGATGAACACCGGCACCCGGCTGGCCTCGATGACATCCAGGCAGGTCTGGTCGCCGGAGTGCGAGATGTCGATGGCGATCCCGAGCTTGTTCATCCGGTCCACCGCCCGGCGGCCGAAGTGCGTCAGCCCGCCGTCGTGCTTCTCCGACAGGCCCCCGCCGAGCATGTTCGCCTGGCTGTACGCGATGCCGAGCTGGCGTACGCCGAAGCCGTAGAGGATGTCGATCCGGTCCAGCTCGTTCTCGATCGGGCTGCTGCACTCCAGGCCCGCGACCAGGGCCAGCCGGCCGTCCCGCTTCGCGGCGTGGATGTCGTCCAGGGACGTGGCCAGGAAGACGTGGTCCTGCTTGTAGAGGTCACTCATCCGCATGCCGAGGGCGTAGACGAGGTCGTTCCACTTCCAGCCGTTCTCGCTCGTCACACAGGAGGCGCCGGCCATGAAGTTGTCGAAGACGGCGGTCAGGCCGGAGCGCGCCAGCCCCTCGTATCCGGTGCGCTGGCGGGCGGTGCGGTTGTAGGCCCGCAGCTCGCTGACGTCGGCCGGCAGGACCACCGGATGCTCGTGCAGCGAGATGGCGGCGTGCTCGGTGAGCAGCCGCGTCACCCGCGCACGCTGAGCGTCGGTCAGGCCGAGGTCGTGCTCCGGCACCCGGCCGATCTCCTCGGCCAGCGTGAACACCCGGTAGTCCGAGTGCGGCTCCAGGTACGAGTACGACCTGTGACCCTTGTACCGGGGGGCGGGTTCTTGCAGCAAGACGCTTCTCCTTTGGACGATCGCCGGCCGTCACGCGGCCAGCGGGAAGTGGCAGGCGACCGGATGCGCGCCGGCGGCCAGCGGTGGTTCGGTGGTGGCACAGGTGTCGGCCGCCTGCCAGCAACGGGTCCGGAACCGGCAGCCCGAGGGCGGATCCACCGGACTGGGCGGGTCGCCGGCCAGCAGGATCCGCTGCCGCCCCTGCCGGCCGGCCGGGTCCGGCACCGGCACCGCCGACAGCAGCGCCCGGGTGTACGGGTGCCGGGGCGACTCGTAGAGGCTGACCTCGGGGCCGGTCTCCACGAGCTTGCCCAGGTACATCACTGCCACCCGGTCGGAGATGTGGCGCACCACGGACAGGTCGTGGGCGATGAAGACGTACGCCACGCCGAGTTCCTCCTGGAGCCGCTCCAGGAGGTTGACCACCTGCGCCTGGACCGACACGTCCAGCGCGGAGACGGGCTCGTCGCAGACGATGACGTCGGGGCTGAGCGCGAGCGCCCGGGCGATGCCGATGCGCTGGCGCTGCCCGCCGGAGAACTGGTGCGGGTAGCGGTCCAGGTGCAGGCCGGGGTCGAGACCGACCAGGTCGAGCAGCTCCTTGATCCGCTCGATCCGCCGCCGGCGGTCCAGCACGTCCGGATGGATCTCGAACGGCTGGAGCAGGATCTCCCGGATCGTGCGGCGCGGGTTCAGCGACGTGTACGGGTCCTGGAGCACGATCTGGATCCGCCGGCGCAGGGCCCGCAGCTCCCGTCCCCTGGCCTGGTGCACCACTGACGTGCCGAAGCGCACCGCGCCGGAGGTGGGCTGCTCCAGCCCGACGAGCATGCGGGCCAGCGTGCTCTTGCCGCAGCCGGACTCGCCCACCACGCCGAGCGTCTCGCCCCGGCGCAGGTCGAAGGAGACACCGTCGACGGCCTTGACCACGCCGCCGGAGGTGAACGGGACCCGTCCCTTGACCGGGAAGTGCTTGACCAGGTTCTCGACCCGCAGCACGACCTCATCGCCGGGTGGCATCGAGCACCTCCTCGTGGTGGTGACAGGCGCTGGCGCGATCGGCCGGCAGCGCCAGCAGCGGCGGCAGGACGACCCGGCACTCGTCGGTGGCCCGGGGACAACGCAGGTGGAACGGGCAGCCGGCAGGGAGCCGAGCCGGGTTGGGCGGAGCGCCGGGAATCGCGTAGAGCTGCTCGTCGCGCCGGTCCACCCGGGGCATCGAGTTGAGCAGCCCCTCGGTGTAGGGGTGCGCCGGACCGGCGAAGATCTGCTCGACGGTGCCCCGTTCGACGATCCGGCCGGCGTACATCACCGCCACGTCGTCGGCGACCTCGGCGACCACCCCCAGGTCGTGGGTGATCAGCAGCAGCCCCATTCCGCTGTCCCGCTGGATCTCCGCGAGCAACTCCATCACCTGGGCCTGCACCGTCACGTCCAGCGCGGTGGTGGGCTCGTCCGCGATCAGCAGGTCCGGTTCCAGGGCGATGGCCAGCGCGATCATGATGCGCTGGCGCATGCCCCCGGAGAACTGGTGCGGATAGTCCCGCATCCGGTCCTTGGCCGCCGGGATCCGCACCCGGTCGACCAGTTCGACGGCGCGGCGGCGGGCGTCGGCCCGGGACATGCCCCGCCGGACCCGCAGCACCTCCACGATCTGGTGTCCGACGGTGAAGACCGGGTTGAGCGCGGCCATCGCGTCCTGGAAGACCATCCCGATCTCCTCGCCGCTGACCCGCTCCCGCTGCTTGCGTGACAGGGTCAGCAGTTCCCGGCCGCGCAGCTGGACCGAGCCGCTGACCGTCGCCGGCGGCACGTCGAGGATGCCCGTCACCGCCTGCGCGGTGACGCTCTTGCCGGAGCCGGACTCACCGAGGATGGCCAGGGTCTGCCCCGACTCGATCCGCAGCGACACCCCGTTCACCGCGTTGACCGGCCCGGTCGGACCGGGGAACGCGACCTTCAGGTCGGCGATCTCCAGCAGGCTCATCGGAGCACTCCGGCGCGGCTGAGGAAGTCCCGCACCACCTGCTGGAACAGCTCCGGCTCCTCCAGTTGCGGCGAGTGGCCGGAGGACTCGAAGACCACCAGCTCGCCGCGGGGCACCAGGTCCGCGATGACCTGCGAGGCGGCCACCGGGGTACGCCAGTCGTGCCGGCCCACCGTCACCAGGGTCGGGCACGTGATCGACGGCAGCTTCGGCTTCAGGTCGTAGCGGGGCATGTTCTGCCCGAAGGCGGCGTTGTGGGTGCGGTAGTGGAACCGGGTGGCGGCCAGCCGCGCCTCGTCCTTTGCCGGGTCGTGCTGGTGGTCGTAGAGCGGCAGGATCGCTTTCCAGTACTCGCGCAACTGCTCGTTGCTCTCGAACCGGCCGGTGCCGATCCGGTCGATGACCCACTCCGGGATCACCGAACGGTCGGTGTTACGGGCCCGCTCCACCGCGAGGTGGTCGTGCGCGGTGTCCGCGGCGGTGTCCCGCAGCACCAGCGCGGAGACCCGCTCCGGGTGGGCGATGGCGTACTCCATGGCGATGAACCCGCCGTACGAGCCACCGGCCATGACGATCGTCTCGTAGCCGAAGTGCGCGCGGATGGCGTCCACGTCGGCCACCCACTGCTCGTGGGTGAACGGTTCGTCGTCGCTGGACTCGCCGGAGCCGCGGGCGTCGAAGACGATGACCCGCATGCGGTCGGCGAACGGGCCGAACGAGCGCTTCGGCTCCTGGCGGGAGCCGAGGCCCGGCGCACCGTGGTGCACGATCATCGCCGGGCCGTCGACCGGGCCGAACGCCTCGACGACCAGTTCCGCTCCGTTGATTCTCATCGGACCCCCTCGATGATGTTGGACGCCAGGTCACGCGGGTACCGGGTGAGCCGGCGCGGGCCGTCGTCCTGTACCAGGACCGTGTCGGAGATGCGGTAGCCGGCGTGGCCGGGCACGTAGACGCCGGGCTCGCTGGACAGCAGCATTCCGGGGGCCAGCACGGTGTGGTCCCCGTCCTCGACCCAGGGCGCCTCGTGGTTCTGCAGCCCGATGCCGTGGCCCTGCCGGTGCCGGATGTAGTCGCCCAGGCCCCGGTCCCGCAGGACGTCCAGGCAGATCCGGTTGACCTCGGCGCAGGTACGCCCGGCGATCATCGCCTGGGTGCCCACCTCCTGCGCCTCCCGGTCGGCCTCGTAGTAGCGCACCTGCTCGGCGGTGGGCTCGCCGATGACGAATGTCCGCTCGCTCTCCACGAACCGGCTGGCCACCGCCGCGCCGAGGGAGAGGATCAGGGTGTCGCCCGGCTGGAGCCGCCGACGGGTCGGCAGGCCGTGCGGCAGGGCGGAGTTCGGGCCGGCGTAGACCAGCCCGCCGGCCAGCTTGGTGGTGTAGACGACCAGGTCGTACTCGGCGTACATCCGGTCGGTGCCGAAGCCGATCACGTGCCGGGCGATCTCGTC
Source organism: Micromonospora chalcea (assembly GCF_002926165.1). GTDB lineage: Bacteria > Actinomycetota > Actinomycetes > Mycobacteriales > Micromonosporaceae > Micromonospora > Micromonospora chalcea. Next base: position 35,009 of record NZ_MAGP01000046.1, on the reverse strand, counting down.
CTCACGCGGCAGCGGCCGCCCGGCGGCGAGCGCCTCCTCGATCAGGGCCCGTCCGGCGGCCAGCATCTCGTCGCAGATCCGCGCGGCCGCCTCGTGGAACGGGATCTCCTCGGGGAACTTGCGCAGCCGCAGCTCGGCGACCGCGTCGGTGGTCTCCAGCGTGGCCCCGCCGATGGCCCGGGACAGCGCCCGGAACGCGCCGACCGACAGGCCCGCGCCCACGCCGATACGGCGGACCGGACCGCCCGGACGGGACAGCGCCGAGGCGAGCGTCTCCTCGGCGGTGACCACGCCCGGGTACTCGAAGTACGTGACGGTCTGGACCGTCACGGCCTGCTGGGCCGCGTACTCCTCGTCGAGGCGCGGGATCACCAGCAGCGGATCCCCCGTCCGCGGCAGCCAGAGGTACACCGGACGTTCGGTGGCGATGTAGAAGAAGCCACTGAGGAAGGCGACCTCCGCCGGCGAGGTGGCCAGGAACCCGTCCAGCCCTCGTTGTTCGAGCGCCTCGGCGAGCCGGCCACGGACGCTGTGGTAGAAGCTCTCGGGCAGTCGCATGGTCAGCCTCCGTTGCGACGGGGGTCGCGGGTGTCGTTGAACCGGGTTCCGGCCAGGGTCGCCGCCAGCACCAGGAACAGGATCGCCAGGGACGGGAAGAGCGTCTGCCACCAGGCGATCGCGATCGTGCCGCTGCGCTGGGCGTTGAGCAGGATGCGTCCCCAGGACCAGGCGTCCGGGTCGCCGAGCCCGAGGAAGCTCAGGCCGGCCTCGGAGATCACCGCCCGGGAGGCGGTGAGCAGCACGCTGACCACCATCAGCGAGACGACGGCGGGCAGGATCTCCCGGGTGACGATCCGCCAGCCGGTGGCGCCGAGCACCCGCGCGCCGTCGATGTAGGGCATCGCGCTGATCACCAGGCCCTGTGACCGGATCAGCCGGGCCACCTCGGGCCAGGCGAAGAACCCGATGATCAGGGTCAGCGTCGTGACGCTCGGGCTCACCACCGCCGCCAGCATGATCATCAGCGGCAAGGTGGGCAGCGCCAGCATCACGTCGGTGATCACCGTGGCGACCGCGTCGAACGGCCGGAAGTACGCCGCGGCCAGCCCGATCGCGGTGCCCAGCACGATGGCGAGCAGCGAGGCGGCCAGGCCGATCACCATGCTGGTCCGGGTGCCCCAGACCACCTGGGCGAAGATGTCCTGCCCGAGGTCGTCGGTGCCGAACCAGTGCGCCCCGGAGGGCGGTTGCAGCACGTCCGCGCCGGCGCCGGCGGGCTCGTCGGCGATCAGCGGCGCGAAGACCGCCAGCACCGCCATCACGAGCAGCACCAGCACCGACAGCGCCACGACGGGCTGACGCAGGTAGCCGGAGAGGAAGGACCGCCTGGGCGCGGCCGGGGCCGGCGGGAGCGCCTGCTCGGTCAGCACGGGGGCACTCACGGCACCCTCCCTTCGGTGGTGGCGGCGAACGGATCCGGGCGACGCGCCGGGACGCGGCGCGCGCTCACAGCCGGATCCGGGGGTTGAGGACCGCGTAGAGCATGTCGGTCAGGGCGTTGGCGATCACCACGGTGACGGCGAGCATGATGAACGCCCCCTGGATCACCGGGTAGTCCTGCTGCCCGACCGCCTCGTAGATCAGCCGGCCGACCCCGGGGTAGGCGAAGACCGTCTCGGTCAGCACCGCGCCGCCGACCAGGGTGCCCAGTTGCAGGCCCATCAGGGTCAGTGCCGGCAGGATCGCGTTGCGCAGGCCGTGCTTCCACACCCGACGCCGGGCCGAGAGACCACGCGCCTGCGCGGCGCGGATGTAGTCCTCACCGAGGACCTCGATCATGTTGGTACGGAGGGTCAGCGCGTACGGGCCGAGCTGCACCAGGACCAGGGAGAGCACCGGCAGCACCAGGTGGTGTGCCAGGCTCAGGTAGGCCGCCGCGCCCCGGGTGTCCGGGTCGATCGCCCCGCCGATCGGAAACCAGCCGAGCTGGGCGCCGAAGAAGACCAGCAGCAGGATCGCGACGCTCGGCACGAACAGCGCGTTGGCGCTGATCCCGAAGCCCTGCAACGCGCGGTCGAGCCACTTGCCGCGGTTGACCGCGGCGGCCACGCCGATCGGGATGCCGACGGCGACGGTCAGGACGAACGCGCTGCCGGCCAGCAGCAACGTCCAGGGAAGCCGGTCGAGGATGATGTCGGTGACCGGCTGGATCTGACGGAACGAGATGCCCAGGTTGCCCTGGACCAGCTCGCGCAGGTACGACACGTACTGCTCCCACAGCGGACGGTCCAGGCCGTACGTCTTGAGCAGCGCCGCCTGCATCTCCGGTGTCATGTCGCCCTCGACCATGAGGGTCGTGGGGTCCCCCGGCAGGAGCCGGAGCAGAAAGAACGTCGAAGTGATCGCGATCCACACGGTCAGGACGGCCTTCAGTGCCCGGCTGAGCACGAAACGCGCCACGGGGGACCCCTCCTCTCCTCTGGTTGGGTGGGTTACTTGACCGGGGTGACCTGGGCCAGCGAGTACGCGGTGACCATGCCGAGCAGGTCCGACGGCGACGGGACGAAGCCGGTGAACTTGCTGGCGTTGTAGGCGAACTGGAAGTTCTCCACGTACAGCGGGGTCAGGTACGCCTGCTCGTGCACGACCTTGTCAATGTTCTTGATCTTGGTCTTGAACGCCTCCACGTCGGTGGTGCCGGCCGCGTCGTTGATCAGCGCGTCCATCTCCGCCGACTCGAGCAGGTTGTAGTTGATGCCACCCGGGTTGCTGGACAGGTAGGTGCTGCGCAGCTGGTCCATCGGGTTGTCGAAGACACCCCACTGCGAGGCGTCGATGTCGTACTCGCCGTTCTTGGTGCGGGTGAGGAAGGTGTTCCGCTCCACGCACTCGTTCTCCAGCTTCACGCCGGCCTTGGCCGCGCTCTCCCGGAACAGCTGCACGACCCGGGTGATGTTGGCGTTGGACTGGTCGCACGCCACGCCGAACTTCAGCTCGTCGAAGAAGCCGTCGTTGTTGGCGTCCTTGTAGCCGGCCGCGCTCAGCTTGGCCTTCGCGCCCTCCGGGTCGAACGGGTACGGCTGCAGCTCGGTGTTGTCGTACTCGGAGAAGATCGGCGAGATCGGGCCGGCCATCTGCTGGCCGTCGCCCTGCAGCACGGCCGAGATGATCGCCTTGGTGTCGACCGCCATCGACAGCGCCTGCCGGACGTCCTGGTCGGCGAGGTACTTGTTCTTCATGTTGTAGGTCAGGTGCGCGAAGCCGAGTGCGCCGACCTTCTTCAGCTTGATCTTGTCGTCGTTCTCGAAGGTCTTCGCCGCCGAGACCGGCACCGGGGTGCCCATCATGTCGATGTCGCCGTTGCGCAGCGCCAGCATCATGGTGTTCACGTCCGGGTAGACCCGGTACTCGACCTGGCTCACCGCGGCCTTGCCACCCGGCGCGAGCGGGTAGTGCTCGTTGCGCTTCATGACGTAGCGCTGGCCCTTGGTGATGCTGTCCAGGACGAACGGCCCGGCGCCGACCCAGTTGGAGTCGTTGGCGAACTTGGACAGGTCACCGGCCGGCTCGAAGACGTGCTTCGGCACGACCGACATCCAGAAGCCGACGCCCTCGGCGAACGGCGCGTACGGCTGCGAGAGCTTGAACTTCACAGTGGTCGCGTCCGGCGCCTCGACCGACTCGACCCAGGTCAGCTTCGCCGCGACGTTGCCGAGCTTGTACTTCATGATCGACTCGGCGGAGAACTTCACGTCCTCGGCGACCACCGGCTTGCCGTCGGTCCACTTGAAGTCGTCGCGCAGCACGAAGACGGCGGTCTTGCCGTCGTCCTCGTAGCGGTACTCCTTGGCCAGCTCGGGCGACTTCTTCGCGTTCTCGTCGATCCGCAGCAGGTGCGGGTACATCGCGTTGAGGATCCACGAGTCGGTCTTGCTCAACGACTGGAGCGGATTGAAGTTGCTCACGTCGGTGGTGGTGCCGATCCGCAGCACCGAGTCCGACGACGAGCCGCTGGAGGAGGAGGTCTCCTCGTTCAGACCGCAGCCGGAGACACCGAGCGTGGCCGCCACGCCGAGCGCGACAGCGAGCCGCCACCGACCCTTGACTGTCTTGTTCACCAAACCTCCTGAAGAACCCGGATGATGTTGCCGCCGATGACCTTGGCGATCTCGTCGTCGGAGTAACCGTGCGTGACCAACCACCCGACGATGTTGCTGAAGCACTCCGCCGGGTTCTCCATGCCACTCACGTACGGAACCCGAGGGTGGTCCACCACTCCGTGGGCCTTTCCGATCGCCAGGTGCTGGGTAAAGCTGTCGTGCAGTCCGACGTGGTCACCGAAATTGGTGTCCGGGCCGAACGCGACGTGGTCGATGCCGACCAGTTCCACGCAGTAGGTGAAGTGGTCCATCACCGACTCGATCGAGTGGTGCGGGTGATCGCCCGAGAGGGTGGTGTGCGGAGCGGCCTCGATGCCGATCACGCCACCCCGCTCGGCGCAGGCCCGGATCACCTCGTCCGGCTTCATCCGGGGGGTGTTCCAGACCGAGCGGGCGCCGGCGTGGGTGATGAACACCGGCACCCGGCTGGCCTCGATCACGTCCAGCGACGTCTGGTCGCCGGAGTGCGAGATGTCGATGGCGATCCCGAGCTTGTTCATCCGGTCCACCGCGCGCCGGCCGAAGTGGGTCAACCCGCCGTCGCGGTCCTCGGAGAGGCCGGAACCGAGCATGTTCGCCTGGCTGTACGCGATGCCCATCTGGCGTACGCCGAAGCCGTAGAGGATGTCGATCCGGTCCAGCTCGTTCTCGATCATCGTGGCTGCTTCCAGGCCGGCCACCAGGGCGATCTGCCCGTTGCGCTTGGCCTCGAAGATCTGTTCGAGCGTGGTCGCCACCACCACGTGGTCCTGCTTGGCGACGTCGGCGAAGCGCAGGCCGATGTCGTAGATGACGTCGTCCCACTTCCAGGCGTGCTCGCTGGTCACGCAGCCGGTGCCGTTCATGAAGTTGTCGAAGACCGCGGTCATGCCGGACCGGGCCAGGCCCTCGAATCCGAAGGCGTTGCGGCCGGTGCGGTTGTAGTCGCGCAACTGCGACACGTCGGCCGGCAGGATCTTCGGGTGCTCGTGCAGCGAGATGGCCATGTGCTCGCGCAGCAGCCGGGAGACCCGGGCTCGCTGGTCGTCGCTCAGGCCGAGGTCGTGTTCCGGCACCCGGCCGATCTGCGGCGCGAGCTCGAAGACCTTGTAGTCCACATGCGGCACCAGGTAGTCGAAGGACCGGTATCCGGCGTAGCGGGGGGCGGGTTCCTGCACTGGTCTATTCACCTCGTCAGCTAGAGGCATGAGGAGTGAGGTCTGACCTCATGCCTCGTGGAACGTACCGAGGGCGACCAGCGCGCAGGAATACCTCGTGACCTTTCCGTTATCCGAATCGAGCAACATTCCCGCAGGTCGAGACGGGTTTCGACGGGCGGCCCGAGCAGTGGAGCCGGAGGTGGGCCAAACGCCCGAGGCGATCACGCCGAATGGCGGACCGGCCCGCAGCCACCTCGATCACAACCAGTGGTCAGACCACTAAACGACGGACCGAGCGTCAGGCGCGCGCCAACGGTCAACCAAGCGGTTCAGTGTTGTACAGTGAACCATGTGGTTCAGCAAGAGACGCTCGACCGGGTCTTCGCCGGCCTGGCCGACCCCACCCGACGCGACATCCTGATCCGGCTCGGCACGGGTCCGGCCACCATCAGCGAGCTCACCGAGCCCACCGGGATGAGCCTCACCGGCATGCGCAAGCACGTACGCGCGCTGGAGGACGCCGGTCTCGTGGTCACGCAGAAGGTCGGCCGGTCCCGGCATTGCCGGCTCAACCCGGCCCCGCTGGACGCGGCGATGGCCTGGATCAGCTTCTACCGGCGCCTCTGGGCACGCCGCCTGGACGGCCTCGACGCCTATCTCACTCTCACCACGGAGGACCGCGACCATGACGCTCCAGATCCACCTGACCCGACAGCTTCCGGGCACGCCTGAGGAGGCGTTCGACGCCTACACCGACGCCGGCAAACAGAAGATCTGGTTCGGCATCCTGGACGAGGAGCCGGGCATCGTGGAGATCGACGTCGACCTGCGGGTCGGCGGGAAACAGACAGCCGTCTGGGGGCCCTCCCCCGACATGCTGTTCCGCGAGACCCAGACGTTCCTGGAGATCGACCGCCCGCACCGCCTGGTCACCGAGTCCTCCGGCAGCAGCCCGGACGGCGAGACGATGACCACCCGCGTCGAGGTCACCTTCGAGGAGAAGGACGGCGGCACGCTGATGACCGTGACGCAGAGCGGCTTCCCGGCCCCGGAGCTGCGCGACTTCTTCGCCACCGAGGTGTGGACCGGGGCGTTCGCCCGCATCGAGACGTACCTGACGCGGGAGCGCGGAACGCTGCCCTCGCCCGGCTGACCGGGCCGCGCCGTCACGCAGTGCGGTCGGGTAGACAGCGCCGGATCCCACTTTTTGCCGACACCGCGTTGATAAGATCGCGACATGGTGTCGACAAACATGAGAGGTGGCGGCTGATGTTCCTGGCCATTCGCGAGCTGGGGTTCGCGCGGCTGCGATTCGCTCTGATGGGAGCCGTGATCGTGCTGATCTCGGTGCTGATGGTGATGCTGTCCGGCCTGTCCGTCGGGCTAGTCCGCGACGGCGTCTCCGGGCTGCAGAACCTTCCGATCACCTCGTTCGCGTTCGCCCACGGCGTGCAGCACGACTCGGCGTTCTCGCGCAGCGTGGTGGACGCCTCGACGGTGGACACCTGGCGCGAGCAGCCCGGGGTGGCGGAGGCGACCCCGTTCGGCAACACGCTCATCAACGGGCGTACCGACCGGGGCACCGAGGTCGACCTGGCGCTGTTCGGCGTCGAGACCGACTCGTTCCTGTCGCCCGCGGTCAGCGAGGGCGACCGGCTCGGTCCGGCGGACGGGATCGTGGTGAGCCCCACCGCGATCGACGCGGGCCTGCGCGTCGGCGACACCGTGACGGTGGACCGGCTCGGCACGAAGCTGCGGGTCGTCGGCGTCACCGAGCAGCAGGACACCTTCGGCCACGTCGACGTGGCGTACGTGCCGCTGGCCACCTGGCAGGCGGTCAAGTCCGGCACGCCGGCCGGCACGCAGGTGTCGGCACAGGCCACCCAGGAGATCACCGCCGTCGCGGTCCGCGCGGCCGACGGCGACTCGGTGGACCTGGCCGCGGGCGACAAGGCCGCCGGCACGGAGAGCCTGACGCTGGAGGAGTCCTACGGCGCCTCGCCGGGCTACACCGCCGAGACGACGACGCTCCAGCTGATCCAGGGCTTCCTCTACGCGATCTCGGCGCTCGTGGCCGGCGCGTTCTTCGCGGTCTGGGCGATCCAGCGCAAGCAGGAGGTCGCCGTGCTGCGGGCGCTGGGCGCCTCGACCGGCTGGGTGCTGCGCGACGCCCTCACCCAGGCGCTGATCCTGCTGGCCCTCGCCATCGCCGTCGGCATGGGGATCGGACTCGGCCTCGGCGCGCTGATCTCCGGCGGCAACGTGCCGTTCGCGCTGCACCCGCAGAGCATCGCCGCCGCCGCGGCCGGACTGCTCGTGCTCGGCCTGGTCGGCGCGGCAGCCGCCGTCGTCCGCCTCACCTCCATCGACCCGGCGACCGCCCTGGGAGGCAACCGATGAGCAGCCGGACCACAGCATCCCCCTCGACGACGGGCACCGCGCCGGCCGACCTCGGCCTGGTCATGCGCGGCGTGCACCTGCGGCACGGCGACGGCGCGGAGACCGTGCACGCGCTCGACAACGTGGACCTGACCGTCGCGCCGGGTGAGCTGGCCGCGATCGTCGGGCCGTCCGGCGCGGGCAAGTCCAGCCTGCTCGCCGTCGCCGGCGGGCTGGCCCGCCCCGATCAGGGCGCCGTCACAGTGGCCGGCCACGACATGACCGTGTCCAGCCGCCGGGCGCGCACCGAGCTTCGCCGCCGGCACGTCGGGTTCGTGTTCCAGTCGGGCAACCTGCTGCCCGCGCTGACCGCCGCCGACCAGCTGCGCCTGCCGCTGCGACTGGGCGGGCGGCGGGACCGCGCCGGACGCGACCCGCTGGAGATGCTCGGGCACGTCGGCCTGGCCGGTAAGGCCGACCGCCGGCCGCACCAGCTCTCCGGCGGCGAGCGCCAGCGCGTCGGCATCGCCCGGGCGCTGATGACACAGCCGTCCGTGCTGCTGGTGGACGAACCGACAGCGGCGCTGGACCGGGCCCGCAGCCACGACATCGTCCAGCTGCTCGCCCAGGAGGCACGGGAGCGGTCGGTGGCGGTGGTCATGGTCACTCACGATCACGACGTGCTGCAGTACTGTGACACCGTCTACGAGATGATCGACGGCAAGCTCGCCACGAGCAGCTGACCGCGACGGCAGGGCGCGACGCGGACCCGGTGCGCGCACGGAGACTTGGAGGTTGGCGTGCCGAAGATCCAGGCCTCAACCGTCGTCGAGCACCGGGCCGCCCAGCGGGCGGCGCTGCTCGACGCCGCCCGCGCCCTGCTCTCGCAACACCCGGACCAGATCCCCAGCCTCGCCGACGTGGCGCGGCACGCCGGCCTGGCCCGGTCCAGCGCGTACTCCTACTTCAAGTCACGCACCGACATGTTCGACGTGCTCGTCGCCGACACCTTTCCGCGGTGGTCGGCCTTCGTCGAGAACCGGATGGCCGAGGCCCGCACGCCCGGGTCGAGGATCCTGGCGTACGTCGAGGCCAACCTGCAACTGGTTGCCCGGGGCGACCACGCGCTGGCCCGGGCGATGGCGACAGTCGGCAACAGCGAGGTGCTCGCGACCTCCAGCCGCCTCCTGCACGACAGCCTCGAGGCGCCGCTGCGCGCCGCTCTCGCCGACCACGGGGCGAGCGACCCGAACCGGATGGCCGAGGTCATCCAGTCGATCGTCTACGCCCTCAGCCGCATGATCGAGAACGGCCTCGACCTTCCCTCGGCCACCGGCCTCGCCCGCGAGCTGCTCACGCCGTACGTGCGCCCCGCCGCTGCCTGACCCCCGCCACCGCCGGCACGTCCCACCCGGCCGCCTCGCGGCGGGCGTCCCTCCGAACCGGACAGTGCCGACCCGGCCGACCGAACGATCGAAGCGGACCGCCGGCCGGTCGCCGGGCGGCGGCACTGTCATCTCCCGTGGCCGCCCGAACGATCGAGCCACGAATCGACGAACCTTGCCCGCTTGCGTTCCGCCTAGTGGAACAGCAGGTCAGAGGCAGTACGGTTCGGTAAGTTACCGATCAGTAGCCTGTTGACGGAGACCGGCGTCACCCCTACCGTTCCACTCAATCGAACGGCGTACGGTTCAACCGAACGCTCTCGGCCATGCCGAGTGCGGCCCGAAACAGGAAGTCCGAGGCATGCCTGACGACAAGCTTCTCGCTCTTCTCTCCCCCACCCGGCTCGGTCGTCTCACACTGCGGAACCGGGTCTTCGTCCCCGGTCACACCACCAACTTCGGACTGAACAACGTGCCCACCGGGCGCCACGTGGCCTACCACGCGGAGCGCGCCCGGGGCGGCGTCGGCCTGATCATCACCGAGGCGATCCGCGTGCACCCCACGAGCGCGGGCCGCAGCATCAGCCTCGGCAGCTTCGACGACTCGTCGATCCCGGCGTACGCGGCGGTGACCGAGGCCGTGCACGAGCACGGCGCGCGCATCTTCGCCCAGATCATGCACGCCGGCCGGCAGGCGAACGGGGACGCGACCCGCACCGCCGCCTGGTCCTCGTCACCGGTGCCGTGGGCGGCCGGCTCACACGTGCCGCACGCGATGGGACGCCGGGACATCGCCGTCGTCGTCGAGGCGTTCGCCGCCGCCGCCCGGCGGATGCGTGATGCGGGCTTCGACGGCCTGGAGGTGCACGCCGGCCACGGTCACCTGCTGCAGCAGTTCCTCTCGCCGCACACCAACACCCGCGCCGACTCCTACGGCGGCAGCCTCGACAACCGGATGCGGCTGACCCGTGAGGTGCTCACCGCGGTGCTGGCCGCCGCGCCGGACCTGCCCGTCGGACTGCGGGTCAGCGCCGACGAGTTCCTGCCCGGCGGTCTCGACCCGGCCGCGGTGCTGGAGATCGTCGGCAAGCTGCGCGCCGACTTCCCGCTCGCCTACGTGCACGTCAGCCACTCCGCCTACCACGGCAGCTGGTCGCTCGCGACGCAGATGGCGGACATGAGCTTCGGCCACGCCCCGTTCCGGCACCACGCGGCGTTGTTCAAGCAGGAGTTCCCGGACCTGCCGGTGCTCGCGGTGTGCCGGCTGGACAGCCTGCCGGAGGCCGCCGAGCTCGTCGCCGCCGGCGAGGCCGACCTGGTCGGCCTGGCCCGCCCGCACATCGCCGACCCGCACCTGGTCCGCAAGGCCGAGCAGGGCCGCCAGCACGAGGTACGCGCCTGCCTCGCCTGCAACCAGGGCTGCATCGGCCGGCTGGAGACCAGCCTGCCGATCTCCTGCGTGGTCAACCCGGAGGTCGGCGCCGAGCGGGAATGGGCGCAGGCCTGGCCGGAGCTGCCCGGACCGTCCGGCGCGCGGAAGGTCCTCGTCGTCGGTGGCGGCCCGGCCGGCCTGGAGGCCGCCCTCTCCGCCCACCGGGCCGGGCACCAGGTGTCGGTGGTCGAGGCGCGCGGGCGCCTCGGCGGGCAGGTGGAACTGGCCGCGCGCGTACCCGGACGGGAACGGCTCGGCCTGCTCACCCGCGACCTGGCCCGCGACGTCGAGGCCGCCGGCATCCCGGTACGCCTCGACCACCGCATCGGCGTCGAGGACGTGCTGGCCGGCGGCTACCAGGACGTCGTCCTGGCCACCGGCTCCCGGCCCACCCGGCGGGAGCTGCCCGGCGGCCCGCCGGTGATCGACATCTGGCAGGCCGTCGACGCGCTGACCGACCCCGACTTCCGGCCGACCGGCGCCGTCGTCGTGCTCGACGACGAGGGCACCTGGGCCGCCGCCTCGGTGGCCGAAGGGCTGGCCCGGCGCGGCGCCCGCGTCCACCTCGTCTCCCCCACCGCCTCGGTGAGCGCCAAGATCACCACGTACTCGCGGCTGGCGCTGCTCAAGCGCTTCGCGGACCTGGGGATCGCGGTGCACCCGATGCGCACGGCGCGCCCGGCGGGCGCCGACGCGGTCGCCCTGCTCGGTCCGCTCGCCGGCGCCGACACCCTCGTCGAGGGCGTCACCACAGTCGTCGACGCCGGCTCTCCGCAGGCCGCCGACGAGTTGTACCGGCAGCTCGACGCGCTGCCCGACGGTCCCCGGATCCACGTCGTCGGCGACGCGAACGCCCCCCGCACGGCCTTCGAGGCCGTCTACGAGGGACGCATGGCGGGTGCGTTCCTCGGCCGCTACGACACCGCGTCCGCAGATCGCGTGCGGTACGCCCACTGACCCGTCCATCCCGGTCGCGGCCCGCCGCGGACCGGTCCTCCCCCACCTGAAGAGGAGACACGCATGCTGGACATCGAGGAGCGCCTCACCCTGGATGAGCGTTCCGCCGTGGACTTCGTCCTCGGCCTGCGCAAGCGCTGGGCGGACACCGTCTACCCGGCGCTGCGCGAGGAGTACGGCGCCACCGGCGCGGCGGCCACCACGGTCGGCGACGCGAGCCAGGTGCTGCGCGGCCTTCCGCTCTACCCGTGGTTCAGCCACCTGGAGCGGGTGCAGCAGAAGATGCTGTGGAAGGTCGCCGGCGACGCGGTGCTCAGCCGCCGCGAGGAGCTGACCGACCAGCTGACGTCGGTGCCCGAGCAGCCGAAGGGCTCGCTGGAGCTGAACCCCGACCTGGAACTGCCCGACTGGTACACCGACTACGACATCCACATCCAGCCCGGCAGCTTCTTCTCCGACGACATGTCGGCCTACGTGTACGAGTTCGGGGCGCGCATCGTCATGCTGCGCGACAACGACGGCTACAAGTTCCACACGCTGTTCGCCAAGACCGCCCTGCCCGAGCTGCCCGCGGCGACCCGGATCGTCGACATCGGATGCGGCTTCGGCAAGAGCACCCGGCCGCTGCCCGCGAAGTACCCGACCGCGCAGGTCATCGGCGTGGACCTGGCCGCGCCGGGTCTGCGGCTGGCCCACGCCGAGGCCGAGGCGACCGGGCTGGCGATCGACTACCGGCAGGCCGTCTTCCGGGCCACCGGCATCGAGTCGGGCAGCTGCGACGTGGTCACCGGCACGATGGTGCTGCACGAGATGCCGGCCACCGCGATCCGGGAAACGATCGTGGAGGCGGCGCGCCTGCTCAAGCCGGGCGGCTCGCTGCGCTTCCTGGAGTTCATGCTCACCGGCGACCCGCTGCGCGACGCCACCGTCTACGAGCACGCCGAGCGCAACAACGAGCCGTTCTTCCACGACCTGTTCGGCTCGGACCTGATCGAGGTCTGCGCCGAGGCGGGCCTGACCGACGTGTCGTGGACCCCGTTCGACGAGCGCCGCAACGGCGTCCAGCCGCAGGGCTGGGGCGACCGTCCCGAGTGGCACTTCCCCTGGGCCGTACTGGCCGCGACCAAGCCGGAGGCGTGATGAGCACCGAGTTCGACTACTTCGGAGACCCCAAGGTCGGCAAGCTGCTCGACCTGGTGCTGCAGCTCTCCACCGAGCTGCACGTGACCCGGCAGCGGGTACGTGTGGTCGAGGCGCTGCTGACCCGTTCCGGCGTGCTGACCGAGGGCGCCGTCGACGGGTTCGCCTCCACCGAGGAGGAGCAGCAGGTCCTCGACCGCGAGCGGGACGCGCTGCTGGCCCGCCTGATGCGCATCCTCACCGAGCACGGCCCCGCGGAGCACCCGCTGCGGGACCAGTGGGAGGCGGCGCTGAGCGAGAAGACCGGCTGATGAGCGCACCGGACGCGCCCGGGCTGATCGACAGCTACCTGCAGCTGTGTGAGGACCGCCGGCTCGACGAGGCCGGCGCGTTCCTCGCGCCGCAGGCCCGGCTGGTCTTCCCGGGCGGCCGGGAGTACTCCTCGCTGCGGGAGATGGCGGCCGCCTCGACCGGGACCTACCGGTGGGTGCGCAAGCACCGGGACCGCTACCTGGTGGGTGACGACAACGGGCGGGTCACCGTGACCTCGCTCGGGCGGCTGTACGGGGAGTGGCTCGACGGCACGCCGTTCGAGGACATCCGCTACGCGGACGTGTTCGTGCTCGACGGCGCGCTGATCGTCGAGCAGCACGTCTACAACGACCTGGCACTGGTCGCGTCGCTGCGCGACGCCTGAGGGCACTGGGGCGTCGCCGCGCGACGCCTGACGGCAACTGTCGCGTCGCGCCGCGACGCCTGATACCCCGCCTCCGCCGCCACGGCGGCGGAGGCGGTCTCCCCCGACTCACGACGAGGTGTGTGCATATGAAACGGAAGTGGGCACTGCTCCCGGCGGCGCTGGCCGCCACGCTGGTTCTCTCCGCCTGCGGCGGCGGCTCCGACGACGAGGCCGGCGGCGAGGGCAAGGAGGCGAAGCTGACCATGGCCATCGCCTCGGCCGTGATCGGCCCGAAGGAGGAGGTGGCCGTCTACGCGGTCGCCAAGGAACTCGGCTACTTCGCCGAGGAGAAGCTGACCGTCGAGACGATCAACGCCGACGGCTCGGTCGCCGCCCTCCAGGCGGTCGCCTCCGGCAGCGGCGACATCACCCCCGCCGACGCCGGCTCGGCGCTCGGCGCGGTGGAGAAGAACGTGCCGATCAAGGCCATCGGCGGCCTGGTGCAGAACTGGCCGTGGGTGATGGCGGTGAAGCCGGACTCCCCGATCACCGGCGGCGCGGACCTGCGCGGCAAGAAGATCGGCGTGATCAGCCTTGCCTCCGGCTCGGCCCCGTACGCCCGCGCCTACGTCAAGGCCGCCGGGCTGGACCCGGCCAAGGACGTCGAGCTGCTGCCGGTGGGCGTCGGCGCGCAGGCCGCCGCCGCGCTCAACGACGGCAAGGTCGACATGCTGGCGCTCTACACCCAGGCGTACGCGGTCATCGAGAACGCCGGCACCCAGCTGAAGTACCTGACCAACCCGGACGTGTTCACCGGCATCCGGTCGCTCACCTTCAGCGTCGGCGCCCGTGACTTCGACGCCAAGAAGGACTCGTACGAGCGGTTCCTGCGCGCGGCGTACAAGGCGATGCTCTTCTCGGCCAAGAACCCCGAGGCCGCCATGAAGATCGGCTACAAGGTGTTCCCGCAGATCCTCGCCGGCAAGTCCGCCGACGAGCGGCTCAAGGCGGACACCGAGAGCCTCGCCGCGTGGCTGAAGACGGCCACGCCGGCCAGCGGCGAGCCGGAGCAGTTCGGTGACTGGGGCGCGATCAGCGACGACGAGTGGGCGAAGACCCAGGCGTACACCAAGGAGGCCGGCCAGATCTCCGGTGACGTCGACCTGAAGAAGCTCTGGGACCCGAGCCTGCTCTCCGGCGCGAACAACTTCGACAAGGCCGCGGTGCTCAGCAAGGCCGCGAACTACACCGCCTAGCAGCGGACAGCGGAAGGGATTTCGATGGCCATCAAGGCGACGGCCCGCCGGGCGCAGACGCAGGCTCCGGCATCGGTGTCGGAAGACTCCTGGATCGAGATCGACGGGCTGGACAAGGAGTACCGGCCCCGGAAGTCGGCACCGACCCTGGCGTTGAGCGACATCAACCTGACGGTACGTCGCGGCGAGTTCATCTCGGTCGTGGGACCGTCCGGGTGCGGCAAGACCACTTTGCTGAAGATCCTCGCCGGGCTCAGCCCGAAGACCGGCGGCGCGGTACGGATCGCCGGGCGGGACGTGACGAAGCCCCTTCCCGAGGTCGGGATGGTGTTCCAGGCACCGACGCTGCTGCCCTGGCGCACCATCTTCGACAACGTGATGGTGCCGGCGGAGATCCAGCGACTGGATCCCCGCCGGCACCGGGAACGCGCGCAGCAACTGCTCGAGATGGTCGGTCTCAACGGCTTCGAGCAGAAGTACCCGCACGAGCTCAGCGGCGGTATGCAGCAGCGGGCCGGCATCTGCCGGGCGCTCGTGCACGACCCGGCGGTGCTGCTGATGGACGAGCCGTTCGGCGCGCTCGACGCGATGACCCGCGAGTACATGAACGTGGAGCTGCTGCGGATCTGGCAGGAGAGCAACCAGACGATCGTGCTGGTCACGCACTCCATCCCGGAGGCGGTCTTCCTCTCCGACCGGGTGGTGGTGCTCAGCCCGCGGCCGGGCCGCATCGCCGAGGTCATGGACATCGACCTGGAACGGCCGCGTGACCTCGGCATCATGTCGTCCGACCGGGCCGGGGTCTATGTGGAACGGATCCGCCGACACTTCAACGCCGCCGGCGTAATCGACTGACGAGGGACAGCCATGGCAACAAGCAACCTGGTCCGCAAGCCGGCCCAGCCACCGGCGCCGTCCGCCCGGCCCGCCCGGCGCAAGTTCGACCTGCGGGAGAAGCCCCAGCTCTGGCTGGTCCCGACGGTCTTCGTCGTGGTCGTGCTGGCCTGGGAGTACGGCGTCCAGCTCCTCGGCGTCGACGAGTACGTCCTGCCGCTGCCGTCGAGCGTGGTCGAGTCGCTGTGGCAGCAGCTCGGCGACGACCAGTTCTGGGGTCACTTCTGGGTGACCACGCAGGAGGCGCTGCTCGGGTTCGTGATCGGCGTCGGCGCCGCCCTGGTGCTCGGCACGTTCATCTCCCAGATCAAGATCGTCGAAGCCACGCTGATGCCGTACATCGTGGCCTTCCAGACCGTGCCCAAGGTCGCCCTGGCCCCGCTGTTCGTGGTCTGGTTCGGTTTCGGCCTGACCAGCAAGGTGGTCATGGCCGCGGTGATCTCGTTCTTCCCGATGCTGGTGAACGTCATCGAGGGTCTGCGCGCGGCCGACGCCGACAAGATCCAGATGCTGACGGTGTTCGGCGCGAGCAAGGCGCAGATCTTCCGGATGGTGCGGCTGCCCAGCGCGCTGCCGTTCATCTTCGCCGGCCTGGACATCGGCATCGTCTTCGCCATCCTCGGCGCGGTCGTCGGCGAGTTCATCGGCGCCAAGGAGGGCCTGGGCTACCTGCTGCTGCAGACCAACTACAACTTCGACATCGCCGGCATGTTCGCCGTGCTGGTGGTGCTGTCGCTGATGGGTCTGGTGGCGCACTTCGTGATCCGGCTGCTGCAGAAGCGGCTGGCCTTCTGGGCCGAGGACACGAAGGTGATCGGCGCGTGACGGCAGTGGACGGGACCGCCGTCACGTGTTGGGGGCACCGGTCGGGCGTGCGCAACGCCCGCCCGGCCGGTGGCCGGACCGGAAAGGCAGGACACGCGACATGAACACCGACCCGAACCGGTTCGACGGCCGGGTGGCAGTGGTGACCGGGGCGGCCCGCGGCATCGGGGCCCGCATCGCGGCGACGCTCGCGCAGCGCGGGGCCACCGTGGCCCAGGCCGACCTGCTCGACGACTGGAGCGAGGCCGAGCTGTCCGGCGGCGCGCACACCCGGCACCGGGTCGACGTCCGGTCGGCCGGCTCCTGCGCCGCGCTGGTGGACGAGGTCCTCGACTCCCACGGCCGCCTGGACCTGCTGGTGAACAACGCCGGGATCGTCCGGCGCGGGCCGGCGGCCACGATGTCCGAGCAGGACTTCACCGACGTCCTGGACGTCAACCTCACCGGCACGTTCCGGATGTGTCAGGCCGCGTACCCGGCGCTGCGGCAGACGAGCGGCGCGGTGGTGAACATCGGTTCCACGAACGGGCACATCGCGGTGCTGAACACGCTCGGCTACTGCGTGAGCAAGGCCGGCGTGATGCACATGGCGCGTGTGCTGGCCCTGGAGTGGGCGCCCGACCGGATCCGGGTCAACGCCGTCGGACCGACCATCGTGCCCACCGACATGACCTCCGACGTACGTGGCGACGAGGCGTACCTCGCGGACAAGATGGCGAGCATCCCGCTGGGCCGGATGGCGCAGCCGCAGGATGTCGCCAACGCGGTCGCCTACCTGCTGAGCGACGCCGCCGCCATGACCACCGGCCAGACGATCTTCGTCGACGGCGGCGTCACCATCCACTGACTTCCCCCTCTCCGACCCCTTCTGTGAGGACCACCATGCCCAAACCGGATACCGCGGCCGCGCTGGCGGCCGTCGACGCCCACTTCGACGAGTTCGTCGAGGAGCTCCAGCAGCTGTGCCGCATCCGCAGCCGCCGCCAGGAGCCGGAGCAGATGGAGGCCACCGCCGAGTTCATCGCCGGATCGGTCCGCCGCTGGGGCGGCGAGGCCGAGATCATCCCGTGGGAGCAGTCGTACCCGTACGTGCTGGCCGAGGTGGCCGGCGAGGGCGACAAGGCGCTGCTGCACTTCACGCACTACGACGTGGAGGTCGAGCCGGCCGGTGACGACGCCGACTGGATCAGCCCGCCCTACGCGGCGGAGATCCACGACGGCCGGCTCTACGCCCGGGGCGTGGCCGACGACAAGGGCGTCATCATGTCCCGCATCCACGCGGCGGCGGCCTGGAAGCTCGCCGGGCTCACCCCGCCGGTGACCAACCGGATCATCTTCGAGGGCAAGAAGTGGCTGCACAGCCCGGGTCTGGGCTCGTTCGTGCAGGCGCACGCCGACCGGCTCGCCAGCGACGCGGCGCTGTGGGAGAACTCCTGGCTCGACGGCGAGGACCGGCTGCTGCTCAAGCTGGCCGAGAAGGGCGTGCTCTACCTGCGCCTCACCGCGCAGACCCTGCCGCGTGACCTGACCAGCCAGAACACCGCGCTGCTGCCGGCCGCCACGGCGCGCCTGGCCGCCGCCCTGGCGCAGCTGCAGCGGCCCGACGGCACCGTGACGATCCCCGGCTTCGCCGACGACGCACGGCCGCCGACGGACGAGGAGCGGGCGCTGCTGGAGAAGGTGGCGTTCGACGGGGACTTCCTGCGCAAGCGGGCCCAGGTCGAGCGGTTCACCGGCGACCTGGACGACCAGGCCGCGGCGGTGGCCATCCGGACCGTGCCGACGCTGACCGTGGCCGGCATCGCCGGTGGCGACATGCGTGACGACGTGACGCTGGGCATCCCGTCGACGGCGTCGGCGAAGCTGGAGATCCGGCTGGTGCCGGGCCAGGACCCGGAGCGCGTCCTCGGGTGCGTGCGCGACCACCTGGCCGCGACCGGCTTCGGTGACCTGCGCATCGAGGTGATGGCGACCAGCCGGCCCAACCTCACCGACCACCGCGACCCGTTCGTCGCGCTCGTCGCGGACGCGGCCCGCCGGGTGTACGGGACCGAGCCGGTGATCGAGCCGTACACGCAGTGGATCGGCAACCAGGGCGTGATCGCCGACCGGCCCATCGTCGGCGTCGGCGTCTCCCGCGCGGACTCCGGTGTCGACGGCCCGAACGAGAACATCCGGCTGGACGACTACAAGGCCGGCATCAAGCACGTCATCGAGGTCATGGCGGCGCTGGCGGTGGCCGAGTGACCCGGGCCCGCGGCGTGGCCCGCCGCGCCTACGTCGACGTGCCGTGGGGTCAGGTGCACTACCGGCACGGCGGCGACGCCGACGCACCGGTGCTGCTGATCCTGCACCAGTCCCCGCTCTCCTCGGCCACCTACGACGCGGTCATCGAGCCGCTGGCCCGCCGCGGACTGCGGGTGATCGCCCCGGACACGCCGGGCTTCGGGATGTCCGACGCCCCGCCGCGCCCGTGGTCCATCCCCGAGTACGCGGCCGGCGTGTGGCAGTTCGCCGACGCCCTCGGGCTGTCCAAGGTGCACCTGCTCGGGCAGCACACCGGCGCGATCGTCGGCGCGCAGGCGCTGATGTCGGCGCCGGAGCGGGTGCACCGGCTGATCCTGCAGGGCATCCCGCTCTACGACGAGCAGGAGCGGGCGGAGAAGAAGCGGTCGTACGCGCCCGGCTACTCCCCGGACCGCGACGGCGGGCACCTGAAGGTGATCTGGGACCGGGTGTACGGCCTGTACCCGGCGCTGACCCCGGAGGAGGCGAACCGCCAGGTCACCGAGTACCTGCTGACCGGTCCGGACTACGCCACCGCGTACCGGGCGGTGTTCGACCACCACGTCGACACGGCCGCCCTGGACGCGCTGCCCATCGTGCTGCTGCACGGCGCCGACGACCTGCTGGACCGGATGACGCCGCAGGTGCGGGCCGCGCTGCCCAGCGCCGAGCTGGTCACCATCCCCGGCGGCACCGACTTCGTGGCCGACGAGCAGCCGGAGGCGTTCGCCGACGCGGTCGCCGCGCAGGTGCACGCGGACCTGGGAACGGAGGTGCCGGCATGAACGTCGGCACCCCGGCGTCCGAGGCGAAGGTCGTACCGGCGAACACCGTCTACACCGCGAAGGTGGAGGTGTCCGGCGGCCGGGGCGGAAGCGCCCGGTCGCTGACCGGGTCGCTGCGGGTCGACCTGACCCGTCCCGCCCAGCGGGGCCCGGACGCGCCCGGCACCGACCCGGAGGAGCTGTTCGCCGCCGGCTACGCCGCGTGCTTCGACAGCGCGCTCGCCGTCGCCGCCCGCCAGGCCGGCGTCAAGCCCGGCCCGACGACTGTCACCGCCTCGGTCTCCCTCGGGCAGACCGACGACGGCCGGTACGCGATCGCCGTGGTGCTGGACGTGTCCGCGCCGCAGTGCCCGCAGGCCGACCTGGAGCGCGCGGTGGAGCTGGCCGACCGGATGTGTCCGTACTCGAACGCCCTCCGGGGCAACACCGCGGTGGCGATCCGGGTAAATGGACACCGCTGACCTGACCCGGCCCGCGGCGGCCCGCCACCTGGCGGATCCGCCGCGGCCCGCCGGCCCGATGGCCCTGGCCGTCGGGCTCGGCGCGGTCTACCTGATCTGGGGCTCGACCTACCTGGGCAACCGGGTGGCCCTGGACAGCATTCCGCCGCTGGTGGCCACCTCGGCCCGGTTCCTGGCCGCGGCGCTGCTGCTGTTCGCGGTGGCGGCGCTGTGGCGGGGACCGGCGGGGCTGCTGCTGCCCCGGCGGCAGTGGACCGGGGTGGGTGCCAGCGGGCTGCTGATGGTCGGCGCCGGCAGCGCGCTGCTGGCGCTGGGTCAGCTGTACGTGCCGACGGGTCTGACCTCGCTGCTGGTGGCCGGGATGCCGCTGTGGGTGCTGGTGCTGCGGCTGGTGGTCGGTCCGCGGCCGTCCCCGCTGGCGGCCGTGGGCGTACTCGGCGGTGTGGTCGGGCTGGCGCTGCTGTTCGCGGTGCCGACGCAGGGGTGGCACCTCGGCGGGATGCTGCTGGTGGTGCTCTCCACGATGGTGTGGGCGCTGGGCTCGACGCTGTCGCAGCGGCTGCGCATGCCGGCCGACCACCTGGTCGGCACCGGCTGGCAGATGCTCGTGGGCGGCCTCGCGGTGGCGGTGGCCAGCCTGGCCAGCGGTGAGCTGGGCGGGTTCCGCCTGTCCGACGTGACGGGCCGGTCCTGGCTGGCGTGGACCTACCTGATGCTCGTGTCCACGGTGGTCGGCTTCAGCGTCTACACGTGGCTGCTGCGCAACGCGCCGATCCAGCTCGCGTCCACCTACGCGTACGTCAACCCGGTGGTGGCGGTCCTGCTCGGCATGATGGTGCTGGATGAGTCGTTGTCCGGACGTCAGGTGCTCGCCGGCGCCGTGGTGCTCGCCTCGGTGGCACTGGTGATCGCGCGGGAGCGACCCCGGCAGCCGGACGGCCTGCCGCCCGGGAAGACTCCGGTCGCGCCCGCCTGAGGCCCGGCGATCCCGCCCTACGTCGACAGTGGAGGAGAGAAGATGATCACCACAGCGGTTGTCGAGAGCGCCACCGCCGGCCGGACCCGCTCCGGCCTCGGACGCGCCCTCGACATCGTCAACATCATCGCCGAACGGGCGCCGGAGACCCTCGGCGTGTCGACGATCGCGCGGGAGCTGGGACTGCCCAAGGCGGTCGCGCACCGGATCCTCAAGGAACTGGTGGCCGACAGCTTCCTCACCTTCAACGAGGAGACCAAGCGGTACCGGCTGGGCAGCGGCGCGCTGGCGGTGGGACTGGCCGCGCTGCGCGCGCTGGACGTGCCGGACATCGCCCGCCGGTACCTGGTCCGGCTGGTGCGCGACAGCGGCGAGACCGCGACGCTGTCGGTGCGGCAGGGCTGGACCCGCGTCTACATCGACCAGGTGCTCTCGCCGCACGAGGTACGCATGTCGGTGTCCCTGGGCACCAGCCACGCGCTGCACTCCGGGTCGTCGTCGAAGGCGATCCTCGCGGCGCTGCCGGACGCGGAGATCGAGGACTACCTCGACCACCACCCGCTGGACGCGGTCACCTCGGCCACCATCACCTCCACCGCGAAGCTGCGGTCCGAGCTGGGCCGGGTCCGCCGCCAGGGGTACGCGGTGAGCATGGGCGAGCGGCAGAACGGCGCGGGCAGCGTGGCCGCGCCGGTGCGCTACGCGACCGGGCAGGTGTTCGGCTCGATCTCGCTGTGCGGGCCGCAGAACCGGTTCACCCCGGAGGTCTGCGCCGCGCACGGCGCGCTGGTCGCCGCGGCGGCGGCGGAGATATCCGCCGAACTGGGTTTCCGGCCGCCGGCGCAACGTGCCGCCGGACGGACGGGTCAGGAACAGAACTGGGGAGGTGGAACAGGTGAGTGACGGACCCCTGACGGGCCTGCGCGTGCTGGACGTCTCGACGATCCTCGCCGGACCGCTGTGCTGTCAGATCCTCGGCGACTACGGCGCCGACGTGGTGAAGATCGAGCACCCGACCATGGGTGACAGCATGCGCGGCCACGGCAAGACCAAGGACGGCCATCCCCTGTGGTGGAAGGAGATCTCCCGCAACAAGCGGCTGATCGGGCTGAACCTGTCCGCGCCGGACGGCGCGGCGCTGCTGCTGCGGCTGGCCGAGCGGGCCGACGTGCTGGTGGAGAACTTCCGCCCGGGCACGCTGGAGCGCTGGGGCATCGGCCCGGAGGAGCTGCACCGGGTCAACCCCGGCCTGGTGATCGCCCGGATCACCGGCTTCGGGCAGACCGGCCCGTACGCCTCCCGGGCCGGGTTCGGCACGCTGGCCGAGGCGATGAGCGGGTTCGCCCACCTGACCGGCACGGCGGACGACCCGCCGACGCTGCCGGCGTTCGGGCTGGCCGACAGCATCTGCGGCATCGCCACCTCCTCGGCGGTGATGATGGCGCTGTGGCACCGGGAGCGTTCCGGCGGCCGGGGCCAGGTGATCGACATGAGCCTGCTGGAGCCGATCATGACCGCCGTCGGCCCGGGTCCCACCGTCTACGACCAGCTCGGCGTGGTGGAGCAGCGGCAGGGCAACCGGTCGACGAACAACGCGCCGCGCAACACGTACCAGACCAAGGACGGGTCGTGGGTCGCCATCTCCACCAGCGCCCAGGCGATCGCCGAGCGGGTGCTGCGGCTGGTGGGCCACCCGGAGGTGATCGACGAGCCATGGTTCCGTACCGGCGTCGGCCGGGTGGCGCACGCGGACCTGCTCGACGAGTACGTCGGGTCGTGGATCGGTGAGCGGACCCGCGACGAGGTGGCCGCGGCCTTCGCCGAGGCCGGCGCCGCCGTCGCACCGGTCTACAGCGCCAAGGACATCGTCGAGGACCCGCACGTGCAGGCCACCGAGATGATCACGAAGGTCGACGACCCGGACCTGGGCCCGATGCGGATGCACAACGTCATGTGGCGGATGTCGGAGACGCCGGGCCGGATCCGCTTCACCGGCCGCTCCCCCGGCGCCGACACCGACGCCCTGCTCGTCGAGGAGCTCGGCTGCGACCCGGCCGAGATCGCCGACCTGAAAGCCCGTGGCGTCGTCGCCTGACGACGCCGACAGCCGAAACGCGAGGAACCCCGTGGGCACCACTGCCAGAACCGCCGACCGCCTGCTCGACGCCGTGCAGGCCGGCGTCACGATCTACGACCTGGGCCGGCGGCTGACCGTCGGCATGCCGCAGTCACCGAACCACCCGGCGTTCGGGCTCACCCTGCCGCGCCGGCACGGCGACATCGTGCGCGCCGACGGCGGCTCCGCCGCCAACGACCTGCTGGTCATGGGCACGCACGTCGGCACGCACGTCGACGCCCTCGCGCACGTGTCCCAGGACGGCCGGCTGCACGGCGGCGCCGACGCCGCCGCGGCGCAGGTCGGCGGCCGGTTCGACGAGCTGGGCGTGCACACCGTCGCGCCGATGGTCCGCCGCGGCGTGCTGCTGGACGTGCCCGCCACGCTGGGCCTGGAGGGCTGCGAGGCCGGCTACGAGATCACCCCCGCCGACCTGGACGCCACCGTGTCCCGGCAGGGCACGCCGGTGGGCGCGGGCGACGTGGTGCTCATCCGCAGCGGCTGGGGCCGGCTGTTCGACCACGAGGACCGCAACCAGTACATCGGCAAGGACTCCGGCGTACCAGGGATCGGCGCGGACGGCGCCGGCTGGCTGGCGCAGCGGGGCGTGCACGCGGCCGGCGCGGACACCATCGCCTTCGAGTGCCTGCCGCCGGGCAAGGGCCACAGCACGCTGCCGGCGCACCGGATCCTGCTGGTGGAGCACGGCATCTACCTGATCGAGACGATGGCGCTGGAGGAGCTGGCCCGCGACGAGGTGCACGAGTTCACCTTCGTCATGGCCCCGCTGCCGCTGTACGGCGCCACCGGCTCCCCGGTGCGTCCGCTGGCGGTGGTCAGCCGTGGCTGAGCCGACCCTGGGCCGGCACCTGGCCGCCTTCGCCGCCGACACCTCCGCCGCGACGCTGCCCGACGAGGTGGTCGCCAGCGTCCGGGCCCGCGTGCTGGACGTGCTCGGGCTCTGCGTGGCGGCGCAGCCGCTGCCGACCAGCCAGGCCGCGCTGGCGTACGTCGCCGAGCAGGGCGGCCGTGGCCAGGCCACCGCCGTCGGCGTGGACGAGAAGGTCCCGGCCGCGCTGGCCGCGTTCGCCAACGGCGTGCTGGCGCACTCCCTCGACTACGACGACACGCACCTGCCGTCGGTGCTGCACCCCAGTGCCACGGTGGTGCCGGCCGCGCTCGCCGCCGCCGAGATGTCCGGCGCCTCCGGGCAGGAGACGGTGGCCGCGATCGCGGTGGGCCTGGAGGCGTGCGTACGCCTCGGCATGGCCGGCTACGACCCGGCGGCCGGCAACTCGGTCTTCTTCGAGCACGGCCAGCACGCCACCTCGATCTGCGGCACGCTGGGCGGGGCGGTGGCCGCGGCCCGGCTGCTGAAGCTGGACGCGGGCGGCACGCTCGACGCGCTCGGGGTGTCCGCCTCGATGGCGGCCGGGCTGATCGAGTCCAACCGCAACGGCGGCACCGTCAAGCGGATCCACTGCGGCTGGGCGGCGCACGCGGCGGTCAGCGCCGCGCAGCTGGCCCGGCACGGCGTGACCGGCCCGCCGACCGTGCTGGAGGGGCGCTTCGGCTTCTTCCAGGCGTTCCTGCGCGGCGAGTTCGACGGCGACGAGATCGTCCGCGGGCTCGGCTCCGAGTGGGCGGTGCCCGGCATCTTCTTCAAGCCGTACCCGGCGAACCACTTCACCCACGCCGCCATCGACGCGGCGATCGCGCTGCGCGAGCGCGGGCTGCCGCTGGACGAGATCGAGTCGATCACGCTCGGCGTGCCCACGCCGACGGTGCGTACCATCGGCCAGCCGATCGAGCGCAAGCGCGCGCCGCAGACCGGCTACGAGGCGCAGTTCAGCGGCCCGTACGCGGTCGCCGCCGGCCTGATCGGCGGCGGCGGTCTGGGCGTGGAGCTGGCCGACTTCACCGACGCCCTGGCGCACGACCCGCAACGGCGGGCGCTGATGGCGCGGGTCGACGTGGTGGCCGACGAGCGGTGCGACGAGATCTTCCCGCACCAGTTCCCGGCGGTGCTGCGGATCGTCACCCGGGACGGACGCGAGTGGGTGCAGGAGGTCCTGGCCAACCGGGGCGGCCCGCAGCGTCCGCTCAGCGACGCCGAGCTGGCGGTGAAGTTCCGCACGAACGCCGCGTCCCTGCCCGAGGCCACCGCCGCCCGCATCGCCGACGAGGTCCACCGGCTCGACCAGGCCCCCGACGTCCACGGCCTGATGGGCCTGATCAACCGCCGCTGAACCGAGCACGAGGAGCAACACCATGAGCACCTACGACCTGCTGTTGACAAACGTCCGCGTGGTCCGGCACGACCGGCCCGAGCCCGAGCTGATGGACATCGGCGTCACCGACGGGCGGATCAGCCGCGTCGCGCCGCAGATCGACCGGGCGGAGGCCGCCCAGGTCGTCGACGGCGGCGGCCGGCTCGCCTTCCCCGGCGTGGTCGACGCGCACCAGCACTGGGGCATCTACAACCCGCTGAGCGAGGACGCCGTCTCGGAGAGCCGCGCGTCGGTGCAGGGCGGCGTCACCACGGCGCTGAACTACATGCGCACCGGGCAGTACTACCTCAACCGGGGCGGCCGGTACGCGGACTTCTTCCCCGAGGTCCTGGCCGCGACCGAGGGCCGCTCCTACATCGACTACGGCTTCCACCTGGCGCCGATGTCGCGGGAGCACATCGGCGAGGTGCCGTCGCTGGTGGAGGAGCACGGGGTCACCTCGTTCAAGATCTTCATGTTCTACGGCAGCCACGGCCTGCACGGCCGCTCCGCCGACCAGAACTCGTTCCTGATGATCCCGGAGGGCGAGCGGTACGACTACGCCCACTTCGAGTTCGTGATGCGGGGCGTCCAGGCGGCCCGGGAGCGTTTCCCCGAGCTGGCCGACGAGATCTCGCTGTCGCTGCACTGCGAGACCGCCGAGATCATGAGCGCGTACACCAAGCAGGTCGAGCAGGACGGCACGCTGCGCGGGCTGGAGGCGTACCACGCGTCGCGGCCGCCGCACTCCGAGGGACTGGCCGTGTCGATCGCGTCGTACCTGGCGCACGAGACCGGTCTGCCGAAGATCAACCTGCTGCACCTGACCTCGGAGAAGGCGGTCGACGCGGCGCTGCGGATGGCGCGGGCGTTCCCGCACATCGACTTCCGCCGCGAGGTGACCATCGGGCACCTGGTGGCCGACATCGACACCGCGCACGGCCTGGGCGGCAAGGTCAACCCGCCGCTGCGCCCGCGCGCCGACGTCGAGGCGCTCTGGGGGTACGTCCTGGACGGCAAGATCGACTGGGTGGTCAGCGACCACGCCTGCTGCAAGGACGAGGTCAAGTTCGGTGAGCCGCGCGACGACATCTTCGTCGCCAAGTCCGGCTTCGGCGGCGCCGAGTACCTGCTGCCCGGCCTGGTCACCGAGGGCAACCGGCGCGGCCTGTCCTACCAGCGGGTGGCGGAGCTGACCTCGTGGAACCCGGCCCAGCGCTTCGGCCTGCGCAACAAGGGCGCGATCGCGCAGGGCTACGACGCCGACATCTGCCTGGTCGACCCGAACTCGACCTGGACGGTGCGCGCGGAGGACTCCGAGTCGACGCAGGAGTACACGCCGTTCGAGGGCTTCGAGCTGACCGCCCGGGTCACCGACACCTTCGTGCGCGGGCAGCACGTGCTCGTCGACGGCAAGGTCACCGGCGAGCCGGCCGGCCGCTACCTCGCCCGCCCGCAGCGGTAGGGGAACGACTGATGGCGGCGGTGGCGCGCAGTTACCTGTACGTGCCGGGCGACCGGGCGGACCTGCTGGACAAGGCGGCCGGGCGCGGCGCGGACGCGCTCGTGCTCGACCTGGAGGACGCGGTCACGCCGGCCCGCAAGGCGCACGCCCGGGAGACGGTCGCCGGGTACCTGGGCGCCGCCGCGCCGGCCGGCCCCGAGCTGTGGGTGCGGATCAACAGCGACCAGGTCGCGTCGGACGTCGAGGTGCTCTCGCCGGCGGCGGCCGGGGTCTGGGTGCCGAAGGCCGAGCCGGAGCTGCTCGCCGAGGTCGACGCCGCGCTGGCCCGGGTGCAGCGGCGGATCGGCCCGGACGCCCCGGCGTTCCGGGTGGTGGCGCTGATCGAGACCGCCCGGGGCGTGCTCACCGCGCCGCGCGCCGCGGCGCCGCCACGGGTGCTGCGGCTCGGCCTCGGCGAGGCGGACCTCGCCGGTGAGCTGGGGTTGCAGCCGGGACCGGAGCGGGCGGAGTTCGCGCCGATCCGCTCCCAGGTCGTGGTCGCGTCGGCGGCGGCCGGCATCACCCCGCCGGTGGGACCGGTGGAGACGACGCTGCGCGACCCGGAACGGCTGGAGCTGACCACCCGGGCGCTGCTGCGGCAGGGCTTCCGGGCCCGCAGCGCCATCCACCCCGGGCAGATCGCGACGATCAACGAGGTGTTCACCCCCACCGAGGCCGAGGTGGCCTCGGCGCGGGCCGTGCTGGAGGCGCTGGAGCGGGCCGAACGCGGCGGCTCCGGGGTGGCCACCGACGCCGACGGGCGGCTGCTGGACCGGGCGGTGGTGCGGGCCGCCGCCGAGGTGGTACGCCGCGCCGAGGCGTCCACCGACTGAACCCGCGAGAAACGACCGGGCGGGGCGCCCCACCGCGCCCCGCCCGATCCGTTCCCGGTGCCCGGCCCGCTCAGACCACCGCGGGCTGGGCCTCGACGGCCATGGCGAGCGAACCGAGCAGCGCGGCGTCCTGCGCGAAGTCCGACAGCACGATCTCCGGCGGGTACGGCAGCGTGTGGGTGAGCCGTTCGGTCAGCAGCGCCCGCACCAGGTCGTTGCCGGCGACGCTGCCCACCAGCACGATCCGCTGCGGGTCGAGCACGAGGCAGCAGGTGACGAGGTGGCGGGCGAGTTCGTCGACGCGTCGGCGGAGCTGTTCGCGTACCTCGCCCGGCTGTTGCGCGGCCGCGCACAGACCGGCGGCCCGGCCGCCCCCGCCCAGCCGCTGCGCCAGCTCGTCCAGGGCCCGGCCGGAGAACGTCGCCTCCAGCATCGGTTCCAGCCGGGGCGGCCAGCTGTGGTCGGTCAGCCCGTACGCGATCTCCCCGGCGGCGCCGTGGCGGCCCGGCAGCACCTCGCCGTTGACGGTGACCGCCGCCGCGACGCCGGTCCCGAGCCCGACGACGAGTCCCGGGTCCGCGTCGCGCAGCGCCCCGAGCCGCAGCTCGGCGTGGGCGGCTGCCTTCAGGTCGTTCGTGACCCGCACGTGCGCCAGGTTCAGGTGGGCGCGGACCGCGTCGGCGAGCCGCAGCTGCTCCCAGCCGGGCACGTTCGGCGCCAGTTCGATGCCCTCGTCGTGGACCACGCCGGGCGAGGCGATGCCCGCCGCGACGAGCGTGCCGCCGTTCTGCTCGGCGAGTTCGCGGGCCCGGTCCAGCGCCCGGGTGAGGGCCTGCTGCGCGCCCTGCTCGGCATTGGTGGGCAGGCGCTCGGAGACGAGCAGCCGGCCGTCGGCGTCGCCCACGCCGATGGCCATCTTGGTGCCGCCGAAGTCGATGCCGAGCAGGCGCGGATTTGCCGGTCGTTCCATGGTGATGTCAGATCGCCCTTCGGGCCGTCGGTCCAGATCACGTGGTCGCCGCGACACGACGTCCGCGACCACGGCCAGCTGCGTCTGTCGCCCCGTCACGGGCCTACCCTCGCCGCGACCGCCTCGGCGAGAGCCGTGTCGGCACGGGTCAGCCGCTCGCGCAACGCCTGCGCCCGCTCCTGCACCGCGTCGAGCATTGTAGACAGTCGTCCGACCTGGTCCCGGACGGCCGCCTCGCCGGGGCCGTCGGCCTGGGCGCGGCGCAGCACGAGTTCGGGGCGGACCGCGGCGGCCAGCAGGTCCCGCACCGCGGCGTCGTCGAGCGTCAGACCCAGCTCGGCGGCGGTGGACCGGACCAGGTCCCCGGTCCAGGTGGCGGGCGCGCCGCCGCGTACCAGCTGGCCGAGCAGCGAGTGGGCGCCCCGGAACGGCACACCGTGGCGGGCCAGCGCGTCGGCCGCGGCGGTGGTGGTGGCGCCGGAGGCGACGATCTCCTCAGCGGACGGCGGGCGCAGCGGGTCCAGCTTCTCGATCAGGCCGCCGAGCAGTGAGAAGAACCGGTACGCCCGGTCGTCGCCGTCCCAGAGGCGGGCCTGCACGTCGGTGGTGGCGTTGTTGGAGTCCTCCCACCAGGCGGCGCCGACGTTGTTCAGCACGCTGGCCGCGTCGGCCGCCGCGGCGCCGGCCATCGAGACGAGGTGCTCCAGCACCACCGGGTTGCGCTTCTGCGGCATGATGCTGCTGCCCTGGGTGAACTCGCCGGGCGTGACCACCCAGCCCCAGCTCAGCCAGTCCATCAGCGTGCGGGCCAGCCGGGCCCCGGTGGCGAGCGCCTGCGCGTTGAGCGTGGCGACCCGGACCAGGTGGTCCGCGCCGGCCACCGCCTCGTACGAGTTGACGATCAGCTGGTCGAAGCCGAGCAGGTCGGCCAGCCGCCGGGGCGAGATGTCCAGGTCGGTGCCGGCGAACGCGCAGGAGCCCAGCGGCGAGCGGTTCATCTCGTCCAGCAGGTCGGCGTACGCGGCGGCCTCACCGGCAAGCGCCTCGGCGTAGCCGGCGAAGACGTGCCCGATGCTGGTCGGCTGGGCCGGGCGGCGGTGCGTGTAGCCGGTGACCACCACGTCGGCGTGCCGGTCCGCGCGGTCCAGCACGGTACGGCCGGTGGCCAGCAGCGCGTCGAGCACCTGGAGCAGCTGGTCGCGCAGCACCATCCGGAACACGCCGGCGTCGAGGTCGTTGCGGCTGCGCGCGAGCTGCACGCTGAGCTGCGACGGCTCGATGCCGGCCGCGGCGGCGAGCCGCTTCTCCAGCGTGTAGTAGACGTCCTCGACGCTGCCGTCGTACTCCAGTTCCTCGGGCCGGTCCCCGGTGAGGGTGACCAGGCCGCGCAGCATCGTGGCGGCGGCCTCGTCGGTGATCAGTCCCTGCTCGGCGAGCATGACGACGTGGGCCTTGCTGGCCGTGACCATCGCCGGGTAGAGGTGGGCGACGTGGTGGTCGAACACCACCCGGAGGTGGTGCTGTTGATAGACGGTCAGTGACGGGCTCATGGTGGCCTCCCGAGGTGGTGCGTTGTCGTGCGGCGTGCCGCGCGTGGTCATCCGGTCGTCTGGTCCGGCCCGTCGGCGCCGGGGGGCCCGGGCAGCGGCGCGGCGAGCCACGCCCCGACCAGCTCGCGCAGGCGTGCGCCGGCGGTGGCGCGGATCCGGCCGCCGGCCGCCTCCCCGGCCAGCGAGACATGGCCCGACCAGCCCTGCCACGGGTCGGGCCGCGACTCCACGAGCACGTACGGGTACGGGGTGGGCAGTTTCGGCTTCGGCGGCAGGTCCGGCGCGGCGTCCAGGCGCACCGCGTCCGGGTCGAAGCCCAGCACCGCGGAGCTCTCGTACGCGCCGCCGTGCCCCCGGGCGGGCAGCTCACCGAACATCTCGGTGGTCTCGTCCGGGCCGACGAGCTGGAACCAGTTCACCAGCATCATGCTGGCCCGGTGCCGGCCGGAGACCCACTCCATCGCGGCGCGGACGGTGGACATGTTGGCGTCGTGCCCGTTGACCACGAGCACCCGGGGAAAGCCCGCCTCGACGATGCCGGCGAGCACGTCGGCGAGGTAGCCGACGGCGATCTCCGGTCGCAGCGCCACCGTGCCCGGCCACGGCCGGGTCTGGCCCGGGCAGGCGGCGTACGGCGTGGCCGGGAACAGCACCGCCCGGGCCGGCCCGGTGGCCAGTTCCCCGGCGAAGCCCTCGGCCAGGATCAGGTCGGTCCCGATCGGCAGGTGCGGGCCGTGCCACTCGACCGCGCCGACCGGCAGCACCGCCAGGTCGGCCGCCTCGGTCACGGCGGCGAACGCGTGCCCGGGCACCCGGGTGACCGGGAGCAGCCCTCCCCCGGTCCGCCACCGCTCGATCAGTTCGTCCACTGCTCGGCCCTCCGGGTCGCGGTCCGGCTGCTCTCCAGCCGACCGGAGAACCACATCACCACGAAGATGAGCAGCACCTGGAGCATGCCGTAGGCGGCCGCGGTGCCCAGCTCGAAGCTGTACATCCGGTTGTTGATGGCGACCGAGATCGGCACCGTCGACGAGGTGTAGATGAGCACCGAGGCGACGAACTCGCCGACGCCGTGCACGAACGCCAGCAGCGCGCCGGCGAGCACGCCGGGCAGCATCAGCCGCACGGTGATCGTGTAGAACGCGCGCAGCCAGGAGGCGCCGAGGTTACGGGCGGCGTCCTCCAGCGACGGGTCGATCAGCGCCAGCGTCGCGGAGCTGGACCGGAACACGATCGGCAGGAACCGCACGAAGTAGGCCAGCGGCAGGATCCAGAACGTGCCGACCAGCACCTGCCCGAAGCTGAACGCGTTGCCGGTGCTGAACGCCGAGATCAGGTTGATCGCGACGACCGTGCCGGGCAGCGCCCAGGCGATCATCACGGCCACGTCGAGCAGGCCGCGCCCGACGAACTTCAGCCGCCGCACCGCGTACGCGATGAGCACGCCGATCACCACACAGCCCACGACCGCGATCAGGCTCATCTGCACCGAGTTGAGGATCGGCTCGAACGCCTTGGGGTCGGTGAAGATGGTCACGAAGTTCTCGAACGTGTACGTCGGCGGCAGCACCTCGGTGGTCCAGGACCGGTCCTCGGAGAAGGCGACGAGCGCGATCGCGGCGACCGGGGCGAGCAGGACCAGCGTGGCCAGCACCGAGGCGAGCGGCGCGAGCCAGCGGCCGATCGGGTTGGTGATCTCCCGCCGGACCGCCGAGATGCCCTTGGACTGCGACTGGTAGTTGCGCCGTCCCTCGTACCAGCGCATCGCCAGCAGGAAGATGATCGAGACGATGCCGAGCACCGAGGCGTACGCCGAGGCCATCGGCAGGTCGCCGTTGGTGCGGTTGATGTAGATCTGCATCGTCATGGTCTGGCTGACGTTGAACAGCAGCGGCGCGGTGTACGACGCCAGCGACGTCATGAAGACCAGCAGCGACGCCGAGATCAGCGCGGGGGTGAGCATCGGCAGCAGGACCGTGCGCCACACCCGGAACCGGCCCGCGCCGAGGTTGTACGCCGCCTCCTCGACCGACGGGTCCATCCCGGCCAGCGCCGCGGAGGCGGCCAGGAAGAAGAACGGGTACATGGTGAACGTGTGCACCACGAGCACACCGGCGATGCCGTCGAAGGCCAGGACCGGCTTCTCGGTGCCGAGCAGCGCCTGCAGGCCGCGCGGCACGATGCCGATGTTGCTGTAGAGCAGCTGGAAGGACACGGCGCCGATCAGCGGCGGCAGGGCCGCCGGCACCAGGATGAACGCCTCGATGAGCCGCCGGCCGCGGAAGTGGAACCGCTTGAGCAGGAACGCCATCGCCACGCCGACGATGCCGCAGAGCAGCACGCTGGCGGCCGAGATGAACAGCGAGGTGAACAGCGACTCGCGGGCCACCCCGGAGGAGGAGAGGAACTGCAGGTAGTTGTCAGAGCCGTTGGCGCTGACGCTCTCGCGGAAGGTGGCGAACATCGGCTGGACGACGAAGCCCCAGAGCACCAGGACCAGCGGCAGCACCAGCAGGTACGGGAACCAGCGGGAATTGGCCCCGCCGGACAGGCGCCGGCCGAGGGCCGCCGCCCAGGCGGGGGCGGTCCGGGTCGCAGCGGTCACGGCTTGACCACCCAGAGGCGCTCCGGTACGAGCCGCAGTCCCACCACGTCGCCGAGCTGCAGGCCGGCCGGCGCGTCGATCAGCGCCGCCATCACCTCGTTGCCGTCCACGTCGACGCTGATGTTGGTGGCCATGCCGGTGAACTCGACGTGGCTGATCCGGCCGCGCATGGCCGCCGTGTCGTCGTCGCCGCCGAGCGCGATGTGCTCGGGGCGCGCGGAGACGAGCGCGGTGTCGCCCGCGCCGAGCCCGTGCCCGGCGGGCGCGCCGACGTCGATGGTGGCGCCGCCGGGCAGGCGCACCGCGACGCTGTCGTCGGTCGCGCCGGTCACCGGCAGGCTCAGCACGTTGCTGCGCCCGATGAACCGGGCCACGAACGCGTTCGCGGGCTTGTAGTAGATCTCGTGCGGGGTGCCGACCT
This sequence comes from Micromonospora chalcea, assembly GCF_002926165.1. Classification (GTDB taxonomy): domain Bacteria; phylum Actinomycetota; class Actinomycetes; order Mycobacteriales; family Micromonosporaceae; genus Micromonospora; species Micromonospora chalcea. The sequence continues at coordinate 1,986 of NZ_MAGP01000046.1, read as the reverse complement.
GCTGGACCCGGCCGGACTCCATGACGGCGATCCGGTCCGACATCGCCATCGCCTCGGCCTGGTCGTGCGTCACGTAGATCGAGGTGGTGCCGCTCTCCCGCTGGATGCGCCGGATCTCGGCGCGGGTCTCCTCGCGCAGCTTCGCGTCGAGGTTCGACAGCGGCTCGTCGAGCAGCATGGTGCGCGGGCGGATGACCAGGGCCCGCGCCAGCGCGACCCGCTGCTGCTGGCCGCCGGAGAGCGCGTCGATGCGCCGGTCGCCGTACCCGGCGAGGTGCACCTGTTCGAGCGCCTCGGTGACCCGGCGGGCCTGGTCGGCGCGGGAGACCCGGCGGACCTTGAGCCCGTACGCGACGTTCTGCGCCACAGTCATGTGCGGGAACAGCGCGTAGTTCTGGAACACCATGCCGGTGTCCCGCTTGTTCGGCGTCCAGTGGGTGACGTCGTCGTCGCCGAAGTGGATGTGACCGGAGGTCGGGAAGTAGAAGCCGGCCACCATGCGCAGCGTCGTCGTCTTGCCGCAGCCGCTCGGCCCGAGCAGCGTGAAGAACTCGCCGGCTCCGATGGTGACGGTGACGTCATCGACCGCCGCGGAGTCGCTCGACTTGGCGAAGCGCTTACTGACCGCCGTCAGTCGGACATCGATCATTTCGTGGGTCCTTCCAGGACGAAGCCGGGCCGTGCCGCAGCACGGCCCGGTTCCGAGCGTCTTAGCCCTTGCCCTTGATCTGGGCGTTCCAGTGGGTGATCCAGGCGGTCTCGTTCTTGCCGATCACGTCCCAGTTGACGTCCATCGGCTTGAGGTCGAGCTTGGTCAGCCACTCGGGCTTCTCGGCGATCTCGACCGCGGGGATCTGGAAGTAGTCCTTGGCCAGGCTGGCCCGCAGCGAGTCGTCGAAGAGGAACTCGAGGAACTTCTTCGCGCCCTCGGTGTTGCCGCCCTTGACCGCGGCCACGCCGTCGACGAGCACCGGCGCGCCGGAGGCCGGCATGACGTAGCCGAACGGCATCTTCTCGTTGGCCTGCAGCAGGATGTCCTGGAGGTTCCAGGCGCTGACCACGCCCTGCTCACGCGACATCTTCAGGTAGAGGTCGCTCGGGTTGGCGGCGTACTCGACGGTGTTGGCGTCGAGCTTGCGCAGCCAGTCGTAGCCGGGCTGCGGGTTCGACCCGTCGGGGGTGTAGCGCTGGATCATCGAGGCGTAGATCGAGCGCATGGTGCCGGAGGCGGCCACGTCCCGGATGATGATCTTGTCTTTCCACTTCGGGTCGACCAGGTCGTCCCAGTCCTTCGGCGCGGTCTCCGGGGTCAGCGCCTTGTTGTTGTACATGATGACCTCGGGCAGCAGGATCTCGCCGAACCAGCGGCCCTCGGCGTCCTTGTACCGCGCGTCGATCTTCGAGGCGAACGACGGCTGCCAGGACTCCAGCAGCCCCTCGGACGCGCCGGCGGCCAGCCCCTGCTGGGTGCCGCCCCACCAGACCGACGCCTGCGGGTTGGCCTTCTCGGCGCGGACCCGCTCGAGAACCTCCTGGGCGCCCATGTTGAGCACCTCGACCTTGCCCTTGTACTCGGGGTTCTTGGTCGTGAACTGCTCCACGACGTAGTCGGTGACCGACTTGTCGCGGGCGCTGTAGATGACGACCTTCTCGGCCGGCGCGGCGCCGGAGGAGCCGGTGTCCTTGTCGTCGTCACTGCTGCCGCACGCGCTGACGGCCAGCAGCGCGCTGAACGCGACGGCCAGGGCCAAACGACGTTTCATTGGTACCTCCATTTTGCGGGGGAACTATCGGGAGCGGAGAAAGACGGTGTGCGGTACCGGCCCGGGACGCCGGCGGGTTCACCGGCTCCCCGGGCACGGGGTCGAAGTTGCGCGGGTCGCGCCCGGACCGGGGCGCGCCGCATCGCGCCGCGACCTGACGTCCGGGATCCGGACGCGGTCGCCGCGACGTCTGCGCCCGCCCGGGAGTGCCTCGACGAGGTCC
>NZ_MAGP01000045.1 GCF_002926165.1 Micromonospora chalcea | reverse complement strand
GGTGCGGGGCGGGGGGTTCTGCGGCGTACCAGGGGCGGCCGGGGAAGACGGTCACCCCCGCTGCCGCGGCAGCCGTGGTCACCGCTACGTCGTCGGTGTTGTCGGGCAGGCGTACCCAGAGGTGCAGGCCGCCGCGCGGGACGTCGCGCGGCGCCAGCTGCGGCAGGTGGCGGTTCAGTGCGGCGAGCAGCGCCTCCCGGCGGGCCCGCAGGTGCACGCGCAGGCTGCGGCGGTGCCGGTCCCACGCGGGCGCGGTGAGGAACTCCAGCGCCGCTTGTTGCAGCGGCCCGGCGACGAACAGGTCGTCGAGCAGGCGGGCGGCGCGCAGCCGGGCTCCGGCCGGTCCGCGCGCCCCGAGCGCGGCGATGCGCAGGCCGGGCGCTGCCGGTTTGGTGAGTGAGCGCAGGTAGACGACGTGCCCGTCGGGGTCGTCGGCGGCCAGCGGTGGCGGGGCCTCGCCGTCGATGGTGAGGTCGCGGGCGTAGTCGTCCTCGATGAGGAACGCCCCGGCGTCGCGTACCGCCTCGGCGACCTGGGTGCGTCGTGCGGGGGAGAGCGTCGCGCCGTGCGGGTTGGCGTGCAGCGGCTGGCAGTAGAACAGGCGGGCGCCGGTGCGGGCGAACGCGGCGGCGAGCTGGTCGGGGCGTACCCCGTCGGTGTCGGCGGGCACCGGCACCACCCGCAGCCCGGCGGCGCGCGCGGCGGCGAGCGCGCCCAGGTAGGTGGGGGATTCGACGAGCAGCGTGTCGCCGGGTGTGGTGAGCGCCCGCAGCGTGGTGGAGAGCGCGGCCTGCCCGCCCGGGCAGATCACCATGTCCTCGGCGCGCAGGCCCCCGCCGGCCGCTCGGGCGAACCAGGCGCGCAGGTCGGCGCGTCCCTCGACCGGGCCGCGCTGCCACGCCGCCGGTTGCCGGGCGGCGCGGGCGAGCGCCGCGCCGAGCGCGGCGGCCGGCTGGAGGTCCGGGTCCAGGTAGCCGCCGGTCAGCGGGATCGCGCCCGACGGCGGTAGCGACAGCAGCGCCTGCATCTCCTCCTCGCCGTCGCGCCGTGAGCCCAGCGCGACGGTCTGCCACGACAGGTCCGGCCGTGGTGGGTCGGCGCGCCGGTTCGACACGTACGCGCCACGTCCCGGCCGTGTCTCGATCAGGCCGTCCGCGACGAGCCGCCGGGTCGCCTCGGCGACGGTGACGGGGGAGACGTGATGGTGGGCGGTCAGCTCCCGTACCGACGGCAGTCGCGTGCCGGGGACGGCGTCCGCCGCCAGCGCACCCAGATGCCGGACGACACGCTCGATAGCGCTACCATCATTCATGACAGCACAGAGTAGCGCTACTGCACCAACGACGGTAACGGTGGGAGCGGGCGGCGGGGTTGCCCTCGGCGCGCTGGGCGTGCTGGCCTTCAGCATGTCGCTGCCGGCCACCCGCGTCGCGGTGCACACACTCGACCCCTGGTTCGTCGCGTTCGGACGGGCCGTCGGCGCGGCGCTGCTCGCGTGGGCCTACCTGCGGCTCACCGGCGCCCCACGCCCCGCCCGGGACCAGTGGCGACGGCTGTCGATCGTCGCGCTCGGCGTTGTGGTCGGCTTCCCGCTGTTCACCTCGCTGGCGCTCACCACACAGACATCGGCGCACGGCGCGGTGGTGGTCACCGTGCTGCCCGCCATGACGGCGGTGTTCGCGGTGCTGCGGGCCGGGGAACGGCCGCCGCCGCTGTTCTGGATCGCCAGCGTCGCCGGACTGGCGCTGGTGCTCGCGTTCCTCGCCGCCGGCGGCTCGATCCGCGGGGCGCTGGCGCCCGCCGACCTGTACCTGCTCGCCGCCGTGGTGCTCTGCGGACTCGGGTACGCCGAGGGCGGCCGGCTCGCCCGCGAACTCGGCGGCGCCCGCACGATCTGCTGGGCGTTGCTGCTGTCGCTCCCGGTCACCGTGCCGGTCACGGCGGTTGCCGCTTTCGTCCACCCGCCGCACGGCGGCATCGCCGCCTGGGCCGGGTTCGGCTACCTCACAGTGGTGTCGATGTTCCTCGGCTTCTTCGCCTGGTACGCCGGGCTGGCCCGGGGCGGCATCGCCAAGGTCGGCCAGATCCAGCTCGTCCAGCCGGTGCTCACGCTGATCTGGTCGGCACTGCTGCTCGGCGAGGCGGTCACGCCCGGCGCGCTCGTGGTGGCGGGCGCGGTACTCGCCTGCGTCGTGCTCATCCAGCGCACCCGGGGCGGCGCGACACCGTCGCGCGCCCCGGGCCGGTCGCCCTCAGCAGGGCGCGATGGTGCCGGTCACGCTGGAGACGTACGCGTGGCTGACGAAGTGTCCTGACGCGAGGCGGTTCCACTGGGTGGTGGTCCGGTACGGGCCGCTCACCGACTGGCCGCTGACCGAGCACTCGATCGGCACGTCGGCGTACGTGGCGGCCAGCCCGACGACCGGGTTGCTCGTGCTGGGACCGGAGCGGATGTTGAGCGGCCCGCTGCCGATGCGACCGCGCGTGCCGGTGCCGGTCCAGAGGTAGGCGACGTCGACCCAGGCGTTGTCGGTCAGCAGCAGGCCGTCCCAGAACGTGCCGTCGGCGAGGTCGATGCCGGCCGGGCTGCCCACCACCCGTCCGAACTGGTCCCGCCCGCCGTTGTAGCCGCTCTGGTACGCCGCCTGCGCCTCGGGCCGGCCCTGCGGCAGGTCCTTCCACATCTCCCGAGTGCTGCTGGGGTTCCAGTAGTCGTCCTTGGTGTTCCACGGTCCGACGTCCCAGACCGGCGCGTACTCGCAGCGGCTGCGGGTGGTGGTGCAGACCCGCACGGTGTAGTCGCCGGTGTTCTTCGGCGCGAGTCCGCGGAACGAGGGCAGCGCGACGAAGTGGTCCCGGGAGACGATCACGTGCCCGTTGGCGGTGGTGCCGCCGACCAGGCCCTCGCGGGTGGCGTACACCCGGTAGGTGAGGCCGGGCGTGGCGGCCGTGACGGCGGCGACCGAGTCGGCGGTGAGCCGGAGCGTGCGCAGGCTGGGCGCGGCGGACGGCCGGTCGGCGGTGAGGACCACCCGGATCTGCACCCGGGTGACCGGCTGGTCGAAGACGGCGGCGCCGGTCACGGCCCGCCATTCGGTCCACGCGCCCGATCGCCAGCCGCGCGCCGCCACCTCGACGGCGCCGTCGCGGGCGGGGACTGCGACGACGTCGGCCCGGACCCGGTTGGCCGGTGCGGCGAGTGAATGCGGCGCGACGAGCAGCGTGCCCTCGGCCGCGATGCTGCGCCGGGCCGCGGGCCGGTACGCCGGGTCGGCGAGGCGCAGTTCCGTGCCGGTCCAGCGGACGTTGACGTCGTCGGAGTCGATTCCGACCAGGTCGGCGCTCCAGGTGTTGCCGGTGGCCGGTGCCGCCAGGGGCGCGGCGGGGGCCGGGGAGGCGGCCAGGACGGCGGCGACCGCGCCGGCGACGACCGCCGGGGTGCGGGTCCTGCGGGATCGGGACATGGCGCTCCTCGTGGGGGCGGAGTTAGACAGATGTCGATGCATGGGTGAGGTGCAGGCAACCATCGATCTCGCCGCCCGTCAAGGTGGCGTCCCCGGCGTCCGGCCGCCCTGAGCAGTGCAAAAAACCTGCAAACGCTACCTCTTGCCCTGAGCGAAAGCGCTTTCATACGATCGCGTTACATCGATGTTTCGTTTGCGGCCCGGGCATCGCAGATGAACGACATCCGCCGGCGACGCGCCTGATCGCGTCGCGGCTCCGCACTATTCCCATTCGGTTGCTGCCGCGGCTCGGCGGCAATTCCCGCGTGCTCGAAAAAGGAATGAGGCGACATGAGAAGACCAGTCGCGCTGCGACTCCACGCGGCACTGGCCACGGCGGTCGTCGGTATCGCCGTCGCCGTGGCGCTGCCGTCCCCGCAGGCGTCGGCGGCGGCCGGCAGCGCCACCGGCTACGCCACCCAGAACGGCGGCACGACCGGCGGCGCGGGCGGGCAGACCGTACGCGCCACCACCGGCACCGCCATCCACGCCGCGCTCTGCGGCCGGGCCAGCAGTAGCACCCCGATCACCATCGAGGTGACCGGTACCATCAACCACGGCAACACCAGCAAGGTCTCCGGGTCGAGCTGCAACACCGCGGACGGCGTGATCGAGCTGAAGCAGATCAGCAACGTCACCATCATCGGTGTGGGCAGCGGCGCCGTCTTCGACCAGCTCGGCATCCACATCCGCGACTCGCGCAACATCATCATCCGGAACGTGACGGTGCGCAACGTCAAGAAGTCGGGCTCGCCCACCTCCAACGGCGGCGACGCGATCGGCATGGAGAGCAGCGTCCGCAACGTGTGGGTCGACCACGTCACGCTGGAGGCGTCCGGCGGGGAGTCGGAGGGCTACGACGGCCTGTTCGACATGAAGGACGACACCCAGTACGTGACGCTGTCGTACAGCATCCTGCGCAACTCCGGCCGGGGTGGCCTGATCGGATCGAGCGAGAGCGACCGCGGCAACGGCTACATCACGTTCGAGCACAACCTGTACGAGAACATCGACTCCCGTACGCCGTTGCTGCGCGGCGGGATCGCCCACATGTTCAACAACCACTACAACGGGCTGCACGAGTCGGGCATCAACTCCCGGGCCGGGGCGCGGGCCAAGGTGGACAGCAACTACTTCCGCAACTCCAAGGACGTGCTCGGCACGTTCTACACCAGCGAGCGCGGCACCTGGCAGGTCAGCGGCAACATCTTCGACAACGTGACCTGGTCCTCGCCGGGCAGCGACAACTACCCGGCGGGGCCGAACGTGACCTCGACGACCACCGTGAGCGTCCCGTACTCGTACCGGCTCGACGCGGCGAGCTGTGTGCCGGACATCGTGCGGCAGACGGCGGGCGCGAACACCGGCCTGCGGGTGTCCGACGGCAACTGCACGCCGCAGTCCCCGGCGCCGACGACGCCGGGGCCGACCACGCCCGCACCGACCACGCCGCCGCCCGGGACGACCACCCCGCCGCCGTCCGGCGGGACCAACCTGAGCCTCGTCTCCGGCGCCGGCGCGGACGGGTCCAGCAAGGCCGACGGCACCAGCTACGGCAACGTGCGCGACGGCAACCTGAGCACGTACTGGTCGCCGTCCGGGTCGACCGGCACGGTCTCGATCAAGTGGGGCTCGGCCACCACCGTGTCCCGCGTGGTCATCCGCGAGCCGTCCGGCACCTCGGGCTCGATCGGGTCGTGGCAGCTCGTCAACAACGACACCGGCGCGGTGCTGGCCTCCGGCAGCGGGGCCGGCCAGATCACCTTCGGTGCGACCTCGCTGAAGAAGATCAACTTCAAGATCAACAGCTCCAGCGGTACGCCGAGAGTCGGCGAGTTCGAGACGTACGCCAGCTAGCACGTCACACACGAGCGGGGGCGGCCGATCCGGCCGCCCCCGCCCTTGTTGCGTGTCCCCGGTCAGAGGGTGAGCACGACGGTGGAGATGCTCCGCGCGCCGACGTTCACGGTGACCTGGTTGCCGTTCACACCGACCGGCTGGCTCGCCGCGCTCGCGTTCTGCGACGTGGCCACGTACTCCGCCCGGCTGACGTTCTGCGGCGCCTGGATGATCGCGTTGTTCACCGCGCTGGTGGACCGGTTGAGGATCACCAGCGTCACCTTCCCGTCGCCCTGATAGGCCGTCACCTCCAGCGGCGACGCCTTGGAGCTCTTGGTCAGGGCGACCCGCTGGTAGCCGGGACGCACGTACTTCGCGTACTGCGAGAACGCGTACCCGCGCTTGAGCGGCGCGCCCGCCACGGTGCCGTACGCGGACTCGCCGTCACCGATGAACGAGTAGTAGCGCTTGCCGTACCACCAGACGTACGCGCTCCAGTTCGACTCCATCGACTTGTGCACGGTGCGCATGATGTCGTCGAGCGTCTCGTTCCAGGCCGCGGCGTTGGCCGGGTTGCCCCAGATGTTGGAGCCGCCGCCGTCGGCCTCGTGCAGGTTCCACTCGGTCATCCACACCGGCTTGTTGTACTGCTGCGCCAGCGTGTACGGCTTCAGCCGGCCGGACGCCTCGGTGCCGTACAGGTGCCCGCCGATGTAGCCGATGTTGTTGCGGGCGGCCGCGTCGTTGAGCGTCGGGTCGGTGTAGCCGTAGTTCAGGTTCACCGCCTCGGCGACCATCAGCTTGGTGTTCTGCACCTTGGCGCCCTGCTCCCGCACGAAGGTCTGGAGTTCGGTGCCGCTCCAGTCCATCGAGTCGTAGTCAGGGTGCCAGTCCGGCTCGTTCTGCACGGACGTGACGTCGATCGTCACACCCTGGTTGCGCATGTACTGGACGTAGCTGTTGAGGTGGTTGGCGTAGTCGTCGTAGTAGTCGGTGCGCAGCTTGCCACCGTTGATCCGGCTGTTGTTCGTCTTCCAGGCCGCCGGGGCGGTCCACGGCGACGCCATGATCTTCACGTTCGACCCGTACGACTTCGCCGTGCGCAGCGCGCTGACCTGGGTGCCCCACTCGCCGGACACCGGCGAGATGCCGGTACGCACGATGGACAGGCCGAGCTGGTTGGGGCCGAGCCCGACGAGCGTCTGCGTCTCGGCCGTCGACCAGGCGCCGCCCCAGATCGACACGGCGGCGCCGAACCCGTCGATCGTCTGGTAGCGGCTGGCGGTGTTGACGGTGATGTCCGCCGCCCCGGTCGGCGGCGGGGTGCTGGGCGAGGTGGTCGGCGAACTCGTCGGTGACGTGGACGGCGAGGTGGACGGCGACGTGGGCGTCGTGCCGCCGGTGCAGGTCACCCCGTTGAGCGCGAAGCTCGTCGGCGCGGGGTTGCTGCTGGTCCAGGCCCCGTTGAACCCGAACGACGTGCTGCCGTTCGTGGGGATGGACCCGTTGTAGTCGACGTTGCGGGCGGTCACCGCCGCTCCGCTCTGGGTGACGGTGGCGTTCCACGCCTGGGTGACGGTCTGGCCGGCGGCGTAGGACCAGGTGAGCGTCCAGCCGTTGACCGGGTCACCGAGGTTCGTGACCGTGACGTTCGCGCCGAAGCCGCCCTGCCACTGCGACGACACGGCGTAGGTGACCGCGCATCCGGCGGCTGCCGCTCCGGCCGGCAGCGCCGCGGCCATCGCGGTGGACGCCAGCAGGACCGCGCCGGCCGACAACACCGCGGTACGGGTCGTTCTGTGCCTTCTCATGCGACCTTCCTTCCTGGACGGTCCGGCTCAGCGCTGGAGGGTGAGCAGTCCGGGGCGGTAGGGCAGGAGGCCGTAGTCGCCGCCGGAGTTGGGGGAGCGGCCCTGGTAGAGCAGTTGGAGGTTGCAGGGGTCGACGGTGAAGGTCTGGTCCGCGGTGGTGCGGATGA
>NZ_MAGP01000044.1 GCF_002926165.1 Micromonospora chalcea | reverse complement strand
TGGGCCCGTGCCCACTCCTTGCGCGCGGGCCCGCGCGCAAGGAGTGGGCACGGGCCCAGGTCGAGCTGGTCGGCGCGGAACTGGGGCGGCAGCAGGAGATGCTGTACGCCTCGGCGCAGGGCGCCTCAGGTCCGGGCAGCGCCACGAGCGCGCCGGCCCAGGCGGGCGCGGGGCTCGGTGAGGGCCGGCCGCGCCGGCTGCTGCTGGTGCTCCAGGCGATGGACTGCGGCGGCAAGGACGGCACGGTGAAGCGGGTGGCGGGCGCGATGAACCCGCTCGGGCTGCACATCCGCTCGTTCGGGCCGCCCACCGAGGAGGAGTTGCGGCACGACTTTCTGTGGCGGGTACGCCGGGCGCTGCCGCCGCCCGGGTACGTGGGCGTGTTCAATCGCTCGCACTACGAGGACGTGCTGATCGCCCGGGTCGAAGGGCTTGTCGACGAGGCGACCTGGCAATCCCGGTACGCGATCATCAACGACTTCGAGCGGGAACTGGCCGAGCAGGCGGTGACCGTGATCAAAGTCATGCTGCACATCTCGTACGCCGAGCAGGGCGAGCGGCTGATGCAGCGGCTGACCGACCCGACGAAGTTCTGGAAGTACAACCCCAGTGACCTGGACACCCGGGCACGATGGGACGACTACCAGGCGGCGTACGCCGAGGCGATCGAGCGGTGCGGCGCCGACGACGCGCCCTGGTTCGTGGTCCCGGCGGACCGCAAGTGGTACCGGGACTGGGCGGTAGCCCACCTGCTGCGCGAGACGTTCGACGGTTTGCATCTGGGGTATCCGCCTGCCGATTTCGACGTTGAACGGGAGCGTGACCGGTTACGGAGCCAACTCGGCGGGTGATCAGGTGAACGGAAGGTGAACGAGCGGTGAATCGGGCTTGACCAGGGGTGGGCCGATCGAAAGCCGCCTGGACGCGATCCCTAGCATGCGCAATGCAGACGCCCGGGCGGCGACGGCCACCCTTCCACCGACACGACGAGGTCCGTGCTGTGAAGTTTTCCTTCCGTCCCACCGAGGGCGCCTTCTACGAGCTCTTCACCAGGGCCGCGCAGAACCTGGTCAAGGGGACCGACCTGCTCAACGAGCTGGGTCTGCCCGGCGCCGACGTGCAGTCGATCAGCGAGCGGCTGACCGACATCGAGCACGACAGCGACCAGATCACGCACGAGCTCTACAAGAAGATCAACTCCACGTTCATCACGCCGTTCGACCGGGAGGACATCTACCGGCTGGGCTCGCTGCTCGACGACGTGATGGACCACCTGGAGGCGGTCGGCAACCTGCTCTACCTGTACGGCCTGACCAAGCTCCCGTCCCTTCCGCGTGAGCTGCACGAGCTGGTCAACGTGCTCGACCTGCAGGCCAAGCTCACCGCCGAGGCGATGCCCCGGCTGAAGTCGATGAAGGATCTTGAGGACTACTGGATCGAGTGCAACCGGCTCGAGAACGACGGCGACCAGGCGTACCGGATGCTGCTGGTACGCCTCTTCTCCGGTGAGTACGACGCGCTCACGGTGCTGAAGATGAAGGAGGTGGCCGACGAGCTGGAGGCCGCCTGCGACGCCTTCGAGCACGTCGCCAACACCGTCGAGACCATCGCGGTCAAGGAGTCCTGATCCAGTGAGTCCCGAACTCATCGCCGTGCTGGCGGTGATCGCGGTCGCCATGGCGTTCGACTACACGAACGGCTTCCACGACGCGGCGAACGCGATCGCCACCAGCATCTCGACCCGGGCGCTGACTCCTCGGATCGCCCTGGCGCTGGCCGCCGTCGGCAACTTCGTCGGCGCGCATTTCGGCGCCGGCGTCGCCAAGACGGTCGGCGACGGCCTGGTCACGTTGCCGACCGGGGTGGAGAGCCTCGGCGTGGTCTTCGCCGGCGTGCTGGGCGCGATCATCTGGAACCTGATCACCTGGTACTTCGGCCTGCCGTCCTCCTCCTCGCACGCCCTCTTCGGCGGCCTGGTCGGCGCGACCCTGTTCGCCGCCGACGGCATCGTCCAGTGGGGCACCATCATCGAGAAGGTCCTCATCCCGATGGTGCTCTCGCCGGTGGTCGGCCTGGTGCTCGGCTTCCTGGTGATGCTGGCGATCATGTGGCTGTTCCGGAAAGGGCAGCCGGGCAAGCTCAGCCGCGGCTTCCGCTGGGCGCAGACCGCGTCCGCCGCCGCCATGTCCGTCGGCCACGGCATGCAGGACGCCGCCAAGACCATGGGCATCATCGTGCTGGCGCTCTACACCGGTGGCTTCCAGGAGAGCAAGACCCACATCCCGGGCTGGGTCTTCTGGACCTCCGCGGCGATGCTGGCCGCCGGCACGTACGCGGGTGGTTGGCGGATCATCCGGACGCTCGGCCGGAAGATCATCGACCTCGGCCCGGCGGAGGGCTTCGCGGCCGAGACCGTGGCCAGCGCGGTGCTCTACTTCAACGCGCTGGTGCTCAAGGCGCCGATCTCCACCACGCACACGATCACCTCGGCGATCATGGGTGTGGGCGCGACGAAACGGCTCTCCGCGGTGCGCTGGAACGTGGCCGGCAACATCGTGATCGCCTGGATCATCACGTTCCCGGCCGCCGCCGCGATCGCCTGCCTCGCGTACCTGCTGGTCCGCCCCCTGTTCTGAGCTCCCGCGCAACGACGTCGAGGGGTTCCCCGCCGTGGCGGGGAACCCCTCACGCGTAGGAGACGCCGATCCGGGCCTTGATGTCGTCGATCAGGCCCATCACCTCGAGCGTGGCGGCGTGCGGCACCAGCGGGCTCTCGGTCAGCCCGGCCGCCAGGCAGCGCTGCACCTCGATCGCCTCGTACTGGTAGCCGCCGCCGGTCAGGTCCGCCGGGATCGTCTCCGGCTCGGCGCCGGCCCGGTGCAGCACGGCGTGCGCGGGCCGGAAGAACAGCTCGGGCAGGTCGATCCGGCCGGTCGTGCCGGTGATCGACGCGGTGATCGCTGTCGCGCCGACCATGCCGCAGCTGAGCGTCGCCACCGCGCCGGAGTCCCAGCCGAGCACCATGCCGGTGTTCTCGTCCACCGCCTCCGGGGTCAGCTTCGCCCACGCCTGCACGTGCTGCGGCACGCCGAGCACCAGGTGGGCCAGGCTCAGCGGATAGACGCCGAGGTCGAGCAGCGCGCCGCCGCCGAGTGTGCGGGCCCGCATCCGGTGCTCCGGCGGGAACGGGCCGGCCACGCCGAAATCCGCCCGTACGTGCGTCACCTCGCCGATCGCGCCGTCCCGGATCAGCTCCAGCACGCGCAGGATCAGCGGGTTGGTCCGCATCCACATGGCCTCCATGAGGAACAGGCCCCGGGCACGGGCCGTCTCCACCAGCTCGGTGGTGGTCGGCAGGTCCAGCGTGCACGGCTTCTCCACCAGCACGGCCTTGCCGCCGGCCAGGCACGCCAGCGCCGCCTCGTGGTGCGCCGCGTGCGGGGTGGCCACATAGATCGCGTCCACGTCCGGGTCCGCGGCCAGTTCCGCCCACGAGGCGTACGCCCGCGGCACGTCGTGCCGGCGCGCGAACAGTTCGGCGCTCTCCCGGGTACGCGAGCCGACCGCGACCAGTTCGGCGTCCGGCACCAGCCGCAGGTCCTCGGCGAAGCGGGCGGCGATGTTTCCGGTGGCCAGGATTCCCCAACGCGTCATGCCCGGCACGCTATCCCTTCCCGCTGCGGGACCGGCAGGGTGATCCACCGGTCGGGACGGCTCAGCGGGGGGTGTCGGCGACGGCCAGGGCGGCCAGTTCGATCGTCGCCCGCCGCGTCGCCAGCGTCGGCCGGTCGGGTTCCAGGTGCGCGTACGCGGCCCATGCCCCGGTCGAGCCGTCGAGCTGTTCCCGCAGGATGTCGGCGTGCCCGGCGTGCCGGTTGGTCTCGGCCAGCACGTGGACCATGACGTTGAACAGCTTGACGTGGGGGCGGGGCCACCACGGCACGTGGCCGGGCGCGTCGATGGGGAGGGCCTCGATGGTCGCGTCCGCGTGCTCCCACGCCCGTCGGTAGCGGCCGATCACCTCCTCGCGGGTCTCGTGCTCGGTCGCCCACATGTCGGCGCCGTCCGGATCCGGATCGTCCCACCGGGGCAGCGGTTCCGGGAACGGCCTGCCGAACACCTCGCCGAAGTACCGGGCCTCTGTGAACGCCAGGTGCTTGACCAGGCCGAGCAGGTTGGTGCCGGACGCGGTCAGGGGGCGGCGCACGTCGTACTCGGACAGCCCGTCGAGCTTCCACAACAGCACCTCGCGGATCTGACGCAGGTCGTTGTGCAGGTAGTCCTTGGCGAAATCGTCGATCACGGGTCACGACCCTGCCAGGCGCGGCCGACGCACGCTGCCCGGCGCGCGCCGGTGGGTGCGCGGCGGTCCTCCAGGCGGCTGAAGTCACTTCGCTAGTGACCACTTAGCGTGAAGGTTGCGGAGCGTAATGGATCCCGTTCGACTCCTCGCAGAGCCGGGTGCCCAAAAGCCACTAGGCAGACATAAGTCAGCCCGATTTCGGGCTGGGCCAATCGCCTCTCGCCGACTTTGCTCTGCAGCCCCATGCGCACTGGTTACGGAAGGTTGCCGCTGCGGATCTGGCTGCAGAGCAAAGTCGGCGGAGGGGTTCATGGTGGCGGCGGCCGAAACTACACAACGTGACCGGGTTGGGTTCGCGCGGTGCGGATGCTCGTGCGGGCGGCGCGCACCGCGCCAGGCGGTGCCAGGCCGCCCCCGGCCCGGCCGCTCGGGCGGGAACTAGGCTCGGCCGCATGACGATCGACGGCTTCGCCGCACCCCCCGCCCTGGTGGAGCACGCTCGCCGGTTCCGGGCCGAGGGCGCCGTACCGGCCGTGCCCCGGGTCGCCGCCACCGTGCTGCTGCTCCGCCCGGCCGGCGACGGGTTCGAGGTCTACATGATCCGCCGGGTGGCGGCGATGACCTTCGGCGGCATGTACGCCTTCCCCGGCGGCGGCGTGGACCGCTCCGACTCGGAGGCGCACCTCGGCTGGGCCGGCCCGGACCCGGCGGCGTGGGGTGTGCGGCTCGGACTCGACCCGGCGGCCGCGCAGGCGGTGGTGTGCGCCGCCGCCCGCGAGGTCTTCGAGGAGGCGGGCGTGCTGCTCGCCGGGCCGGACCCCGACACGGTGGTCGGCGACGTGAGCGGCGACGACTGGGAGGCGGCCCGGCAGGACCTGGAGGGACGGCGGGTCGGCTTCGCGGACCTGCTGGCCGGGCGCGGCCTCACGCTCCGGTCCGACCTGCTGCTGCCGTGGAGCCGGTGGATCACCCCGGAGTTCGAGCCGCGCCGCTTCGACACGTACTTCTTCGTCGCCCTGCTGCCCGAGGGGCAGCGGACCCGGGACGTGTCCGGCGAGGCCGATCACACGCTGTGGCTGCGCCCGGCGGACGCGCTGGCCCGCGCGGAGGCCGGCGAGCTGACCATGCTGCCGCCGACCATGGTCACGCTCGCCGAGGTCGCCGCCGCGGGCGACCTCGGCGGCGTGGCGCGGGATGCGGCGGAGCGCGACCCGGGTACGCCGATCCTGCCGTACATCGAGGGACTGGACGGCGCCGAGCCCAGCTTCCGCCTCAGCCGAAGCGACCGGTGATGTAGTCCTCGGTCTTCTTCTGGCTCGGGTTGCTGAAGATCTTCTGCGTGTTGTCGTACTCGATCAGGCGGCCCGGGTCGCCGGTCTTCTCGATCGAGAAGAATGCGGTCCGGTCCGACACCCGCGCGGCCTGCTGCATGTTGTGCGTGACGATGATGATGGTGAACTTGTCCTTGAGCTGGAACATCAGGTCCTCGATGGCCAGCGTGGAGATCGGGTCCAGCGCCGAGCAGGGCTCGTCCATCAGCACCACCTGCGGCTCGACCGCGATGGTGCGGGCGATGCAGAGCCGCTGCTGCTGACCGCCGGACAGGCCCGCGCCCGGCTTGGCGAGGCGGTCCTTCACCTCGTCCCACAGGTTCGCCGAGCGGAGCGCCCGCTCGGCCGCCTCCTCCAGGAGCGACTTGCGCCGCACGCCGTTGAGCCGCAGGCCCGCCACCACGTTCTCGAAGATGCTCATGGTGGGGAACGGGTTCGGCCGCTGGAAGACCATGCCGATCATCCGGCGGACCGCCGTGACGTCCACGTCGCGGTCGTAGATGTCCTGGTCGTCGATGGTGAGGCTGCCCTCGACCCGGGCGCCGGGCAGCACCTCGTGCATCCGGTTGATCGACCGCAGGAAGGTGGACTTGCCGCAGCCGGACGGCCCGATCAGGGCGGTGACGGTCTTCGGCTCGACGGTCAGGTTGATGTTCTCGATCGCCTTGAACCCGCCGTAGTAGGCGGTCACGTTCGTGGCTTCGATGCGCTTGGCCATGGTGGCGGTACCTCCGGGGTTCATCGGCCGAGCCGGTTGCGGCGGGACAGCAGCTTCGCCGCCACGGTGAGGACGAGGACGAGGGCGACCAGGGTCAGCGCGGCGGTCCACGCCCGTGCCGGCGAGTACCTCGACGCCTCACCGGCCTGCTGGTAGACGAAGAGGGCCAGCGACGACTGGTTGTTCTCGAACGGGTTGAAGTTGATCGCCGCGCCGCCGCCGGCGACGAGCAGCACCGGCGCGGTCTCACCGGCGGCACGCGCGATGGCGAGCATGACGCCGGTGACGATGCCGGGCAGCGCGGTCGGCAGCACGACCCGCAGGATGGTCTTCCACTTCGGCACGCCCAGGGCGTACGCGCCTTCGCGCAGCGGCGCCGGCACCAGGCGGAGCATCTCCTCGGTGGAGCGGACCACTGTGGGCAGCATCAGCACGCTCAGCGCCAGCGCGGCGGCGAAGCCGGAGAAACCGGGCCGCCCGTCGTTGAACCACGGCGAGACGATCAGCACCCAGAAGGCCAGCACGAACAGGCCGGTGACGATCGACGGGATGCCGGTCATCACGTCCACGAAGAAGCGGATGGTGAACGCGAACCGGCCCCGGC
Organism: Micromonospora chalcea; assembly: GCF_002926165.1. Taxonomy (GTDB): domain Bacteria; phylum Actinomycetota; class Actinomycetes; order Mycobacteriales; family Micromonosporaceae; genus Micromonospora; species Micromonospora chalcea. The sequence goes on along the minus strand of NZ_MAGP01000044.1, from coordinate 495 downwards.
CGTACTCGACGATGTAGATCGCGCAGAGCACACCCAGCGGCACCGTGATCAGCGTCGCGATGCCCACCTGCTGCAGCGTGCCGACGATCGCGTGGTACGCGCCGCCGTTGGCGTCCCGTGACCCGATGTTGTTCATCGAGGTACCGAAGAAGTTCGCGTCCAGCCGCTCGGAGCCCTTGCTGACCAGCGTCCAGACCACCGAGGCCAGCGGCAGCACGGCGAGCACGAACGCGGAGTGGATCAGCGCGCTCCAGGTCCGGTTGCGGGCCGACCGGCGGCCCTCCACCGCGTTCGCCGCGACGAACAGACCGGCCAGGTAGAGCAGCGCGCCGACCACCACGACCAGGACCGGGCCGCCGATGCCGGCGCCGTACACGATGCCCGCCGCGAGCAGCAGCGCCGCGACGGCGATGGCCGGAGCGGCGTACGCGGGAAGTCGCCTCGCCCGCAGCGTGGCCGGCTGGGCCGGCGGGGGGGGGGGGGGGGGGGTGAGGG
>NZ_MAGP01000043.1 GCF_002926165.1 Micromonospora chalcea | reverse complement strand
GCGGCGTGGTGGGTGGTGCCGTGGTGGGTGGCGCGGTCGTCGGCGGCGCGGTGGTGGGCGGCGGCGGGCTGGTGGGCGGCGGGCTGGACGGGCCGTTGCCCCACTGCGGCTGCGGCCACGGCCCGCAGTACGGGGTGGACGTGTACCAGCCGGAGTTACCGGTGCCCTGGGTGATCTGGAAGCCGCTGCCGACGCAGTTGTGGATCGGGTTGGACTGGGCGATGCCGGTGGCCCGCACGTTCGTGAACCGGACCTGGCTGGGCGCCTGCACCTGGAGCGCGTACGTGCCCGCGCCGTCGATGCGCACGTTGTCGAACGAGATGCCGCTGGTCTGCCCCTCGATCCAGTGCAGCGCCGCGTACGAGCTGTCCAGGATGTCGGTGTCGGTCACGGTGACGGTGGCACCCTGGATCGGCTCGTTGAGCGCGGAGAACCAGATCGCGCCCACGCCGAACTGCCAGTTGTAGTCGGAGTTGCCGTTACGGATCAGCGTGTTGCGGGCCACCGTGATGGTGCCGGCCACCGCCGTCGGCCCGGTGACGCCCGGGTAGCGGTTGGCCACGTGGATGCCGCCGCCGTTGGTGACCGAGTCGGCGGTGACGTTGTCGGCGATGGTGATGTCCCGCCCGCCGTAGGTGACCAGGTGATTGGCCAGGATCGTGACGCCGATGGTGTTGCGGGTGAAGGAGTTGCCGACGTTCGGCACGCTCTGCGCCCACATGGCCAGCGCGTCGTCACCGGTGTTGCGGACGAACGTGTTGGTGACTGTGGAGTTGGTGACGCCCCAGTGGAAGTTCACCCCGTCGGCGGTCTGGTCGAGGATGCGGCTGTTGCGGATTGTGAAGTTGTCCATCGGGCCGTCCATCCAGGCGCCGACCTTGGTGTGCTGCAACCACAGGTTGTCCACCACCGAGTTCGTCATCGCGCCGCCGACGGCGTTGACCTGGTCCTCGTCCACGCGTTCGCGGATGTCGCCGATGATCGCGAAGTCCCGCAGCGTGACGTTGCGGCTGGGCCCGCCGGCCTCGTGCGGCCGGATCTCGCCGGAGTAGCCGCCGCCCGGCACGTACTTGCCGTAGATGCCGGCGGCACGCTTGCGGTCGGTGGGGTGCCGGCCGCCGAGCACCGAGTACCAGGGGCCGACGCCGCGCAACGTCACGCCGTCGACCACCACGTGGTCCCAGAGCGTGAACGTGCCGGCCGGGATCCACACCGCCCGGCCCTGCGCCTTGCCGGCGTCCACTGCGGCCTGGAATTTCGCCGTCGAGTCGGTGGCGCCGGTCGGGTCGGCGCCGAAGTCGGTCACCACGTCCAGCACGCCGGACGGCTTGGTGATCTGCGCCCCGACCAGCTCGAAGTCGGCCAGGTCGATGGTGAACGTGGGTGACTGGGCGGTCGAGGAGACCTGGAGGCGGATCTTCGTGCCGGCCGGGTAGGTGGCGCCGAACATGGTGCGGGTCTCGTCGTAGAAGTGGTGCGGGTTGGTGTCGCCCGGGTTGTTGTTGAACGGGTAGCCGCCGTAGTACCAGCCGTACCGGGAGGTGACCGGCACCGCCTTGACCAGCGTGCCGTTGGCGCGCAGGTCGATGGTGGCGTCCCGGCCGGTGCCGGCGGCGTTGTCCGGCAGGCTGTACCGGAACGTGACCGCGTTCGCCGGGGCGGTGAGCGTGAACTCGACGTACTCGCCGACGGCGTCGAGGGTGACCGCCTCGCGGCCGGACGCCTCGGACGGCAGCGTGCCGTAGCGCCGGTCGGGGCCGATCTTCGTGCCGTTGTGGGCGGCCTGCTCGGCCGCCTGCTCCCGGAACGGCACGGTGGCGCCGCGGCCGGCGATGTCGAACGGGGACAGTCCGGCGGCGTACGCCGGGGTGGCGGTCGTGGTGAGCGCCACGACGACGAGTGTCGAGGCGGCGAGCGTGGCGGCGGCCAGGGCGGCCACGCCGGTGCTGCGGTGGCGGTGCGCGGTGCGGTGCTCGGCCATGCGGGGTGTGCTCCCTTTCGTCGGTGGCCAGATCCCCCCGTTGCGGCGTTGCCTCTCCTTCCTCCTCCCCAGGTGTGCGGCGTGGTGGCGGCCGGGACGGGCCGCCGGGTGTTTCGGCGGCGCCGGCGGCGGGACGGGGCCGCCGGCGCCGCGGTCAGGCCGATCGGGTACGCAGCCAGACTGCGGTGTCCGGTGGCAGCCGGTCGTCGTCGAGGGGGCCGCTGGCGAGCAGCAGTTCGTCGTGCGCGGGCAGCGGCACGGCGGCGTCGCCGAGGTTGACCAGGCAGGTGAAGCCGGGTTCGCGGGCGAACGCGAGCACGCCGTGCGGTGCGGGCAGCCACGCCAGGGTGCCGTCGCCGAGCGCGGGTTCGGTGCGGCGCAGCGCCAGCGCGGCCCGGTACAGCTCGAGCATCGAGTGCGGGTCACCGGTCTGGGCGCGGACCGTGCGGTCCTTCCAGTCGGCAGGTTGCGGCAGCCAGGGCGCGGCGGACGCGCCGTCGGGGCTGAACCCGAACGGCGGCGTGTCGCCCTGCCAGGGCAGCGGCACCCGGCAGCCGTCGCGGCCGGGGTCGACCCGCCCGGACCGCTCCCACATCGGGTCCTGCCGCAACTCGTACGGGATGTCCTCGACCTCCCAGAGCCCCAGCTCCTCGCCCTGGTAGACGTAGGCGGCGCCAGGTAGTGCGAGGGACAGCAGCGCGGCGGCGCGGGCGCGGCGGGTGCCCAGTTCCAGGTCGGTGGGGATGCCCTCGCGCTTGGCGGCGAAGCTGAACCGGGTGTCGGCGCGGCCGTACCGGGTGACGTGCCGGGTGACGTCGTGGTTGGACAGCACCCAGGTGGCCGGCGCGCCGACCGGGGCGTGGGCGGCGAGCGTGCCGTCGATGCTCTCCCGCAGCGCCGTGGCGTCCCAGGCGCAGCCGAGGAAGTCGAAGTTGAACGCGGTGTGCAGTTCGTCCGGGCGCAGGTAGTTCGCGAACCGCTGCCGGTCGGGCAGCCACACCTCGCCGACCAGTGCACGCCCGCCCGGGTACGAGTCGGCGATGCGCCGCCAGGCGCGGTACACGTCGTGCACGCCGTCCTGGTCGCGGAACGGGTGCGGCCGGTCCGGGTGGACCTCCGGCAGCGTGCCGTCCTTGACGAGCAGCCCGGCCGAGTCGATGCGGATGCCGTCCACGCCCCGCTCGAACCAGAACCGCAGGATGTCCTCGAACTCTTCGCGGACCCGGGGGTGGTCCCAGTTGAAGTCGGGTTGCTGCGGGGCGAACAGGTGCAGGTACCAGTCGCCGGGAGTGCCGTCCGGGTCGGTGGTGCGGGTCCAGGTCGGGCCGCCGAACTCACCGGTCCAGTCGGTGGGCGGCAGGTCGCCGCCGGGCCCCCGGCCGGGGCGGAACCAGAACAGGTCCCGTTCGGGGGCGCCCGGCCCGCCCGCGAGCGCGGCCTGGAACCACTGGTGCGCGTCGGAGCAGTGGTTGGGCACCACGTCGACGATGCTGCGGATGCCGAGCGCATGCGCCTCGGCGATCAGCGCCTCCACCTCGGCGAGCGTGCCGAAGACCGGGTCGATGTCGCGGTAGTCGGACACGTCGTAGCCGGCGTCGGCCATCGGCGACGGATACCAGGGGCTGAACCAGATGGCGTCGACGCCGAGCGCGGCGAGGTGATCCAGGCGGGACCGGATGCCGGCGACGTCGCCGATCCCGTCGCCGTTGCCGTCGGCGAAACTGCGCGGATAGACCTGGTAGATCACCGCGGAGCGCCACCACGGGCTGTTGTCGGCCATGGACACGGGCACCTGCTTTCTGCGGGGTCGGTTCTGCGGCGGCGGGCTGGGCGGCCGGCTTGCGGCGGGCCGCGGTTCGCCCGGTCAGCCCTTGAGGCCGCCGGTGGTCAGGCCGGACATGATGTTGCGCTGGAAGATCAGGAACAGCACGACGGTGGGGATGGCGGCGATCACCGACGCGGCGATGACCACGTTCATCGGGGTGCCGCCGGCGAAGGCGTAGATGCCGACGCTGACGGTCCGCGTCTCCGGCGACGGCATGACCAGCTTCGGCCAGAGGAAGTCCTTCCAGACCGCCGTCACCGCGAAGATCGCCACCACGCCGAGGATCGGGCGGGACATCGGCAGGACGATGGACCAGAGCGTGCGCAGCGGGGAGGCGCCGTCCATCACGGCGGCGGCCATCAGATCCTCCGGGATCGAGTCGAAGAACCGTTTCAGCAGGAAGATGTTGAACGCGTTCGCCACCAGCGGCAGCCAGATCGCGAACGGCGAGTCGAGCAGGTTGACGTGCACGATCGGCAGGTCGATCACCGTCACGTACTGCGGGACGATCAGCACCATCGCCGGGATCATCAGCGTCGCCAGCATCATGCCGAGGATCAGCCCGCCCAGCACCGGACGCAGCTTCGACAGCGCGTACGCGGCGGCGGTGTCGAACACGAGCTGGAACACCACCGCGCCGGTGGCGTAGTAGAACGTGTTGAACAGCAGCTTCGCCAGATCCAGGTTGGTCCAGGCGTCGACGTAGTTACCCGGCTGCGGATCGCGCGGGAACAGCGTCGGCGGGGTCTGGGCGATCTCCTGGCCGGACTTCAGCGCGCCGGTGACCATCCAGTACAGCGGGCCGAGGAACACCAGCGTGAACCCGGCCACGACCACGGTGAGCACCGCCCAGTAGAGGACGCGGCCGCGACCGCGGCGCAGCTGGGCGTGGGAGATGAGGGTACGGGTGGTGCTGTCGGCGGCCATGTCCTAGTCCTGTCTCGCGGTCAGTCGCAGGTAGACGGCGGAGAACCCGGCCAGCACCACCAGCATGATCACGCCGAGCGCGGCGGCGCCGTTGAGGTCGTTCTGGAAGAACCCGTGCTGGTAGATCAGGTACGCCACGGAGGTCGCCGAGTCCTGCGTGCCGGCGCCGTTGGCGAGGATCAGCGGCTCGATGAACAGCTGCATGGTGGCGACGATCTGGAGCATCGCCAGCAGCGCCAGGATCAGCCGGGTCTGCGGGACCGTCACGTGCACGATGCGCCGCCACACCCCGGCGCCGTCGATCTCGGCGGCCTCGTACAGCTCGCCGGGGATGTTCTGCAGCGCGGCCAGGTAGATCAGCACGGCGCCGCCCATGTTCATCCAGGTCGACGCGATCACCATGGCCGGCATCGTCATGGTGGGCGACTGCATCCACTCCGACGTGGGCAGTCCCAGCGCGGTGAGGACCGCGTTGAACAGCCCCGCCTCGCTCGGGTCGTAGGCGTAGAACTTGAACAGGAACAGCGCGGACGCCGGCGGCAGCATCACCGGCAGGTAGACGAGCACCCGCAGGTAGCCCTTGGCGTGGCGCAGCTCGTTGAGCAGGATCGCCACGAAGAACGGCACCAGGTAGCCGAGCACCAGCGCCAGGCCGGTGAAGACGAACGTGTTCTTCCAGGCGGTCCAGAAGCTCGGATCGGCGATGATCCGGCTGTAGTTGTCCCAGCCGACCCAGGTGGTCTCGCCGCGGCGGGTGCGCTGGAAGCTCATCACGACGCCGCGGACCATCGGGTACCAGGAGAAGACGGCGAAGCAGACGACAGCGCCGATGAGGAACGTGTGCCCAGTCAGGTTGTCCCGGACCTTGCGGCCGAGACCGGCGCGGCGGCCGGCGGTACGCGACGGCGTCGGCGCGACAGGACCGGTACGGCGGGTGGCGCCGGGGGCGGTGGTGAGCGCCAAGGCGACTCCTGCGGTGCTCGGGGAGGTGGGGCCGGTGCGCCGGCCCCACCTCCGGTCGGGTCAGCTGTCGGCGGCCAGCAGCTGGTTGACCTTGTCCTCGGCCGTCTTGAGCAGCGCGTCGATGTTCGCGTTCGGGTTGGTCAGCACCCCGGACATCGCCGCGTCGAGCACCGCGTAGATCGCCTGCGCGTTGCGCGGCTCACCCTTGATCGGCACCGGGTTGGCCTCGAAGACCGCGAAGTTCGTGGTGTCCACGTTCGCGTTCGCCTTGCGCAGCTCCAGTTCCTGCTTCTGCGCGTCGCTGCCGTTCGTGAACAGCAGCGGCTGGGGCAGGCCGACCGGGTAGTTCTGCGGCTTGGCGCGCACGTAGTCGAACTGGCCCTTACCCGGGGTGAGCTTCTGGTAGGCGAGCCACTTCAGGCCGGCCTTGACCTGCTCGGGGCTCAGGCCCTTCTTGAAGAAGTAGCCCTCGCCGCCGCCCAGCGTGGCCTTGGCCGGGCCGTCCTGGCCGGGCAGCGGGCCCATCGCCCAGTCCTGGTACTTGCCCTGGAACTGGCTGACGATCGCCTGGGTCGCGTCCGGCGCGCCGATGAACATGCCGACCTTGCCGGCGCCGGCGTTGGTGAGCAGGTCACCCCACTGGAGCAGCTGCCGGGCACCCATGCTGTTGTCGCCGTAGCGCATGTCCTTGAGGTTCTGCAGGACCTGCTTGCCCATCGCGTTGTTGAAGTCGGCCTTCTTGCCGTCGGCGCTGAGCACCTGCCCGCCCTGCGAGTAGAGCAGCGACGTGAAGTGCCAGCCGCCGGTGTTGCCCGCGCTGTACTCGGCGTACCCGGCTGTGCCGTCGCCGAGCGCGGCGATCTTCTTGGCCGCGGCCCGCACCTCCGGCCAGGTCTTCGGCGGGTTGTTCACGTCGAGCCCGGCCCGCTGGAACAGCGCCTTGTTGTAGATCAGGCCCATCGAGTAGTTCTTCACCGGTACGGCGTAGAGCTTGCCGCCGTCGGTGAAGACCTCCTTGAGCGCCGGGTCGACGCTGTCCCAGGTGGGGATGGTGTCCTTCGTGGCGTACTGGCCGATGTCCATCGCCTGGCCGGAGTCCAGCACCTGCTGAAGGTCGGTCATGTAGCCGTAGAACACGTCGGTGACGGTGCCGCCGGCCAGGCGGGCGGTGAAGTCCGGCGGGTTGTTGCACTGCTCGCCGACGCTGACGCTCTTGACGACGATGTCCGGGTTCTGCCGCTGGAACTCGGCGACGTCGTCGTTCCAGTTCTTCAGCAGCTCCTTCTGCGCGCCGACCGGCTGGCAGTCGACGGTGATGGTGACCTTGCCGCCGGCGTCGCCGCTGTCGTCGCTCTTGGTGGAGCACGCCGCAAGGCTGAGCCCGAGGCCGGTCGCGAGCGCGAGCGCCGCGACCTTCCGATACTGCGGTACGGACATCTGTCCATCCCTTCGGGAACGGGTGTATCCATGGCCTTCACTGATGTGCGGTGACCGCGCGGCTGCCTCTGGTGGTGGAACGGCAGCCGGCACGCGCCCTGCCTCCGGAAACCGCGCCCCGGGTCAGGTGTGAGTGGAGTCACTGTAGCGACGCGAACCGAACCCAGCAAGATGTCGACTGGCAAACGCAAGAATTCGACTTGGCCTCGGAAGGGCGCAGCTCCAGCCGGCCGGACCATCGATCTTGGAGTTGTGGCGCCTCAGATACCGGCATCAGTGCCGCATTCCGGGCACCGGAATTCCAAGATCGACGGATGCGGTGGGGTGGGGTGAGGCGGCGTGGGGGGC
>NZ_MAGP01000042.1 GCF_002926165.1 Micromonospora chalcea | reverse complement strand
CCCTCGGACCCGCCCGCCTCGCTGATCTTGCAGTTGCGGCCCCCAGGCTGCCCGGCTTGTCCGCTATGACAGGGCCGCAACTGCAAGATCAGCGAGGCGGGCGGGTCCGAGGGCGGGGACGTGCGAAGGCCGGCGCCCCGGGAGGGGTGCCGGCCTTCCGGGGTGCGGGGCGGTCAGGCGGAGTAGCCGCGGCTGGCGATCCAGTGCGCCAGGTCGATCGTGGTGAGCCAGTACGACGGCAGCGACGGGTCGGCCGAGTCGGCGATCCGGACGGTCCGGCCGTCGTCCTTGTAGCCGATCACCGCGACGTAGTGGCCGCCGGGGAACGAGTGCCAGCCGCCGTTGGTGTCGGTGGCGGTGCCGGCGACGTTCGCGACGACCCCTCGGCCGTTGCTGATCGCCTCGACCACGTCGGCCTGGAGCCGGTCCATCTGGGCCGGGCTGGCCGAGCCGGGAATCATCCGGGTCCGGTACGGGTTGCCCTTGACCTGCTGGTTGAGCACGCGCGTGGTGTCCTCGGCCGAGTTGGTGCCCATCTCGGTGGTGCCGAGCGGGCCGGCGAGTGCGTCCTGGCTGCGCTCGATGCCGGTTGCGCTGAGCGCGTTGCGCACGGCGGCCGGGCCGCAGTAGTAGTAGTTGATCTGCGCCTGGTAGTCGTAGTCCAGCGTCTTGCTCGACGGCGGCTTCGGCGCGGCCTTGGTGACGTCCGGGTCCGCCGCGGCCTTCTTCGCCGACGGGGAGGCGCTGGGCGACTTGCTGGGCTCGGCGCTCGGCGACGCCGGCGGGACGCCGATGCGCGCCTCGCTGCGGCTGGCGGGCTCGCCGAGCCGTGCGCCGAGTTCGGCGACCGAGGCGGTGTTCTCCTGCTGGACCGGGGCGTCCTCACCGGCGGCGAGGGCGGTGCCGGCGCCGGCGGCCAGCACGAGCGCCGCGGCCGATCCGGCGATGATCTGGTACGGGCGTTCGGTGGCGATCCGCCGCAGCTGACGCTTCAGGTGGTGCTTCACGAAATCCTCCACGGGGGGCGTGATCGGCACACGCCGGCCCGGCACGTGGAGGGGTTCACACGTGCTGGCAGGCCGGATGGGCCGGGGGAACGGGTACGCCCGCGATGCCGGGCGCCCAGGGGCGGTTTGCCGGTCGCGTCAGGCGAGCGCGGGTACCGCGGAGCCGTGGAGGCGGGGGGACGATCGAGGGGTGGGCACGAGGATGGGACTCCTTCCGTGGCCGCCGACCGGGTTAGCTGACGGATTCGGGCGGGAAGTACGCCCTACCGCGGCAGTGGCCGCGGATTCACCCCGATGGTGCTCATGGTTCCCCGGTTCGTGATGACACGATTAGGCGGGTCGGCGCGGCGTCGCCTTCTGCGATCGGTTACCGCACCGGACGCGCCGACACTACCGGCGGGTACTGCCCCTGCCAAGCGCTCCCACCTGCGTAAACATGATCCCCGGTAACGGATTTCGGAACAGCCGGTTACTCACTTCACTCAATGGGACAAGCGGTGGTGACGGCGCCCGGGAGGCGAAAAGGGGACAGACGGCGAGCGCCTGACCGGCAATGGCGCGGCTCATTGGCCTGTTCTGCGCTCCACGCCCGTTTCGGTGCCGGGGGTGAGCCGGCTCACCACATTCCGGGTAACAATTCGGTCGCCTCAGCCGACCCGGGCCGGACGCCAGCGGGCGTTGCGGACGGACGCGCCGACCGGCAGGGGGATCGTCGCCACGCCGCGGGACACCGGGGCGGGCCGCACCGCCAGGGTGGCCGCGTACGCCTCGGCGGCGAGCGTACGGGCGACCTCGGCGGCCAGTTCGGCGTCCCGCCACGCCTGCCGCTCCCGCTCGGCGGCGCTCTCCCAGCCGGTCCGGCGCCGGTCCCGTACGGCCCGGGCCAGCACGATCTCCTGCTCGGCCGGGTGCCGGCGCGGGTCCCACCCGTTGCGGCGCGCCAGCACGTCGGCGAGTTGCCGGGCGGACAGGTCGCCGCGCCAGTGCGCCGTCATGGCGGCGTGGTGCAGCCAGCGCTCCCGGGCCGCGTACTCCGCCGGGGTGCGCGGGGTGCGCGGGGCGGCCAGCGCGGCGGCCCCGGCTAGGCGGCGGGCGGCGCTGTCCGCCTCGTCGTACGCGGTCCAGGCGCGTTCCGCCTCGTCCTGCGCGGCCAGCCACCGTTCCCGGCGGCGACGGGCCGTCTGGGCGGCCCCGGCGGCGGCCACCGCCACCTCCTCGGCGTACCGGACGAGGTCGTCGTGGCGCGCGGCGTCCTGGTCCACCGGATCGGCGGCAGCCTCGGCGACGCCGTCGCGCTCGGGCCGGGCCACCAGCGCGGCGAGCAGGCCGAACGCGAGCAGCATCAGGAAGGACCAGATGGCGGCGGCCTCGGGGACCGCGGTGAGGAAGTGGTAGAGAGCGGTCTGCGACATGGTCGGCACCTCACGGGAAGAACCTGGCGGGAGAATCCGCACGGCCGGTCGGGGCGCGGCGCGGGGGCGCCGGGCCGTCGAAGGGCGGGTGCGGGATGACGTTCGGTGGGTGCGGTGACGGGCGCGGCCCGTGGGCGGATCAGCGGGCGGGCGGGGCCCGCAGGCCGACCGGCGCGGTGATCCGGCCGGCCGCGACCGGCTGCGGGTCGTTCGGGAGCGTGTCGGTGGCCCGTGCGGCGGGCGCGGGTGCGCCGTCGGGACGGGCCTGCCGCTCGGCGGCGCGGTCGGATTCCGGTCGCGGGGCGGCCGGCGTGCTCACGTACGCCGGGCCGGCTGGCGCGGCCGGGGCGGCGGTGGCCGGGATCGTGGCCGCGCCGAACGAACAGGCGACGACCACGGCGAGACTGGCGAGCATCCGGGCGGTCCAGCGCGCCACCCACCACACGGGGCAGGTGAGCGCGATCGGAAGCACGGGTACAAATTACCGCCGAACCCCCACTGACGCACCGCCGCACGGCGTGTCGCGGACCGACCGGCCGTCGTGTGCGCGTGTCAGTCCGGGCGACGCCGCCCGGCGTACTCGATGTCCTCGGCCGGACCGGAGACGGACCGCGCGCCGCCGTCGGCGGCCGCGCCCTCGGCGGGCCCGCGCGGAGCCGGCACGGCCGGTGCGCGCGACGCCGCGCGGGCCCTGCGGGTCGGGCCGAGCAGGCGCATCATCGGCACCTCCACCCAGCGGTGCAGCGCGGCGGCCAGCGCGAGCGTGAGCAGCAGGAAGCCGAGCACCGCCAGCGGCCCCCGCCAGCCGGGCAGGCCGGTCCCCCAGTCCCCGGTCAGCCGCAGCACGGTGACCATGACCAGCACGTGCACCAGGTAGAAGGCGAACGAGACCTCACCGAGCCAGATCATCGGCCGGGACCGCCAGGGGGTGGGCCGGCCGCGCACGTCGGCGTCCGCCGCCGCGGCGATGACCAGCAGGTACGCCACGGCGAGCAGCGCCGCCCAGAACTCGGCCGGGATCCACAGCGCGGCGACCACCCAGGTGGTGACGAACAGGCCGGTGGCGACCGCGAGGTTCGGTCCGCGCCAGCGGTGGCGGCGCATCAGCTCGGCGGCGGCCACCCCCATCCAGAACTCCAGCGACCGGGTCACCGGGAAGATCTGGGTGAACCACCACCGCTGCTCCTCCGGCACGAGCTGCTGGCCCGGCCACAGCGCCAGGATGAGCAGCGGCGCCGCGACCAGCACGGTCCGGAGCACCCCGGTACGGGCCCGGCGCAGCCACGGCACCACCAGCGGCAGGCACAGGTAGAACGCCAGCTCGCAGGAGAGCGACCAGCTCACGTTGTTGACGCTGTAGAAGTAGCCGTTCAGCGGGATCCACGCCTGGACCAGGAAGAAGTTGCCGATCGCCGCCCACGGCAGGACCGGGTCGGCGAACCAGGCCGCGACCGCCAGCGCCGCCACGAACGTCACCACGTGGTTCGGGTAGATCTTGGCGAGCCGGCGGCGCAGGAACGTCCACGCCCGCTCCCCGTCCCGGTACGACCAGACCAGGACGAACCCGCTGAGGATGAAGAAGAACTCGACGCCGGACAGGCCGAGGCTGAACGCCTTGTCCACCACCGCCTTCAGGTGCGGCTCGGCGACGATCCCCATGGTCCCGGCGTGGAAACCGAAGACCAGCAGCGCGGCGATCCACCGCAATCCGGTCAGCGACGGCAGGCGCGGGGCACGGGTGACAGTCGGCGCGCTGGTCATTCCGGGCACCCTACCCCGGAGTACCGGGACGTTCCCGGCGAGCCGACGGCCGCCGGGTCACCCAGGGACGGCGGATAGGATTTCCGTTCCTGCACGCGCGGGCGACGCCCGCCGGCACGCCGTGCCGTACGGAAGGTGAGCGAACCGGATGCACCAGCGGATCCTGCTCCGCGCCCGCAAGGGCCCGTTCGACGTCCTCACGCCGGAGGAGACGTTCGCCGGCAACTGGATCGGGGACAACAGCGGAAACCTGGTCTTCAGCCACGCCGCGCACAAGCTGCTGGCCACCTCCGCGGCGGAGATCACCGCGACCCGCACCCCGGCCGACCCGCGCCTCGCCGACGAGATCAACGAGCGGTACGACGTGTTCGTCGTACCGCTGGCGAACGCCTTCCGTCGCAGCTTCGTGCACCGCCTCGCCCCGCTGACCCGGCTGATCGAACGGCTGAAGATCCCGGTGGTGGTGCTCGGTGTCGGCGTGCAGACGAACGTCGACGGCGACCGCGAGTACCTGCGGCCGATCGACGAGCCGGTGCGCGCGTTCTGCAAGGCAGTGCTGGACCGGTCGCACAGCATCGGCGTACGCGGCGAGGTGACCGCGAGCTACCTGAACACGCTCGGCTTCTCCGACGTGGAGCAGATCGGCTGCCCGTCGATGTTCCTGCACGGCGACACGTTCCAGCTGGCGAAGAAGCAGCCGGAGCTGACCGCCGAGTCGAAGGTCGCGCTCACCATCTCGCCGTACGTCCGCTCGATGGCCTCGGTGGTCCGCCACCACCACGAGCGCTACCCGAACCTGTGCTACGTGCCCCAGGACCTGCGGACGCTCGGCACCCTGCTCTACGGCGACGCGCCCGAGCACCGCGGCCAGAGCAGCGACATCCCGCTGCACACCTCGCACCCACTGTTCGTCGAGGACAAGGTGCGCATGTTCGTCGACCCGTGGACCTGGATGGACCACCTCTCCGGGTACGACTTCGCGTTCGGCACCCGCATCCACGGCACCATCACCGCGCTCGTCGCCGGCACGCCCGGCTACCTGTTCGCGCACGACTCGCGCACGCTGGAACTGGCCCGCTACTTCGACATCCCGCACCGGATCATGCGCGACGTGCCGGCCGACGTGGACGCCGCCGACCTCTACGCCGAGGCCGACTACACCGCGCTCACCGAGGGCCACAAGGCCCGCTTCGAGACCATCACCGCGTTCCTGCGCAAGCACGACCTCGGCATCTCATTCGACGACGACGACAGCGCCGCCCGCTTCGACCAGCGGGTCCGCGAGACGGTGTTCCCGCCGGCCGTCCGGCCCGCTGCCGCCACCCCGCCGGCCGAGCTGCTGACCCGCATCGAGCGGCTGCGCGACGAGAACGCCAAGCTCACCGGGACCATCGACGCGCTGCGCTCGCAGCAGCTCCGGGAGCGGATCAAGCAGGCCGTCCCGGGCAAGGTCCGCCGGATGCTGCGGCGCTGATCGTCGTACGCCTGTTCTAAACAGGGTACGATCGGCGGCGTGCCCGACGTCGCGTACCAGCCCTCGATGCTCGACCTGGCCGAGCAGGGCCCGACCCTGGGCCCGCTCGCCGGGGCAGTGCGCCGCCACGAGCTGAGCCGGGGCGCCTGGGTCGACCACCTGCCCGGCTGGGTCCGGGGCTCCGACGCGGTGCTCGACACGCTGCGCCACGACGTGCCCTGGCGGGCCGAGCGCCGCACCATGTACGACACCGCTGTCGACGTGCCCCGGCTGCTCTGCTGGTACGCCGCCGGCCGGCCGCTGCCGCACCCGGTGCTCACCGCGGCCCGCGACGCGCTCACCCGGCACTACGCGCCCGAGCTGGGCGAGCCGTTCGTCACCGCCGGCATGTGCCTCTACCGCGACGGGCGCGACAGCGTGGCCTGGCACGGCGACACGCTGGGCCGCTCCGCGCACACCGACACCATGGTGGCGATCGTCTCGTTCGGGTCCCCGCGCGCACTGCTGCTCCGCCCTCGCGGCGGAGGCGGCGGCAGCCTGCGGTTCCCGCTCGGCCACGGCGACCTCGTGGTGATGGGCGGCTCCTGCCAGCGCACCTGGGAACACGCGGTACCGAAGACCACCCGCCCGGTCGGCCCCCGCGTCAGCGTCCAGTTCCGTCCCACCGGCGTCGCCTGAGCCCGGGGCGGGCCCACATCCGCGCTGGGCACGTGCTAGAAACAACTCCCAGGGTCGATCACGCCCCCGTCACCCGATGACGCGAAGGGCGACCGATGACCCAGTCCCCCACCTCCCGCTGGTCCCCGTGGACGCTGCACGGCGACGGCCGCCAGGTACGCCCCGGCGACGTGGTCGCGCCCGACGAACGGCTCTCCTGGCCGCGCACCGTCGGCGTGGGCGTGCTGCACGTGGTCGCCATGTTCGGCGCCACCTTCACCGTCCCGCTGATCACCGGCTTCCCGCCCGCCACCACGCTGCTCTTCTCCGGGCTCGGGACGCTGCTGTTCCTGCTGATCACCGGCAACCGGCTGCCCTCGTACCTCGGCTCGTCGTTCGCGTTCATCGCGCCGGTGCTCGCCGCGAAGACCGACGGCGGCATCGGCGCGGCCCTCGGCGGCATCGTCGTCGCGGGCGTCGCGCTCGCGCTCGTCGGCGTGGTGGTGCAGGTGGCCGGCTCCCGCTGGATCGACGCGCTGATGCCGCCCGTGGTCACCGGCGCGATCGTCATGCTGATCGGCCTCAACCTCGCGCCGGTGGCCTGGGACGGCGGCGGCGCCGGCACCGGCGTGAAGGCGCAGCCGCTGATCGCTGTGGTCACGCTCGTCGCGATCCTGCTCACCACTGTGCTGTTCCGCGGCTTCGTGGCGCGGCTGTCGATCCTCGCCGGCGTGGTGGTCGGCTGGGTGCTCGCCGCGCTGACCGGCAACCTCGACCAGCAGGCCGTACGCGGGCTGCGGCAGGCCGCCTGGGTCGGCTTCCCCGAGTTCCACACGCCGAGCTTCGACGCGCGCGCCGTCGTGCTGGTCATCCCGGTGATCCTGGTGCTGATCGCGGAGAACGCCGGGCACGTCAAGGCGGTCGCCGCGATGACCGGCCGCAACCTCGACCGCGACATGGGCCGGGCGCTGCTCGGTGACGGCGTCGCCACGGTGCTGGCCGGCTCCGGGGGCGGTTCCGGCACCACCACGTACGCGGAGAACATCGGCGTGATGGCGGCGACCCGCGTCTACTCCACCGCCGCGTACTGGATCGCCGGCGGCACGGCGATCCTGCTCGGGCTGTGCCCGAAGTTCGGCGCGCTGATCCTGACCGTCCCGGCCGGCGTGCTCGGCGGCGCCACCACCGCGCTGTACGGCCTGATCGCCATCCTGGGCGCCCGGATCTGGATCGAGAGCCGGGTCGACTTCCACGACCCGATCAACCTGTTCACCGCGGCGGTGGCGGTGATCATCGGCGCCGCCAACTACACGCTGACCGCCGGTGACCTGTCGTTCAACGGCATCGCGCTGGGCACGGCGGCCGCCCTGATCATCTACCACGGGATGCGCCTGATCGCGCGGCTGCGCGGCACCACGCCCGAGTCCCGCCAGTCCCCCGACCCCGAACTCTGACCC
>NZ_MAGP01000041.1 GCF_002926165.1 Micromonospora chalcea | reverse complement strand
CCCTCACCCCCACCCCCACGATCCACAACCCCTGACACATCTATCGGGACTTCCCGTTGACACATGTCCCGGGACATGACAGCCCCTATAGCGGCCCTTTCGTACCAAGATCTTCGCGTTTCCCGCGCTTCGGGAGATCGATCTCTAGTCGTGGACTATCAGCCGACAGGAGCCGCCGCAGGTCGGCGCGGAGGCGATGATCGGCTGCGAAGCACTGGCCAGCGGACCGGGGAGAGACTCACGCCGCAGCCGGGGAATCCGGGGGCACCGCCACACCGAGCGACATCAGGGCGTGGACGGGTGCGGCGCGATCGACCGCTACGCGACACCAACCGGCCGTGGAGCGGGCACGACGAAGCGCACGCCGACGGGCGTCGCCGCGACATCCGCCCCGGTCCGGGGCGGAGCACGGTCAGCGGTGTCCCTCCGGGCGCTGCCGCCAGCGGTCCTCCATCCGGTCGAGGAAGGAGCCCCGGCGGCCACTGCTGCGGCCACGGGGACGACGCCGGCTCGTTGTGCCGCCGACCACGTGCAGGTCGGGCGACTGGGATCGGCGGTGCGACTGCACCGCGTAGCCCAACGAGGCCAGCATGACGACGAAACCCGCCACGGCCACCGCGGGAATCTTGATCACGGCACCATAGATCAACAGGGCCAGACCAGCGACGACCACGCCGGCAGCGACGAGCACGCGACGCCGCGCGTGGAAACGCGGGTCGCTGGCGCGCACGGCCGAGGCGAACTTGGGGTCCTCGGCAAGCGACCGCTCGATCTGCTCGAACAGCCGCTGCTCGTGCTCCGAGAGCGGCACGGCACTCCTCCCCGGTCACGTTGGTCGACCCGGGCGGGTCGACAGACCGTGGCAGCCAACCGGCTGCTTACCCGCAAGTCTACGAGGGCCCCCGCGCGTCGGAAAGCGGGACGACCTACGGCCGGGTCGGTTTTTCGACTTGTCGTGTATCACGACGGCCGAGAAGACTGGCCGGACCTATGACGGACCGCCCGAATCGGGCGGCCGCCGCATCGGCCGCCGCCTCCGCCTCACGCCAGCCGCGCTCGGGCGCGCCGAGGGTGAGCTGCTGCGGGGTCTCCCCGGCGGGGGCGAGACCTTCCATCCGGACCCCGACCAGCCGAACCGGCTCGCCGGGAGCGAGCGCGCCCCACAACGCCCAGGCCGTGTCGAACATCTCCCGGGCGGTGTCGGTGGGCACGGCGAGCGTGCGGGAGCGGCTGATCGTCCGGAAGTCGGCGAAACGGACCTTGAGCGACACGGTACGGCCCACCTGCCCGGCCGCCCGCAGCCGAGCGCCGGCCTTGTCGGCGAGCGCGAGCAGGGACCGCCGGATCTCGTCCGGGTCGGTCACGTCGGTGTCGAACGTGACCTCCGCGCCGATCGACTTCTCCACCTGTTCGGGCGTCACCCCGCGCGGGTCACGCCCCCAGGCCAGCTCGTGCAGGTGGGCGGCGGACGCCTCGCCCACGGCCCGGCGCAGCAGGCCGGCCGGCGCCTCGGCGAGGTCACGTACGGTGCGCAGGCCGAGGCGGCGCAGCGCGTCGGCGGAACGCTCCCCCACGCCCCACAGGGCGGACACCGGCAGCGGGTGCAGGAACTCCAGCACCCGGGCGGCCGGGACCACGAGCAGGCCGTCGGGCTTGGCCCGGGTGGAGCCGAGCTTCGCCACGAACTTGCTCGGCCCGACGCCCACCGAACAGGTCAGCCGCTGTTCGTCGGCGACCCGGCGGCGGATCAGCGCGGCGATGTCGGCGGGCCGGCCGAACAGCCGGCGGGCGCCCGCCACGTCGAGGAACGCCTCGTCCAGCGAGAGCGGCTCGACCAGGGGCGTGACGTCCCGGAAGATCCGCATGACCGCCCGCGACGCCTCGGTGTAGGCGGTGAAGTCGGGCGGCAGGTAGACAGCGCCGGGGCAGAGCGCCCGGGCGCGGGAGGTGGGCATGGCGCTGCGGACGCCGTACCGCCGGGCCTCGTAGCTGGCGGAGCTGACCACGCCGCGCGGGCCGACGCCGCCCACCACCACCGGCCGCCCGCGCAGCTCGGGACGGCGGCGCACCTCGACCGAGGCGTAGAACGCGTCCATGTCGACGTGCAGGATGGCGCAGCCGGTGTCGTCGGCGTCCGGCCCGAAGCGCGGGTCACCGCCTCGGGGCAACGACTGGCTGCGGCCCATGCCAGCAGGCTAGCCCGCCGGTCCGACAACCCCACCGCCCAGCCCGGCGGCCACCAAGGCGCCACCCCACGCACCGGCCAGGACCGGGCCCTCTCAGCCCCGCACCACCAGCAGCGGAACGGTCATCTCGGCGGCGGTGTCCGCGCCGTGGTACGCCACCAGCCGCGACGCCATCGGCGGCTCGGAACGGGTGGCGACCACCGCGTAGGTGTCCCGGCAGACCACCACCACGTCGCCGATCCGCCTCAGGTGCGCCTCGGGCACCGGCCCGAACCAGCCGGTCGCCACCGCCTCGGCGCGGGTCAGCACGTGCGCGGCCGGGCCCAGCAGCTCGGTCCAGGCGGCCACCACGTCGGCTTCGGCGCCCGGCTCGGTGTGCAGGTAGCGGACGCGGGGCTCACCGGCGACCACCAGTACCCCGGCGCGCAGCCGGGGATCGGCGTCCAGGTCGATCCGGTGCCCGGCGGGCACGTCGAGCTGGCCGTGGTCGGCGGTGACCAGCAGCGCGGCGTCCGGCGGCAGCCCGTCGACGAGCCGGGCCAGCAGCGCGTCCACATCGGCGGCGGCCAGCCGCCACGGCTCGGAGTCGACACCGCTGAGGTGCCCGTGCCGGTCCAGGTCGGGGTGGTACCCGGAGACCAGCGTGGGTCCGTCCCCGGCGGCCAGCGCCGCCAGCATCCGCGCGGCGAGCGCGTCGGCGCCGGCCGCGCCCCGGTAGTCGCCGCCCCGGTTGGCGGCGAGCGTCAGGCCGCTGCCGGCGAACTCGGGGCGGCTGACCACGGTCACCGCCACCCCGGCGGCGCGCGCCCGCTGGTACCAGGTGGGCACCGGCTGCCAGCTCACCGGGTCGGGGTCGCCGGCCCAGTCGACGTGGTTGAGCACCCGGTCGGTGCCGGGCACCCGGACGGTGAAGCCGAGCACGCCGTGCGCGCCCGACGCGGTGCCGGTGCCGAGGCTGACCAGGCTGGTCGGGGTGGTGGACGGGAAGCCGGTGGTGAGCGGCCGGCCGGTGGTGGCGGCCAGTCCGGCGAGCGTCGGGGCGTACCGGGCGGCGGTGGGGATCTGGTACCAGCCGAGGCCGTCGACGAGCAGCACCGCGATCCGGCGTACCCCGGCCAGCCCCGGTGCCAGGCCGAGCCGGTCGGCCGCACCGGGTACGCCGAGCACCGACAGCGCGCTGGGCAGCACGTCGGCCAGGCTGCCGCCGTCGTAGCGCGGCGCAACCCGGTCCAGCGGGCCCGGAGCCGGGCCAGTCATGCCGGGCGGCGGGCGAACAGGTGCAGTTGAGCGGCGAGATCACGGTACGGGGGCCGGGCCGCGAGCGCCCGCTCCAGCTCCACCAGGGCGGCCGGCTGACCGTCGGCCACGGCGGCCGGAAGCAGGTCGGCGAGCACCCGTACCCCGTGGATCTCCTCCACGGCGAGGCCGGCGGCGGTGAGCAGCGCGCTCGCGTCGGCGGCGTCGTAGCGGCGGCGCAGCGTGTCCCGGCGGCCGGTGGTGCCGTGCGGGTCGGCGGCCAGCGCCGCGGCGGCGTCAAGTTGCCCGTTCATCGCCCGGCCGAACACGGCGGCGGCCCGGCCGGCGACGAGCACGCTCGCCGCGCCGCCCGGGCGCAACGCGGTGACCAGCGCGGAGATCACCGGTTCCGGCTCGTCGACGACTTCGAGGACGGAGTGGCAGAGCACCAGGTCCACGGTGGCCGGTTCGACCAGCCCGGCGAGCGCGTCGGCGTCGCCCTGCGTCGCGCGTACCCGGTCGGCGACCCCGGCCTCGGCGGCGCGGCGGGTCAGCGCGGCGAGCGCGTCGGGGCTGGCGTCGACCACTGTGACCCGGTGACCGGCCTCGGCGAGCGGGACGGCGAAGCCGCCGGTCCCGCCTCCGACGTCGAGCACGGAGAGTCGTTCGCCGGCCCGCCGGTCCAGCTCGGCCCGGAGCACCGACCAGATGACGGCGGTGCGGGGGGTGAGGGTTCGGATCTGCTCCACGCGCCGAGCCTAGTCACCCCCCGGCCCAGGTTCAGGACTCGCCGCCGCCGGCGGGGTCGTCCTCGGCGCGGGAGCGCTGGTCGTTGGCCACCGGGCCGTCGGTCACCTGGTATTCCCGCGGCTCGGCCTCGTGGGTGGGCGCCCAGTCGGCGCCGAGGCGGGTCCGTCGGGCGTTGGCTACGCCACCGGCGTACGTGCGGTGAAAGGTCATCTGTTCATCCCCCATACCCCGGGTGGGCCACTCTGCCCACCCGCGTCGGGAGTCTCCCGCCTCCGGCTCACGGAAACCGTAATGTGGATCACTCCATCAACGGAAATCCCTGGATGCCGGTGTGACGGGGGGCTCGATCGCGTCCAGCCGGTCCGCGGTGAGGTTCGTGACGCCCTCGTGCCGCTGCAGCCGGCCCCGCACCACCAGTGCTCCACTGGTGCGGGCGATTCGACGGTAGCGCTGCCACAGCCCCGGGGAGCAAGTGACATTCAGCATTCCGGTCTCGTCCTCCAGGTTGAGGAACGTGACGCCGCCGGCGGTCGCCGGGCGCTGCCGGTGGGTGACGATCCCGCCGACCCGGATCCGCTGCCCGGGCGGCACCTGGCCGAGCCGGGCGATCGGCACCGCGCCCAGTTCGTCGAGGCGGTCCCGGATGAACCGGGCCGGGTGGCTCTCCGGGGACAGGCCGGTGGCCCAGACGTCGGCGACCAGGCGGTCCACCGCGGCCATGCCGGGCAGCGTGGGCGGGTCCGCGCCGGTCACCGTGCCGGGCAGCCGGCCGGGCCGGTCCTGGGCCGCCGCGCCGGCGGCCCAGAGGGCCTGCCGCCGGGTCAGCCCGAAACAGGCGAAGGCGTCGGCGGTGGCCAGCGCCTCCAGCTGCGCGGCGGTGAGACCGACGCGGCGGGCCAGGTCCGGCATGTCCCGGTACGGCCCGTGCGCCGTCCGTTCCGCCTCGATCCGCTCGGCCACGTCCTCGCCGAGGGTACGGACGCTGCCCAGCCCGAGCCGTACCGCCGGGCCGCCCAGCCCCCAGGCGTGCGGCGGCTCCGGCGGCACGCTGCCCCACCGCGTCTGCGGGGTGGACTCCAGCACCGCCTTGGCGCCGCTGGCGTTGATGTCCGGCCGGCGTACCTCCACGCCGTGCCGGCGGGCGTCGTCGGCGAGCGTCTGCGGCGAGTAGAAGCCCATCGGCTGGGCGTTGAGCAGCGCGGCCAGGAACGGGCCCGGGTGGTAGCGCTTGAGCCACGAGCTGGCGTACACCAGGTAGGCGAAGCTCATCGCGTGGCTCTCCGGGAAGCCGTAGCTGGCGAACGCGGTGAGCTTGCGGTAGACGTCGTCGGCCAGCTCGCCGGTGATGCCCCGCTCGGCCATCCCGGCGTAGAGCCGGTCGGCGATCTGCGCCATCCGCTCCACCGACCGTTTCGCCCCCATGGCCCGGCGCAGCTGGTCGGCGCCGGCCGCGTCGAACCCGGCCAGGTCGATGGCGAGCTGCATGAGCTGCTCCTGGAACAGCGGCACGCCGAGCGTCTTCTCCAGCGCGTTGCGCATCAGCGGGTGCGCGTACGTGACCGGCTCCTGGCCGTTCTTGCGCCGGATGTACGGGTGCACCGAGCCGCCCTGGATCGGGCCGGGCCGGATCAGCGCCACCTCCACCACCAGGTCGTAGAACTCGCGGGGCTTGAGCCGGGGCAGCGTGGCCATCTGGGCGCGGCTCTCCACCTGGAACACGCCCACCGAGTCGGCCCGGCAGAGCATGTCGTAGACCTCGGGGTCGTCCAGCGTCATGTCGCCGAGGTCGAGGCGGGAGCCGATCAGGTCGTAGCCGTAGTGCAGCGCCGAGAGCATGCCGAGGCCGAGCAGGTCGAACTTGACCAGGCCGACGGCCGCGCAGTCGTCCTTGTCCCACTGGAGCACGCTGCGGCCGGGCATCCGGCCCCACTCCACCGGGCACACCTCGATCACCGGCCGGTCGCAGATCACCATGCCGCCGGAGTGGATGCCCAGGTGCCGGGGGAACGTCTGCAGCTCGTTGGCGTACGCGACCACCTGCTCCGGGATGTCCGCCACGTCGACCGCGGCGACCGAGCCCCACCTGTCGATCTGCTTGCTCCAGGCGTCCTGCTGGCCGGGTGAGAAGCCGAACGCCTTCGCCACGTCCCGCACCGCCGACCGGGGCCGGTACGAGATGACGTTGGCGACCTGGGCGGTGTGCTCCCGGCCGTAGCGGGCGTAGACGTGCTGGATCACCTCCTCCCGGCGGTCGGACTCGATGTCCACGTCGATGTCCGGCGGGCCGTCGCGTTCCGGGGCGAGGAACCGTTCGAACAGCAGCCGGTGCCGGACCGCGTCCACGTTGGTGATGCGCAGCGCGTAGCAGACCGCCGAGTTGGCCGCCGAGCCCCGGCCCTGGCAGTAGATGTCCTGCGCACGGCAGAACGCGACGATGTCGTAGACCACCAGGAAGTAGCCGGGGAACCCGAGGTCTTCGATCATCCGCAGCTCGTGTTCCAGCTGCGCGTACGCCTCCGGGTGCGCCTCGGGCGGGCCGTAGCGCTCGCGGGCGCCGTCCATGGTCAGCCGGCGCAGCCAGCTCATCTCGGTGTGCCCGGGCGGCACCGGGTACGCCGGCAGCTTCGGCGCCACGAGCTGCAGGTCGAAGGCGAGTTCCGCGCCGTACTCGGCGGCCCGCGCCACCGCCCCCGGGTACGCGGCGAACCGCGCTGCCATCTCCGCGCCGCTGCGCAGGTGGGCGGTGGCCGCGGCGGGCAGCCAGCCGTCGATCTCGTCGAGGCTGCGCCGGGCCCGGACCGCCGCGACCGTGGTGGCCAGCCGCCGCCGGCCCGGGGTGGCGTAGTGCACGTTGTTCGTGGCGACTGTGGGCAGCCCGGCCGCGGCGGCCAGGTCGGCGAGCGCGTCGTTGCGGTCGGCGTCGACCGGGTGGCCGTGGTCGGTCAGCTCCACCGCCACCGTCTCCGCGCCGAACAGCGCGGTGAGCCGGTCCAGCTCCCGGGCCGCCGCGTCGACGCCCTCGGTGAGCAGCGCGGCGGGCACGTGCCCCTTGCGGCAGCCGGTGAGCACCAGCACGTGGTCCTTCAGCTCCGCCGCGATCTCCTCCAACTCGCCGTAGACCGGGCGGCCCTTCTCCCCGCCGCGCAGCTGGGCCCGGGAGATGGTGGCGGCCAGGCGCGCGTACCCCTCGTGGCCGTGCGCCAGCACCAGCAGATGCCGGCCGAGCGGGTCGGGTTCGCCGTTCTGCGGGCCGGGCAGCCCGAGGGACAGTTCCGCGCCGAAGATCGTCGGCAGCCGCAGCGCGCGGGCCGCCTCGGCGAAGCGCACCACGCCGTAGAAGCCGTCGTGGTCGGTGACGGCGAGCGCGGTGAGCCCGAGCCGGGCCGCCTCCTCGGCCAGCTCCTCCGGGTGGCTGGCCCCGTCGAGGAAGCTGAAGTTGGAGTGCGCGTGCAGCTCCGCGTACGGCACCACGCCGTCCGGCCGGTCCAACTGCGGCGGCCGGTATTCCTGGCGCTTGCGGCTCCACGCCGGTGAGTCGCCGCCGTCGGCGTCGACCGCGAGCGGGTCGACCACGTGCAGGTGCCGCTCCCCCTTGGCCCGCCCGGAGAGCACCTGCTCCAGCTTCGACCAGGGCATCTTCGGGTTGTGGAAGCTCACCCCGCGCTCCCCCGGCACTCAGTCATAGATCGCCTCCACCAGCCACTGCCCGCCCTCGACCGCGAGCAGCAGCGCGGCGCCGTCGGCCAGGCACACCTGGAACCGGGCCCGGCGGCGCGCCTCGGCCGGCGCCCACCACCGCTCGTCCACCGGCCACGGCCCGGCCCACCCGGTGATCTCGGCCGGGCGCCCGTCGCCGACGGTGAGCCGGGCCGGCGCCGCGCTGACCGCCAGCCGGGCGCTCACCACGACCGGCTCCCCGGCCGCGTCGCGCACGTCGGCGGCCAGTGGGGCGGGCAGCACCACGGCCGGCGCGGGCGGCGGGATCCGCCCCGGCCACGGCGGCTCGGCCATCGCCCGGCCCCGCCCGGCCCGCCGGGGCCGCTCCGGGTGCCGAGTCCGCCCCTGTCGTCGTACCCCCTGGGGGCCGTGCGGGGCGCGCGGGCACCCGCTCGTCGCCCCACGGGACCAGGCGCA
>NZ_MAGP01000040.1 GCF_002926165.1 Micromonospora chalcea | reverse complement strand
CGCCAAGTGCGGTCAACCTCATGATCGACCACGGCGGGGCCGTCGCCGGCCAGGCGGAACGACTCCTCGCCCACCGGTTCCACCAGGCCGTCCGTGACCAGGCCGGCCAGCGCTCGCGCCCGCTGCACGTCGTCGTGCCAGACCTGGTCCAGCCGCTGATGCGGCACCGGCCCGGTGGACTCCCGCAGCACGGCGAGCAGCAGCCCGCGTACCTGCCGGTCGGTGCCGGCGTAGCGCTGCGGGCGGCGCGTCGGTCCCGTGGGGGCCGCCTGGCCGGAAGCCCGCCAGGCGCAGCTCGACTCGACGGGGCAGATCGCGCAGCGCGGGGCGCGGGCGGTGCAGACGACCGCCCCGAGTTCCATGAACGCGGCGCTCGCCAGCGCGGCGGCGGCCGGCTCGATCGGCAGCAGTTCCTCGGTGGCGACCAGGTCGGCCGGGCGGGTCGTCGGACCGGCGTCGGGTTCACCGGCGATCGCCCGGCACACCACCCGCCGGACATTCGTGTCCACCACGGGGTGCCGCTGCCCGTACGCGAAAGCGGCGACCGCGCGGGCCGTGTACGTGCCGACGCCGGGCAGCGCCAGCAGGTGATCGAGCCGGTCGGGCACCACGCCGCCGTGCCGCTCCACGACGGCCACCGCGCACTCGCGCAGGCGTACCGCCCGGCGGGGGTAGCCGAGCCGCCCCCACATCCGGATCGCCTCGGCCGGGGTGTCCTCGGCGAGCGCGCGCGGCTCGGGCCAGCGGGCCAGCCACGCCTCCCATGCGGGCACCACCCGGACCACCGGGGTCTGCTGGAGCATGACCTCGCTGACCAGGATCGCCCAGGCGCCGATGCCCGGCTTGCGCCAGGGCAGATCACGGGCGTTGCGCTCGTACCACCGGCTGACCTGGGTGGCGAATGTGGGCTCGGACATCGCGCCGCCGATCATGTCACGGCTGTCTTTCCCGCAGGTTGGGCGGGGCGGGTGGCCGGACGCGATCGATCATGGGCGACGGGGCAGAATGTCCGAATGAACGAGCTCGCGATCACTGTCATCGGCCGGGACCGGCCGGGCATCGTGGCCGACGTCGCGGAGGTTCTCGCCCGGCTCGGCGCGAACCTCACCGACTCGACTATGACCCGGCTGCGTGGACACTTCGCGATGACCCTGATCTGCGTGGGCCCGGCCGCCGCCGACCTCGAGGCCGCGCTGGCCCCGCTCGCCGCCGACGGACATCTGCTGGCCACCGTACGCGCGGTCACGCCGGACGGCGGCAGCGAGCCCACCGGGGAGCCGTACGTGCTGGCGGTGCACGGCGCCGACCGGATGGGCATCGTGGCGGCGATGACCCGGGTGCTCACCGACGCGGGCGGGAACGTGACCGACCTGAGCACGCGGTTGACCGGTTCGCTCTACGTGGTGGTCGCCGAGGTCGAGCTGCCGCCGGGCGTCTCCGACGAGGTGGCCGGCCGGCTCACCCGCGTCGCGGCGGAGCTGGGTGTCGGGGTCAGCCTCCGCCCGGCGGACACGGATCTGCTGTGACCGGGCCGGAGTACGCGGGCCTGGGCGGCTGGACCCCGGAGAAGCTCGGCGTCCCCGGCGAGGTACGTCCGGTGGTCACCGCCCCGGAGCCGGTGCTGAGCCAACCCGGCCCGGAGGTCGACCCGACGTCTGCCGAGGTGGTACGCCTCGCCGCCGATCTGGTGGCCACGATGCGGGTCTCGCCCGGCTGTGTGGGTCTGGCGGCGCCGCAGGTGGGGGTGAGCGCGCAGGTGTTCGCGGTGGACGTCACCGGGCACCCGAAGGCGGTCACCGTGCACGGCACGTTCGTGCTCTGCAACGCGCGGGTGGTGGAGGCGAGCCGGTGGAAGGCCGGCCGGGAGGGCTGCATGTCGGTGCCGGACCTGACCGGCGACGTGAAGCGGGCCAGCCGGCTGGTGGTCGAGGGCGTGCTGCCGGGCACCGGGGAGCCGGTCCGGCTGGTGACCGACGGTTTCGAGGCGCGCGCGCTCCAGCACGAGATCGACCACTGTGCCGGTTTGCTCTTCCTCGACCGGGTGGCCGGCGCGCACGCGATCTACCAGCGCAAGGTCTACCTCTGACGGTGGTGGCGGCTATCCGGTGTGGACGGAGGCGGCCGTACGGCGGCGGGTTCCCGGCGCGTCGGACCGGCGAGCCGTGCGCCGCGCGGCTACGGTAGGCGCATCATGCGTCTGACGGTCGGCCCCCTGCCCCCTGCCGTGTACTGGCGGCGTCGTGCCGTCGTGCTCGGAGCGGGCCTGCTCTTCCTGATTGTCCTGCTCTACTCGTGCACCGGCACGGACCGCAACACCGGCGCGCCGGGCACGGACCCGTCGCCGACCGGTTCCGCCGGGGCTGAGCCGGCCCCGTCCGGCTCGGTGCTGACCCCGCAGTCGGGCAGCCCGTCACCGACGGCCGGTGACGCGGGCGGCGGCAGCACCGGCGGCGGTACGGGCGACGGCGGCGGCAACACCGGCGGCGGCGCGAACAACGGCGGCGGCACCGGTAACGGCGGCGCGAACGGGCAGCCGGTCTCGGACGACGGCAACTGCACCGACTCGGAGCTGCTGGTGACGCCGGTCGCGGTGCCGGCCACCGCCCAGCGGGGCACTGTGGTCACGCTGCGCCTCAAGGTCAAGAACGTGTCGAACCGGACGTGCAGCCGGGACGTGGGCGCCGATCTGCAGGAGCTGTACATCAAGGCGGGCGCGGAGAAGATCTGGTCCTCGGACACGTGCGGCACCGGCAAGGGCTCGGATCCGCAGTCGTTCACGCCGAACTTCGAGCGCTCCTACGAGCTGGGCTGGAACGGCCGGGTGGACAACCGGTGCGCCAACGGGCTCGCGAACGGTGAGTTCGCGGCGATCGGCGCGTACCAGGTGTTCGCCCGCGTCGGCACCAAGATCAGCGAGCCGGTGAAGCTGACCATCACCGGCTGAGCGGTCGGTCAGACGTACCGTTCGAGGATGGATGCCTCGGCGAGCCGGGACAGGCCCTCGCGGACCCCACGGGCGCGTGCGTCGCCCACGCCCTCGACGGCCTGGAGGTCTTCCACTGTCGCGCCGAGCAGCCGCTGGAGGCTGCCGAAGTGCACCACCAGCCGGTCGACCACGGCGACCGGCAGCCGGGGCACCTTGGCGAGCAGGCGGAACCCGCGCGGGCTGACCGCCGCGTCGAGCGCGTCGGAGGCGGACGGGTAGCCGATCGCCTTGGCGACAGCCACGAGATCGATCAGCTCGGTGGCGCTGAGCAGGTCGAGTTCGACGAGCGCCTCGTCCAGGGTGCGTGACTTGCGGCCGACCGGCAGGTAGTCGCGGATGACCAGGGTGCGGTCGGCGTCCACGCCGGCCATCAGCTCGTCGAGCTGAAGGGCCAGCAGACGGCCGTCGGTGCCCAGCTCCACCACGTAACCGGCGATCTCGTCGGCGATGCGGCGGACCATCTCCAGCCGCTGCACCACAGCCACCGCGTCGCGGACGGTGACCAGATCCTCGATCTCCAGCGCGGAGAGCGTGCCGGAGACCTCGTCCAGCCGCAGCTTGTAGCGCTCCAGCGTGGCCAGCGCCTGGTTGGCGCGGGACAGGATGGCCGCCGAGTCGTCCAGCACGTGCCGCTGGCCGTTGACGTAGAGGCTGATGATCCGCATCGACTGGCTGACCGAGATGACCGGGTAGCCGGTCTGCCGGGCCACCCGCTCGGCGGTGCGGTGCC
Organism: Micromonospora chalcea; assembly: GCF_002926165.1. Taxonomy (GTDB): domain Bacteria; phylum Actinomycetota; class Actinomycetes; order Mycobacteriales; family Micromonosporaceae; genus Micromonospora; species Micromonospora chalcea. Next base: position 4,603 of record NZ_MAGP01000040.1, on the reverse strand, counting down.
GGGTGCCGGACTCCTCGGTCGGGATCGACGGGTCGGGCATCAGGTGCACGCCGGCCTGCACGATCCGGGTGCCGTCGCTGGAGAGGACGACAGCGCCGTCCATCTTGCACAGCTCCCGGACCCGGGTGGCGGAGAACTCCACGTCCATCGGGAAGCCGCCGGTGCAGATCTGCTCGACCACCTTGTCGTAGCCGAGCACGATCAGCGCGCCGGTGCGGCCGCGCAGGATCCGCTCCAGGCCGTCCCGCAGGGCGGTGCCGGGAGCCATCAGGGCGAGGTTGGCGCGCAGCGGGTCGCCACCCGCCCCGCCGCCGACGCTTCCGTTGACGCTCACGCTGATGGCACGAGCGGGGTTGCCGCTCACGGCGCCGGTACGGGCGTGCGGCGTCGCCGTTGCGGGCTTGGTGGCATCGCGGTCGATCGGCACGGGCACAGTCTACGGACTGCCGTGCGGTGGGTGCTCTCGTGGTTACTGTGATGTGTCACGATGCCCGGCTCGGGCGGCTCTTCACGGGCTGCGCCGCGTGTCCGGGAACGCCCGGCGGATCCCACCGTGTCACTCCGCCGATGCGCGGGCGGCGGCCTGGAGGGCGGCCCGCACGTCAGTGACCTCGATCACGCGCATGTTCTCCGGCCCGGCGCCGCTGCTCTCCGGCCCGCACCCGGGCGGCACGAGGGCCAGCCGGAAGCCCAGCCGGGCCGCCTCGGACAGCCGGCGGGGCACCGCGCCGACCCGACGGACCTCGCCGGTGAGCCCGACCTCGCCGATGGCCACCAGATGCGGGTTGAGCGCCAGGTTGAGCCCGCCGGAGGCGACCGCGAGCGCCACCGCCAGGTCGGCCGCCGGCTCGACCACCCGGATGCCGCCGACAGTGGCGGCGAAGACCTCCCGGTCGTGCAGCGTGAGCCGCTCGGTCCGGCGCTGGAGCACCGCGAGAACCATGGCGAGCCGGGCGCTGTCGAGGCCGGAGACGGTACGCCGGGGCGAACCGGCGACGGTGGCCCCGATCAGCGCCTGCACCTCCGTCACCAGCGCCCGGCGCCCCTCCATCGCCACCGTCACGCAGGTGCCCGGCACCGGTTCGGAGTAGCGGGTCAGGAACAGGCCGGACGGGTCGGCCAGGCTGCTGATGCCGCCCTCGTGCATCTCGAAGCAGCCCACCTCGTCGGCCGCGCCGAAGCGGTTCTTCACGCCGCGCACCATGCGCAGCGAGGAGTGCTTGTCGCCCTCGAAGTGCAGCACCACGTCGACCAGGTGTTCCAGCACCCGGGGGCCGGCCACCTGGCCGTCCTTGGTGACGTGGCCGACCAGCACGGTGGCGATGCCGCGCTCCTTGGCGACCGCGACCAGGGCGGCGGTGACCGCGCGGACCTGGGTGACGCCGCCGGGCACGCCCTCGGTGCCGGTGGTGGAGATGGTCTGCACCGAGTCGAGCACCAGCAGGCCGGGCTTGACCGCGTCGAGGTGGCCGAGCACCGCCGACAGGTCGCTCTCGGCGGCCAGGTAGAGCTGGTCGTGCAGGGTGCCCATCCGCTCGGCGCGCAGCCGCACCTGGCTGACCGACTCCTCGCCGCTGACCACCAGCGACGGGCTGCCGGCGCCGGCAGCCCACTGCTGGGCCACGTCGAGCAGCAGCGTCGACTTGCCGACGCCGGGCTCCCCGGCGAGCAGCACCACGGCACCGGGAACGAGGCCGCCGCCGAGCACCCGGTCGAGCTCGCTGACGCCGGTGGCCCGGGCGCGGGCGGGCGCGGCGCTGATGGTGGCGATCGGCCGGGCCGGCTCGGCCGGCATCCGCGAGCTGACCACCCGGCCGGAGACCGGCGGGCCGGTGATCGTGGACTCGACCACCGAGCCCCACTCGCCGCACTCGGGGCACCGGCCCACCCACTTCGGGGGCTGGTGACCGCAGGCGTCGCACTCGTAGGCCGGACGGGGCTCACGGGCGGCGCGACCGCGGCCGGCGCCGGCACGGGAGGGGGTCGATCGGGGCGTGGTCACCACAGGACGCTAACCGGCCCGTACGACGAAAGCCCACCGGAAACGGCGACACCGCCGGCGTGGCGCTGGCCACGGCGGCGGTGCCGACGGAAGGAGGACGGGGGTCAGTGGCCGCCCTCGACGCCACCGTCCTCGGCTCCGTGCTCACGCGGGTTGACGATCTTGGACGGGGTGGGCTCCGCGGTCAGCGGGATGCCGATCGGCGCCGGGGTCGTGATGACCTTGCCGTCGCCGAAGTCGAAGGTCAGGTTGACCTGCTGGCCGACGAGCAGCTTCTGGTTCAGGCCGACGAGCTGGAGGAACCGCGGGTTGTCGGCGTTGAGCTGGGCGTAGCTGAGCGCCGGGATCTCGATCCGGGCCGGCTGACCGGCGGGCGCGGACCCGGTCTCGCTCGGCGACGGGCTGGCCGACGGCGACTCGGACGTCCCCAGCGACTGGCTCGGCGACGCGCTCGGGTCGCTCGCGGTCGGCGAGGCGGTGCCCGGCTCGGTGGGCGAACCGGTCGGGGTGGCGGCGCCGCTCTCGCCCGCGCCGGAACCGGTGAGCACGATCTCCCGGGCGCTGTCGGTGGTGACCGTCACGGTCACCGGCTTCTCGCTGTCGTTGTAGATCACCACGTTGACCGGCGCGTTCGACCCCGCCTCGTAGCCCTTCGGCCCCGGCGTCCGCACGTAGAGACCGCGCACCTTGTACAGGTTGTCGGAGGTCTGGACGTTGACGCCCTGTACCGACGGGATCTTGTTGGCGGTCTCGGAAATCTGCCCGGTGCCGCACCCGGACAGCAGCAGGCTCGCCGCCGCCGTGCCGGCCAGCAGCAGGGCCGGCCCCCGGGAACCCCTGATCGAGCGCGTCACGTCGGTCCTCCTCGTCACGATCCCCGCCCGGTCGACCACCGGGCACGGGGTGGCCATACCCGCGCAGACCGCACTCCAGGGTAGTTGGAGCTGATCGAGGCCCGCACGCGGACCCGGCAATGCCACCCGGCGAGGGAGACCGTCAGACCACCCGGCCGCTCGTCACCAGCAGCAGCACATCGATGAGCGCCACCACCAGCACCGCCCGGAAGGCGCTGGCCGAGCGTCCGGCGGCGGCGCGTCCCGCGTACCAGCCGAGGGCCGGCACGGCGACGGCGGCGGCGACGGCCGACAGCCCGGCCCACGACGGCGGTCCCGGCGGGCCGAAGACCAGCGCGACGGTGGCCGCCAGGAGCAGCCCGGCGGCGGCGAGTCGGCTGCCGGCGGGGCCCAGCCGGTGCGGCAGGCCGCGCACCCCGGTCCGGGCGTCGTCGGCCAGGTCGGGCAGCACGTTCGCGAAGTGCGCGCCGGCGCCCAGCAGCGCGGCGGCGGCCACCAGCCAGGCCGGCGGCGCGGGCGAGCCGGGCAGCGCCAGCACCACGAACGCGGGCAGCGCGCCGAACGAGACCGCGTAGGGCAGCACCGACACCGCCGTCGACTTCAGCGGCCGGTTGTAGAGCAGCGCGGAGACCAGGCCCAGCGTGGCGCAGGCCGCCGCGGCCGGGCCGCCGGCCAGCGCCAGCAGCGGGGTGGCGACGGCGGCGACCACGACGGCCCGGGCCAGCGCCGGCCGGCTGACCGCGCCGGTGGTCACCGGTTTGTCGGTACGCCCCACCGCGGCGTCCCGCTCGGCGTCGATCAGATCGTTGCTCCAGCCGACAGCGAGCTGGCTGGCCAGCACCGTCAGCGCCACCGCCGCGACGCCGGCCGCAGAGTGCCCGGCGCCGGCGGCGAGCAGCGCGGCGACCACGGTGACCGCCGCAGCGGGTTCCGGATGGCTCGCCCTGACCAGCCCTAACACCCGTGTCGACATAAGGGAAGTCTGGTCGTTACCGGGCAGTCGTGCCACGCTCGACGCATGCCTGACGTGCCCGGGGTGTCCACTCCGCACCGGGTGCTGCCGCCGAACGACCCCCGGCAGTACGACGATCTGGCCGACGAGTGGTGGCGGCCGGACGGCGCGTTCGCGATGCTGCACTGGCTGGCGCGGGCGCGCGCGGCGCTGGTGCCACCGGCGTCCACGCCGGACGAGCTGCTCGTCGATCTGGGCTGCGGCGCCGGGCTGCTGGCCCCGCACCTGGCCGGCAAGGGCTACCGCCACGTCGGGGTGGACCTGACCCGCTCCGCGCTGGACCAGGCCGCCGACCACGGGGTGACAGCGGTCCAGGGCGACGCGACGGCGGTGCCGCTGACCGACGCCTGCGCGGCGGTGGTCTCCGCCGGGGAGGTGCTGGAGCACGTGCCGGACTGGCGGCGCGCGGTCGCCGAGGCGTGCCGGCTGCTGCGGCCCGGCGGCCTGCTGGTGCTGGACACGCTGAACGACACGCTGCTGGCCCGGCTGGTCGCGGTGGAGCTGGGCGAACGGCTGCCCACAGTGCCGCGCGGCATCCACGACCCCCGGTTGTTCGTCGACGCCCGCGCGCTCGTCGCCGAGTGCGCCCGGCACGGCGTGTCGCTCGAGGTACGCGGGGTCCGCCCGGAGTTGGGCGGCACGCTTGCCTGGTTGCTGCGCCGTATGCGCGGCGGCGACCGTCCGGCGAGGACCGAGCCGCGCATGGTGCCGACCTGGTCGGCGGTGGTGCTGGAC
>NZ_MAGP01000039.1 GCF_002926165.1 Micromonospora chalcea | reverse complement strand
GAATGAGGTGGTGGGGCGGGAGAATGAGTGGGTGGATGAACTTACGGGGGAGTTCGAAGCGGAGCGGGGGCATCTGCTGGCGGTCGCGCGGCGGATGCTCGGCAGCCGCAGCGAGGCCGAGGACGCCGTCCAGGAGACCTGGCTGCGCTTCTCCGGCGCGTTGAGCGACCCCGAGCAGCGCGCCCGCGTACGCGATCTGCGCGGTTGGCTCATCACCACCTGCTCGCGGATCTGCCTGGACGTGCTCCGCTCCGCCCGGGTGCGCCGGGAGGCGTACCCGGGTCAGTGGCTCCCCGAGCCGGTGGTGACCACCGTGCCGGCGGCGGACGGGTTCGCGCCCGACCCGGCCGAGCGGGCGGTACGCGCCGACCAGATCGGCACCGCGCTGCTGGTGGTGCTGGAACGGCTGACGCCGGAGCAGCGGGTGGCGTTCGTGCTGCACGACGTGTTCGCGGTGCCGTTCTCCGACGTGGCGGACGTACTGGCGGTCACGCCGGAGGCGGCGCGTCAACTCGCGTCGCGGGCCCGGCGGGCGGTGCACCGGCCGGACGCGCCGCAGCACAGCGCCGACCTCGCCGAGCAGCGACGGGTACTCACCGCGTTCGTCGCCGCCGTGGAGTCCGGCGAGCTGGAGCAGTTGGTCCGGGTGCTCGCACCCGACGTGGTGGCGATCGGCGACTCCGGCGGCCACTTCCCGGCGGCCCGCCAGCCGGTGGTCGGCGCGGAGGCGGCCGGTCGCCTGCTCCTCGGCCTGTTCAACCAGGCCCGCAAGTGGGGCGCGATGCGGGTCCGGCCGGTGGTGGTGGACGGCACGCTGGGCTGGCAGTCGGAGGTCCCCTACCGGGACGGGCGGACCATGCGGATCGTCACCTCGTTCGCCGTCCACGAGGGGCGGGTCACCGGGGTGTTCAACCACCTCAACCCGGACAAGGTCGGCGAGCTGCCGCCGCTGGGGCCGGACGCCGCCTGGCCGCCGCGCTGGTGAGTTGGCTCAGACCACCAGTGCCAGCCACTTCCGGTACGACGTGGCGAACGGCTCGGTGCCGTCGCCGAGCGCGCCGAGCAGCCAGCGGGCGGCCGCCTCGGCCTCGGTGACCACGTCGTCCGGGTAGCCCCAGCGGGCCCGGTGCTCGGCGAACTCGTCCTCGTCGCGCAGCTCGACCACTGCGGTCTCGCGGCGGCGCACCACGTCAAGGTCGAGGTCGATCAGGTGGACCGTCTCCGCGCCCTCCCAGCGGGCCGGGGTGGCGATGTCGCAGTAGACCTCGCTGGTGCGCGGCGGCGGGTTGAACATGCCGGTCCACCAGCCGTGGTGGGGCACCAGCAGGACGAACGGGATCTGCTCGACGGACGGGCGGCCGTGGTAGACGGATTCGGTGCCGGCGGGCACGCCGAGCCAGACGCCGAGATCGTCCTCGGCGAGGCGGCGGGCCGGGTAGTCGCGGTGGGCGCTGCCGTCGTACTTGCGGTAGATCACGCGGACCACGTCGCTCGGCATGCCTGGCACCCTAACCGATTCCGGCCACGCCACGCGATCGGGAGGTAACCGGACGCGACCCGCCGTCCCGCCACGCCGCCGGAGCGACCGGACCCCCGTCGGTGCCGGCGGGTACGGTCGCACGGTGACCCCGTCCCGCACCGCCACCGGCCCGGCCGTCCCGAAGAAGCGCCGCAGTGGTCGCGCCGGCGCCGGGGAGCTGCTGACCGCCGCGGTGGGCGCGGTTCCCGGCGGCGCGGCCCGGCCCGGTCAGCAGCAGATGGCCGAGGCGATCGAGCGCAGCATCGCCTCCGGCGAGCACCTGCTGGTGCAGGCGGGCACCGGCACCGGCAAGTCCCTGGCCTACCTCGCGCCGGCGCTGACGGTGGACGGGCCGGTGGTGGTCTCCACCGCCACGCTGGCGTTGCAGTCCCAGCTGGTCGAGCACGACCTGCCCCGGCTGGCCGACGCGGTCGAGCCGGTGCTGGGCCGGCGCCCCACGTTCGCCGTGCTGAAGGGTCGCCACCACTATCTGTGCCTGGCGAGGTTGGACAGCTCGGTCGAGGACGAGCCGGACGACGCGCTCTTCGACGCGCCGCGCCCCGGCAACGGCGGCACCAAGTGGCTCGGCGAGGCGGGCCGCCTGGGCAAGCAGGTGCAGCGGCTGCGTGACTGGGCCGAGGAGACCGCCACCGGCGACCGGGACGAGCTGGATCCGGGCGTGGACGACCAGGTGTGGCGCACCGTCTCCATGCCGGCGCGCGAGTGCGTGGGCGCGAGCCGCTGCCCGTTCGGCCAGGAGTGCTTCGCCGAGGCGTCCCGGGCGCGCGCCCGCGAGGCGGACATCGTGGTGACGAACCACAGCCTGCTCGCCGTCGACATGCTCGCCGGTCGGCACATCGTGCCGCCGCACAAGCTGCTGGTGGTGGACGAGGCGCACGAGCTGGCCGACCGGGTCTCCTCGGCGGCCCAGGCCGAGCTGGTGCCGGAGCTGATCGACAGGTCCACCCGCCGGGCCCGGCCGCTGCTGCGCCCGGACCTGGCCGAGCGGCTCACCGAGGCCGGTGACGCGCTCGCCGTGGGGCTGGCCGAGGCGCCGGCCGGGCGGCTCACCGCCGGTCTGCCGTCCGCGCTGCGCGAGGCGTGCACGCTGCTGGACTCGGCGACCCGGGCCGCGCTGGAGGCGATCGGCGACGTGAAGTCCGACGACCCCGACCCGGTACGCAAGCAGCAGGCCAAGGCGGTGCTGGACGAGTTGTCCACCACCGCCCAGCGGCTGCTGGAGGAGGCCGACCACGACGTCGCCTGGGTCGAGAAGCCGGACAACGGCAGCCGCCGGGCACTGGTGGTCGCGCCGCTGTCGGTCGCGGGCACGCTCGCCACCCACCTGTACGACGAGCGCACGGTCGTCGCCACCTCGGCGACGCTGGCGCTGGGCGGCCGCTTCGACACGGTGGCCCGGGCGCTGGGGCTGGACGCGCCGCCGCCCGCCCCGCCGTCCCCGGCCGCCGCCGCGATCGCCACCGCTGCCGCCGCGGGCCGCACCCCGGTCACGCCGCCGGTGGCCGCCGCCGAGGGCAGCCGGGCGTCGATCGGCACCGTGCCGGCCACCGAGGGGCCGGGCTGGAGTTCGCTGGACGTCGGCTCGCCGTTCGACTACGCCCGGCAGGGCATCCTGTACGTGGCCGCGCACCTGCCCCGCCCCAGCGTCTCCGGGCTGCCCGGGCCGGCCGGTGAGGAGCTGCTGGCGCTGGTCGAGGCGCTCGGTGGTCGTACCCTCGGGCTCTTCTCGTCGCGACGGGCCGCGCAGCAGGCAGCGGAGCTGGTCCGCGCGCGGACCGACCTGCCGGTGCTGCTGCAGGGCGAGGAGGCGCTGCCGCTGCTGGTGCGCCGGTTCCGCGAGGTGCGGGAGAGCTGCCTGTTCGGGGTGATGTCGCTCTGGCAGGGGGTGGACGTGCCGGGCGACGCCTGCCAGCTCGTGGTGATCGACAGGTTGCCGTTCCCCCGGCCGGACGAGCCGCTCGCCGCGGCGCGCGCGGCGGCGGTGGACGCCGGTGGCGGCTCGGGTTTCGCGGCGGTGAGCGTGCCGATCGCGGCGGTCCGGCTGGCCCAGGGCGTCGGCCGGCTGATCCGGGCCACCGGCGACCGGGGCGTGGTGGCGGTGCTCGACTCGCGGCTGGAGACGGCGCGCGGGTACGGCCCGTTCTTGCGCCGTTCGCTGCCGCCGTTCTGGTACACCACCCGGCCCGAGGTGGCCCGGGGCGCGCTGGAACGGCTCGCCAAGAGCTGACGCCCGCGCCTCCCCGGGCGGGGCGACACGGGCGTCAGGGGGTCGTGCGGGTCAGGGCGCCTGGGAGGCGACCACCACCGCGTCCGGTGGGGTGTCCGGCACGGTACGCGCGGCGAGCCGCCGGACCGCGGTGTTGAGCACGGCGATCAGCGGCACCGCGACCAGCGCGCCGGCGATGCCGGCGAGCACCACGCCGGCGGCGATGCCGATGATCACGGCGAGCGGGTGGATGGCCACCGCCCGGCCCATGATCAGCGGCTGGAGCACGTGGCCCTCGACCTGCTGCACCCCGACCACCACGCCGAGGATGATCAGCGCGGTCACCGGGCCGCTGTCGACGAGCGCGACCAGCACTGCGACCACGCCGGACAGGAACGCGCCGACGATCGGGATGAACGCGCCCAGGAAGACCAGCGCGGCCAGCGGGAACGCGAACGGGATGTCGAACAGCACCAGGAAGATGCCGATGCCGACCGCGTCGATGAAGGCCACGAGCACGGTGGCCCGCACGTACGCGCCGAGCGTCGCCCACGACGCGCGACCGGCGTCGTCGACCTTCCAGCGGGCCGCGACCGGCAGCAGCCGGACCAGGAACCGCCAGATGGAGTTGCCGTCACGCAGGAAGAAGAACGTGGCGAACAGCACGAGCACGGTGCCGGTGAGCACCTCGGCCAGCGTGGCGGCGGTGCTGAGCGCACCGCTGGTGAACCGCTCGGTGTTGCCGTTGATCCAGTTCTGCGCCTCGTTGATGTAGCGGTCGAGCTGGCTGTCGGACAGGTGCAGCGGGCCGGTCTTGAACCAGTCCTGGATCTGCCGGATGCCCTGCGAGGACTTCTCGCTCAACTCCGGTACGCCCTTGATGAACTCGTTGACCACCAGCGTCAGCGTGCCGACCACGGCGGCCAGGCCGCCGACGAGCACCACACCGGTGGCCAGTGAGCGGGGCAGGCGGGCCCGGAGCAGCCAGCCGACCGCCGGGGCGAGCAGCGCGGAGAGCAGCAGCGCGACGGTCAGCGGGATGATCACGATGCTGATGGTGCCGATGATCTTGATGAGCGCCCAGGTCACGATGCCGATCACGATCAGCCGCCAGCACCACGCGGCGGTGATCCGCAGCGCGTGCGGCACCTCGGTGTCGTCCCGGCTCACAGTCGAGGAGTGCATCGCGGCCGGCGGCTCGACGCCCACCACAGTCGCCTCCGGCGACGCCGACGGTCCCGGTGACGCGGGCGAGGCCACTCCTGCCTCCCCCGGCGCCGCTTCCGGGTCGGCCCGGCGGGTCCGGGCGGCCTCCCGGCCCGACTCGTACGCGCGGCGGAGCCGTCCGCGCATCCGCTCGAAGCGGCTCAAGCGCACCTCCGGCAAAGTCGGCCCCACCACGTCGCAGGGGGCACAGGATACGTCTGCTCGCCCCACCCTAGGGCGGCTCGGCCACACATTGCCCGCCCGGCGCTCCTGCGAACCACGGCGGAATCGACAGCCGGGCACGCGGTAGCGTCTTCGCGTGACCGCCGACCAGAGTCTCGACGCCGGGCTGCCGATCCGCCTGCTGCACGACCGCGTGCTGGTACGCACCGAGGGCGCCGAGGGCGAACGCCGCTCCACCGCCGGCATCGTGATCCCCGCGACCGCCGCCGTGGGCAAGCGGCTGGCCTGGGCGACAGCCGTCGGCGTCGGGCCGAACGTCCGCTCGATCGTGGCCGGCGACCGGGTGCTCTTCGACCCGGACGACCGCTCCGAGGTCGAGTTGCACGGGCGGGCGTACGTGCTGCTGCGCGAGCGGGACGTGCACGCCGTGGCGGCCGAGCGGGTGGAGAGCACCGCCGCCGGCTCCACCGGTCTCTACCTCTGATCCGGCTCTCCACCCTCCGACCCGGCATCGGCGCCGTTTGCGGCGCTTCCCGGCGGGAAGCCCAGGCACCTGAGCGCCCTGGGGAGGGACACCATGCCGGTAGTGATCAAGAAGATCCTCGCCTGGGGATTCCTCGCGTTCCTGATCTACTTCATGGCGTTCCGTCCGGACGGGGCCGCGCAGGTGTTCAGGGGGATCGGGGCCGCGCTCATGGCCATCGCCCAGGGGCTCGGCGACTTCCTGACCGGCCTGATGAGCTGACCCGTCAGCGCCCGGGATGCCAGGGCGCGCCCGGGCCGTGCCAGCCGCCCGGGCCGTAGCCGGGCGGCGGGTACGCGGGCGGCGCGGCGAGCACCACCGGGATCGGCACCACCGGGTCGTCGGGCGCCTCCACCGGGCGCTGCGAACCGTCCGGGAACCGCAGGTGGTAGCGCTGACCGTCCCAGACCCCGACCGGCGCCTGCGGGTCCCGGCCGACGAAGAACGACCGGTACGCGGAGATCGCCTCCAGCAGTTCCCGTTCCTCCCGCGCTGTCCGTTCCCGCTCGGCGGGTTTGCGGTCCAGTCCCCGGCGCATGCCGTCGCGCAGCAGCGCGAGCCGGGTCGCGGCGAACTGGTAGCCGCGCATCGCCTTCACCCCGCCGTCACCGGCGACCCGCCGGGCCCACGTACGCGCCGCGTGCCGGCGGCCCAGGCTGCCCAGCGCGGCCACCTCGGGCGGGGTGAGCCAGCCCGCCCGCACGTAGTCCGGCAGCGTGCGCTCGGTGAGGCGGCCCTCCCAGGCGCGCAGCCAGATCGCCAGCCCCACCATGGCGAAGAAGATCGGCACCATCACGCCGATGTACCCGTAGAGCACGATCACCGTCTGCCCGGTGGCCTGGGCCAGCGAGGGCAGCAGGTTCCAGGTGCCGTGCAGGATCATCGCCAGCAGCAGGCCGGCCAGCGGGGCGAGCACCCGTACCCTTCGGTCGGCGGTACGCGCCGCGACGCCCAGCCCGACGCCGGTCATCGAGGTGAACAGCGGGTGGGCGAAGCCGAACAGCAGGATCCGGACGATGAAGATCGCGATCACCTGCTGCGCGCCGGTGGCCGGGCCGTACTGCTCCACGCCGGTGCGGTAGCCGTACCCGCCCAGGTAGAGGATGTTCTCGACCATGGCGAAGCCGACCGCGGAGAGCCCGCAGTAGACCAGGCCGTCGGTGATCCCGGAGAACTCCCGGCGCCGGAAGATCAGCACCAGGAGCGGGCCCGCCGCCTTGGTCAGCTCCTCGATGAACGGGGCGACGAGCACCGCTGTCAGCGCGGCGGGCAGCCCCAGGTCGTCGAACAGCCGCGCGCCGGTCTCGTTGACCAGCAGCGAGATCGCGGTGGAGACGAAGGCGCCCCACGCGAAGCAGAAGATCAGATACTTCAACGGCTCCGGCTCGTAGCGGTCGAGCCACAGGAAGCAGGAGACCAGCACCGGCACCGGCAGGATCGCCGCGACCAGGCCCACCAGCAGCGCCTCGGCGCCGAGGCTCTCGCCCAGCGTGAAGACCATGAACAGCGCGCCGGCCGCGATCAGCAGCACCACACCGGCCAGCGCGAGGAAGCGCCGCCAGCCGAGCCGGCGCAGCGGCATCCGGGGCGTCGGCCCTCCCGGCGGCGGGGCGGCGGGCGCGGGCGGCGGCGGCAGGGCTCCGCCGGGCGGGGTGTCGGCCATGCGGTCAGCGTAGTCACCCGCGACCCACTGGTCCGGGCCGAACGCTACGGCTATGCTCCCGAACAGGTCACGAGCGCCAGCGTCAAGCCCCGGCTTGCTGGCCGGCAACCCTCGTCGAGGTTCGCGGTGGGGTGCCCCGGGTGATGACCGGGCCCAGCGCCGCTCCGCGTGCTGGGCAAGCGCGGACCCCGTCCCGGCACCACCCGGGGTCCACCTGTGACCCGGGAGGCTCCGCCATGACCCTCACTCTCGTACCCCCGTCGCCAGTGCTGCCCGCGCCGGTCCGGCCCGACCCGCTCGGCGTGCTCGGCGTACCGGGGGAGATCAACCTGGACCACGCCGCCAGCGCGCCGTGCGCGCGGGCCGCGGCCGACGCGGTGGCCGGGCTCCTTCCCTGGTACGCGAGCGTGCATCGCGGCGCGGGCGCGCTGTCCCGGCGCTGCACGCTCGCCTACGAGCAGGCCCGGCAGACCGTCGGCGACTTCCTCGGCGCCCGCCCCGACGACCACGTGATCTTCACGCGGAACACCACAGACGCGCTGAACCTGCTGGCCCGTGCGCTGCCCGCGGGCACCACGGTGATCACGTTCGGCGGCGAGCACCACGCCAACCTGCTGCCCTGGCCGCGCGGCTCGGTACGCCTGCCGGTGCCGGACAGCCCGGCCGGCGCGGTCCGGTCCCTCGCGGCGGCGCTCGGCGAGCTGGCCCGCGACGCCCGGCCCGGCCTGCCGGTGCTGGTCGCGGTCGCCGGCGCCGGCAACGTCACCGGCGAGGTGTGGCCGATCGCCGAGCTGGCCCGGGTCGCGCACCGGCACGGCGCCCGCATCCTGGTCGACGCCGCGCAGCTCGCCCCGCACGCCCCGGTCGACCTGGCCGCGCTGGACGTGGACTACGTGGCGCTGTCCGGCCACAAGCTGTACGCCCCGTTCGGCGCGGGCGTGCTCGCCGGGCGGGCGGACTGGCTGGACGCGGCCCCGCCGTACCTGGCCGGTGGCGGCGCCACCAGCCACGTCGGCGCGGCCACGCACGAGGTGCGGTGGACCACCGGCCCGGCCCGGCACGAGGCCGGCACCCCGAACCTGCTCGGCGCGGTGGCGCTGGCGGCGGTCTGCGCCGCGCTCGGCGAGGCCGACCGGCAGGCGCTGCACGTACGGGAACAGGCGCTGCTGACCCGGCTGCGCCGCGGCCTCGCCACGCTGCCCGACGTGGTCGAGCTGCGCATGTTCGGCCCGGACGCGCCCCGGGTGGGGATCGTCAGCTTCGTGGTCGCCGGGCGGGACTCGGCCGACGTGGCCGCGCATCTGGCGAGCCGGCACCGGATCGGGGTACGGGACGGCCTGTTCTGCGCCCACCCGCTGACCCGTCGCCTGCTGGCCGAGGCCGCCGCCCGTACCGGCCGCACCGACCTGCCCCCGACCGCCCTGCGCGCCAGCCTGGGCCTGGGCACCACCGAGCCCCAGGTCGACACCCTCCTGACCGCCCTGTCCCACCTCCCCTAACCC
>NZ_MAGP01000038.1 GCF_002926165.1 Micromonospora chalcea | reverse complement strand
CGCCGACGGCTCGGGCCGCTTCCTGCGTCCGGTCTGGTCGTTCAGTGTCGCGGTCATCACGGCACCCTCCTCACCAGGCACAACGCCCGGCAGGTCAGGCCGGAAACACCCTTAGATCCACACTCCCGAGCGGAGCACTGCGGTGGCGGTCTGGTCGCGCTGGCCGGGGCGACGGAACATCGGTTGGATGCTCACGTCCTCGGCCGGGCGCACGATCGCGTGGTCAGCGTCGTAACCGGCCTGGGCGAGGAGGTGTTGCCCGGCTGGGAGGGTGAGGGTCCAGGACGGCAGTTCGATGAGGTCGAGCCGGCAGCGCAGGTGCTCCGTCAGCGCCCGGCCCTTGCCGGTCCGCTGGTGCGTGGGGCGCACGGCCAGGAAGGCGAGATGGTAGTGCGCCGTGGTCGGTTGCCGGCTGTCCATGATGTCGTCCAGGAGACGGAAGCGCTCGGCGTGTGGGCCGGCGGCTGTGGCGAGGCGCGTGGCGTAGTCGGCCGGTGGTGGAACGGGCCCGTATTGGTGGAAGCAGACGGTGGCGGCGGTGAGGTCGCTGGTGACGTGGACGTCGCCGTAGAGCATGGCGTGTTCGACCCAGATGGCGACGACGTCGGCCAAGACTCGGCCTCGTTGTTCCTGGTCGGGTATCAGCCAGGCGGCGATGGAAGTGGGTTGGAGGGCCTCGGCGATCACCGTGGCGACGATGTCCTGTTCGCGCCACCGCGCGGCCCGGATGTGGTGCGGCACCTCGTGCCCTGCCTTTCTCTTGCTGCCTTTGTCGTCGTGCTGGTTGGGGTGGCCGGCGGTCGTGGACGGGAGAGCCGCTGTCGCCGGCCACGAGGGCCCCGCCCCGCTGAGCCTTCCCTCTGGCACGTCGGCTGGCCGGGTTGTCACCGCAGGCGGGTCACGGCTGCGGCGGTGGTAGGTGAGGTGGGCGTTTCGGTGTTGCGGGTGCGGGTGTGGGCGAGCAGGAGGGTGTAGGAGTGCAGGCCGGGTCGGCGTCCGCGGTTGATCCATTCGGTCGCGGCGAGCAGGTCGCCGGTGTCCGGGTGGATGAGCAGCGTCGAGGTGGATCCGTCGGCGACGATCTGGAAGGACATGCCGGTCCGGCCGGCGAGGTCGGTTGTCGTGCCTTTGTAGGTGAGGTGGGGGGCCGCTGCCAGGGCGCGCAGGGTCGTCGCTCGTTGCCGTGGGTTGAGGTGCTGGCTGGTGGCCAGTTCGACGATGCCGCTGGTCAGGATCCTGGGGTAGGCGGGCTCGTCGGCCAGCGCGGGCGGCGCGAGCAGTCGGATCAGCTCGCGGGGATTGGCGGGGATGTCCCCGGGGAGGTGGGGGTGCAGGTCACCGATGCCGTGGTGCAGTGTGTGCGGTACGGCCCGGCTGAACTCCTGGCGCTCCTGCGGTGTGGGCTGGTGGTTGAGGCCGTGCAGGTCCGGTGCCCGGCGGATGATTTCTCGGCCGGAGCCGTCCGCGTCGTGCCGCCAGCGCCGTACGTCGGTGCGGACGATCGTGGTGCTCGCGCGTGTCCAGCTCTGCAGGTGCAGGTAGGTGTAGGGCAGTCCGCCGGTGGTGTCGGCGGGGGCGGTGCTGATGGTATCGGCGAGCAGGTTCAGGCGCTGCTGGGCGGTGAGCCCTGCGGCGGTGGCGGCTGCAGCTGGTGTGCTGGCGGGGCGCGGTGCGGCGGACCCGGTGCCGGCCGGTCGTGGATCGGCATGGCAGGCGGTGAGCAGAACGAGGACGAGGCTGCCGCCGAGGAGCGCGGCACGTTGCCGGCGGGCCTTGAGGGTCAGGTGGGTCATGCTTGTCGTGCCTTATCTGCGGCGCGGGCGTGGATGACCCGGCGTTCGTAGGAGCCCAGGAGTACGCGGGGGTCGGTCATGAGGTCGGCGAACCGGTCCGCGTTGGTGATGTTCAGGCGGGGACGCAGGTGAGTGATGACGTCGGCGAGGAGCCGGCAGCCGGGGTCGGCGCCAGTCCAGGTCTCGGTGGTGGTATGGATGCAGTGCTGCACCATGCCATGGCTGAACAGCAGGGTTTCGGGGTCGGCGGTCCAGGTCGCGCCATGCGGGCCGGTGAGGGCGCGGTGGGCCTGCTGCAGGACGGTGTGGATGAGGGTGGCGGACTCGTCGTCGGGCGCCCGGTAGATCCGGGGGGCGGTGGTGGTGATGTCGGCGAGGACGAGCCGGCCGCCCGGGCGCAGCCGGGTGGTCATCTGCGCGATCAGGTCCGCGGGGTCGCGCAGGGTGCCGTGGGGCCAGCGGGCGAGGATGTGGTCGTAGCCGGCGGCGTGGCCGGGCACCGGGTCACGGTTCAGGTCCAGCTGGTGGACGTTGATGACGGCGGTGTCGGTGAGGTGGCCGGTGTCGGCGTCGACGGCGGTGACGGACCCGTAGCGGCCGACGAGCCGGGCCAGGAGGGTGGTGCTCTCCTCGCTGGCGCCGACGTCCAGCACCCGCTGGTTGGTGCGGATGTCGAGTCGGTCCAGGACCGTGTGAATGCTCGGGTTCAGCAGTAGGTGTATCGGCCCGGCGTGGGCCGGCAGCGTGGTTGTCATGGCGGTGCTCCGGATGTCGGCGTGGCGGGTGATGCCGGTGGCGTCGGGTGCTGGTGCTGCCTTACTGGGAGCCGGTGATGCTGGTGGCGGCTGGGCTGATCCGTTCGACGAGCTGTGCGGCTGCCGCGATCACCTCGCGCTGGTGGGGCAGGAAGGGCTCGGCGGTGTACCCGGCGACGACGGCGGCGAGGGGGTCGGTGACGTGGGTGGTGGTGCCGGTGAGTTCTTCGAGGAATGCCAGGGCGCAGTAGGGGGTGTAGAAGGGGCTGTAGCCGCCTTCGTGGGCGGCGATGAGCCGGCCGTGGCAGAGCTGGTCGGCGGCGCTGACGAGCAGGCGGGTCATCTCTCGGTAGGAGGCGGCGGTGAGCATCTGCCGGGCGAGGGGGTCGAAGACGTTGGCGTCGAAGCCGTTGGCGAGCAGGATCAGGTCGGGGGCGAAGCGGTCCAGTGCCGGGAGGACGACCTGGTGGATGGCGTTGAGGTAGGCGGCGTGGCCGCTGCCTGGTGGTAGGGGCACGTTGAGGGCGTAGCCGGTGCCGTCGCCGGTGCCGTTTTCGTGGGTCCATCCGGAGTCGGGTGGGAAGCAGCCGGCTTGGTGCAGGCTGATGGTGAGCACGCTCGGGTCGTCGTTGAAGATGGCCTGGGTGCCGTTGCCGTGGTGGGCGTCCCAGTCCACGACCGCGACGCGTGCGAGCCCGAGTTCGGCTTGGGCGTGGCGGGCGGCGACGGCGATGTTGTTGAACAGGCAGAAACCCATTCCCTGGTTGGCGGTGGCGTGATGGCCGGGTGGGCGGACCAGGGCGTAGCCGTTGGTGATGTCGCCGTGGGCGGCGGCGGTGACGAGTTCGATCAGCCCGCCGGCGGCGAGGCGGGCGATGTCGTAGCTGCCGTGCCCGACCGGTGAGAAGCCGTCTCCGGCGTCGCCTCCCCCGCCGCGTAGGTCGCTTTGGGTCTTGATGTGCTGGACGTAGGCGGGGGTGTGCACGCGTGTCAGTTCGGCGACGGTGGCCCGCCGGGGCTCGATGACCATCAGCTCGCCCAGCAGTCCGCAGGCGTGGATCAGCTCGTGGACGCGTCGCTTCGCGTCGGGGTTCTCGACGTGCACGGCGGGTTGGACGCCGGCGGTCGGGTCGGCGGGTAGCAGGCCGGCGCTGGTGCCGGTGTCGTGCCACAGGTACTCGGGATGGAAGACGTATCCGGTGGTCATGATGGTTGCCTTTCGTCGGTGGGGTGGCTGGTGCTGGTGTGGTCAGCGCGCGTGGGAGCTGGCGGGAGATGCTGTTGCCGGTCTCGGTCGCGGGATCGGCCGGATTCGCGGGCGGGTGTCGGCGATGTCGGCGACGAAGGCGTCGACCTGGCCGGGGGTGATGCCGGGCATGCAGATGAGGTGGCTGGTGTCGCCGTCGGTGGCCAGGAGCCACTTTCGGCGTACGTGCTCGGGTGGGGTGGGCAGGACGACGGTGAAGGCGTGCGGGTGCCGCCAGGCGGGCCAGCCGACGGCGTTGAGCCGCTCGACGGTGTAGGCGGCCAGCCGGCGGGCTTCGCTGGCCCGCCACCGGTGCCCCTCCCGTCCGTGAACGGCGATGGCATGCCACAACAGCGCGGCCGACAGGCCGCAGCGGGAGCCGGTGATGGTGGTGTCCGCCGTGGCGGTGTAGGCCACCCGGGAACCGGCGGCGCGTAGGTGATCGCGGATGAGCACGATGCCGCACGGCGTCGGTGTGCCGAAGAACTTGTGGCCACTGATCGCGACGCTGCCGATGCCGCTGGCGTCATCGAGGGACAGCCGTCCGTCGAGGGCCAGGGGGATGCCGGACAGGGCCGCGTCGACGTGCAGATGCCCGCCTGCGTGATGCTCGTCGAGGACCGCGCGGATGCGGCTGGTGTCGTCGACCGCCTCGGTCATGGTGGTGCCGGCGGTCGCGACGACGATCGCCGGGAAGCGGCGCCGCCGGTGGAGCTGCTCGGCGAGGTGCGCGTAGTCCATCTCCCCATCGGGACGCGCGTGGACCAGGATGCCGTGCGCGCCGAGCAGGCGCACCACCTTGGCCACGGAGTAGTGGGCGGCGGCTGAGTAGTAGATCCGTGCCGTCGGTTTCCACCGGTGCGCGGCGTGCAGGGCGGACAGGGTGCCTTCCGTGCCGCCCGTGGTGACGTAGCCCCACCGGTCGTCTGCGGGCATGGCGAGCAGGTCGGCTGTCCACGTGATGACCGCGCGTTCCAGCGCCCGGGTGTGCGCGATTCCGCCCTCGTCGGCGGGGTCGCCGATGTTGTTCCACAGCCTGCCGCCGAGGCGGGTCATGACCTCCGTGTGGTCGAGGTCCACAGCGCCGGGGAACCCGATGCTCGTCGCCGCCGTGGCGTCGGCTGCGCGAACGAGGTGGTCAAGCACGGCCGTGATGTCGATCGGCGCGCGGCTCAGGTCCGCGGCGGCGGCCAGTCTCAGGGTGTGGGTCACGCCGGCCGTCCGCCGTGCAGGTGGGAGGTGAGGGTGTGGTGGAGCATGCCGAGTCGTCGCCACAGCTCGCGGGTGGCGTCGTCGCCCTGCTCGGTGAGGTTGGCGTGCGGGTTGTGCCAGTAGGCGGGCCGGTCCGGGTCGAGGGTCTTGGTGCAGCGGATCCCGTCGACGCCGATGCGGGCCTGGGGGTCACGGTCCAGGTGCAGGGCGGTGCCGTCGGTCAGCAGCACGTAGCACTGGCCCTTGAGGTCGAAGGCCGACAGGTACCGACCGCCGGATCCG
This sequence comes from Micromonospora chalcea, assembly GCF_002926165.1. Classification (GTDB taxonomy): domain Bacteria; phylum Actinomycetota; class Actinomycetes; order Mycobacteriales; family Micromonosporaceae; genus Micromonospora; species Micromonospora chalcea. The sequence continues at coordinate 3,759 of NZ_MAGP01000038.1, read as the reverse complement.
TCCCGGAGGGTGCGGGCGACCTGCTGCCAGCGGCCCTGGTCGGAGTCGAGGGTGCTGACCCCGACGCCGACGTAGGTGGCGCCCGGCGGCGGACTCATGTCTCCGCCGTTGACCATCGAGGCGTCCGGCCCGAGCGGATGCCACCGCCGCCCGGCGGAGGCGGCGCGGACGATGTTGGTCCGGACCACCTCGGCTAGATCGGCCAGGAGCCGGGGCAGGTCCTCGGATTCCGGGGAGGCCAGCCACAGCCGGTAGGCGGTGTGCAGCAGGTAGCCGTGCGGCTCGGCCGGTGCCTCGGAGACGAAGAACAGCATCAGAGCGTGCGGGCCGAGCGCCTCACGGGTGTCGTGGCGCTGGTCCGCCTCGACCATGTGGCCGGTGTTGAGCCGCCTGCACCGGTAGGCGACCTGCACGCGCAGATCCGCCCACCGCCGCGCTTGTCCCGGCACCTCGTTCCCGTCGGGCGCAGGCTGGTCCGTGGGCATGTCCGGCGGGGGTACTGCCGCAGGCGGGGTTGGAGGGGCGGGGGGCGGCGGCGGCCGGTGGTGCTCCCCCGGCGCGTGGTAGCCGGGCGGCGTGCCGACAGCCGGGGCGCGCGGGCCCGGTGGCGCCGCCGGAGGGTGTTCCGGCCGCCAGCCGGGATGCAGGGGATCGACGCCGTAGCGCCCGCCAGGCCCGGTCATCGCCGTGTGAGTCCTCATCACTTGCGCCCCTTTGTCAGATGGAGACGGTGATGGCGTCGGGTACGGCATGGGTGGCCGGTGTGCCACGGCCGATACCGGCGTAGACCTCCGGACGGGACCGGCGCACCTGCCCGGCCCACAACCCGCCCACGACGGCCGTGGCGACGAGGATCGCGGGCAGCAGCAGCGGCGCCCGTGACCCCGGCGGGGCGCCGAGCAGGGAGTCCACGTTGCCGACCATCAAGGCCAGCACCACCACCCCGCCCGCCACACCGATCACGGGTGCGAGTCGCCATTCCCACACGCCGGCCTTCGGGCCTCGCAGGCCGGCCGGTGCTCGCACCGCCGCCACCGAGGCGGCCAGGAGCAGGCACAACAAGCCCATCGCGCCCAAGGCCGACAGCCAGGTGAACATCACCGCGACCGGGTCCGCGCCGGATGACGCGAACCCGCCCACCACCACGACGGCGATGCCGGTCTGCGTCAGGGAACCGCCGCGCGGCGCGCTGACGCGAGTCGCGCTGCCGGTCCTTGCGAGCCCGGCAGGCAGCACGCCTTCCCGGGCCATCGCGAACACATACCGGGCGATGACCGAATGGAAGGCCAGCATCGACGTGACGATCGCGCAGATCAGTACCGTCTGCGCGAGCGGTACCCACCAGCCGCCCAGGCGCTCCAGCACCGACAACGGCAGGCCCGCCGCAGGGTCGGCAGCCACGTCGGCGACGGATCGGGGACCAGCGGCGATGCCCATCGCCCACGCCGCTGCCGCATACACCCCGCCGAGGACGAGCACCGCGGCGATGGTGGCCCGGCCGACCGACCGGCGGTCGATGGCCTCTTCGACGAACGAGCCCGGCGCGTCGGTGCCCATGAACGCGGCCACGCAGAAGGCGACCGCACCGCCGATACCGCTGACCGCCAGGCTCGAGGCGTCGAAGCCTTCCCAGGACAACCCGCCGTCCGCCGGCTGCGCGAGACCGGCCAGCGTGAACGCGGTGACGATCAGCAGGGATACCGCCAGCACGGCGGCCAGCACGCGGGTCGACAGCACGATCGCCCGCACACCTACCACCCCGACCACGGCCACGGCGATGCCCGCCCACACCCACCACGCGCCGCCGAGCTGCCCGGCCATCGTCGCGCCGAACAACCCGAACAGGCTCGTCTGGATCGCGTTGTAGGCGATCAGGGCGACCAGCCCGGCGGCCACACCCCAGCTACGACCCAGACCGTGCGCCAGGATGCCGTAGTACGCCGCCGCGTGCCCCACCTGCCGGGCCATCGCCGTGTATCCGACCGCGAGCACCGCCACGACACCGGCCACCAGCACGAACACCAGCGGCAACGCCTCCACCCCCGTGGTCGCGTAGGTGGCGACGATGCCTCCTGCCAGCACCACCATCGGCGCCGACGCCGCCGCCCCGAACACCCACAACCCGAACGGAGTCAACGTCCGCCGGGCGAGGGCCACCTGCACGTGCGTCGACCTCACCGCTGCCCCCGATCCGGGGAGTCCGGACAGCGCGAGTGCTCCGGCACGTTGGGACAGCCGGGGCGGCGGCAGCCGTCCACCGGGTGACCGTCCACGTCGGCCGCGTTCGCGGCCACGACGTACACCGCCAACGGCCGTACCGGGCCGCCCCGCCAGTAGTCCTGGTCCCGACCGAGCCGCCGCTGCGCGACGCGAGCGTCCGACGCGAACCCGAACAAGTCGTGACTGCCGTCCGGCCACTCCCGCCTGATCGCGTACCCCCAGACGAACTCGCGCGACGTCACAGCTCCCGCGTCCGTGACGGCGGCGGCACCGCCAGGCGCAGCAGCGAGCCACGCCAACAGCCACCGGCCGGCATTCGGCCGTCGTAGCCGCATCGGGCAACGGGTCATAGCAGCCAGCATGAGAAACGCCTCCTTGCATCGAGGGGAAGGTGTATGCAAACGCCCCGCTGGCCGAAGGCCAGCAGCCATGCATCGAGGTGCCGAAACGGCTGTCAGGTCGTGTCGACCCGACCGAGAAGCGGCGGCGCCGCCGACGGCCCTGCGCCGGCAGAAGCCGCCGCGGCCCGGTGCAGCCGCACACGACGGGGCAGGCCGTCACGCCGCTCACCGCCGCGCCGCGGCCGGTACATCCGCCACAGCACCGGGCCACCGGACCCCAACAGCATCGGTGACCGCGGCAGGTAGCCGAGCCGGCCAAACAAGCTCTCACGAGGTTCGCTGCCCCACACCTGCGTGTACGCCGGCAGCCCTTCGGCATCCACCACCCGGTGACAGCTCGCCAGCAACGCCCTCGCCGCCGCGCCCTCCCCGGGACGGGCCGCGAACTGTGCCAGATAGTGATGCGGCGTACGCGGCACCACCGCGTGCAGCACCACGAATCGCGCCGCGAACGGGCCGAGCAACCGGCGCAGCTCACACCCCCACCCCGCACCGGCCGGCGGTGGCTCCAGCCGCGAAAACCACACCGCGACCGCGGCACGATCCTCGGTCGTGTCGACCCGGCCGTGCTGCACCGCATACATCAGTACGAACTCGGCATACCGACGCAGAGCCCTATCGCGCACGGCCGCGTCAGGCACCAGCCACGTACCCAACGATCCGGCCGACAGATTGTGAGCCAGAAGCGCGGCCAGCACGGGAACGTCGTCGCCGGTCGCGCAGAACACCGCCTCATCCGGAACCTGCAAGCCGAGTACCCGGCGAGCAGAATCGTCACGTCCGTTCGGCCGGTTGGGAACAGACTCCGCACCTCGTGCCAGCGGGACGTTCATGCTGTTGATCACCCTCGTCCGCACGTTGTATCGCGCCGCTGTCACCGTCACGAGGGCCGGTGTGATCGACAGGAGCAGTGGCATCCTGGCAATGGACACGGCTGACTCTCCCTCAGTAAGGCGACTCGGCTGACCGGTCGGTAACACCTCGGCGGTGCCGCTGACACCGGACACAGCGACTAAAGGCGAGTTCGGTCGGTGTCGGCCAGGTTCGGCGGCCGGTCCTGACAATCTGCCGACAACCGCGCGGCGACGACTGATGCGGGCAGGAATGTCAGAGAAATGTCGAAAGCCGATGGTGGCTC
>NZ_MAGP01000037.1 GCF_002926165.1 Micromonospora chalcea | reverse complement strand
GTTCCCGAGGGTGGGTGAGGTGGGGGAGACGTTGTGAGCGCGGCGGAGATCATCGCGAGGCTGGCGGCGGCGGCGCAGAAGCTGGACGAGGCCAAGGCGCGCACGGCTGCCGCGGCACAGGACGCGGCGGAGGCGCGGGCGCTGGTGGCGGGCGCGCTGGAGGGGGCGACGGCCGGGCCGCTGATCGGCGTCATCGACTCCTACCGGCAGGCGCTGGCGCAGGCCGCGCAGGGCGGGGAGCCGGCCCGGCAGCACGTCCAGGAGACCATCGCGAAGGTCCAGGCGCTGGGCAACTGAGCCCGGCCCGGCTTGCCGGTTTGCGCGGTGGGCGCGACAAGTGGTTACCGCCGCGTAACTTTTCATTGACGTGTGTGAAATCGGACACGCATCATCGTGTCCACGATCGATCGGATCCCACCCGTCCCCTCCCGGTCCGCCCGGGTGCCTCCCCCTCGGAGGTGCAGCCCATGCTGCTCCGAACGATCCTGGCCGCCACCACGGTCGCCACCGTCCTGCTCGTCCCGGCCGCCGCCCAGGCGGCCGCCGCCGAACCCGCCGCCCCGTCGAACACGGCCACCGTCACCGCCGCCGCGCAACGGGCCGCCGCCGCGGCCGCCGACCCGGTGATCGTGGTCGGTGGCCTCAGTGGAATCTCCATCGCGTACGAGCCGATCGCCGCCCGGCTGCGCGCCGACGGCTACCGGGTCTCGATCTTCCAGTTGCCGAACCTCGGCCTCGGCGACATCCGCGAGTCCGCCCGTGCGCTCTCGACCTACGTGGACCAGGTCCGCGCCGCCACCGGAGCGGCCCGGGTCGACCTGGTCGGCCACTCCGAGGGCGGCCTGGTCAGCCGCTGGTACGTCAAGTACCTCGGCGGCGCCGCCACCGTCGACCAGTACGTCAGCCTCGGCAGCCCGCAGTACGGCACGTACGTCGCCAACCTGGTCGCGTTCCTCGGGCTGGGCAGCTGCGCCGGGGTGATCGCCTGTCAGCAGATGTCGATCGGGTCGAGCTTCCTGGCCGACCTCAACGCCGGTGACGACACGCCCGGGCCGGTTCGCTGGGCCACCGTGCGCACCTGGCAGGACGAGCTGGTCCGGCCGGTCGACAACGCGCTGCTCGCCGACGGCGCCACGAACGTGCTGGTGCAGGCGTGGTGCCCGCTGCGGGTCGTCGGCCACCTCGGGCTGGTGCTGGACGGCACCACGTACACGGTGGTGCGCCAGGTGCTCGCCGGCGCCCCGGTCCGGCCAGACTGTTTCGCGGTCTGACACCGGTGCCCGGGCCCGCTCGACCGCCGGCCCGGGCGCTGTCAGCTCCCGTCCCGCCCGCGGATGACGTCCGCGGCCCGCCAGGCCAGCGCGCTCACCGGGGCGCTGGTCCAGCCCGCCACCATCACCGGCAGCACCGACGCGTCGACCACCCGCAGCCCGTCCACGCCGCGTACCCGCAGCTGCGGGTCGACCACGTGGTCGTCGCCGTCGCCCATCGCGCAGGTGCCGATGGCGTGGTAACCGCAGTAGCCGCGCGCCACCGCCGCCTCGACGATCTCGGCGTCGGTGCGGACCGCCGGGCCGGGCACCGTCTCGGCCCGGATCCGCTTCGCGATCGGCCCGGTGGCGAAGAACTCCCGCATCCGGCGGAACAGGTCCGCCGCCACCCGCCGGTCGTGGTCGGTGGTGAGGTAGTTCGCCACGACAGCCGGCGGCGTACGCGGGTCCGCGTCGGTGATCGCCAGGCTGCCCTCGCTGTCCGGCCGGGTGACGGTGCCCAGGCACATCAGTCCCGGCTCCCGTTCCAGTTCGAGCGCCTTGCCGGGCCGCGGCGGCGCGGCCGAGAACGGCGCCATCAGCAGGTGCGCGTCCGGGCGGTCCAGCTCCGGCCGGGACTTGACGTGGGCCGCCACGTCCAGCACCGGCAGCGCGAGCGGGCCGCCCCCGGTGAGCAGCCAGCGCAGCGTGGCCCGGGCCTGCCCGAGCGGGCTGCCGATGGTCATGTTGTGGCCGCCGGGCTCGGCGAGGCGGTACTGCAGCACCATCGACCGGTGCTCGCGCAGCCCCGCGCCGACCCGGGGCCGGTCGAGCAGCACCGGCACGCCCGCGGCGCGCAGCGTGTCCGCCGGCCCGATGCCGGAGACCTGCAACAGGTGCGGGGTGGCCAGGGCGCCCGCGGCGAGGATCACCTCCCCGGCCGCCCGGCGCTCGACCTCCCGGCCGCCGTGCGCCACCCGTACGCCGACCGCCCGGCCGCCCTCGACCAGCACCCGCAGCACGACGGCGCCGACCTCGACGGTCAGGTTGGGCCGGCGCCGCACCGGGTGCAGGAACGCGTTCGCGGCGCTGACCCGCCGTCCGCCGTGGATGGTGGCGGTGGGGTAGCCGATCCGCTCGTCGTCGTCGGCGTCCAGGTCGTCGGCCCGGCGCCAGCCCAGCTCGGCGCCGGTGGCCACCATCTCCTCGGCGAGCGGGTCGGTGCCGGTGGCGATGGACAGCCGCACCGGCCCGCCCGCGCCCCGGTGCGGCGCGGGGCCCAGCGGGTGGTCCTCCAGCCGCGTGAACACCTGCCGCATGGCCGACCAGCCCCAGCCCAGCGGGTCGAGGGCGTCCCAGTCGCGGGCCGCGCCGCGGCTCCAGATCATGCCGTTCACCGACGTCGAGCCGCCGATCATCCGGCCGCGCTGCCAGATCTCCTGGCGGCCCGGCCCGGTGGTGGCCGGGTAGTGCCAGGCGGTGCGCTCGTCGTCCATCAGCCGGGAGAACGCCTTTGGCACACGCACGTACGGGCTGCGGTCCCAGCCGCCCGCCTCCAGCAGCAGCACCCGCGTCCCCGGATCCTCGGTTAGCCGGTTGGCCAGCACGCACCCCGCCGCGCCGGCCCCCACGATGACATAGTCGAACTCCTCCACAGCGGACCCCCACTCGTGAGAATCCTTCTGACGGTAGTTGCTCGATCACGTTCCGCGAAAGGGCCGGACGGCGGCCGACTCAGGCCGCCTTGGCCAGCGCCTCGAACTCGTCGTCGGTCAGTTCCACCTCGGCCGCCGCCACGTTCTCCTCCAGGTGCGCCACCGACGACGTACCGGGGATCGGCAGCATCACCGGCGAGCGGCGCAGCAGCCAGGCCAGCGCGAGCTGCGCCGGAGTGGCGCCGTGCGCGGTCGAGATCGCGTCCAGCGGGCCGCCGGGGCGGGCCAGGTTGCCGGTGGCGATCGGGAACCACGGGATGAACGCCAGGTCGTGCCGCTCGCAGTGCGCCAGCACGTCCTCGGCGCCGCGGTCGGCCAGGTTGTAGAGGTTCTGCACGGACACGATCGGGACGATCTCCCGGGCCGCCTCGATCTGCTCGACGCTGACCTGCGACAGCCCGATGTGCCGGATCTTGCCCTCCTGCCGCAGCAGCGCCAGCTCGCCGAGCTGGTCGGCCAGCGGCACCTTCGCGTCGATGCGGTGCAGCTGGTAGAGCGGGATGCAGTCCAGGCCCAGGTGGCGCAGGCTCAGCTCGCACTGCTGGCGCAGATACTCCGGGCGGCCCACCGGCCGCCAGTCGTCCGGGCCGGAGCGGGTCAGCCCGGCCTTCGTCGCGATGACCAGGTCGTCGGCGTACGGGTGCAGCGCCTCGCGGATCAGCAGCTCACTGACGAACGGCCCGTACGAGTCGGCGGTGTCGATGAACGTGACGCCCAGCTCGTACGCGCGGCGCAGCACCCGTACCGCCTCGGCCGGGTCCTTCGGGTCGCCCCACACGCCGGGGCCGGTGAGCTGCATCGCCCCGTAGCCGAGGCGGTCGACCCGCAGGTCACCACCGATCCGGTAGCTGCCCGACGCCTTGGCGGGCTGGGTGCTGGTGGCCATCGCGGTCCTCCTGTGCTCGTACGCGGTCGCGGGCGGCGCGCGCCCCGACCCCTGGACATTCCCCGAATCGTGGCGGCGAAGCACCGGTAGTTGCGGCGAGCGGCCCCGGCGCACCGGACCGCCGTGCGAGGCTGGGCGCAACGGTGGTCAGCAGGAGGTGCGCATGGGCACGACGCCACGGCTCGACTTCGCGCTGGACACGTACGAGTGCATCGTGCTCTACCCGGGGCCGTCCGGCCGGGCCCTGCCGGAGGAGACCGTGCAACGGCTGCAGGCCGAGCATCTGCAGCACATGCGGGCGCTGCAACGGCGCGGCATCGTGCTCGTCGACGGCTCGGTGGACGGCCCGGCCCGGGAACCGGATCCGCCGATCGGCTTCGGCCTGGCCCGCACCGGCTCGGTGGACGACGTGCGCAGCGTCATGGAGGCCGACCCGGCGGTACAGGCCGGGCTCTACCGGGTCGAGGTGCTGACCTTCCTCTGCCCGGCCGGCTCGCTGGAGTTCCCGCTGGTCAAGACGGAGAGCTGACGGCCGGCGCGGTCTCGTCGCCGTTCTCGGCGATCGCGCTGCACCACTTCCACGGCGCCGCGAGCCGGGTCCCGCTGGAGCGGACCGCGTCCGGGCTGCGCGCCGACCACCTGCTCGCCGAGATCATCGCGGCCTGGCCGCCCGGCGGCTGCCCGAACCTGCCCCCGGCCGGTCCGGCGGGGCCGCGCCACGGCGAGGGCGGACGGCATCCACGGGAGCACCCGGCCGGCACGTGACGGCGAGGGGTACCATTTCCGCCGCGCGGTCGCCGATGCCCGCCACACACGACGTTCCGGTGCGGTACGCCAACCGCCCGCCCGCGCGGTACACGCGCGTCGTTGGACAACTGTTCCGCTGTCCGCAAGGGGTCGGCCGGGAGGCCGATCCGGAGGAGAGACTAGCCTGATGGGCGTGACACGCCGCGCGAAGATCGTCTGTACTCTCGGCCCCGCCACCTCGTCCCCGGAGCGTATCCGAGGGCTCGTCGAGGCGGGCATGAACGTGGCGAGGCTCAACTTCAGCCACGGCAGTCACGCCGACCACGAATCGGTCTACCGGCTGGTCCCGGCGGCCGCCGAGGCGTCCGGCAAGCCGGTCGCGGTGCTGGCCGACCTCCAGGGGCCCAAGATCCGGCTGGGCCGGTTCGCCGACGGCCCGCACGAGTGGCGCACCGGCGACTCGGTCGTGATCACCGGTGACGACGTCGTCGGCTCGAAGGAGCGCGTCTCCTGCACCTACCGCAAGCTGCCGCAGGAGGTGAAGCCGGGCGACCGGCTGCTGATCGACGACGGCCGCGTCGCGGTCGAGGTCAGCGACGTCACCGGCAACGACATCCGGTGCCTGGTCACCGAGGGCGGCCCGGTCTCCAACAACAAGGGCGTCTCGCTGCCGAACGTGGCGGTCAGCGTCCCGGCCCTGTCCGACAAGGACGCGGAGGACCTGCGCTTCGCCCTCGGCCTCGGTGTCGACCTGGTCGCGCTCTCGTTCGTCCGCTCACCCGAGGACATCAAGCTCGTCCACTCGATCATGGACGAGGAGGGCGTGCGCCGCCCGGTCCTGGCCAAGGTCGAGAAGCCGGAGGCGGTCGACCACCTCGAGGCGATCGTGCTGGCCTTCGACGGCGTCATGGTCGCCCGCGGCGACCTCGGCGTCGAGCTGCCGCTGGACCAGGTGCCGCTCGTGCAGAAGCGCGCCGTGCAGCTCTGCCGGGAGAACGCCAAGCCGGTCATCGTGGCCACCCAGATGCTCGACTCGATGATCGAGAACTCCCGCCCGACCCGCGCCGAGGCCTCCGACGTGGCCAACGCGGTGCTCGACGGCGCGGACGCGGTGATGCTCTCCGGCGAGACGAGCGTCGGCAAGTACCCGGTGCTCACCGTCAGCACCATGGCCAAGATCGTCACCACCACCGAGGCCGGCTCGATCGCCGTCCCCCGGTTGCAGCACGACCCGCGTACGCACGGCGGCGCGCTCACCGTGGCCGCCTCCTCCATCGCCCGGGCCATCGGCGCCAAGGCCATGGTGGCGTTCTCGCAGACCGGCGACACCGTCAAGCGGCTCGCCCGGCTGCACTGCGACCTGCCGCTGCTGGCCTTCACGCCGGTACCGGAGGTGCGCAACCAGCTCGCGCTCTCCTGGGGCGTGGAGACGTTCCTGATGCCGTTCGTCCAGCACACCGACGACATGTTCCGCCAGGTCGACCAGGCGCTGCTCGGCCTCAACCGGGCCAACCCGGGCGACTACGTGGTGATCGTGGCGGGCAGCCCGCCCGGCACCCCCGGCTCCACCAACACGCTGCGCGTGCACCAGCTGGGTTCGCTCGTGGACGCGGCCTCGGCGCGAGCGCTCCAGTGAGTGCTGCGGCGACCGGGCAGGCGGCGGTCGACCAGCTGCTGGAGGTGCTCGACCTGGACCGTACCGGGGAGATGACCTTCCGGGGGATGAGCCCGCCGGTGGGCCCGCAGCGGGTCTACGGCGGGCAGGTCGCCGGCCAGGCCCTGGTCGCCGCCGGCCGCACCGTCGACGCGGAGCGGGCCGTGCACTCCCTGCACGGCTACTTCGTGCGCCCCGGTGACCCGGCCGAGCCGATCGAGTACCAGGTGGAGAACGTCCGCGACGGCCGGTCCTTCTCGGTGCGCCGGTCGGTGGCGTTGCAGCACGACAAGCCGATCTTCTTCATGTCGGCGTCGTTCCAGCGGCAGGACGAGGGGCTGGACCACCACGCCCCGGTGCCGCCGGACGTACCCGGCCCGGACGACGTGCCGACCATGACCGACCGGCTCTCCCGCTACCCGGAGCGGCTCGGCATCTGGGGGATGATCCCGCGCCCGATCGACGTGCGCTACGTCGGCGAGCCCGGCTGGGTACGCCCCGGCGACCGCCCGGCCGAACCGCACCAGCGGGTGTGGATGCGGCTGGACGGCAAGCTGCCGGACGATCCGCTGCTGCACGCGTGCGCGCTGACGTACGCCTCCGACCTGACGCTGCTGGACTCGGTGCTGTCGGTGCACGGCGAGGTGTGGGGCCCGGGCGGCGTGGTCGGCGCGAGCCTCGACCACGCGCTGTGGTTCCACAGGTCGTTCCGCGCCGACGAGTGGTTCCTGTACGACTGCTGGAGCCCGTCCGCGTCGGGCGGCCGTGGCCTGGCCACCGGCCGCATGTTCACCGCCGACGGGCGGCACATCGCCAGCGCCGTGCAGGAGGGACTGCTGCGCCGCGTCGGCGGCTGAGCGGCGGGTGATGATCGTCCGGGCGCGGGTCGGCGGGGCGGCCCGCACCCGAGCGGACTAACCTGGCCGTATGCGTCTTTCCGCCCGGGTCGACTATGCCCTCCGCGCGGCCGCTGAGCTGGCCTCGGTCGCGGACGGGACCGCCGAGCGGAGCCGCCCGGTGACCGCCGAGCAGATCGCCCGGTCCCAGGACATCCCGCCGAAGTTCCTGGAGAGCATCCTGCTCCAGCTTCGCCGGGGCGGCATCGTGCACGCCCAGCGTGGCCCCGAGGGCGGCTACTGGCTGGCCCGGCCGGCGAGTGAGATCTCCCTGGCCGAGGTGATCCGCGTCATCGACGGGCCGCTCGCGCACGTGCGCGGCCAGCGTCCGGAACAGCTCGGCTATCAGGGCGCGGCCCGCGCGTTGCAGGACGTCTGGATCGCGTTGCGGGCCAGCGAGCGGGAGATCCTGGAGCTGGTCACGATCGCCGACGTGGCCTCCGGTGAGCTGCCCGGCCGGGTCAACGAACTGGCCGCCGACCCGCGCGCCTGGAGCTGACCGCGCCGTCCGGCGTGTCCTACCAACCGGATGGGGGACTTGACCGGGACCACCTTCGTGCCGCATTGTCGACCAAGTCGATAGGAGATACCGAAAAGTCAGGGGGCGCTCGTGCGCAAGCTGCTGGTCCTCGCCCTCGTCGGGCTCGCCGCGCAACTGGTCGACGGCTCGCTCGGCATGGCGTACGGGCTGACCTCCTCGACGCTGCTCCTGTTCGCCGGTGTCGCGCCGGCCGCCGCGTCGGCCTCGGTGCACCTGGCCGAGATCGGCACCACGCTCGCCGCGGGCGTCTCGCACTGGCGCTTCGGCAACGTCGACTGGCGGGTCGTCGGCCGGATCGCGCTGCCCGGCGCGATCGGCGCGTTCGCCGGGGCGACGTTCCTCAGTTCCATCTCCACCGAGGCCGCCGCGCCGTGGATGGCGGCCATCCTGTTCACGCTCGGCGCGTACCTGCTGGTGCGGTTCTCCCGGCCGCTTCGGGCCACCCGCGCCGCCGGCCGGCTGCGGAGCCGCTTCCTCGCCCCGCTCGGCCTGGTCGCCGGCTTCGTCGACGCCACCGGCGGCGGAGGCTGGGGCCCGGTCGCCACCCCGGCGCTGCTGGTCTCCGGCCGGATGGAACCCCGCAAGGTCATCGGCTCGGTCGACACCTCCGAGTTCGTCGTGGCCGGCGCGGCGAGCGTCGGCTTCCTGATCGGCCTGGGCACCGAGGGCTTCCTGCTGCCCACGGTGGCGGCGCTCCTGATCGGTGGCCTGATCGCCGCCCCGATCGCGGCCTGGCTGGTCCGCATCGTTCCCGCTCAGCTGCTCGGCGCCGTGATCGGCGGCGTGATCGTGCTGACCAACGCCCGCACGCTGCTCAGCGCCGGCGGCGTGAGCGGCTCGGCGCCGGTGGTGGTGTACGCGCTGCTCGGTGTCGCCTGGGTGGTCGCCATTGTCCTGGCGGTGCGGGCGCTGCGCCGCACCCGCCGCGCCCGCGCCACCGTCGAAGCGGCGCTGGCCTCCGCGTCGCCGGCCTCCGCGTCGCCGGTCGAGGCCGCGCCCGTCTCCGCGTCGCCCGCGGAGGCGGGGGAGTCCGCTCGGCCGGGGGAATCCGTCGGGTCGGCAGAGGCCGCGAAGTCGGGGCAAGTCCCGGAGCCGGTGGTCACCGCCGAGACCTCCGAGCCTGCCGAGGCTGCGGAGTCGCGGAAGCTCGCCGCCGCCGTCGAGGGCTGAGCCGCTCGCGTTCCCGGGCCGCGCCATCGCCCAGGAGTGTTCTGTCTCGGCGTGTCGCGCGCCGTAGAGACATGTCCTGCTGACCGATATACCTCAGAGTCATAATTATGGGTCTTGTGACGTGTCTGTGGGTGGTTGGGCGCGTCGTTGATGGCGCACGCCGTTGTCCTGCCTAGGTTCTGGCTTGTCGAAGGTCAGAACTTGATGGGCGGGAGAACGGCGTGCGTTCTGC
>NZ_MAGP01000036.1 GCF_002926165.1 Micromonospora chalcea | reverse complement strand
CACGCCGTTCTCCCGCCCATCAAGTTCTGACCTTCGACAAGCCAGAACCTAGGCAGGACAACGGCGTGCGCCATCAACGACGCGCCCAACCACCCACAGACACGTCACAAGACCCATAAATATGCCTGAGAGTCATATCGCTCGAGGCCTCACCTTTCCGGAGGGCCACCGGCCGCCGTCGTGACACGCTCGGCCCGGGTCGAGGCCCAGCGCCGCCTCGCGGTGTGACGGGCGTCGCCCCGAGCGGGGCTCCGGGCCCGTCGGAACAGTCCTAGCGTCGACCCATGGCCCTCGCCGGACCCCGCTGATGGGACGTGTCTCGCCGCTCCCGCCGCCCGGGCCGCTGCGCACGCTCGCGTACGCCACGCTGGTCAACACCGTCGGCGCGGGGCTGTGGCTGGCGGGCGGAGCGCTCTACCTGACCCGGGACGTGGGCCTCTCCGCCACCTCGGTTGGCGCCGGGCTCACAGTCGCCGGGCTGGTCGGGCTCAGCGCGAGCGTGCCGCTTGGCGCGCTGGCCGACAGGTCGGATCCGCGTACGCTCCGGGCCGTCCTCCAGGTGGGCCAGGCGGTCGCCGCGCTCGCGTACCTGCTGGTCGGCTCGTTCCCGGCGTTCCTGGCGGTGGCGGTGCCGGAGGCGCTGCTCGCGACCGGCAACCTGGCGGTACGGGCGGCGCTCGTGGCGGCGGTGGGCGGCCCGGACGGCCGGGTGCACGCCTTCGCCACGCTGCGCGCGGTGGCGAACCTGGGCATCACCGTCGGTACCGCGCTGGCCGGGATCGCGCTCGCGGTGGACACGCACCGGGCCTACCAGGTGCTCGTGGTCGGCAACGCGGCCACCTACCTGCTCTCGGCGGCACTGCTGCTGCGCCTGCCGCCGCAGCCGGCCGCCGACGCGCGCCGGGCCACGGCGGCGAGACCGGCACCCGACGCGGAGACGACGCCCGGAGCGATGACGACCGGCGGTGGCACCCGACGCGGACCGGGCGCGCGGCGGCGCGGCGGACCGCTGCGGGACGGACGGTTCCTCGCGGTCAGCGGCGCGTCGGCGGTGCTGAGCACGCACGTGACGGTGCTCGTGCTCGTCGTACCGCTGTGGACCGTGGACCGGGCCGGCGCGCCGCCACCCGTGGTGTCGGCGGTGCTGCTGGCAAACACGGTGCTCACCGTGCTGCTCGCGGTCCGGCTGAGCCGGGGCGCGGAGCGGGCCGCGCCGGCCGCCCGGAAGCTGCGCCGGGCCGGGCTGGTACTCGCGGCGGCGACACCCCTGTACGCCGTGACCGGCGTCCTGCCGGTGCTGCCGGCGGTCGTGCTGCTGCTCGTCGCGACGGCGGTGTGGACGGTGGGCGACCTGTGGCACGGCGCGGCCGGCGCGGGCCTCGCCTACGACCTGGCCCCACCCGACGCGATCGGCGCCTACCAGGGCGCGGACGGCCTGCTCGCCGGGCTGGCCCAGGCGCTCGGCCGGGGCCTGCTCACGCTGCTGGTGCTCGGTGGCGGGCCGGTCGGCTGGCTGGTGCTCGGCGGGATCTTCGCAGCCGCCGGGCTGGCCGCCCCGGCGCTGGCCCGCCGGGCGATCGCGAACCGGCGGGCACCGGAAACCCGGCCCGCCGGTGTGCCGGGGTGAACGGCGTGTAGCAGCATGACGGGATGACCGACCAGCAGAGCATCACGATCCGCCCCGGTGGACCTGGCGACGCCCCGACGCTGCTGCGGCTGCTCGACAGCGCCACCGCCTGGCTGACCGAACTCGGGCGTACCGACCAGTGGGGCACCGAGCCGGCGTCGATCGACCCGCGCCGCATCGCCCAGGCCGAGGAGTGGGCGGCCGGGAACGGCCTGTACCTGGCCGAGATCGACGCGACGGTGGCGGGCGCGCTGGTGGTGGGCGCGGCAACGAACTACGTGCCGCCGGCCACCGAACCCGAGCTGTACGTGAACCTGCTGGTCACCGACCGGGCGTACGCGGGGCGCGGGGTCGGTGCGGCGCTGCTGGCGTACGCGGCGGAGCTGGCCCGTGAACGCGGCGTCGGCCTGCTGCGGGTGGACTGCTTCCGCAGCCCCGACCGGGCGCTCGTCCGGTTCTACGAGAGCTGCGGGTTCACCGCCACCGAGCCGTTCACCGTGGAGCGGCCGGGCCGCCCGACGTGGACCGGGCAGGTGCTGGAGCGCCGGGTCGGCTGAGTCAGCCGATCTCCTCGTCCACGAAGCACCAGCGCCACGACTCCCCCGGCTGGACCGACCGCATCACCGGATGCCCGGCCGACTCGAAGTGCTTCGTGGCGTGCTGGTACGGCGACGAGTCGCAGCAGCCCACGTGCCCGCAGGTCAGGCAGGCGCGCAGGTGCACCCAGTCGGGGTTGCCGATCGCCACGCAGTCCGGGCACTCGGTGGTGGTGGCGGGCTCGGCCGTGCCCGCCTCGGCCAGGTGCCGGCAACTCATTCGACGACCTCCTGTCGCAGCAGTGACTCCTCCAGATCCAGGTCACGATAGGCGCGCGTGAGCACCTCCTCCGGGATCTGGCCGGAGTCGCGGGCGGCCCGGAACACCTCCCGCTCGGCGTCGATCATCTCCTGACGCAGCCGCGCGTACGCCTGGGAAGGGGTTTCCCGTTCGGTGCCGCCGAGCCGCTCCCAGGCCAGGTTCGCCCGGGTGGTGGTCAGCCCACGCAGGCGTTCCACCACCGCCTCCGGCGCGCCCCCGGCCAGCTCGTCGAGGCGTTCCCGGGCCGCCCGGCTGGCCCGCTGCTGCACCCCGGCGGCGGACAGCGCGTCCTGTACCGGGTCGTCCGGCGGCAGCCGCAGCCGCCGGGCCAGCCACGGCAGCGTCGCGCCCTGCCCGACCAGCGTCGCCACGATCACCGCGAACGCCAGCCAGATCAGCAGCGCGCGCGGGTACGGCGTGTCGCCGGCGAGGGTGAGCGGCAGACCCAGCGCGGCGGCCAGCGTCACCACGCCGCGCATGCCGGCCCAGCCGATGACGACCGGGAACTGCACCGGCGGCGCGGGATCGCGCCGGCGTACCCGCGGCACCAGCCGGGCCAGGTAGGTGGCCGGGAACACCCACACGAACCGGGCCAGGAAGACGGCGGCCAGCACCGCGGCGGTGATCGCGACGAGCGAGCCGAGCGGCTCCTCCAGGTCGCGTACCACCTCCGGCAACTGCAGGCCCACCAGCAGGAACACCAGTCCTTCGAGGAGGAACCGGATCAGCCGCCAGAACGCCGTCACCTGCAGGCGGGAGGCGGCCGACATGAGCGTCGGCAGCTTGTGCCCGATGCCGAGGCCGGTCACCACCACCGCGACCACCCCGGAGGCGTGGATCTCCTCGGCGGCGAACACCACGGCGAACGGCACGATCAGCGACAGCGCGTTGTCCAGCACCGGGTCGGTGGCGCGTTTGTGCAGGAAGCCGAAGACCACCACGCCGAGCAGGCCGACCAGGACGCCGCCGCCGGCCGCGACCACCACCTCCCGGGCCACGTCGCCGGCGCCGACCCCGCCGGTGGTGGCGGTCGCCGCGACGATCGCGACCCGCAGCAGCACCAGCGCGGTGGCGTCGTTGACCAGGCTCTCGCCCTCCAGGATGGTGACGATCCGCCGGGGCAGGCCGACCCGGCGGGCCACCGCGGTGGCGGCGACCGCGTCCGGCGGCGCCACCACCGCGCCCAGCGCCAGGCAGATCGCGTACGGCAGCTGGGGCAGGAACCAGTGCACGACGGTGCCCACCACGAACGCGGTGAAGATGACCAACCCGACCGCGAGCAGCAGGATCGGCCGCAGGTTGAGCCGGAACGCCGGCACCGACGTCTCCACCGCCGCCACGTACAGCAGCGGCGGCAGGATGCCCACCAGCACCAGGTCCGGGTCCAGCCGCACGTGCGGGAAGAACGGCAGGAAGGACAGCGCGAGACCGAGCACCACGAGCAGGATCGGCGCGAGCAGGCCGAGCTTGCGGGCCAGCGCCGCGCCGAACGTGGCGATGGCCAGGAAGACCACTACCTCGAACAGAGCATCCACGAGCGTCGAGCCTATGCGCCGCGGCGTCGATGTGTGATCAGGCGACGGAGCGCAGCTTCGGCAGCACCTCCGCGCCGAACGTGTCGATGAACGCGCGCTGCTCCTGCCCGACGTGGTGCAACGCGATCTGGTCGAAGCCCAGCGCCACGTACTCCTCCAGCCAGCCGATGTGCCGGCCCAGGTCGGCGGAGACGTTCACGGTCTCGGCGACCGTCGACATCGGCACGTCGGCGCTCGCCACGTCGAAGTGCTCGGGGGTCTCCAGGTCCCAGCAGACCGGCGGCGCGAACACGTTGCTGCGCCACTGGTCGT
This sequence comes from Micromonospora chalcea, assembly GCF_002926165.1. GTDB lineage: Bacteria > Actinomycetota > Actinomycetes > Mycobacteriales > Micromonosporaceae > Micromonospora > Micromonospora chalcea. The sequence goes on along the minus strand of NZ_MAGP01000036.1, from coordinate 4,896 downwards.
ACGCGATCGCCTCGGCCTCGGCCTGCTCGGGCGCCCAGCTCACGTGCACCTGCAGGTGCAGCGGGCCGCGTCCGCCCGCGTCCCGGTAGGCGTCGATCATCCGGCGCAGGTGCTCGACCGGCGCGTTGACGGTGATCAGCCCGTCCGCCCACTCGGCGCACCAGCGTGCGGTGGCGACGCTGACCGCGGCGCCGACCAGCGCGGGCGGCTCCTGCGGCCGGGTCCACAGCTTCGCCCGGTCCACTGTGACGAGGCCGTCGTGGCTGACCTCCTCGCCGGCCAGCAGCGCCCGGATCACGTCGACGCACTCGCGCAGCCGCGCGGAGCGGACGTCCTTGCGCGGCCAGACCTCGCCGGTGATGTGCTCGTTCGCCGCCTCGCCGGTGCCCAGCGCAGCCCAGAACCGGCCCGGGTACATGGCGCCGAGCGTGCCGATGGCCTGCGCGATGATCGCCGGGTGGTAGCGCTGGCCCGGCGCGTTCACCACGCCGAAGGACAGGTTCGTGGCCTGGAGCGCGGACCCGAGCCAGGACCAGGCGAACCCGGACTGGCCCTGCCGCTCGCTCCACGGCGAGAAGTGGTCGGAGCACATGGCCGCGTCGAAGCCGGCGCGCTCGGCGTGGATCACCGCCTCCAGCAGCCGGGCCGGGTGGATCTGCTCGTGGGATGCGTGGAAGCCGAACGCCGTCATGGTGGGCACTCCTACCCGTGACGGCGTCCGGCCAATCGCGTCTACTCGGAGTGCGCTCCGGCGCCCGCGCCGGCCTGGCCCTCGCCGATCCACACGGTCTTGGTGTTGCAGAACTCGCGCATGCCGGCGGCGGACAGCTCGCGGCCGTACCCGGAGTTCTTCACGCCGCCGAACGGCAGCTCCGGATAGGACGTGGTCATCCCGTTGATGAACACGTTGCCGGCGTCCAGGTCGACGGCGAAGCGCTCCTGCTCGGCCGGGTCGTTGGTCCAGGCGTTGGAGCCGAGGCCGAAGCTGGTGCCGTTGGCCACTTCGATCGCCTCGTCGTACGAGCCGACCCGGTAGAGCCCGGCGACCGGCCCGAACACCTCCTCGGACCACATCCGCATCTCCGGGCGCAGGTCGGTGACCACAGTCGGCGGGTAGTACCAGCCGTCCCCGGCCGGCTTCTCACCGCCGCAGAGCACCGTCGCGCCCTGGTCCACCGCGTCGGTGACCTGGGCGTGCACCTCGTCGCGGCCACGCTCGCTGGCCAGCGGGCCGACGTCGGTGCCGTCGTCCATCGGGTCGCCGACGCGCAGCGCCGCCATCCGGGCGGCGAACTTCTCGGCGAACGCGTCGAACACGTCCGTGTGCACGATGAACCGCTTCGCGGCGATGCAGGACTGACCGTTGTTCTGGCAGCGGGCGGTGGTGGCGACCTCGGCGGCGGTGTCCAGGTCGGCCGAGGGCATCACCACGAACGGGTCGCTGCCGCCCAGCTCCAGCACCGTCTTCTTGATCTCCCGGCCGGCGATCTGGGCGATGGACCGGCCGGCCGGCTCGCTGCCGGTGAGCGTGGCGGCGCGTACCCGGGGGTCGCTGAGGATCCGGTCGACCGCGTCGGAGCCGACCAGCAGCGTGGTGAACGCGCCCTCGGGAAAGCCGGCCCGCCGGAACAGGTCCTCCAGGTAGAGCGCGGTCTGCGGCACGTTCGAGGCGTGCTTGAGCAGGCCGGTGTTGCCCGCCATCAGGGCCGGGGCGGCGAAGCGCATGACCTGCCACAGCGGGAAGTTCCACGGCATCACCGCGAGCACCGGGCCGATCGGCTGGTAGCGCACGTACGCCCGCCTGGCCTTGACCGCGGCGGCGTCGGCCGGCTCGTCGGCGAGCATCGCCGGCGCGTTGTCGGCGTAGAAGCGGCAGGCGGTGGCGCACTTGGTGACCTCCGCCTTGGCGGCGGCGTACGTCTTGCCCATCTCGGTGGTCATCAGCCGGGCCGTCTCGTCGCGCTCGGCGTCGAGCCGGTCGGCGGCGGCGGTGAGCCACCGGGCCCGCTGCGCGATGGTGGTCTCACGCAACTGCCGGAAGGCCAGGTCGGCCCGCTCGATCGCGGCGTCGATCTGCTCGTCCGACATCGCGTCGTACGTCTTGAGCACCTGTCCGGTGGCGGGATTGGTGGTGGCGATGGGCATGTCGTCCTCCTGTCACTCGAACAGCGAGTGCCGCACGCCCGGCTCCTCCCGGCGGCGCGCGGCGCGGCGGCGCTGGATCACGACCAGGTCGACCACCGCCACCACGGCGAGCAGCGCGCAGACCACGCCCAGCCAGGCGATGCCGGCGGCGAACGCGAGCACCGCGAAGACGGTCATCACGACCAGACCGAACGTCGCCAGCACGAGCCGCAGGTTCAGGGCGCTGTTCGCGTGGCCGACCGTGCCGCGGGCGCGCCGGGGTTGTGATCGGGTCATTCCTGGGGCCTACCCCGGCACGGGCGGGGATAACCGGCCGGGGCGGGAACGCCGGTGATCCGGGACACCCGGCGGGCGGTCGCCGGATGCGCGCTGCGGGCGGGTGCGTTACTTCGGGGTGCCGGTTTCCGGCGGAGATCCCGCGGGCCGGTGGAGAGGATGGCATGACCACGACGCAGGCCGTACCCGTGACCGTCGCCGTGTCCCGGCGCGCCGACCCCGCGCGTACCGACGAGGTGGTGGCGTGGATGCGGGCCGGTACGGCGCTCGCGGAGAGCTTCCCGGGCTTCCTCGGCGCCGGTTTCGTCCGCAGCGCCCCCGGTTCCGGCGAGTGGCACGTGATGTACCGCTTCGCCGACGCGGACACGCTGCGCGGGTGGGAGGACTCGCCGCAGCGGCGCTGGTGGCTCAGCTCGGCGCAGGGCATCGTCGAGCACACCCGGGTCGAGCGGCGCACCGGCATCGAGGGCTGGTTCGACCCGCCGGTGGACCACGTGGTCGAGACGTTCGGCGAGCCGGAGCCGGCCGCGCCGCCGCGCTGGAAGCAGGCGGTCACGATCTGGCTGGCGTTCTTCCCGCTGAGCCTGGCCGCCACGCTGCTGACCGCCCGGTTCCTCGCCGACGTGCCGCTGGCCGGGCGGACGCTGCTGATGACGCTCGTGCTCACCCCGCTGATGACCTACCTGGTGCTGCCCCGGATCACCCGCCTGCTGCACCGGTGGCTGCACGGCCGGCCTGCGCCGACACGACAGATGTGAACGACAGTGGTCTATGCCTGATAGCCGACAGAACCGCTTCCGGGACCCCGCCGGGGCATAGGGTCGACGCGCCCGTTGCCGCCGCCCGACGGGGGAACCCATGCCTCGACGCTGGATCGCCGCGCTGGCCTGCCTGGCGGCGCTCGTCGCGCTCGCCTGTGACGGCTCCGGCGAGGCGTCGCCCCGGCCCTCCGGCACACCCCGCCCCGGCGAGCCCCGGGTGCTGGTCGCGCTCGGGGACTCGGTCAGCACCGGTTACGGCTCCTGCCTGGTGCTGGTGAGCTGCGAACGCAACTCCTGGTCGACCGGGGACGGCCTGCGGGTGGAGAGCATCTACCGGCGGCTGCGCGCCGACGCGCCGGGGCTGCGGGCGTACAACCGGGCCGTGCCCGGGGCCCGCGCGTCCGCGCTGACCGGACAGGCCCGGTCCGCGGTACGCGACAAGGCCGACCTGGTCACCGTGCTGATCGGCGCGAACGACGCCTGCCGGGGCGACGTCGACGACATGACGCCCGTCGCCACGTTCCGCGACCAGGTCGACGCGGCGCTCGGCGTGTTGCGCGAGGGCCGGCCGAAGGCCCGGGTGCTGATGGTCAGCATCCCGGACCTGCACCGGCTCTGGCAGATCGGGCACACCGAGCCCCGCGCCGTGCGGGCCTGGTCGCGTGGCGTCTGCCCGGCGCTGCTCGCAGACGCCACGTCGACCGCGCCCGCCGCGGTGGCCCGCCGGGCCCGCGTCCGGGACCGGATCGAGGCGTACGACGGCCAGCTCCGTGCCGCCTGCCGGGCGTACGGGTCACGCTGCCGCTGGGACGGCGGCGCGGTGCACCGTCACCGCTTCACGCTGGACCAGGTGAACGCGCTGGACTGGTTCCACCCGAACGCGGCCGGGCAGGGCCGGCTGGCCGAGGTGGTCTGGAACGCGTCCGGCTGGGCGAGCTGACCGGCGCGGGCCGGACGGACGGGCCCGGGGCCGAGGAGGGTCAGGGCTGACGCGGGCCGGGAAGCGGCCGGGGACCACCGGCCCGGTAGAGGGCGCGCGTACGGTCGGCCAGTTCCTTCGTGGCCGACGAGTTGGCCCAGGTGCCGAGCACGATCGCGGCGCCCGGCACGACCTTGGCGAACATCCGCTTGGCGGCGCGTACCCCGGCCATCCGGGCCAGCCGGACACCGAGCTGGAGCATCACCCGGCCCAGCGCCCGATCGGCGGCGGAGCCGAACAACGCGCCGGCCCGCTCCCGGCCGGCGGCCACCCCGAGCGCCAGGCGGGCGGTCTGGGCGGCCTTGTGCACCCGCTGGAGCACCAGCAGATCGGTGGCCCGGTCGACGTGCGTCGGGTCGGCGCCGTACGCGGCGGCCACGTGCAGCACCAGCCGGGCCTGGGTCCAGGCCAGCACGCCCACGTCGATCACCGCGCCGGGCAGCCCGGCGGCGCCGGAGACCGCGCCGGAGAGCCGGGCGTGGTTGACGAACTTGCGGACCGCCTGGTCCGCCAGCTGCTCGGGCGGCGCGTCCGGCCGCAGGGCGCGTTCCCGGGCCGCCCACTGCGCGGCCTCCGGCCCGAGCCGGCGTACCGCCTCCAGGGCCAGGTGCTCCGGGGCGTACTGCGGGTCCTCCCGCATCCGGTCCCAGAGCTTGGCCGGTGGCGCCTCGGGCGCGTCCACCGGCGGGGCGGGGGCGGCGGGGATGGCGTCGGGCTCCCCGACGCCGTCCCCGC
>NZ_MAGP01000035.1 GCF_002926165.1 Micromonospora chalcea | reverse complement strand
TCCGCCCCCCGCCCCGCCCCCGTCCGCCCGCCCGCGTCTGCCGCCTCCGGCGCGGCCGGTCCGGCGGCCACCGCAACCGCCGGTGCCGGCGCCGGTACCGAGGTCATCGGCGTGCCGATTGCCTGGCCCAGCCGGTCCAGGTGCTGCCCCTGGGCGACGAGCCGCTGCCCCAGCTTGTCGACGGCGGCCTGCAGGCCACGGCGGCGCTCCGCCTCGGCCGCGATCTCCCGCTCCCCGCCCCGCTGCCGGGTGGACAGCTCCCGCAGCAGCGCCGCGTACTCGTCGAATCCACTCATGGGACATCACTCCCCGCGGCGAACGGCACGATCAGCGCGGTGCGGTGCTCGTGCCGGTCGACGAGCAGGGCGCGCCCCTCGCGCGGAACGTACGCGAGGTCGTGCACGCCGAGGTGCAGGCCCAGGTCGGCGGCGGGCACGTTGAGCGCGATCAGCCCGGTGACGTCGTCGCGCTGCCCGCTGCCGCCGAGATCGTCGGCGAGCCGGCGCAGCCCGCGCCACCAGCCGAGCACGTGCACGCCGCGCGCGGGCCCCTGGCGCAGCACGGCGCGCAGGTCGTCGTACCCGGAACGGAACGTCGCCGGGTCGGAGGCGGCGAGCGTCGTGGCGGCGGCGTCCACCCCGAACACCACCAGGTAGGTGCGCCCGGAGGCCGGGGCGTCACCTGCGGCGGCCTCGGCGAGCTGGGCGCGCAGCGCCTCGGCGGCCAGGCGGCGGACCGGGTGCCCGGCGGCGGCCAGCGTCATGGCCAGGTCGTCGGCGGCGTCGGTGGTGCCGGGCGCCAGCGGCGCGAACAGGAACCGGGCGGTGCCGGGCGCGTGCTGCCGGGCCAGGGACAGCGTGGCCGACCGGAGCACCTCCGCGCCGACGGTGGCGGTGCCGACCACCGCCAGGTGCCGGCCCGGGCTGGCGTCGAGCGCGAACCCGGCCGGGCTGCCGGCGACGTCGACCGCGCGGCCCACGAGCGCGTACGGCGGGTCGGCGCCCGGCGTCAGCGCGGTCCAGGCGCTGTCGTCGGTGAGCCGGGGCGTCTCGTGTCCCCGGAACACCGACGGCGGGCGCGATCCGGCCGGGCGGGCCGCGTGCAGCTCGTGCCGCAGCGCCGCCAGGTCGGCCGAGGCGGCGTGCGCGTCGGGGAACCGCACCTCCGCGTCCGCGCCGGGCGCGCCGGCGGCGGTGTTCACCACTGCGGTGCCGACGGTGAGCCCGCGCGCGGCGTCGTTGCGCGGGTCCAGCACGGCGTCCCCGCCGGGCAGCGCGATCCGCAGCGGGAACTGGCCGAAGATGGCCTCGGCCCGGCCGTAGAGCGCCTCGATGCCGGTGGTGCTCTGGCTGGCCAGCACCAGGTGCAGGCCGTACGAGCGGCCCTTGCGGGCCAGTTCCTCGATCAGGTCGACGGCCTGCCGGGCCAGCGCGTCGTTGCCGGCGAACAGCACGTGGAACTCGTCGATCACGGTGACGATCCGGGGCGGCCGGGCGTTGGGCGGCAGGTCGGCCAGGCGGCTGACCCCGTGCCGCTTGAGCAGGTCGGCGCGGCGGCCCAACTCGGCGCGCAGCTCCCGCAGCACCGCCACGCCGTACTCGCGGTCGGACTCGATGCCCACCGCGTCGGCGTGCGGCAGCCAGGACGGGTCGCGGTCGGTGGGCACGAACTCGGTGAAGCTCACGCCCTCCTTGAAGTCGAGCAGCATCAGCCGCAGCTCGGCCGGGGAGTAGCGGGCGGCCAGCCCGTAGAGCACGTCGAGCAGCAGCACCGTCTTGCCGGCGCCGGTGCGGCCGCCGATCAGCCAGTGCGGCGTGGCGTCGTCGAACGCCACCGCGAGCGGGCGGCGGCCGGCGCGGCCGAGCACGGTACGCAGGCCGGAGGCGGCGGACCCGGCCCAGCGCTGCGCGGGCAGCAGGTCGGCGAACGTGACGACGTCCTGGTCGGCGGTCTCGGCGTACCGGCGGGCCAGCGCGGTCACCGCGGCGTGCGACGGGTCGCCGTCGAGCACCACCGGCGCGGCCAGCCCGCTGCCGTCGGCGCTGAACGGGCGGCCGGGCGGGTCACCGACGAGCGTGTACCGCTCGGTGATCCGCAGGTGGGTGGTGGCGCCCAGCGGCGGCGCGGCGCTCGGCCCGGCGGGCCGGTGACCGGCCAGCAGCACGCAGACCGCGGCGGCCGGGCCGGCGTGGGTGAGCGCGGCGAGCCGGGCCAGCTCCCGGGGCGGCGGCGCGGACGCGGCCACCACCACCAGCAGCTCCCGGTCCTCCGGCGCGGACCGCTGGGCGGTACGGGCGTGCCGCTCGGCCGCGTCGAGCAGCGCTGCTGTCTCCGCCTCGGTGGTCGCCGCCGCGGCGAGCACCCCGGCGTCCTGCAGTGGGCGCAGCGGCAGGAACGCCGCGCCGAAGGCGGCCTGATCGATGCCGACGACCCGGATCGCGCCGGCCGGAGCGGCGGTCAGCAGCCGCACCACCACCGCCCGCAGCAGCTCCCCGACGCGCGGGTCGCGGGCGTCCTGATCGAGCGCCAGATGCGCGCCCGCCCCCACCGGCACGAGCACCGGGAACGCGCCGTCGACAGTGGTCGCCGCGCCGAGGCGTACCGGAACGGGGTGGGTCGCGACGCGGGCGGTGCCGGACAGCGCGGCGGCCAGCTCACCGCCGAGGCGGGCCAGCCGCGCGACCAGCTCGGGGCTGCCCACCGGCGCCGGGCCGGCGGCGCCGAGCAGCCGCCGGGCCGCCTCCCAGTGGCGCAGTGCCTGCCGGTGCCGATCGACCGCCTGCCGGTACGCCGCCGCGAGTCTGCCCACCGTCCGCCCTCCGACGTTTGCGATCGAGCAGAACCCTAACGGACCCGCGCCGCACCGGCACGAGGCACTCGGCACGCGAGATTCGTCCACTGTTCATCCGGCTGCACAGGGCCCTAGATCACGCTCCCGCTCGGCTTGCTTGCCCGCCGACCTGGCCCGCGCAATATGCGGCGACGTCGACGGTCACCTTCGTCAGGATGGCCGGTATGGACGAGGTCGAAGTCGTCGTCGCCCACCGTCAGCGCGCGACGCTGCGCGTCGGGGATGTGTTCCTGAAGGTCGACGGCGACCCGGCGCACGCCGCAGTCGAGGTGCGGGCGATGGGCCTGGCACCGGTACCGACCCCGACGATCCTCTGGCACGAGCCGCCCGTGCTCGCGATCGCCGCCGTACCCGGCACGGCGCTCGGCGTCCTCGGCCGACCGTCGGAGGCGTCACCGGCGGCGTGGGCGGCGGCGGGTGCGGCCATCCGGCGACTGCACGACGCGCCGTTGCCGCCGTGGCCGGGACGCCGCCTCGACGACGTGGCGGCGGAACTCGACCGGGAATGCGCGGGGCTGCTCGCCGAGGCGGCGCTGCCCGCCGAGGTGGTCCGGCGCAACCGCAAGATCGCCGAGGCCGCGCTCCGGCCGTGGAAGCCCGTGTTCGTCCACGGCGACCTCCAGATCACCCACGTCTTCGTCAACGGCGACGAGGTGAGCGGCGTCATCGACTGGTCCGAGGCCGCCTCTGGCGACGCCATGTTCGACCTCGCCGTTCTCACGCTCGGACACGAGGATCGCCTGGACGACCTGCTCGCCGGCTACGGCTCCGACGTGGACCGGGACGTGATCCGCGCCTGGTGGTCGCTGCGCAGCCTGGTGGCGTCGCGCTGGCTGATCGCGCACGGCTTCGATCCGGACGCGCCGGGGTGCGAGTTCGACGTGCTCAGAGCCCGGATGCGGGAGCCCTGACCGCCAGGGCTGTCACGCCGAGGCACGCGGGATTCGTCCCCTGTTCACCCGGCTGCGCACGGCCCGGCCCCCACCGTTCCCCCGGCCCGGCTTGCCTTTCCCCCGGCGAACGGCGAACCGGTGCCGGACCCGGCCGGTCTGCTGGCGCTGCCGCCCGGCTTCTCGTACACCGTTGTCGCGCAGGCGGGCGCGACGAAGCTGGAGTCCGGGCAGCCCACCCCGAGCGACGCCGACGGCACCGTTGCTTCCGCGGCCCGCACGGCTCGGTGCTGTGAACAACCACGAGATCGGCGGCGACGAGCCGTACCCGGTGCCGGCGCTGCCGGGCCGCACCCGCCTGCCGTCCGGTGCCGACTGCGAAAGGTGTGGCCCGACAAGGACACACCTGGAAGCGGACCAGCCTCGCCTCGGTCATCGAGCGCATCGAGGTCTCGCGTCATCCGGGCAGGTGTGGCCAGCAACCTCACGCCGCGCGGGGCGAGGATCGCAAGGCGTTAACTCAGCGGCTCAACCTGCGCCAACACCCGCACCCACCAGCGCCTCTGCAACAATCTGAGGGGCCTTCCCCGCTCGTCGCGCCGGTGGCACCGGTCGGGTATGCTGCCCGGCAGAAACGATAAAGCCTACGAAGCCTACGACGTCCTAAAACGCAAATAAATCTGACGCCTGCAAAGCGGACAAAGCGTAAACGGTCCATAGCCACGCCCCTGGCTTGAAGAGGGCTACCCCGTCAGGTACTTGCGTAAGGACAGATCCTTGGGACTCGTTGCCCTCGTTCCTGCAAACCCGTGGCTTGCCGCCGTCCTCGTCGCGGCCACCGTGGCCGTCCCGGTCGCGGGGAAGGTCATCATCACGGCCCTCGCCCTACGGGGAGCTGACCCGAAGGACCGGCCAAGCATCATCAAAGCCTTGGCGGAGCTGTTCCGCTGGTGGCGACGACGGTAGCTCCGACACCCTGGTTCGAGGGGCGCTCAGGACGTGAGCCCTGCTCGCCGACGGGCTAGAACAGCTGCCGGAAGGGCAGGGCTGACGATCCTGCGGTCGCGATCTTGAGCCCTACCTCCGATGCATGAAACGCGGACATGTCGTCGGGACGTTGTTCGCCAACATCCAGTTGCCGGGGTACGTGTTCGCGATCACCGGCCCGTGAGGGCGGCCGAGTAGGCGCACCGCTGAGACGGCAGCGGCCGGCGGTTCCCGGGCGGGAGCCGCCGCCGGCCGGGCAGTGCCGGTATGCGGCGGACGTCCCATTCGACACAGCTCCGCGGGTCGCCTGGCCAGGCGGATCATCGGTACGCTCTGAGCAGGGCCGAAGAAGGAGGTGTCCCCCGATGGCCAACGCACACGACGTTGCCGCGGCAGTGCTCGCCGAGGTCGGCCGCGTCACGGCGATGAAGCTGGAGAAGCTCGTCTACTACTGCCAGGGGTGGCACCTGGCCCGCACCGGAGCACCGCTGTTCGCCGAGCCGATCGAGGCCTGGCGGGAAGGCCCTGTCGTTCCCCTGCTCTACCGGCAGCACCGCCAGCAGCTCTACGTGTCGGATTGGCCGCTCGGGGATGCCTCCCGGCTCACGGACGCCCAGCTCGACTGTGTCCGCTGGGTCACCCGCGAGTACGGAAAATTCTCGGCGGCCGAGTTGTCGACCATGACGCACAACGAGCTGCCCTGGCGAGCTGCTCGGGGGGCACTGCCCGAGTCCGCAAGTTCCTCCGAACCTATCGACACCGACCTGATGCGGACCTACTACGCGAGGCAGACGGCGAGCACAGAAACGGCTGTCGCCCTGGCCACTGCGAACGCCGCGATCGAGGGCGAGGAGTTCGACGAGGAGTGGCAGGAGCGCCTTCGCGATGTGGCCTCGGGTCTGGTGAGCGCTGAGGACCTCATCGCCGAAGAGATCGCCCGCCTGCGCGGATGACCGATCCGTACTGCTGGCCGGGTACGGATTGCCTGGTCAACAAGTTGGGCCTGAGGGATGCCGCCGCCCTACGCGACGCCGAGTTCCGCCTCGTCTCGATCCGGGACGTGCAGGCCGCTCGGACCATCATCCCTGGCAACTACGGTTTGGGTCACCTCCAGGCGTTCCACCGCCATCTCTTCGGTGACCTGTACAAGTGGGCGGGTCAGACCCGTACGGTCGACATCAGCAAGCCCGGGGCCCGTTTCTGCCACTGGCGGTTCATCGACGACCAGGTGAGTACCGTCCTCACCGGACTGTCCGAGGACGGTTTCCTGCTCGGGTTGAGGCGCGAGGCGTTCGTCGAGTCGCTCGCCCACTACTACGGGGAGCTGAACGTCTGCCATCCGTTCCGGGAGGGCAACGGACGGACCCTGCGCGCCTTCCTGCGCCAGCTCGGCGCCGCGGCCGGCTACCTGCTCGACTGGTCGGAACTCGATGCGGCGGACAACATCGCCGCTTGCATCCAGCACCTGAACACCGGCGAGACGGACCTCCTGACGGCAGCGCTCGATCCGGTCGTCCGGCGTATCAGCTGAGCCACGCTGCTCAGTCATAGATCCTGGAGGATATCTCCTGTGCCGCTTGACGCATTCGTTCGCGCAGCTTGACCCGACGACCGCGAGGCCACTGCTGCTCCACCTGAGCACGTTGCCTCCCCGCGCGAGCGCAGCCCTCGGCGGAGACCGCCATCCCCCGCCGGGCCAGTTCGGCATCGAGATCTTCACCGAGCGTCGGTGCTGGTGTCATCGACGCTCACTGACGCCGATCTCCTTGGCCAGGTCGACGAATCCCTGCCAGGCCGCCGGCGCGAAGGCCAGCGTCGCGCCGGCCCGGTCCTTGGTGTCCCGGACCAGCACGACGCCCGCGAGGTTGTCGGCGACCTCCACACAAGAGCCGCCGTTGTTGCCGCTCTTCGTGCTCTTGCGCCATCGCGCAGCGGTCATGTCCATGATCCTGCCGCTTCCATGATCAGGTCTAGTGACTGGGTTCGGGAGAGGGCCTCGCCCCTGATGCGCTCCCACCTACGGCTGAGCGTAGCAACGGCCGCAGCCTCATTAAGTAGCTGCGCGGACGCCTGGCTGTCGACGTGCGCGACATGTTCACCGGTGGGCAGTTCGGCGAGGATGAAGCCGCCACCGAGCCCCGGGTACATGCCGATGTCCCTCGGCACGACGTGTATCTGCACACCGGGCAGGGCTGCGCAGTGGACCAGGTGCTCAAGCTGCTCCCGCATCAGCTCCCGGTCGCCGTAGGCCGACTGATGCAGCACGCCCTCGAAGATGACCGCGACGACCAGAGGCGGCCGGTCCCGACGGAGGATCGACTGTCGTTCGAGCCGCGAGGCGACCAGCTCATCGATTTCCGCTGCGGTCAGCGCCTCGCCGGTCAGCGTCGCGCGTGCATATGCCTCGGTCTGCAACAGCCCGGGCACCCATGTGTGCTCGAACCAGCGGATCGACACGGCGTCCCGCTCCCAGTCGACCCACTCACGCAGCCACGGCGGTTCACGGCGCTTGAGGACGTCCGGCCAAAGATCCCCGACGTCCCGGCCGAGGAGCGCCGCCACCTGGGCACGTCGCCGAGGCTGCGGAATACGTCCCGGAGAGACCCAACGGGCCGCCGTCTTCGGATCCACGCCGGTCTGAGCTGCAAGGCTCTCCGCCGTCTCACCGGCTTCGGCCATCGCCACCTGGAGCGCGTGGTTCATCCTTCCTCCCTCATGGACGTCCCGAACGTCTCGGCACCATACATCAACGCTGTGTATTGGTCCCATAGCTCTCGGCAAAGCTGACCTCCAGGCGGCACAGCCGGTGCTCGGACGTCCGGCGGCCACAGGACCAGGGATGTCGGGCGAGCCGCCCGACACAGCCCCTGGCAGGAGAGGAAACTCATGCCCGACAGCAGGCCGAGGGCGGGTCGACGCGACGCAACGGCGAATGACAGCCCGCTCAAGGCGGGAGATCTCCTCTGCCTCGACCGCAGGGCAAGCGTTCAGTTCTTTCGCCCGATCACCGTTCGCGTGATCCGGGAGATCGAGGATCGCCAGCCGTACGACGGCTGGGCATGGATCGAGGCGTACGAGTTGAACGCCCGAGGCACCGCAGTCGCCAAGCGGGAACTTTTCGTGTATTTGGCTGGTCTGCGCCGACTGGAATCAACAACTCGGGAGCGCATGTCCAGCAGTAGCAGCAGCCGCACTTACGCGGCCACGCGGCTGCGAGGGCTGGGGTGAGCACGGGCGCTCGCGCGCATCTGCCTATGCGCCCACTCTGGATCTGCAAACGCTGCGCTTATCCGTGGCCGTGCGCGGAGGCTCGACTCGCACTGCTCGCCGAGTACGCGAACGATCGTGTCGCCCTGTCGATCTACCTGTGTGGGCAGCTCTATGACGCAGCCCACGAGCTACATCGTCTCAACCCGTACGAGGCTCCCAGCCCACAAGTGTTGTTCGCTCGATTCGTCGGCTGGGCACGGCCGCGCCCGCCACTTCATCCCGCGCAGAGCAGCCCTTGATGCGTCACGTCGACAGACGGCCGGGCGACGAGACGTATCAGGTCACACGGGCCGGCGGGCGCAGGCCGTCCAGCGCGATGGCCAGGACGCGGTCGCGCTGGGCCGGGTCCGGGAACTGGTACGCGGCCAGCCCGCTGATCAGCCGGATCACGTCGTCGAAGCCGGCGTCCGGCCGGGCGGCTCCGGCCTCCTGGGCGCGGCGCAGCAGCGGCTCGCCGGTCGCGTAGATCTCGGTGCGGCAGCTGCGGAACACCTCGGAGTCGTGCACCAGTTCCTCGGCCAGCGCCCGCTTGGTGGCCACGTAGGCGACGAACCGGTGCAGCCAGCCGACGAGGGCGTCCCAGGGCGGCTCGTCGGCCAGGTCGGCGGCGGAGGCACTGAGCGCGCGCACCTCCTCGACGTAGACCGCCTCGAACAGGTCACGCCGGTGGGGGAAGTTGCGGTAGAGCGTGCCGATGCCCACGCCGGCCCGGCGGGCGATCTCCTCCAGCGACGCGCCCGCGCCGTGCTCGCCGAAGACCTCACGGGCGGCGGCGATGAGCGCGTCGTAGTTGCGGCGGGCGTCGGCCCGTTTCGGGCGGCGGGAGAAGACCTCACCGGGCACGTCGGCGTCGGTCATGACCCGCGTCACCCCTTCCGTCTTGCAACCGGAGGCAACCCTCCGCTAAGTTAATGGAGGCAAGCCTCCGGTTGCTGACCGGAGCCACCCCTCCGGATAGCTTACTCCGGACGTCCGGCCGCCACCGCCGCAGGACCGCGCGAGCGGCCACCAGTCTCGTACCGAACGGGGAGTCGTCCCACATGATCCACTCAACCCGGCGCGGCTCGCGCCGGCTCACCTTCCTCGTGCTGGCCGCCGGCACCGGATTCTTCGCGATGCTCCAGTCGCTGATCACGCCGGTGCTGCCCACCATCCAGCACGACCTCCACACCTCGCCCAACACGGTGACCTGGGTCCTCACCGCCTACCTGCTCTCCGCGTCCGTCTTCACGCCGATCGTCGGCCGCATCGGCGACATGGTCGGCAAGGAGAAGACGCTCGTCTTCTCGCTCGCCGCACTGGCGCTGGGCTGCCTGCTGGCGGCCGTCGCCCCCAGCATCGGCGTGTTGATCGCCGCCCGCGTGGTGCAGGGCATCGGCGGCGCCGTCTTCCCGCTGTCGTTCGGCATCATCCGCGACGAGTTCCCGGCCGCCCGGGTCAGCTCGGCGGTGGCTTCGATCTCCGCGGTCGTCGCAGTCGGCGGCGGGCTGGGCGTGGTGCTGGCCGGGCCGATCGTGGCCACGCTGGGCTACCGGTGGCTGTTCTGGATCCCGCTGGTGGTGGTCGGCCTGACCGCGCTCGCCGCGCACCGGTTCGTGCCGCGCTCGCCGGTACGCACCCCGGGCCGGATCAACTGGCTCAGCGCCGTACTCCTGTCCGGCTGGCTGGTGGCGCTGCTGCTGCCGGTCAGCAAGGGCGCCGCGTGGGGTTGGGGCTCCGGCCGGGTGGTCGGCCTGCTGGCGCTGGCCGCGGTGCTCGCGGTCGCCTGGCTGGCGACCGAGGCGCGGGCCGCGAACCCGCTGATCGACCTGCGGATGATGCGCCTGCCGGCGGTCTGGACCACGAACCTCGTGGGGTTGCTCTACGGCGCCTCGATGTTCGCCGTCTACGCCTTCCTGCCGCAGTTCGCGCAGATCCCGACCAGCGCCGGCTACGGCTTCGGCGCCAGCGTCACCCAGGCCGGGCTGCTGATGCTGCCGATGCTCGTCGGCATGTTCGTGGCCGGCCTGCTGGCCGGACGGCTGCAGTCCCGGTTCAGCGCCAAGGCGCAGCTGAGCACCGGCGCGGTGTTCAACGTCGCGGCCGCCGCCATGCTGACCGTCGCGCACGACACCCGCTGGCAGGTCGGTGTCGCCGGTGGCCTGGTCGGCCTCGGCATCGGGCTGGCGTTCGCCTCGATGGCCAACCTGATCGTGGCGAACGTGCCGGCCGGGCAGACCGGCGCGGCGACCGGCATGAACGCCAACATCCGTACCATCGGCGGCGCGATCGGCGCGGCGCTCGCCAGTGCCGTGATCACCGCGAATCCGCAGCCGAGCGGGCTGCCCCGGGAGGCCGGTTTCACGGCGGGCTTCCTGCTGCTCACCGGCATCTCGGTGGCCGCGGCGCTGGCCGCGCTCGCCGTACCCTCCGGCCGCCGCCGGTGGCCGCGGCGACGGATCGGGCCGGCGGTGCCGGACCTGGCGCCGGCGCCGGAGCTGGTCCCGGCCCGCTGACCCCATGGGGTACGCGGACGGAAGCCCCGCCCGGCGCCGGTGCCGGGCGGGGCTTCGCCGTGCCGGTCAGCCGATGGCGGCGGTCAGCGCGGCCAGGTAGCCGTAGCGGTAGCCGCTGGCGTTCGGGTGGTACGCCTCGATCACGCCGCTGACGTCACGGATCCACGGGTCGGCGGCGCACACGCCGTGCCCGGCGAAGAACGGCCGCGCGTCGACGAACGTGCCCCCGGCCGCGGCGGCCCGGCCGGAGATGACGCCGTTGAGCGTGTCGGCGGCCTGGTTGAGGATGGTGCGCTTGTAGCTGCTCATGGCGAGCAGGCCGCAGGAGCCGGTCTCGAACAGCCGCGGGTAGCCGAGCACCACCAGCCGGGCGTTCGGGGCCCGGTTGCGGATCGCGGTGTACGTGGCGTCGAGCCGGGCGGGCAGCGTCGCGGTGGCGAACGCCTTCGACTCGTTGACCGCGCTCTCGCAGCTCGACGTGCTGCCGAACCGGCAACTGGTCATCACGTCGGCGAAGCCGGCGTCGTTGCCGCCGATGGTGATGGTCACCAGCGTGGTGCTGCTGCTGAGCTGGCCGACCTGGTTGTTCAGCACGTCGGCGGTGACCGCGCCGCCGCAGGCCGGGAACTTGAAGCTGGTGACCGAGTGGGCGGCGGCCCAGAGCGGGGCGTACGACTTCTGGCTGCGCAGGCAGGTGGACAGGTCGTACGGGCCGGCGCCGACCCCGGAGGAGTAGGAGTCGCCGAGGGCGACGTAGTTGACGGTGGCCGCCCGGGCGGCGCCGGGCAGGAGCACGGCGCCGAGGACGGCCGCCAGGACGGCGGCGAACACGGTACGGACGCGACGGGGCATGGCAGAGCCTCCACGGGGCAGGGTGGTGGAGCCCGTTGACCGCGCGCGTGGCCGAGGGATCGGTGCTGTTACTGGTCGGTAATGCTATCGAAACATTTGCCGAAATTGAATAGCCGAGATCGGCCGGACGGGACAGATGCGTTCACATGCGTCGATTAGCTTGGCGGTGACGACACCCGACGGAGGGAGTCCCCCGTGCGACGCGCACTCACGGCGGCCATCGCCGCCCTGACCCTCACCGCGGCCGGCACCACAGTGACCGGATCACCCGGCCAGGCCGCCCCGGCCGGATGGGGCCGGCCGCAACCCGCGGCGGCCACCCCGACGCCCGGCAGCCCCGGGCTGGGTGACAGCTACTTCCCCGACTACGGCAACGGCGGCTACGACGTCGGGCACTACGACATCCGGCTGCGCTACGAGCCGGCCACCGACCGGCTCACCGGCACCACCACGATCCTGGCCACCGCCACCAAGGACCTGTCCCGGTTCAACCTGGACTTCGTCCTTGCCGTCGAGTCGGTGCGCGTTAACGGCTGGGTCGCCACGTACACCCGGGCCGGCGACCACGAGCTGGTGATCACCCCGGCCCAGCCGCTGACCAAGGGGCAGCAGCTCACCGTCGTGGTGAAGTACGCGGGCGTGCCGTCGCAGACCACGGTCCAGGGCTACACGGCGTGGACCCGTACCGCCGACGGGGCGCTCGCCGTCAACGAGCCCGAGTCGGCCTGGTGGTGGTACCCGAGCAACGACCACCCGAAGGACAAGGCCACCTGGGACATCTCCGTCTCGGTGCCGACCGGCGTCGAGGTGATCAGCAACGGCGTGCAGCCGCGCGACCCGCTGCCCGAGGCCGGCAACCGCACCCGGTGGAGCTGGCGCAGCGTCAAGCCCGGCGCCACGTACCAGGCGTTCCTGGCCATCGGGCAGTACGACATCGTCACCGACGTCGCGCCGAACGGCCAGCCGGTGGTGAACGCGTACAGCACCACGCTCGGCGAGCGCCTGCCCGCCGCGCGGGCCAGCATCGAACGCACCGCCGAGATCGTCGACTGGGAGAGCGGGCTGTTCGGCCCGTACCCGTTCGAGGCGCAGGGCGGCGTGGCCGGGCCGGTCGACGGCATCGGCTTCGCGCTGGAGACACAGACCCGCCCGGTGTACGGCCCCGGCTTCTGGCGGCGCGGCGCCAACCCGTACGTGGTGGTGCACGAGAACGCCCACCAGTGGTTCGGCGACTCGGTGTCGGTGGCGGACTGGCGGCACATCTGGCTCAACGAGGGCTTCGCCTCGTACGCCGAGTGGCTCTGGTCCGAGGAGCAGGGCGAGGGCACCGCGCAGGAACTGTTCGACTTCACCTACGACAGCTACCCGGCCGACTCCGAGTTCTGGCAGGTGCGCCCCGGCGACCCGGGCCCGAGCGGGATCTTCGACGACGCCGTCTACGACCGGGGCGCGATGGCGCTGCACCAGATCCGGCTCGCCGTCGGCGACGCCGCGTTCTTCCGCATCCTGCGCACCTGGACGGCCAAGCGGCAGTACGCCAACGGCACCGTCGCGCAGTTCCAGGCGCTCGCCGAGCGGATCTCCGGGCGGGACCTCGACGCGGTGTTCACCACCTGGCTGTTCACGCCCGGCCGCCCCGACGTGACCGCCGCCGCGCGGACGAGCGCCGCACCGGCGCAGCCGGCCTCGTGGACGAAGATCCGCGCGGCGCACGACCTGCTCGGCCGCTGACCGGGCGCCGGCCGGGCCGCTCCCCCACCACGGGGGCGGCCCGGCCGGCCGGTCAACCGGCGGTCGGCACGGGTGCCGCAGTCGACGCCGTCCAAGGCTGCGCCGCCTCGATCGCGCGGATGTGGCGGTAGGCGAACCAGAGCGGCGGGAACGCGCCGACCGCGAACGAGAGGTCGACGAGCGTCCAGAACCAGGGGATGTCCCGGATCGGACCGCAGATCACCGCCAGCGGCACGATGCCGGCGCAGGCGATCATTCCGACCTGGACCACCCACACGTTGCGGACCGGGTCACGCAGCGGCCCCCAGAACGCCACCGCGAGCACCAGGTGCGCGAAGGCCAGCCAGTCGGTGCCGTACCGCAGGAACGGGTAGTCCTCACCGGCCGCCACCAGTCCGACGTGGACCCGCTCGATCCAGTCGACCAGCGCCGGAAACTGCCCGGCGAGCGGGTCGGACGCCGCCAGCAGCCAGCGCACCTCGACCTCCAGCGGGAACGCGGTCACCCCGCTGAGGAAGAGCCCCGCCACCACCAGCCAGAGCCAGCGGCGGATGCGCCGCAGGCGTACCTCGACGTCCATGGCCGCAGCCTAACGACGGTCGTCGTGCCGCCGGGGCCCCGTCCGGCATGACCTGGGCCACCCTTCCCGGACGGCCGCGCGGCGGCGGCGGGTGTTAAGAAGGGCCCCCTCCTCTACCTGAGGCGTTAAGAGGGGGCCCTTCCTTTCACCTGGGGGCGAGCGGCTGGCGGGCCGGGTCGACCGGGGCGGGCAGGTCGCCCACCCCACCCAGGTACGTGTGGATCGCCGCCGCGGCGGCGCGTCCCTCGGCGATGGCCCAGACGATCAGCGACGCGCCCCGGTGCATGTCACCGGCGACGAAGACGCCGTCGGTGGCCTGCCAGTCCGGGCCGGAGTCGATCGCGCCCCGGCCGTTGCGGGTCACCCCGAACTGCGCCAGCAGCGGCTGCTCCTCGGTGCCCTCGAAGCCGATGGCGAGCAGCACCAGGTCGGCCGGGATCTCGCGCTCGGAGCCGGGCAGCGCGGTGACGATGCGGCGACCGTCCACCTTCTCCACTGTCACCTCGGCGATCCGGACCGCGCGGACCTGGCCGGTGCCGTCGTCCACGAACTCCTGCACGGCGACGGCGAAGACCCGCTCGCCGCCCTCCTCGTGCGCCGGGTAGTTGCGCAGCACCCACGGCCAGGTCGGCCACGGGTCCCGCGCCGCGTCCCGCTCCGTCGGCGGCTCCGGGTAGAGGTCGAGCTGGTGTACGCCGGCCGCGCCCTGCCGGTGCGCCACGCCGAGGCAGTCGGCGGCGGTGTCGCCACCACCGATGATCACCACGTGCTTGCCGGCGGCGTCGATCGGCGTACCGTCGGGCAGCGTCGCGGGGGCGGGCTTCCCGTCCCCGGCGGCGGCCACCACCCGGTTCGCGGCGACCAGGTGCGCCATCGCCTGGTGCACGCCGCGCAGCGCCCGGCCGGGCGTCTCCGGGGTGTCCCGGCCCTGCAACGCGCCGCAGGCGAGCAGCACCGCGTCGTGCTCGGCGCGCAACTGCTCGGCGGTCACGTCGACGCCGACGTCGACGCCGGTGCGGAACCGCACGCCCTCGGCGGTGAGCTGGGCCAGCCGCTTGTCGATGTGCTGCTTCTCCAGCTTGAAGTCGGGGATGCCGTAGCGGAGCAGGCCGCCGATCGCGTCGTCGCGCTCGTACACGGTGACCGTGTGACCGGCGCGGGCGAGCTGCTGCGCGGCGGCCAGTCCGGCCGGGCCGGAGCCGACCACGGCCACCGACCGGCCGGTGGACACGGACGCGGGCCGGGGCCGCAGGCCGTCGCGGGCCACCGCCGCGTCGGCGATCTCCACCTCGACCTGCTTGATGGTGACCGGCTGCTGGCCGCCCAGGCCGAGCACGCAGGCCGCCTCGCACGGCGCCGGGCAGAGCCGGCCGGTGAACTCGGGGAAGTTGTTGGTGGCGTGCAGCGAGTCCACCGCCGCGTCCCAGTTGCCGGTGCGGACCAGGTCGTTCCAGTCCGGGATGCGGTTGCCCAGCGGGCAGCCGTCGTGGCAGAACGGGATGCCGCAGTCCATGCACCGGGTGGCCTGCTCGCGGATCAGCTCCTCACCGGCCGGCGGGTACACCTCCCGCCAGTCGGAGATCCGCACCGGCACCGGACGGCGGGCCGGCAGCCGCCGGTCGTAGCGCAGGAAACCGTTCGGGTCAGGCACGAGCCACCTCCTGGGCGACCGCCCGGGGCGCGGGCGGTACCGGCGCGGGCGAGAGGGCGCTCATCACCGCGTCGTCGACGTCTCGGCCGGCGGCTTCGGCGGCCCGCATGATCTCCATGACCCGGCGGTAGTCCCGGGGCACCACCGCGGTGAACTCCTCCACCGCCTGCGGCCAGCGCTTGAGCAGGTCTTCGGCGACCGCCGAGTCCGTCTCGGCGAAGTGCCGCTGGACCAGCTCGTGCAGCCGGTCGCGTTCCTCGTCGCGCAGCGGCGACAGGTCGACCAGCTCGGTGTTGACCAGTCGCCGGTCGAGCCGGTGCACGAACGCGGTGCCGCCGGACATGCCGGCGGCGAAGTTGCGCCCGGTCGGCCCGAGCACCACGACGGTGCCGCCGGTCATGTACTCGCAGCCGTGGTCGCCGAGGCCCTCGACCACCGCCACCGCGCCGGAGTTGCGGACCGCGAACCGCTCCCCCACCCGGCCGCGCAGGAACACCTCGCCGCCGGTCGCGCCGTACAGGATGGTGTTGCCGGCGATGATCTGGTCCTCGGCGCGGCGGCCGGGCGCGGCGTCCACGCCGACGAACGGCGCGTCGGCGTCCGGCCGCACCACGAGGCGCCCGCCGGACAGTCCCTTGCCGACGTAGTCGTTGGCGTCGCCGTGCAGGCGCAGCGTGACGCCGCGCGGCAGGAACGCGCCGAACGACTGGCCGGCGGTGCCGCGCAGCAGGAACTCGATCGTGTCGTCGGGCAGGCCGGCGCCGCCGAAGCGGCGGGTCACCTCGCCGCCGAGCATCGCGCCGACGCTGCGGTGCTCGTTGCGCACCTCGACCTCGACCCGGACCGGGGTGCGCTCCCGCAGCGCCGGCCCGGCCAGCTCGATGAGCCGGTTGTCCAGCGCCGCGTCGAGGCCGTGGTCCTGGGCGCGTACGCCCCGGCGGGCCGCGCCCTCGGGCAGCTCGGGCAGGTGCAGCACGCGGCTCAGGTCGAGCCCGTGGCCCTTCCAGTGGTCGATCGCGCCAGCCACGTCGAGCAGCTCGGTGTGCCCGATCGCCTCGTCGATGCTGCGGAAGCCCAGCTCGGCCAGGTAGCCGCGGACCTCCTCGGCGAGGAAGAGGAAGAAGTTCTCCACGAACTCGGGGCGGCCGGTGAAGCGCTCGCGCAGCACCGGGTTCTGGGTGGCGATGCCGACCGGACAGGTGTCCAGGTGGCACACCCGCATCATCACGCAGCCCTCGACGATCAGCGGGGCGGTGGCGAAGCCGAACTCCTCGGCGCCGAGCAGCGCCGCGATCAGCACGTCCCGGCCGGTCTTGAGCTGGCCGTCGACCTGCACCGTCACCCGGTCGCGCAGCTTGTTCAGCAGCAGCGTCTGCTGCGCCTCGGCCAGGCCCAGCTCCCACGGCGTGCCGGCGTGCTTGAGCGAGTTGAGCGGGGACGCGCCGGTGCCGCCGTCGTGGCCGGAGATCAGGATGACGTCGGCCTTGAGCTTGGCCACGCCCGCTGCGACGGTGCCCACGCCGACCTCGCTGACCAGCTTGACGTGCACCCGGGCGGCCGGGTTGACGCACTTCAGGTCGTGGACGAGCTGGGCCAGGTCCTCGATGGAGTAGATGTCGTGGTGCGGCGGCGGGGAGATCAGGCCGACACCGGGGGTGGCGTGCCGGGTCCGGGCGATCCACGGCCAGACCTTGTTGCCCGGTAGCTGCCCGCCCTCGCCGGGCTTCGCGCCCTGCGCCATCTTGATCTGGAGGTCGTCGGCGTTGACGAGGTATTCACTGGTCACGCCGAAGCGGCCGCTGGCGATCTGCTTGACCGCGGAGCGCCGCGCCGGGTCGTGCAGCCGCTCGACGTCCTCGCCGCCCTCGCCGGTGTTGGACTTGCCGCCGAGCCGGTTCATCGCGATGGCGAGCGTCTCGTGCGCCTCCGCCGAGATCGACCCGTATGACATGGCGCCGGTGGCGAAGCGCTTGACGATCTCGCTGGCCGGCTCGACCTCGTCCAGCGGCACCGCCGGTCGTACGCCGGTGCGCAGCGTGAACAGCCCGCGCAGCGAGCCGGCCTGCGCGGCCAGCTCGTCGACCTTCGCGGTGTACTGCCGGAACACGTCGTACTGGCGGCTGCGGGTGGCGTGCTGGAGCAGGAAGACGGTCTCCGGGTTGAACAGGTGCAGCTCGCCCTCGCGGCGCCACTGGTACTCGCCGCCGACCTCCAGCCGGTCCGTGGCCTGCGCGCCCGGCGCCGGCCAGGCCCGTGCGTGCCGGGCCGCCACCTCGGCGTGGATCTCGGCCAGCCCGATGCCGCCGATGGTGCTCGGCGTGCCCCGGAAGTACCTGTCGACCAGGCGGGTGTCCAGGCCGACCGCCTCGAAGACCTGCGCGCCGCAGTACGAGGACACGGTCGAGATGCCCATCTTGGACATGATCTTCAGGACGCCCTTGCCGAGCGCCTTGACGTAGTTGCGGACGGCCTTGACCCGGTCGACGCCGGCCAGCACGCCGGTGGAGATCATGTCCTCGACCGACTCGAAGGCCAGGTACGGGTTGACCGCCGCCGCGCCGTACCCGATCAGCACCGCCGCGTGGTGCACCTCGCGGCAGTCGCCGGACTCGACGACCAGCGCCACCTGGGTACGGGTCTGCTCGCGTACCAGGTGCTGGTGCACCGCGGCGGTGAGCAGCAGCGACGGGATCGGGGCCAGGTCGGCGTTGGAGTCCCGGTCGGAGAGCACCAGGATGCGTACGCCGTCCTCGATCGCCTCGGAGACGTGCCGGCAGATCTCGGTCAGCCGGGCCTTGATGCCGGCGCCGCCGTCGCGCAGGCGGTAGAGACCGGAGACCCGGACCGCCTTGAAGCCGGGCAGGTCGCCGTCCTCGTCGATGGAGAGGATCTTGGCCAGCTCGTCGTTGTCGATCACCGGGTACGGCAGCACGATCTGCCGGCAGCTCGCCGGACCCGGGTCGAGCAGGTTGCCCTCCGGCCCGATGGTGGACGCCAGGCTGGTCACCAGCTCCTCCCGGATGGCGTCCAGCGGCGGGTTGGTGACCTGCGCGAAGAGCTGATGGAAGTAGTCGTAGAGCAGCCGCGGCCGGGTGGACAGCGGGGCGATGGGCGTGTCGGTGCCCATCGAGCCGATCGGCTCCGCGCCGCTGCGGGCCATCGGGCCGAGCAGGATCTTCAGCTCCTCCTCGGTGTAGCCGAACACCTGCTGGCGGCGGCGTACCGAGTCGTGGGTGTAGACGATGTGCTCGCGGGCCGGCAGGTCGTCCAGCTCGATCAGGCCCGCATGCAGCCACTCCTGGTACGGCTGCTCGGCGGCCAGCTCGGTCTTGATCTCGTCGTCGGAGACGATCCGGCCGTTGACGGTGTCGACCAGGAACATCCGGCCCGGCTGGAGCCGGCCCTTGGCGATCACGGTGGACGGGTCCAGGTCGAGCACGCCCGCCTCGCTACCAAGCACCACCAGCCCGTCGGCGGTGTGCCACCAGCGGCCCGGGCGCAGCCCGTTGCGGTCGAGCACCGCGCCGACGATCTCGCCGTCGGTGAAGGCGACCGAGGCCGGGCCGTCCCACGGCTCCATCAGGCTGGCGTGGAAGCGGTAGAACGCGCGCTTGTCGGCGCGCATGTCCGGGTCGTTCTCCCACGCCTCGGGGATCATCATGAGCACCGCGTGCGGCAGGCTCCGCCCGGCCAGGTGCAGCAACTCCAGGACCTCGTCGAAGTTCGCCGAGTCGGACGCGGCCGGGGTGCACACCGGGAAGACCCGGCGGATGTTGCCGGGCAGGTTCGGGCTGCGCAGCAGCGCCTCGCGGGCCTGCATCCAGTTGCGGTTGCCGCGAATCGTGTTGATCTCGCCGTTGTGCGCGATGAACCGGTACGGGTGCGCCAGCGGCCAGGACGGGAACGTGTTCGTGGAGAAGCGCGAGTGCACCAGCGCGATGGCGCTGACCACCCGCTCGTCGGTCAGCTCCGGGTAGAACTCCGGAAGCTGGTCCGGGGTGAGCATGCCCTTCCACACCATGGTGCGGCCGGACAGCGACGGGAAGTACGCCGGCACGCCCCGCTCGGCGGTCTCCCGCTCGACCTGCTTGCGCAGGCAGAACGCCACCCGGTCCAGGTCCAGCCCGGTCAGCGGGGAACCGGCCGGGCCGGCCGGTGAGTCGGTCAGCCGGCGCGCGGCCACGAAGAGCTGCCGGACCCGGGGCATCGCCGCGAGCGCCGTCTCGCCCAGGCCGGACGGGTCGGTCGGCACCTCGCGCCAGCCGAGCACGTCGGCGCCCTCGACCAGCGCGTACTTGTCGACCACCTGGCGGGCACGGGTCTCGGCCGCGTCGTCGTCGGGCAGGAACACCAGGCCGGTGGCGTACTGGCCGGCCGGGGGCAGCGGGAAGTCGACGGTGGCGCGCAGGAACGCGTCCGGCACCTGGATCATGATGCCGGCGCCGTCCCCGGTGTTGTGCTCAGCGCCCCGGGCGCCCCGGTGGTCCAGCCGGCACAGCGCCCCGAGGCCGTTCGCGACGACCTGGTGCGAGCGCCGCCCGTGCAGGTCGGCCACGAAGGCCACACCGCAGGCGTCATGCTCGTACGCGGGGTCGTAGAGCCCGGCCGCCGGTGGGGCCGACTGCGGGCTGTGAGGGTACGGAAAGGCCACCGGGCCTCCTGTCGTCACTCAGGATGGATCATGATGGGGACGACGTCGGCCCTCTGCGGTTTATTGAGTCTACGTTAGGGCTTCCGGCGCAAGGCCAGTTCAGATTGATCACACTTCCAGATGCTGGGACATGTAGTCTCGCGCGGTGGATCTCGCACGCGCTGACGTACTCGACCGGTTGGAGCGGTTCTACGACGCGGTGCCCCGCGACGGGGCCCGGACCGAGGAGTACGGCGCCCTGGTGCTCTTCGTCCGGGAAGGCGCCGGATGGCCGTTCTACGCCCGGCCCCGGCTCGACGCCACCGAGCACCCCACCCTCGCCGATGTCAACGCGGTACGCACCCGGCAGCAGGAACTGGGCCTGCCGGAGGCGTTCGAATGGGTGCACGAGCACCAACCGGAGCTGCTGGCGGTGGCCCGCTCGGCCGGGCTGAGCGTGCTGGAGGCGCCGCTGATGCTGCTGGAACCGGAGCGCCTGCCCGAACCGGGGACGTTCAGCGACGTACCGGTGCGGGTGCTGGACCCCGGCGACGCGGGCTTCGCCGCGGACATCGCGCTGCGGCGGGCCGTCGCCGCGGTCGGCTTCGCCAACGGCGGCACCGCGCGCGGCGAGGCCGGACCGGCCGAGCGGGACGCCGCCGTCTCCGGGCTGGACGTGGCCGCGCTGGAGGAGGAGGCGACCCGGGTCGCCGACGGCCGGCGCATCTCCGTGCTCGCCGCCACGCCCGAGGAAGGCGCGCTCGCCGGCGGCATGGCCATGCGGGTCGGCGACGTGGCGGAGATCGCCGGGGTGGCCACGCTGCCGTCCGCGCGGCGGCGCGGCCTCGGCGCGGCGGTGACCGCCACCCTCGCTCGGGAACTGCGCGCTGCCGGCACCGACCTGATCTTCCTCAGCGCCGGCAGCGAGGACATCGCCCGGGTCTACCTGCGGGTCGGGTTCCGCCGGATCGGCACCGCCTGCATCGCCGAGCCCGCCGCGGTCATCTGAGGCCGCCGCGGCGGAGGTCAGGACGGCGGCTGCCAGGCGGCGGCCGCCGCGGCGGCCGTGTTACGCAGGCGCGGGCTGATCGTGCCGAGGGCGGCGTCGCGGGCGCGTAGCGCCAGCCGGCCCCGGGCCTGCAGGACCGCCGACATCCGCCGGGTCTGCCGGACCATCGTGGCCGCGCGGGGCCGGCGCAGCCTGTCGTACGCGGTCACCGCGTCCGGCAGCCGCGACTCCCGTAGCAGTCCGGCCAGCGTCGCCGCGTCCTCGAACGCCAGGCAGGCGCCCTGGCCGAGGTGCGGCGGCATGGCGTGCGCCGCGTCGCCGAGCAGCACCACGCCGCCCGGCCCGGCCGGGAAGCCGTACGCCTTCGGCAGCGGACGCAGCTCGCGGATCTCCTGCTGCACCACGTCGTCCGGGTCGGTCGCGTCCAGCAGCGTGCCGATCGGCGCGGGCCAGCCCGCGAACCAGCGCTTGAGCAGGGCGAGCTGGACCTCGGGCGGCTCCGGGCGGGGCGCGCCCGCCGCCGTGGCCACCCAGTAGACGCCGCCCCGGCGGGACGCCCCGGCGTTGCCCCGCTCGCCGAGCGAGGCGGCCAGGAACCGGTAGCCGGCGCCCAGCGTCTCCCCCTGCAGCGGCTGGTCGTCGGGCAGTTGCGGGGCCCGGTACCAGGGGATGACCGCCCGCCACGCCGCGCACCCGGAGCTGACCACCGACGTCTCCGGCGCCAACTGCCGGCGGATCTCGCTGTCGGTGCCGTCGGCGGCCACCACCAGGTCCGCCTCGTAGGTGTGCCGGCCGTCGCCCACCGCCGGGCGCTCACCGGACGCGGCGCGCACCGTCCGCACGCTCACGCCGGTACGCAGCTCGACCCGGTCACCCAGGCCGGCGATGAGCGCGTCGTGCAGGTCCTCCCGGTGCACCACCACCGGCATCCGCTCGGCCGGGGTGGACCGGGGCTGCACCAGCCAGTGCCCGTCCGGGCGGCGCACGCCGCCGTCGGGCAGCGGGGTGGCGATCGCGTCCAGCCCGTCGCCCAGCCCGAGGGCGCGCAGCGCGCGTACCCCGTTGGGCCAGAGCACCACGGCGGTCGCCTCCGGCCGGACCCGGTCGGCGCGTTCCAGCAGCGTGACCTGCCATCCCGAGCGGGCCAGCACGCCGGCCACCGCCATCCCGCCGAGGCCGGCGCCGACCACCACCGCGCTGCGCATGACTCCCCCGCTCAGCTGTCCCGGTCGGTGGGGCGCGCGGCGGCGTCGGCCCGGCCCGCGTTCGTGCGCTCGGCGTCCGTCCGTTCCGGGTCGGCGTCGGTGCCGTCCGCGTCGGCGCCGTCGGTGGCCGCGGGGTCGGTGTCCGTGCGGTCGGCCTGGTCCGCGTCGCCGTCGGTGGCACCGTCGGTGGTCTCCGGCCGGTCGTCGTCGGCCGCCGGCTCCACCGGGGGCAGCACGCCGGTCTTCCGGTACGCGTCGAACTGTTCCTCGCTCACCACCCGGTAGCCCTCGGGCGGGGCCGGCCGCGCGGCGGCCTCCCGGGCGGAGAGGTCGACCTGGGAGACGTCCCCGGACGGGGTGGGCGCGGCGGCCGGCTCGCCCACCGGCACGAGGTATTCACGGGGTCCCCGGACCCGGACGAAGTAGGCAAGCGCGCCGAGGAAGACCAGCATGGCGGTCCAGACGTTGAGCCGTACGCCGAGGATGAGGTTGGCCTCGTCGGTGCGCATCAGCTCGATCCAGAACCGGCCCGCCGTGTAGCCCATCACGTAGAGCGCGAACGCCCGGCCGCGCCCGAGCCGCAGCTTGCGGTCGAGGTAGAGCACCAGCGCGGCGACACCGACGTTCCAGAGCGCCTCGTAGAGGAACGTCGGATGGTAGAGGCCCGGCTGGAGCACCGGGTTTCCGGCGTCGTCGCGCAGCGCGTGACCCGGGTTGTCCGGGTCCATCACGTGCACCTCGAGACCCCAGGGCAGCGTGGTGCGCCCGCCGTACAGCTCGTTGTTGAACCAGTTGCCCAGCCGGCCCACGGCCTGCGCCAGCGGCAGCCCGGGCGCCAGCGCGTCGGCGATCACCGTGAACGGGATGCCGAGCTGCCGGGCGGCGAGCCACGCGCCGACCGCCCCACCGGCCACCGCGCCCCAGATGCCGAGCCCGCCCTCCCAGATGTAGAGCGCCTTGATCGGCTCGCCGCCGGCGCCGAAGTATTTCTCCGGCGACGTGATCACGTGGTAGATCCGCGCGCCGATGATGCCCGCCGGCACCGCCCAGACGGCGATGTCGAGCACCGCGCCCGGAGCGACGCCGCGGCGGCGCAGCCGGTACTCGGTGACCACGCAGGCCACCACGATGCCGAGGATGATGCAGAGCGCGTACGCCCGGATCGGAACCGGACCGAGCTGCCAGACGGCGGTGCTGGGGCTGGGCATGGCCGCCAGTGGGGTCATCGGGGCGAGGGTCACGGGTGCACACGGTACCGGTGCGGACTGTGTGCGCGGCACCCCGGGCCGCCTGCCGCGCGGGTCGGATGACTTCTGGTTTGCACGGTCGTAGGCTGTTTGTCCATGAGCCCGCTCACCTGGGCGGTCGCCGCTGTCGTCACCGACGCATCCGGGCGGCTGCTGCTCTGCAGCCGGTCCGAGGGGGCCCGGCGCTGGGGCCTGCCGGGCGGGCGGCTGCGCCACGACGAGAGCCCGGTGGATGCCGTCGTCCGGGCGGTTCGCGCGGAGACCGGCTGGGTGGTGGCGCCGGCCGACCTGGTCGGCCTCTACCGGGTCACCGGTCCACCGGTGCCCGCCCCACCGGCCGGGCGGTGCGGCGCGCGCCCCGACGTGCTGGTGCACGTGTTCCGCGCCGGACCGGCCGACGCCGGACCGGCGGGCGAACCGGCGACCGGGTGCCTGCCTCGGTGGTGGCCGCCGCAAGAGCTGCCCGACGTGCTGACCCCCACGACACGCGCGGCGATCGCGGACGCGCTCGCCGGCCGCGCCGGCGTGCTGCGGCACACGACCGCCGCCGACGCGCTCACGCCACCCGGCGACGGACAGCCCGGCGACGGGCAGCCCGCCCCGCCCGGCCAGCGCGCCTCCGAGCAGGTCGACAGCAGTAGCCGCTGACCGCCCGCCCGCTCGCTCGCTTGATCGACACCAGTTCGGCGAAGTGGCGGTATCCCGGCGTCCTGGACCACGCCAGCTCGGCGAAGTGGAGTCGATCAAGCAGGTGGCGAGCCGGGCGTCAGCGGGCCGGGTTGCGGACGCCCTCGGCCAGGTCGGCGCTCAGCTTGCGCAGCGCGGTCAGGCCGGCGGCCTGGTCCGGGGCGTCCAGCACGCAGCGGACCAGCGCGCTGCCCACGATCACCGCGTCGGCGTACCCGGCGACGGTGGCGGCCTGCGCGCCGGTGCCCACGCCCAGCCCGACACCGACCGGGATGTCGGTGACCTCGCGCAGCCGGGAGACCAGGACCGGGGCCGCCTCGGAGGTCTGCGCGCGGGCGCCGGTGACGCCCATGATCGCGGTGGCGTAGACGAAGCCGCGGCAGTGCTCGGCGGTCATCCGCAGCCGCGCGTCGGTCGAGGACGGTGAGACCAGGAACGTCCGGTCCAGGCCGTGCGCGTCGGAGGCGGCCAGCCACTCGGCGGCCTCGTCGGGGATCAGGTCCGGCGTGACCAGGCCGGTCCCACCGGCGGCGGCCATGTCGCGGGCGAACGCGTCGACGCCGTACTGCTCGATCGGGTTCCAGTAGGTCATGGTGACCACGCTCGCCCCGGTCGCGGCGACCGCCTCGACGACGCGCAGCGCGTCCGCGACGCGGACGCCACCGGCGAGCGCGATGTCGCTCGCCTTCTGGATGACCGGGCCGTCCATCACCGGATCGGAGTACGGGATCTCCACCTCGATGACGTCCACGCCCGCCTCGACCATGGCCTTCATGGCGGCGATGCTGCCCTCGACGGTCGGGAAACCGGCCGGCATGCAGCCGACCAGCACGGCCCGGCCGTCCGCCCGCGCCTTGTCGAAGGCGACCCCGATGCGGCTCACGCTGTCACTCCTTGTCGAGGATGCCGAAGTACGCGCCGGCGGTGTGCACGTCCTTGTCGCCCCGGCCGGACAGGTTGACCACGATCAACGGCTCCCGGCCCAGCTCCTCGGCGAGCCGGGGGGCGATCGCGCGGGCGCCGGCCAGCGCGTGCGCGCTCTCGATCGCCGGGATCACGCCCTCGGTTCGGCAGAGCAGCTCGAACGCGGCCATCGCGTCGGCGTCGTCGACCGGCAGGTACGTGGCCCGGCCGGTGTCGTGCAGCCAGGCGTGCTCCGGCCCGACGCCCGGGTAGTCCAGGCCGGCCGAGATCGAGTGCGACTCGATGGTCTGCCCGTCGGCGTCCTGCAGCACGTACGTGCGGGTGCCGTGCAGCACGCCCGACGAACCGCCGGTGATGCTGGCGGCGTGCCGGCCGGTCCCGACGCCCTCGCCACCGGCCTCGAAGCCGTAGAGGCGGACCCCGGCGTCCGGCACGAACGCGTGGAAGATGCCCAGCGCGTTGGAGCCGCCGCCGACGCACGCCGCGACCGCGTCCGGCAGCGTGCCGGTCAGGTCCAGGCACTGCTGGCGGGCCTCCACGCCGATCCCGCGGACGAAGTCGCGGACCATCTCCGGGAACGGGTGCGGGCCGGCGGCGGTGCCGATCAGGTAGTGGGTGTCGTCGACGTTGGCGACCCAGTCCCGCATCGCCTCGTTCATCGCGTCCTTGAGCGTGCGCGAGCCGGTGGTCACCGGGACGACGGTGGCGCCGAGCATCCGCATCCGGGCCACGTTGAGCGCCTGCCGCTCGGTGTCCACCTGGCCCATGTAGACGACGCATTCCAGGTCGAACAGCGCGGCGGCGGTGGCGGTGGCCACGCCGTGCTGGCCGGCGCCGGTCTCCGCGATGACCCGCCGCTTGCCCATCCGCTTGGTGAGCAGCGCCTGGCCCAGCACGTTGCGGACCTTGTGCGCGCCGGTGTGGTTGAGGTCCTCCCGCTTGAGCAGGACCCGCGCCCCGACCTGCGCGGAGAAGCGCCGGGCCTCGTAGAGCATCGAGGGCGTGCCGGCGTACTCACGCAGCAGCGCGTCGAACTCGGCGAGGAAGTCCTCATCGCCCATCGCCTTGCGGTACGCCGCGTCCAGCTCGTCCAGCGCGGCGACGAGCGCCTCCGGGACGAACCGGCCGCCGAACCGGCCGAAGTGACCGGCGGCGTCGGGAACCTGGCCGGCTGCGGGTGCGGCGCTCATCGCGGGCGTCCTCTCGGATCGGGTGGCCCGGCGGCTCAGCGCACCGGGCGGGGCGTGGCCGGGTGGTTACCGGCGTTGACCAGCTCGGCGACCGCTTCACGCGGGCTCTTCTGGGTGACCAGGCCCTCGCCCACCAGCACGGCGTCGGCGCCGGCGGAGGCGTACCGGATCAGGTCGTGCGGACCGCGCACCCCGGACTCGGCGATCTTGACGACGCTGCTCGGCAGGCCGGGCGCGATCCGCTCGAACACCGAGCGGTCGACCTCCAGCGTACGCAGGTCACGGGCGTTCACGCCGATCACCTGCGCGCCGGCCTCCAGGGCGCGGTCCGCCTCCTCCTCGGTGTGCACCTCGACCAACGCGGTCATGCCCAGCGACTCGATCCGCTCCAGCAGGCCGACCAGCACGTTCTGCTCCAGCGCGGCGACGATCAGCAGCACCAGGTCGGCGCCGTGCGCGCGGGCCTCGTGCACCTGGTAGCTGGAGACGACGAAGTCCTTGCGCAGCACCGGCACGTTCACCGCGGCCCGCACCGCCGCCAGGTCGTCGAGCGACCCGCCGAACCACCGGCCCTCGGTGAGCACGCTGATCGCCCGCGCTCCCCCGGCCGCGTAGTCACCGGCCAGGTCCGCCGGGTCGGCGATCTCGGCCAGCCGCCCCTTGGACGGCGACGAGCGCTTCACCTCGGCGATCACGGCCACGCCGGGCCGGCGCAGGGCCGCGTACGCGTCCAGCGGCGGCGGCCCGGCGGCGGCCAGCTCACGGATCCGCTCCAGCGGAACCTGCTCCTGCCGCCGGGCCACGTCCTCGCGCACACCGGCCAGGATCTCGTCGAGCACGCCTGCGGACGGCGCCGCTCCGGCGTCGTCCCCCTCCGCGTGCGCATGCTCAGCAGTCACCAACGGACTCCCCTCTCCGGGCGTCATGGGCCGATGCTAGGGGGCGCCACCTGGCGACAAGTGCCGGGGGGTATGGCGCACCTCACGACATGGGCTGTGGCATGATGGCCGACTTCCGGTGAACGCCACGTCACGCAGCGCCACGCTGGCATCGACCGTCACCCATCCCCCATCTCACCACGGTTGATCCGTCGCCGCAGCACCGCTCCCGCGCCGGGCTGTGACCAAGCTCAAGGACCTCCGGCCCTGCCCAGGTCGGGCCGCCTGGCGGACCGTTGACCTGTGCTTCACGAGGGCGAAACGTGAGCCCGGCAGCATCGTCCTCGGGCAGACTCGACACCGGCGGCTGACCACCGCCGACAACCATCTCGTGCGGGGTGACCATGAGCGCCAACGGGCCGAACCAGACCATCGGCTTGACCACCATCTCCCGGACCGTCGCCTCCCTCGCCTTCGGCGTGGTGCACACGCTGGAGCGCGCGGTGGCCGGTGACGGCCGGACGCGTACCGCCCAGGGCAACGCCTGGGAGGCCGTCTGCGCCGACCGGGCCCGCGCCGCCCAGCGCCGCGAGCTGGAGCGGCTGGTGGCCGAGCTGACCGCCGCACGGGCCGCGGCCCGCCGCCGGCGCGACGCGCGCGAGGCGCAGCCGGTCAGCTGACCGTCGGGTCCTCACCCCGGTCCAGCGCGTCCCACGCGTCCCGGGTGCCCCGCTCGACCGCCGGCCGGCCGGGCTCGACCGCCGGGACGGCCCGTCGCTCGTACCGCGCGCCCATCGCGGGCCAGCCCGCTGCGCGCAGCGCGGTGAACGCGCCGCCGGACGCGAGGGCCAGGCCGCCGGCCAGCACCAGCGCCGGCCACTGACGGCTCACCCCGGCCTCGGTGAGGCCGATCCCGCCGCCGACCGCCACGGCCACGCCGACCGCGCCCAGCAGCAGGCCCAGCAGCCGGCGCAGGCGGCCCCGGGTGGCGAGCACCGCGCCGCCGCCGGCCAGCCCCACGTAGGTCAGCGCCAGCACCCAGGGCAGCAGCTCCGCGCCGGTCCGGTCGGCCCGGCCGGGCGGCAGCGACCCCCGGGCGGTCATCTCCACCGACCAGGTCCGGGTCACCGCCCAGCAGGCCAGGCCCGCCCCGGCCAGGCAGAGCAGCACCGCGTACGCGAGTTCGCGCCGACCGCGGGCCGACGGCGCGGTGGTGCCGGGCGCGCTCACCGGGCTGCCCGCAGCGTCTCGGCGGCCGCGATCGCGGCGAGGACGGCGGCGGCCTTGCTGCGCGTCTCCCGGTCCTCGGCGGCCGGATCGGAATCGGCCACGATCCCGGCGCCGGCCTGCACGTAGGCCCGGCCGTCGCGGATCAGCGCGGTACGGATCGCGATGGCCATGTCCAGGTCGCCGCCGAAGGCGAAGTAGCCGACGGTGCCGCCGTAGACGCCGCGCCGCACCGGCTCCAGCTCCTCGATGATCTCCATGGCGCGTACCTTGGGCGCGCCGCTGAGCGTGCCGGCCGGGAACGTGGCGGCGAGCGCGTCGAACGCGGTGCGGTCGGCGCGCAGCTCGCCGACGACCGTCGAGACGATGTGCATGACGTGGCTGTAGCGCTCGATGGTGGCGAACTCGGGCACCTCCACGGTGCCCGGCCGGCAGACCCGCCCCAGGTCGTTGCGGCCCAGGTCGACAAGCATGACGTGCTCGGCGCGTTCCTTGGGGTCGGCGAGCAGCTCGGCGGCGAGCCGGGCGTCGGCCTCCGGGGAGCCGCCGCGCGGCCGGGTGCCGGCGATCGGGTGCAGCAGGGCCCGCCGCCGCCCGTCCGGGCCGGCGCTGACCTTGAGGTGCGCCTCCGGGGACGACCCGACGATGTCGAAGCCGTCGAAGCGCAGCAGGTACATGTACGGGCTGGGGTTGGTGGTGCGCAGCACCCGGTAGACGTCCAGCGGGTCGGCCTCGGTGGGGCGCTCGAAACGCTGGCTGAGCACGATCTGGAAGCACTCGCCGGCGCGGATCGCCTCCTTGGCCGCCGCCACGGCCTTCGGGTAGCCGCCCTCCGGGGTCCGGCTGACCACCTCGCCGACGCCCGGCCGGCCGACGGTGGACACCATGGGCGGGATCGGTCGGGACAACGCGGTGGTCATGGCGTCCAGGCGACCCACCGCGTGGTGGTACGCGGCGTCGACCAGCTCCGCCCGCCCGGGGGTATCGAGCGGGGGCAGGACCGCGTTGGCGACCAGGATCGCCGAGCCCTCGTAGTGGTCGAGCACCACCAGGTCGGTGGCGAGCATCATGCCCAGCTCGGGCACGTCCAGCTCGTCCTCGGTCAGCTCGGGCAGCCGCTCGAAGCGGCGGACCAGGTCGTAGGCGAGGTAGCCGACCAGCCCGCCGGTCAGCGGCGGCATTCCGCCGGCCGGGTCCCAGGCCGGGCCGGCGAGCGCGTCGACCGACTCGCGGAGCACGGTGACCGGGTCCCCGGTGGTCGGTACGCCCGCGGGCGGTGTGCCGGTCCAGCGCGCCTCGCCGTCCCGCTCGGTGAGCGTGGCGCTGCTGCGGACGCCGATGAACGAGTACCGCGACCAGGCCGTGCCGGCCGAACCGACGCCCTGCTCGGCGGATTCCAGCAGGAACGTGCCGGGACCGCCGGCCAGCTTGCGGTAGACCCCGACCGGGGTCTCGGCGTCGGCGAGCAGCCGCCGGGTCACCGGCACGACCCGCCAGCGGGCGGCCAGGTCGGCGAAGGTGGACCGGTCCGGGCTGACGGTGCCGTCGGTCACGGGGTCTCCTCCGGTGAGCTGACCGGCAGGTCGGTGAAGAAGCAGGTGCGCTGCCCGGTGTGGCAGGCCGCGCCGACCTGCTCCACGCTGACCAGCAGCGCGTCGCCGTCGCAGTCCAGGGCCACCGAGCGCACGTACTGGTGGTTGCCGGAGGTGGCGCCCTTGACCCAGTACTCGCCGCGGCTGCGCGACCAGTAGGTGGCCCGGCCGGTGGTGAGCGTGCGGTGCAGCGCCTCGTCGTCCATCCAGGCGACCATCAGCACCTCGCCCGTGTCGTGGGCGCGGACCACGGCGGCGACCAGGCCGTCCGGGGTGCGGCGGAGTTTGGCCGCGATGGCCGGGTCGAGCCGGGACGGCCGGGCCGGGCCGGGACTGGGGGCGCCGGTCAGCGGCGCGTCAGGGGCGGGCACGGTTGACCATTCTCCCGCACGCGGCCCGGGGACCGCCGACGTGTCCCGGGAGGCGGGCGTCACCGTCGCCAGCGCCCGGCCCAGCTGCCGCAGGTAGCGGTCCGCCCGGCCGTCGGTGAGCGCCTCGGCCAGGTCGGTCCCGGTGGCCCGGGCGATCTCCGCCGCGTACGGGCGCACCAGCGGGAGGATGCCGTTGACCAGCCGTCCGGCGGCGGCGCCGACCTCGGCCGGGTCGCCGGGGCGCAGCCCGAGGCAGAGGAGCATGTCGTCGCGGTAGCCGGGCGGGGCGACCGGCAGGTCCAGCGCGGCGGTCAGGGCGGCCCGGCGGGACACCACGCGCACCGACGGGTTGGCCGGCCGCAGCACCGAGGGGCAGAGCCGGGCCAGGTCGGCCGCGGCGAGCCGGACCCCGACCGGGTCACCGGCCAGGCGCGCGGCGGCGACCTTGCCCAGCGTGGCGATCAGCTCCTCCAGGCGCGGCTCGTCGGCGGGCTGGCAGAGCACCGGCAGGTCGATCCGGCGCCGCCATTCCGGCACCGCCCAGAGCAGCCGGGCCGGCGCGGTGACCGGGAGGCCGAACGCCCAGTCGGCGGGCTGGCCGAGCCGGCGTACCCAGGAGCGGACGTCGCGGGCGGCCACGGAGACGTGCACCAGGCGGCCGCCGAACTCGGTCAGGTACGCCCGCCGGGCCGCGTACGGCGTGCCGCGGCGGGACGTGACCTGCCGGGGCCCGCCGGTGGCGCGTGGCTCGTCGGCGGCCACCAGCACGTCCACGTCCACGTCGCTGTGCTCGGTGGCGGCCCGCCGGGCGTGGCTGCCCCGCAGCATGATCCCGACGACCGGCCGGTCGGCGGCGTGCCGCAGGCGGGCGGCCCAGAGGTCGAGGAACCCGGTGTCGGACAACGGAGCTGGACCCACTGCCTCATGGTGCCCGAAACCTGATCTTCCGATGCCGGACTCCCTGTCCGCCGCCGGGTGTTCAGCCCGACTCCTCCTCCGCCCGCCGGTACGCGTCGATCTTGTATTCGAGAACCTTCAGGTCCTCCTCCAGCTCGGCCATCCGGGCCAGCACCCGGGCGCGGTGCGCCTCGAACAGCGCCCGCCGCGCGCCGAGCGTGCTGTCGCCGTGCCGGGCCAGCTCGGCGTAGCGGCGCATGTCGCGCACCGGCATCCCGGTGCGCCGCAGCCGGGTGAGCAGGAACAGCCAGTTGACGTCGGACTCGGTGTAGCGCCGGCGGCCGGAGGAGTCCCGTCCGACGCGGCCCACCAGCCCCTCCTGCTCGTACCAGCGCAGCGTGTAGGTGGTCAGGCCGACCCGTTCCGCCGCCTCACCCACGGTGAGGCTCATCTCCCGCGTGCTGATGTCCACGCCCTCCAGGCTTCCAGTTCGAGCCCACTCGAAGTCAAGTCCCTCGTTGCCTCGCCGACGGAATTCATCTAGCGTTGAGTTCATCGGGTGATGAATTGACGGAGGCAAGCATGGACGACGCGGTGTCGGTCCGCGAGCTGGTGGTCGACCGGGGCGAGGGGCGGGTGCTGCACGGCATCACCTGCGGGGTGCCCCGGGGCACGGTGACCGGGCTGCTCGGGCCCAGCGGCAGCGGCAAGACCACGCTGATGCGCGCGGTGGTCGGCGTGCAGACGGTCGGCTCCGGCGCGGTCGACGTGCTCGGCCGCCCGGCCGGCTCGGCCGACCTGCGCCGCCGGGTGGGCTACCTGACCCAGGCGCCGAGCGTCTACGCCGACCTGACGGTGCGGGAGAACGCCCGCTACTTCGCGGTGCTCCAGGGCCGGGGCCGCGCCGAGGCCGACCGCGCGGTCACCGACGTCGGCCTGGGAAAGGCGGCCGACCAGCTCGTCGGCACGCTCTCCGGCGGCCAGCGCAGCCGCGCCTCGCTCGCGTGCGCGCTGGTCGGCGAGCCGGAGCTGGTCGTCCTCGACGAGCCGACGGTCGGCCAGGACCCGGTGCTGCGGGCCGACCTGTGGGCCCGGTTCCACGCCATGGCCGCCGCCGGCACCACGCTGCTGGTGTCCAGCCACGTGATGGACGAGGCCGCCCGCTGCGACCGGCTGCTGCTGATCCGCGAGGGCCGGCTGGTCGCCGACGACACCCCGGCCGCGGTCCGCGCCGCCACCGGGACCGACGACCTGGAAGAGGCGTTCCTGCGCCTGATCCGCGACGCCGAGGGAGAGGCGCGATGAACGGACGGATCCTGGCCGCCACCACCGGGCGCATCCTGCGCCAGCTCCGGCACGACCGGCGGACCGTGGCGCTGCTCGTGGTGGTGCCGTCGGTGCTGCTCACGCTCGTCTACTTCATGTACGTCGACCAGCCCGCCCCGCCCGGCGCGCCCAGCACGTTCGACCGGGTGGCCCTGATCATGCTGGGCTTCTTCCCGTTCATCATCATGTTCCTCGTGACCAGCATCGCCATGCTCCGCGAGCGCACCACGGGCACGCTGGAGCGCCTGCTCACCACGCCGCTGGGCAAGCTCGACCTGCTCTTCGGGTACGGCATCGCGTTCGGCCTGGCCGGGGTGCTCCAGTCCACTGTCGCCTCGGTCGTCGCGTACCAGGTGTTCGGCCTGGAGACCGCGGGCAGCGCGTGGCTGGTCGTGCTGATCGCCGGGGTGAACGCGGTGCTGGCGGTGGCGCTCGGGCTGTTCTGCTCGGCGTTCGCCCGCACCGAGTTCCAGGCGGTCCAGTTCATGCCGGTGGTGGTGGCGCCGCAACTGCTGCTGTGCGGCCTGTTCGTGCCGCCCGACCAGATGGCCGGCTGGCTCCAGGCGGTCAGCGACGCGCTGCCGCTGTCGTACGCGGTCGAGGCGCTGCAGGAGGTCGGCGCGCACGCCGAGCCGACCGGGACGATGTGGCGGGACGTGGCGATCGTGACCGGGGCGGCGGTGGCGGCGCTGGTGCTGGCCGCCGCGACGCTGCGCCGGCGCAGCGGGTGAACGCGCGGCGCACCGGGCGGCGGCCCGGCACTCCGGACACCCGCGAGGCGATCCTCGCCGCGGCGCGGGAGGCGTTCGCCGAGCGGGGGTTCGACGCCGCGTCCATCCGGGCCATCGCCGCCGCGGCGGGCGTGGACCCGGCGCTCGTGCACCACTACTTCGGCGGCAAGGAGGAGCTGTTCCGGGCCGCGACGGCGTTCCCGGCCGACCCGGGACGGCTGCTTCCGGCGGTGCTCGCCGGCGGCCCGGACGCGCTCGGCGAGCGGATGGTCCGGGTGTTCCTGGAGGTCTGGGACTCCCCCACCGGCACCGCCGCGGTGGCGCTGCTGCGCTCGGCGGTCAGCAACGACTGGACCGCGCGCCTGCTGCGCGAGTTCCTGGTCACGCAGGTGCTGCGGCGGGTGCTCGACCAGCTCGACGTCGACCCGGCGCAGCGCGCGCTGCGCGGCGGCCTGGTCGCCACCCAGCTCGCCGGGCTGGCGATGATGCGGTACGTGCTCCGCCTCGACGCGGTCGCCACCGCCGAGCCGGCGACGCTGGTGGCCGCCGTCGGCCCGACGGTCCAGCGGTACCTCACCGGCGACATCACCTGAGCCGTCGCGGCTCAGGCCGCGGCCGCCCGGGGGCAGAGCATCGGGTGCAGCAGGCGGGACAGCTCCGCCACGTCGGCGACCGGCCGGGGGAAGGCGAGCCGGGCCCGCCGGGTCGCGCCGGGCCGCCCGTGCGCGACCAGCAGGCCGTACCTGTCGATCCGGACCACCCGCGGGATCTGGTCGCCGGGCAGGTCCAGCCGCCGCCGCAGGTAGTCGCCGACCTGCTCGGCGTGGTGGTCGGCCAGGTCCGCGAGCAGGGCGGCCTCGACCGGGTGCAGCGGGTCCGGCTCGGCCTCCGCGAACGCCTCCGGGTCGATCCGGCGCACCCGCCCGGCGCGTTCCCAGCGGGCCTCGGCCACCTCGAAGCGGTGCAGGTGGAACCGGCTGCCCACGTCGAGCAGATCGGCGACCGGGTCGGTGGCGGCGAAGTCGACCGCCGCGTCGCGCGCCTCGTCCCCGTCCAGCCGCGTCGCCCAGCCGGACACCCAGGCCCGGCCGAGCGAGGGCGCCCCGGCCGCCGGCGGCAGGTCGAGCACGTCGAGCACGGCGGCCACGTCGGCGTCGCCCGCCGGCGGCACGAGCGCCGCGGCGAGGTCACTGACCACGGGTACGAGCAGCAGCACCCGCCCGTCCGGGTCGACGGCGTGCCGGACCTGGGGCGGGCCGGGGTGCCGGGCCAGGTGGACGAGGGCGGGCAACCGGCCCGCGACAAGGGTTCGCACGATCTCCGCCGGGCTGGGCCGCATGATCCCGACCTCCTCAAGATAGGTTAGGCTTACCTAACAAGCAGGCTAGACGATCGGAGACGCCCCCGTGAACCACCCCCGGCCCAAAGCCCGGCTCTCCCGGGCCCTCGGCATCCCGCTGACCCGCAAGTGCGTGCGGTACTTCGAGCGGCGCCCCTACCCCCCGGGCGTGCACGGCCGGTCCCGCCGCACCACCTCCGACTACCAGGTGCGGCTGCTGGAGAAGCAGCGGCTGCGCCACCAGTACAACGTCAGCGAGGCCCAGTTGCGCCGGCTGTTCGACGAGGCCGCCCGGGCCGCCGGCAAGACCGGCGACACGCTCGTCGCGCTGCTGGAACGACGCCTCGACGCGGTGGTCCTGCGGGCCGGGCTGGCCCGCAGCATCTACCAGGCCCGCCAGCTCGTCGGGCACGGCCACATCACAGTGGACGGGCGCAAGGTCGACCGGCCGTCGTACCGGCTGCGGCCCGGCCAGGTGGTCGGCGTACGCGAGCGCAGCCGCACGCTGCCGCCGTTCCAGCTCGCCGCCGCCGGGGCGCAGGCGGACGCGCAACCCCGGCCGTACCTGTCGGCGCAGCCGGCGCAGCTGCGCGCCACGCTGGTACGCGAACCGGCCCGGCACGAGGTGCCGGTGGTCTGCGACGAGCAACTGGTGGTGGAGTTCTACTCCCGCTGACCGGTTACCGGGTCTGCTCCAACCAGGACGCGTACAGCAGCGCGTACACCGAGTCGGTGTCGCGGACCAGCTCGTCGTGCGGGCCGCGCTGCACGATCCGGCCCCGGTCCACCACGATCACCTCGTCCGCCGCCTGCGCCGTGGACAGCCGGTGCGCGATGGCGAGCGTGGTCCGCCCCCGGGTCACCGCGTCGAGCGTGCGTTGCAGGCGTACCTCGGTGGCCGGGTCGACGGCGCTCGTCGCCTCGTCCAGCACCAGCAGGTCCGGGTCCGCGACGTACGCCCGGGCCAGCGCCACGAGCTGCCGCTCGCCGACGCTGAGCGCCTCCCCGCGCTCACCGACCGGCGTGTCCAGCCCGGACGGCAGCCCGTCCAGCCAGTCGGCCAGGCCCAGCTCGCCGAAGGCGGCGGTGAGCCGCTCGTCGGTCAGGTCGGGGCGGGCGAAGCGGACGTTCTCCCCGACCGTGGCGTCGAACAGGAAGCCGTCCTGCGGCACCATCACCACCCGGGAACGCAGCGAGTCGAAACGCACCTGCCGCAGGTCGACGCCGGAGAGCAGCACCGCGCCCTCGGTCGGGTCCATCAGCCGGGTGAGCAGCTTGGCGAACGTGGTCTTGCCGCTGCCGGTCTCGCCCACCACCGCCACCCGGCTCTTGGCCGGGATGTCCAGCGTCACGTCGTGCAGCACCGGCGGGCCGCCCGGATAGGCGAACGTCACGCCGGCGAACCGGGCGTCCAGCGGCCCGGGCGGCAGCTCCCGCCCCTGCTCGCCCGGGTCGGCCACGTCCGGGGAGACGTCCAGCACGTCCAGCACCCGGCGCCAGCCGGCGATCGCGTTCTGCGCCTCGTTGAGCACCTCGGTGGCGATCTGCACCGGCTGGATGAACAGCGTGACCAGGAACAGGAACGCGGTGAGCTGGCCGACCGACAGCGTGCGGTCGACGCCCAGGCTCACCCCGACCACGACCACCCCGGCCAGCGCCAGCCCGGCCGCCAGCTCCCCCACCGAGCTGCCCATGATGCTGATCCGGATCGCCCGCTGCTGGGCCACCCGCTGCCCGTCGATGGCCGTGTCGAGCCGCCGCGCGGTCCGCCCGGCGATGCCGTACGCCCGGATCACCGGCGCGCCCACCACGCTCTCGCCGATCGCGCCGAGCAGCGTGCCGGTGCGCTGCCGCACCAGGCCGTAGGCCCCGGCGAGGCGGCGCTGCAACTGCCGGGCCACCACCACCGCGGGCGCGAACGCGACGAGCACCACGAGCGTCAACTGCCAGGAGTACGCGAGCATCACCGCTGTGGTCACCAGCAGCTGGCCCAGGTTGACGATCAGGATCACGCCGCCCCACTGGAGGAACTGGGTGATCTGGTCGACGTCGCTGGTCACCCGGGAGACCAGCGAGCCGCGCCGCTCGGACTGCTGGTGCAGCATGGACAGGTCGTGCACGTGCCGGAACGCCCGGGTGCGCACCCCGGCCAGGGCCGTCTCGCTCACCGTGAACAGCCGGCGCATCATCAGGTAGCCGCAGGCGGTGGTGACCACCAGCACCCCGGCGGTGATCGCCACGGTGAGCGAGATGACGTTCAGGTCGAGCCCGCCGACGATGCCGTGGTCGATGCCGCGCTGCACCGCCACCGGCACGGCGACCCGGCCGACCATGTAGACCAGCGCCAGCGCCAGCGTGCCGGCGAGACCGGTGCGCAGCTCCGGGGAGAGCGCCAGCCCGCGCCGCAACGTCTGCCAGGTCGACTCGGTGGTCTCGGTGCTCCGGTCCGCCTCCGCCGTCGTCGCGCTCACCGCTCCACCTCCAGGCCGGAGGCCAGCGGCGTGACCTCGTCGTACGTCTGCTTCTGCTCGCGTTCCTGCTCGGCCTGCTCGTACGCGGTGACCAGGTCGGCGTAGCCGGGCACGGTGGCCAGCAGCTCGGTGTGGGCGCCGCGGGCGACCACCCGGCCCTGCTCCACGTAGATCACCTCGTCGGCGAGCGCGATGGTGGCCCGGCGGTACGCCACCACCAGGATCGACGCCGGGCCGCCGCCGTCGGCGGGCGCGCGCAGCCCGGCCAGGATGGCCGCCTCGACGCGCGGGTCGACAGCGCTCGTGGCGTCGTCGAGCACCAGCAGCCGGGGGCGCCCGGCCAGCGCCCGGGCCAGCGTCAGCCGCTGCCGCTGCCCGCCGGACAGCGAGGTGCCCCGCTCGCCGACCATGGTGTCCAGCCCGTCCGGCAGCGCGGCCACGAAGCCGTCCGCCTCGGCCAGCCGCAGCGCCGCCCACACCTCGTCGTCGCCGATGCCGGCCCGGTCCAGCGCGATGTTGGCCCGGACCGTGTCGTCGAAGACGAACGGCACCTGCGCCACCAGCGCCACGGTGCCGGCGAGCGAGGCGGCGGTCAGCTCCCGCACGTCCACGCCGTCCAGCGTGACCCGCCCGGCGCCCGGGTCGACCAGGCGCACGGCCAACGACGCGATCGTGGACTTGCCCGAACCGGTGGGCCCGACCAGGGCGACGGTCTTCCCGGCCGGCACGGTGAACGTCACCTCGCCGAGCACCTGGGCGCCGGGCAGGTGCGCCTCGGCCGGCTCGTACGCGAAGTGCACGTCGTGGAACGCGAGCGTGGCCGGCGTACGGGTGGCCGGGTCGAGCGTCCTCGTGCCGTACGGCATCTCGCCTGTCGCGTCGAGCACCCGGCGCACCCGGTCCCACCCGGCGACGCTGCGCGGCAGCTCGGCCAGCACCCAGCCGATGGCGCGTACCGGGAAGGCCAGCACGGTGAACAGGAACGCGACGCTGACCAGCTCGGTCACGGTGATCGCGCCCTGCCGCAGCCGGATCGCGCCGACCACCAGCACGGCGAGCGTGCCGAGGCTGGGCAGCGTCTCCAGCATCGGGTCGAAGACGCCGCGCAGCCGGCCGACCGAGATCAGCGCGTCGCGCAGCTCGCCGGCGCGGGCGGCGAAACGGGCGGTCTCCTGGGCCTCGCGGCCCATCGTCTTGACCACCAGCGCGCCGTCGAAGCTCTCGTGCGCGATGCCGCTGACCTCGGCGCGCAGCCGCTGCGCCCGGGCCTGCCGGGGCGCCATCCGGCGGGAGTAGACCACGTTGAGCGCGAACAGCGCGGGGAACACGGCGAGGCCGACCAGGGCCAGCGCCCAGTCGGTGACGAACAGTGACGCCACCGCGCCGACCAGCATCACCAGCGTGCCGACCGCGAACGGCAGCGGCGCGATCGGGTACCAGGCCGCCTCCACGTCGGAGTTGGCGTTGGACAGCAGCGTGCCGGTGGAGTTGCGGTGGTGCCAGGCCAGCGGTAACTCCAGGTAGCGGCGGGTGACCCGGCGGCGGTAGGCGGCCTGGAGCCGGTACTGCATGTAACCGGCGCCGAGCCGCCGGCCGAAGATGCCGACGACCCGCAGCACGCTGATGCCGAGCAGCGCCGCCGCGGCCAGAGCCAGGGTCCCGCGGGCCACCTCGCCGC
The DNA here is from genome assembly GCF_002926165.1 of Micromonospora chalcea. GTDB lineage: Bacteria > Actinomycetota > Actinomycetes > Mycobacteriales > Micromonosporaceae > Micromonospora > Micromonospora chalcea. The sequence goes on along the minus strand of NZ_MAGP01000035.1, from coordinate 76,743 downwards.
GCTCGACCGCGGGCACGACGACCTTGCCGACCACCCCGCCGGCCACGTACGCGCTGGCGATCACCAGGAGGCCGAACAGCACGCTGCCGCTGACCGCCACCGCGAAGATCCGCGGCTGTTCCCGGATGGCCCGGCCGAGCACCCGTAGCCCTCTGCCGAGCACGTCCCGACTTGTCCCGCTCGCCACGTTCGCCCCCGCCGTAAGCCGCAATTTTCTCCCCCATCCTTACCGCTCGCCGCCAGCTCCGCCGACCCGGCCGGGATATGTCCGCCGTCACGTTCGCACCGGACCTGGGCGGACACCGGCCCTCGATGCTCGCGGCCCGCCGTAGCGCCGGGCGTGGCGCGCCGATCGGCCGCGACGGGCCTACGATCGGGCCATGCCGCGGTACGCCCGAACGGAGCGCGAGGCGCTCGCCGACCTGATGCTGGAGCTGGGACCGGACGCGCCGACTGTGAACGAGGGGTGGACCACCCGCGACCTGGCGGCGCACCTGCTGGTGCGGGAGCGCCGGCCGGACGCGGCGGGCGGGATCCTGCTGCCGCCGCTGCGCGGCTACGGCGAGTCGGTCCGCAGGCGGATCGCCGCCGGGCCGTACGCCGACCTGATCGCCCGGGTCCGCCGTCCCCCGGTGTGGAGCCCGGTGAGCAACCCGCTCACCGACGAGATCGCGAACGGGATGGAGTTCTTCATCCACCACGAGGACGTCCGCCGGGCCCGGCCGGGCTGGCAGCCGCGTGACCTGCCGGCCGGGCAGCAGGCGGTGCTCTGGAAGCGGGTCGCCCTGCTGGCCCGGATGGCGCTGCGGCGCTTCCCGGCCGAGGTGCTGGTGCAGGCGCCGGGGCACGGCGAGCTGCGGGCCGGTGGCGGCGGCGAGCGGCTGCGGCTGGTCGGCGCGCCGGGGGAACTCGTGCTGTTCCTCACCGGGCGGCAGCGGGTGGCCCGGGTCCAGGTGGACGGTCCGGCCGAGCGCGCCGAGCGTCTGCGTACCGCCGAACTGGGCCTGTGACAGACGTTTCCGCCCGTCCACCCAGGCGATCGTAGAATGTGGACACCCGGCGTTCGATAACGTTCGCCGGCTGCCGTACGCTCCTGCGCACCGGCCCGACCCTGCGGGGCGGCGGACAGGGGACGACGATGCGGGACTTCGCGCTCTCGGCGCTGCACGAGCCGCCCTTTCCCTCCCGGTGTCACCCGGCCGCGGACGAGGTGGCCGCGCAGAGCGTCGCCTGGGTGCGCGGTTTCGGCCTGGTCAAGACCCAGGCCGGCCTGCTGCGGCTGGCCGGCGCCCATGCCTCGGAGCTGGCCGGACGGGCCTGCCCCGAGGCGTCCCCGGCCGGTCTGCGGCTGCTCACCGACCTGATCAACTGGCTGTTCGTGGTGGACGACGCCTGCGACGACGACGGGCTGGGCGCCGCGCCGACGGTGCTCGCGCCCACCCTGGCGGCGCTGCTGGGAGTGCTAGACCGGCACGGTGACCCGGACGCGCCCGCGCCCACCGATGCCGGCCCGATGGGCCTGGCGCTGCACGATCTGTGCCGGCGGGCGCGCGGCCGGGGCCGGCCGGCGCACCTGATGCGGCTGGTGAGCCAGTTGCGGGAGTACCTGCTGGCGCTGCTGTGGGAGGCGGCGAACCGGGAGCGCCGGCGCGTGCCCGGGGTCGCCGAGTACGTGCAGATGCGCCGCCACACCGGCGGCGTACGCCCCAGCTTCACGGTGACCGACCTGGCCCGCCCGTCCCTGCCCCGGGCCGACCAGCGGGCGACCCCGGCGCTGACCGCGTTGGACGCCCTCGCCACCGACCTGGTCTGCTGGTGCAACGACGTGTTCTCCTACGGCAAGGAGCGGGGCGTCACCCCGGACGCGCACAACCTGGTGACCACGATCGCGGGCGAGACCGGGCAGGACGAGTCGGCGGCGCTGAACGCGGCGGCGAAACGCTTCAACGCGGCCCTCGCCTCGTACGCGGAGCGGGACGCGGCGTTGAGCGCCGGGGCCGACGAGGGGATGCGGGCGTTCCTGGACACCCGCCGGGACTGGATCCGGGCCACCTACGACTGGTCCCGCGCCGCCAGCCGATACGCCTGATCCGATGCCAGAAGTCGGGACCGGTGGCGACTCGGCCGATCAGGGCTAGCCGCTGGCCGGGTACAGGCAATACCCTTCGGTAACCGCAGACCGGCGTGACCCCCGTCACGTCCCTCCACCCCTGAAGGCGGCTACAGCGATGGCTCTCGATGTACCGTACCGTTCCGTACCCGACATGTTCCTCAAGCGCGTGGCGGACTCCCCCGACCGCCAGGCGTTCGCTCACCCCGCACCCGACGACTCGGGCCCGGTCTGGCTGACGTGGGAGCAGGTCGGGCAGCGCGCGAAGGCGATCGCCGCCGGGTTGCACGGGCTCGGTGTCGGCCTGGAGAACCCGGTGGCGATCCTGGCCAACACCCGGCTGGAGTGGGTGCTGGCCGACTTCGGCATCATGTGCGCCGGTGGGGCCACCACCACCGTCTACCCGACCACCGAGCCCGACGACGCGGTCTACATCATCGCCGACTCCGGCTCGAAGGTGCTGTTCGCGGAGAACCCGGCCCAGGCGGCGAAGATCGCCGGAGCGGACCTGCCCGCGCTGACCCACGTGGTGCTCTTCGACGGCGCGCCCGACCCGGCCGCCGCCGTCCCGCAGCTCACCCTGGCCGAGCTGGAGGAGCGCGGCGCCGCCGCGCTGAGCGCCGAGCCCGACCTGATCGACATGCTCGTGGCCGGCATCGGCCCGGACCACCTGGCGACGCTCATCTACACCTCGGGCACCACCGGCCGCCCGAAGGGCGTGGAGCTGCTGCACGGCGGCTGGTGCTGGGAGGGCGTGGCGCAGGCCGAGCTGGGCCTGCTGCGCACCGACGACCTGCAGTACCTGTGGCTACCGCTGTCGCACTCGTTCGGCAAGACGCTGCTCTGCGGCGCCACCCACGTCGGCCTGCCCACGTACGTCGACGGCCGGGTGGACAAGCTGGTCGACCTGCTCGGCGTGATCCGGCCGACGCTGATGTGCGGCGCGCCCCGGGTCTTCGAGAAGGTCTACAACAAGGCGGTCACCACCGCGCAGGGCGCGGGCGGCGCGAAGGCCAAGATCTTCGCCTGGGGCGTCGAGGTCGGCAAGGAGAAGGTCGCGCTGGAGCAGGCCGGCAAGCCGGTGCCGGCCGGACTGCGGATGAAGTACGCGCTGGCCGAGAAGCTGGTGTTCAGCAAGCTGCAGGCCCGGCTCGGCGGCCGGATGCGGGTGCTGGTCTCCGGCGCGGCGCCGCTGAGCAAGGAGATCGCCACCTTCTTCGCCGCCGCCAACCTGCCCATCTCCGAGGGCTACGGCCTGACCGAGACCAGCGCCGGCGCGTTCGTGAACCCGCCCGACGGGCTGAAGATCGGCAGCGTGGGCCGGGCCATGGGTGATCTGGAGTGCCGGATCGACACCGACGGCGAGATCCTGATGCGGGGCAAGCCGGTCATGCGGGGTTACCACAACCTCCCCGAGGAGACCGCCGCCGCGTTCACCGAGGACGGCTTCTTCCGCAGCGGCGACATCGGCACGCTCGACGACGACGGCTACCTGCGCATCACCGACCGTAAGAAGGACCTGGTCAAGACGTCCGGCGGCAAGTACGTCGCGCCGTCGCACATCGAGGGCATGTTCAAGGCGGTCTGCCCGTACACCTCGCAGGCGGTGGTGATCGGGCAGGCGCGCAACTACTGCACCATGCTCGTCACGCTGGACCCGGACGCGATCAAGGGCTGGGCCGCCGGCACCCCGCTGGAGGGCAGCGACTACACCACGATCGTCACCTCGCCGCAGGCGCGGGAGATGGTCGAGGGGTACGTCGCCGAGCTGAACGCCAAGCTCAACCGCTGGGAGACGATCAAGAAGGTGACGATCCTCCCCCGTGACCTCACCATCGAGGACGGCGAGGTCACGCCGTCGCTGAAGATCAAGCGCCGGAGCGTGGAGACGAACTTCTCCTCCGAGATCGACAAGATGTACGAGGGCACGCTCGCCGAGCTGTGACCCGCACCGCCAGTCGGTAGCGCCGGCCGTGCCCCACCGTCCCGGGGCACGGCCGTTCGCGTCGGCGCCGGTCAGAGGTGCTGCTGCCGCCAGCGGCTCTGCTCGGCCTCGGCGGCGATCTGCTCCTCCAGCGCGAGCTGGCGTACCCGGCGCCGGTAGCCGTCCTCGCGCCGGGTCTCCCAGGCCACGCCCGCGCCGGCGAGCACAGCCAGCACGACGAGCGCGTTCAGCTCGTGGAGAAGGGCGACGGCCGGCACGGCGGCGACGAGCGCCAGCACCGTCACCAGCAGCGGCGGCCGCACCCGGCGCTCCGCCAGCCACCAGCACGCGGCGATGCTGAGCAGGTAGAGCCCGACGCCGCCGAACAGGATCCCGGCCCAGAAGGCGCCCAGCGGCGGGCCCCACGCGGGCGTCGCGGGTGAGGTCGCCTCGGCCAGCAGGTCCTTGAGGCCGAGGGCGAACAGGATGATCCCGGCGACCATCGGCAGATGCAGGAACGTGTAGACGGTGCGGGCCAACCGTAGCCGCGCGGCCTGGTCCCGCGCCTGGTGCAGCGCCTGTTCCAGCGCGAACGACAGCGTGTCGAAGTACGCCCACCACAGCGTCGCCACGATCACCACGCCGAGCAGCGCGGCGACCGCCACCGGGCCGGTGAGCGGCAGCCCGGTCTTCGGGCCGAGCCCGAGCGCGATGAGCGACTCGCCGAGTGCGACGAGCACGATGAGCGCGTGCCGTTCCGCCCAGTGCCCGGCCGAGAGCACCACCCACCACTGCCGGCCCAGGATCGCACCGGCGACGTACTCGACGAGCAGCGCCAGGGTCCAGAGCACCAGTTGCAGCCCGACCGCGAACCGCTCCTGCGCCAGCCGTCCGGGCAGGGTGCCGGCGACGACAAGCAGCGCCGTGGCCACCGTCGGGGCCAGGAAGCGCATCCGCAGTCCCCGGCGCCGGGCCGGGTCGGCGCGGTCGGCCCAGGCGAAGACGGTGAGCTGGGCGGTCCGGATCACGAAGTAGCACGCGGCGAAGACCAGCGGCCCGGGCAGCCAGCCACCGCTGTTGGCGAACGCGCTGGGCGTGCTGAGCACGAGCAGGAACGTGGCCGCCACGGTGACGACGCCGATCAGCGGCAGCATCCCCTGGTCGGCGCGGAACGCGTTGCCCATCCGGGCGAAGCCGGTCCACGACCACCAGAGCAGCGCCAGCACCAGCAGGAACCGGTAGAGGTTGGCGGGCGTGAGCACCGAGGCGGTGAGCGTGGTGACGCTCAGGAACGCGAAGACGAAGACCAGGTCGTAGAAGAGCTCCAGCCGGGTGGTGCGGGAGCCCGGCGCGCTGCGCCGCACCGCCCACGACCACCGGACCGCGTCCCCGTCTCCCACCCGGGCAGTGTGCGGGCGCGGACCCGCCCGCAGCTGTGGTTCGGGCGGTTCACCACCGGATCGGGCGGGCGGTCAGGCGATGACGCTCGGCTCGCGCCACTGCGGGCGGCTGGTGCGGTCCAGGTCGTAGCGCACCGCGGCGAGCCGCCCGACCGCCTCCACCAACTCGTCGGCGGGCAGCGTGAAGGGCAACCGCAGGAAGCGCTCGAGCGTCCCGTCCAGGCCGAACCGGGGTCCGGGCGCCAGCCGTACGCCGACCTCCTCGGCGGCCCGGGCCAGCGCGCTGGAGATCGGGCCGTCCAGCTCGGCCCAGAGCGTCACGCCGCCGCGCGGCGGCGTGACCCGCCAGTCGGGCAGCTGCTCCGCGAGCGCCGCGACCAGGGCGTCGCGCTGCGCGGCGAGCTGGGCCCGGCGGGCGGCCACGATGGCCGGCGCCTCGGCGAGCAGGTGCACGGCGACGAGCTGGTCGAGCACCGGGCTGGCCATGTCCACCCCGACCCGGGCCGCGGCGAGCCGCTGCACCTGGGGCGCGGAGGCGCGGACCCAGCCGATCCGCAGGCCGCCCCAGTAGGGCTTGCTCATCCCGCCGATGCTGATCACCCGGGAGTGCCTGTCGAAGACCGCGACCGGCGGCGGCAGCGGGGTGCCGTCCAGCGGCAGGTCGACGAAGGACTCGTCGACGACGAGGTCGGTGCCGGCCGCGTGGGCCGCGCCGACCAGCCGTTCGCGCAGGTCGGCCGCCATCAGGTGGCCGGTCGGGTTGTGGAACTCCGGGATCACGTACGCGAGCTTCGGCCGGGTCTGCCGGATGCTGCCGAGCAGCAGCTCGGCGTCCCAGCCCTCGTCGGACAGGCCGTGCGTGGCGATCCGGGCGCGCCGGGCGGCCAGCGCGGCCAGCGCGTTGGGGTAGGTGGGTGACTCGACGAGCACCGCGCCACCGGGCGACAGGGCCAGCCGCAGCACCAGGTCCAGCGCGTGCTGGGTGCCGCTGGTGACCATGATCTGCTCCGGGCTGGTGGGCAGCCCGCGCTCGGTGTACCCGCGGGCCACCGCCTCCCGCAGCTCGATGATGCCGGTCGGGTGGTAGCCGGCCCCGCCGAGGTAGCGGGGCAGGTCCTCGGCGGCCGCCCGGGCGGCCGGGACGAGCTGCGGCGGCGCGGACAGCGCGGCCACGCCGAGGTCGATCATGTCGCGGTCGTCCAGCGGCGTCCACAGCCCGGTGCTGGCGACCCGGTGGCCGCCGGGCAGCATGGTCCAGCTCCCGGCGCCCCGGCGGCTGGCCAGGTGGCCGCTCTCCCGCAGTTCCCGGTACGCGGCGGTGACAGTGGTCCGGCTGATCCGCAGCGCCTCGGCCAGTTCCCGCTCGGCCGGCAGGCGTACCCCCAGGGGCAGCCGGCCGTCGGCGAGCAGGCCCCGGACGGCGCCGGCGAGCGCGGCGTAGTCGGGGCTGCGGCGGCGGCCCGGCAGCGCATGCCACTGGCCGAGGAGTCGCGCCAATTGGACGCCGCGCACCTGGCTGGTCATGGCCACACCTCCGGAATTGGACCCCTTACGTCCTGCAATTGGCCCCTAGGGTGGCATGCATGGCACCGCTTGGCAATCTCGGGCACCGTTCGGCGCGACGACTCACCCAGCTCTACGCCGGGCTCGTCCTGTACGGCCTCAGCATGGCGCTGATGATCCGGTCGGAGCTGGGGCTGGACCCGTGGGACGTGTTCCACCAGGGGCTCGCCCGGCAGACCGGTCTCTCCTTCGGCACCGTCACCATCGCCGTCGGCGCTCTCGTGCTGCTGCTCTGGATCCCGCTGCGGCAGCGGCCCGGCCTCGGCACGGTCAGCAACGTCGTGGTCATCGGCCTGGTCGTCGACGCCACCCTGGCCGTGCTGCCGCCCGGTGAGGGCATGCCGGCGCGTGCCGCGATGCTCGTGGCCGGGATCGTCGCCAACGGCGCCGCCACCGGGCTCTACCTCGGCGCCGGGCTCGGCCCCGGGCCCCGCGACGGTCTGATGACCGGATTCGTCGCCCGTCATCCCCGCTTCTCGGTGCGGCTGGTCCGCACGAGCATCGAGGTCACCGTGCTGGCCCTCGGCTGGCTGCTCGGCGGAACCGTCGGCCTCGGCACCGTGGCGTACGCGCTGACCATCGGCCCGCTCGCCCAGTTCTTCATCCCGGTCTTCGCGCTGCCCGCACGGCCGGCGAGCGGCGCTTACGCTACGTGACCGGCGCCGGGCCGACCGCCACGGCCCGAAGCGATCCGCAACGCGCTGAGCTGCGGTGACGAAGAACAGCAAAACCAGGTGTTTCCTCCGCCGTCGCGGCCGGGCATCATTCCTGCATGGGGGAGAACGGATGGCGTTGGAGCGACGCCTGGATCTTCGTCGCGCTTGTCATCGCCAGTGGCGCCGGCCGGCACCGGCGGTCTGCGTCGACACGCCGCCCCGAAGGCGTACGACTGGCCGACGTCCTCTCCACCGCCGACCACCTCAACCAGGCCATCCCCGAGCGGCACGAGGTGGAGGGCGCGGTCCGGCGGCTCGTCGGCGCGGGCCTGGTCAGCGTCGCCGACGGCTGGTTCCGGGTCACACCGGACGGTGAGCGGCTCTGGCGCACCCGCCCCAGCGCCGGGCTCGGCACCACTGTGGACACGGTGCAGGGCGTGCTGACCCGCCGGCACCCGTCCGGTGAGTCCGAGTGGCAGCTCGACGAGGACGACCACGCCGCCGCCGTGCAGGAGTACGTGGTCCGCTCGATCCCGATGCCGCGCCGCTCCCCCGAGGGGCACTCCGGCCGGCAGTGAGCGCGCCTCAGCGCACCGGGTGCCCGGCGCCGCGCAGCGCGTCCTTCACCTCGCCGACGGTCAGCTCACCGAAGTGGAAGACGCTCGCCGCGAGCACCGCGTCCGCCCCCGCGCCGACGGCCGGCGGGAAGTGCGCCACCTCGCCCGCGCCGCCGCTGGCGATCACCGGCACGTCGACCACCTCCCGGACCGCCTGGATCAGCGGCAGGTCGAACCCGGCCTTGGTGCCGTCGGCGTCCATCGAGTTGAGCAGGATCTCCCCCGCGCCCAGCCCGGCGCCGCGCGCCGCCCACTCGACCGCGTCCAGCCCGGTGCCCCGCCGCCCGCCGTGCGTGGTCACCTCGAAACCGCTCGGCGTCGTGCCGTCGGGCGCGCGGCGCACGTCCAGCGAGAGCACGAGCACCTGACTGCCGAACCGGTCGGCGATCTCGGCGATCAGCTCCGGGCGGGCGATGGCGGCGGTGTTCACGCCCACCTTGTCCGCCCCGGTCCGCAGCAGCGTGTCGACGTCGGCGACCTGGCGGACGCCGCCGCCCACGGTGAGCGGGATGAAGACCGACTCGGCGGTGCGCCGCACCACGTCGAGCATGGTGCCGCGGTCACTGGACGAGGCGGTGACGTCGAGGAAGGTCAGCTCGTCCGCGCCGGCCCGGTCGTACGCCGCCGCCAGCTCCACCGGGTCGCCCGCGTCGCGCAGGTCGAGGAAGTTGACCCCCTTGACCACGCGCCCGGCGTCCACGTCCAGACACGGGATGACCCGTACCGCCACCGTCATGCCCCGAGCCTAGCCAACGCCCGGGCGGTGGTGACCCGCCGGTGAGGCCGGTCACCACCGCCCGTGGTGGTACGGGTTCACGCCGGTCAGAGACGGACCAGCATCTTGCCGAGGTTCTCGCCGCGCAGCAGGCCGAGGAACGCCTCCGGGGCCTGCTCGATGCCGTCGACGATCGTCTCGTCGTACGACAGCCGGCCCTCGCGCAGCCAGCCCGCCACCTCCTGCACGAACTGCTCCCGCAGGTGACCGTGGTCACTGACGAGGAAGCCGCGCAGCGTCAGGCGTTTGCCGATCACCAGCGCCAGGTTGCGCGGCGCGGCCGGCGGCTCGGTGGCGTTGTACTGCGCGATCATGCCGCAGATGGCGGCCCGGCCGTGCACGTTCATCGCCCCGATCGCGGCCTCCAGGTGGTCGCCGCCGACGTTGTCGAAGTACACGTCGACGCCGTCCGGCGCGGCCGCCCTGAGCTGCTTGGACACCGGGCCGTCGTGGTAGTCGAACGCGGCGTCGAAGCCGAGCGCGGTGAGCCGTTCCACCTTCGCCGCGGAGCCGGCGCTGCCGATCACCCGGCCGGCGCCGCGCAGCTTCGCGATCTGGCCGACCATGCTGCCCACCGCGCCGGCCGCGCCGGAGACGAAGACGGTCTCCCCCGGCTTCATGGCGGCCACGTCGAGCAGCCCGGCGTACGCGGTCAGCCCGGTCATGCCGAGCACGCCCAGATGGGCGGTCACCGGTGCCAGGTCCGGGTCGATCTTGCGCGCGCCCTTGGCGTCCACCAGCGCGTACTCGCGCCAGCCCAGCCCGTGCAGCACCGTGTCGCCGGGCTTGACGCCGCCGGCCTCGCCGGCCACCACCTCACCGATCGCGCCCCCGTCGAGCGGGGCGTCGAGCGCGAACGGCGGCACGTACGACTTGACGTCGTTCATCCGCCCGCGCATGTACGGGTCGACGGACATGAACCGGTTGCGGACCACCACCTGCCCCGGGCCCGGCGTCGGCACCTCGGTGGTGACCAGCCGGAAGTTCTCCGCGGTCGGCCAGCCCTGCGGCCTGGACGCCAGATGGATCTCCCGGTTCATCCCGCTCATCGGGCCTCGCGGACCGTGCGGGTGACCTCGACGTTGCCCCGGGTCGCGTTGGAGTAGGGGCAGACCTGGTGGGCCGCGTCGACCAACTGCTCAGCGGCCGCGCGCTCGACCGCGGGCAGGTCCACCACGAGCGTCACGGCGAGGCCGAAGCCGCCGCTGCCGTTCGGGCCGATGCCCACCTCGGCCTCGACCACCGAGCCGGAGACGTCCGCCTTGGCCTTGCGGGCGACCACGCGCAGCGCGGAGTGGAAGCAGGCCGCGTAGCCGGCCGCGAAGAGCTGCTCCGGGTTGGCCGCGCCGCCGGCGCCACCCATCTCCTTCGGTACGGCGAGGTCCAGCTCGACCGTGCCGTCGGAGGTGCGGACGTGACCGTCGCGGCCGTCGCCGGTGGCGCGGGCGGAGGCGGTGTAGAGCACCTGCATGTCACTGCTCCTTCTGTCGGTGGATCGTCTCGGTGACCCGGGTGAGGATGCCGTGGAGGAAGACCAGTTCGGCCTCGGTGAGCCCGGTGGCGGTGGCCACCTGCCGCGGCACGTCACACATCCGCTCCCGCAGGGCCCGGCCCTGGCCGGTGAGGCCCACCTCGACCCGGCGCTCGTCGGCGGCCGAACGGGTACGCACCACCAGGCCGGCCGCCTCCAGCCGCTTGAGCAGCGGGGAGAGCGTGCCGGAGTCGAGCCGGAGCGCGGCGCCGAGCTCGGAGACCGTGGGGGCGTCGTCGTCACGCTCCCAGAGCACCAGCAGCACCAGGTACTGCGGGTAGGTCAGGCCGTGCTCGTCGAGGATGGGCCGGTAGACGTCGGTCATGGCGCGCGACGCCGCATAGAGGGCGAAGCACACCTGCCGGCGCAGCACCAGATCATCGGTCACCGCGAAACCGTAACGCACAATTAGGTTGTGCACAACCGATCGGCGTGTGGTCCGGGGCGCGCGAGGCACCCCGGAACGCCTCAGGCGGGGAGGTACGCCTCCAGCTCGACCTCGACCAGCAGGTCCGGGTCGATCAGCCCGGCCACCACCACCATCGTCGCCACCGGGCGTACCGGGCCGAACACGGCGTTGTGCGCCCGGCCCACCTCGTCGGCGAAGATCCGGTCCGTCACGTACATCCGGGTCCGCACCACGTCGCCCGGACCGGCGCCCACCTCGGCCAGCGCGTCCAGGCCGATCCGGATCGCCTGCGCGGTCTGCGCCGCCGCGTCGCCGGCGTGCGCCACCCGGCCGTCCACAGTGGAGGTGCAGCCGGCCGTGATCGCCAGCGAACCGGCCCGGACCACCCGCGAGTAGCCGTACAGCGCCTCCCACGGGCCGCCCGAGCCGAGCCGGGTCACCACACCGGCGTCCGCCGGCGGCTCGGGCGGCGCGGCGGTCATGCGTCGGCCCGCAGCGTCGCCAGCGCCTCGGCGACGGTGAACGCGCCCGCGTAGAGCGCCTTCCCGGCGATCACGCCCTCCACGCCCACCGGCTCCAGCGTGGCCAGCGCCCGCAGGTCGTCGAGCGTGGACACGCCGCCGGAGGCGATCACCGGGGCGTCGGTGCGGGCGCACACCTCGCGCAGCAGGTCCAGGTTCGGCCCGCGCATGGTGCCGTCCTTGGTGATGTCGGTGACCACGTACCGCGCCGCGCCCGCCGCGTCCAGCCGGGCCAGCACCTCGTACAGGTCACCGCCGTCGCGGGTCCAGCCGCGCGCCGACAGGGTACGGCCGCGCACGTCCAGCCCGATCGCCACCCGGTCGCCGTACTCGCCGCAGATCCGGTCGCACCACTGCGGATCCTCCAGCGCGGCGGTGCCGATGTTCACCCGCGCCGCCCCGGTGGCCAGCGCCGCCCGCAGCGACTCGTCGTCGCGGATGCCACCGGACAGCTCCACCTTCACGTCCAGCTTGCCGACCACCTCGGCCAGCAGCGCGGCGTTGGAGCCCCGCCCGAACGCGGCGTCCAGATCCACCAGATGGATCCACTCCGCGCCGTCGGACTGCCAGGCCAGCGCCGCGTCCAGCGGGTCGCCGTACGCGGTCTCGCTACCGGCGGCGCCCTGCACGAGCCGGACGGCCTGGCCGTCGGCGACGTCCACGGCGGGCAACAGGGTGAGGCTCAACGCTTCTCTCCTCGGATCCTCAACGACGGTCCAGCGCGATCACCACGATCGCGGGCAGGACCAGCAACAACAACGCGACCAGCACCAGCCGCAGCGCCAGGTCGTCCACCAGGCTCCAGATGCCGACCACCGCCACCGCGGTGAGCACCAGGATCGTCGCCCGCTCCCGGCGGGTGTGCCGGCGCAGCCGGCCGGTACGGCCGCGCCGCAGCGACGGCGTCAGCCGGCGTACCAGGGAACGACGCCGCTCCCGGCGGGCCACCCGGCGGGCGCGGACGGCGCGCGCACGCTCCTGCTCGGCCTCGCGCGCCGCGCGGCGGCGGGCCCGCTCCTTGCTCACGCCGACGCCAGCGGGCCGGTCACAGCGTGCCGAGCCAGTTGCGCAGCAGCGCCGCACCGGCGTCGGCCGACTTCTCCGGGTGGAACTGCGCGGCCGACAGCGCGCCCCGCTCCACCGCGGCCACGAAGTCCGTGCCGTGGTGCGCGGTCGTCACCGTGGCGCCCGCCTCGGCCAGCGCCGCCGGGTCCGTCACGCCGTAGGAGTGCACGAAGTAGAACCGGGTGCCCTCCGGCAGCCCGGCGAACAGCGTCGAGCCGGCCGACGGCCGCACCGTGTTCCAGCCCATGTGCGGCAGCCGCCGCGCGGGCAGCCGGGTCACGCCGCCGGGCAGCAGCCCGAGCCCCTTGGTGACCACGCCGTGCTCCTCGCCGTGCCCGAAGAGGATCTGCATGCCGACGCAGATGCCCAGCACCGGCCGCCCGGCGGCGACCCGCTCGGCGATCACCGGCCCGGCGCCCAGCGCCTCGATCCCGGCCATGCAGGCGGCGAACGCGCCCACGCCCGGCACCACCAGGCCGTCGGCCGACGCGGCGGCGTCCAGGTCGTCGGTGACGGTCACGTCGGCGCCGGCCCGCGCCACCGCGCGCTCGGCCGACCGCAGGTTGCCCGAGCCGTAGTCGAGCACCACCACGCGCCGCGTCATCAGCTCTCCCCCGGCAGCAGCCAGAGCACCCCGGCGACGGTGGCCAGTACGGCCAGCAGCCCGGTGACCACCACGGCGGCGCGCGGCGCGCCCTGCTTGAGCAGCGACCACGTCCCGCCGACCAGCAGCCCGGCCAGGATCAACACGAGAGTGGGCAGCACCTTCATTAGAGAGCGCCCTTCGTGGACGGCACCACACCGGCGTTACGGGGATCGAGCGCGGTGGCCTCGCGCAGCGCGCGGGAGACGGCCTTGAACTGCGCCTCGACCACGTGGTGCGCATCCGGGTGCCCGCCCGGCCGGGCCGCGCGCAGCACGTCCACGTGCAGCGTGATCCGGGCCGACTGGCCGAACGACTCCCAGATGTGCCGGGTCATGCTCGTCGGGTAGACCGGCCCGATGTACGGGGCCAGCGCCGGCTCGTCGTGCACCACGTACGGGCGGCCGGACAGGTCGACGGCGGCCCGGACCAGCACCTCGTCCATCGGGACGGTGGCCGAGCCGTACCGCCGGATGCCCGCCTTGTCGCCCAGCGCCCGGTCGAACGCGGCGCCCAGCGCCAGCGCGGTGTCCTCCATCGTGTGGTGCGCGTCGATCTCCAGGTCGCCGACGGTGTGCACGGTCAGGTCGAAGCCGCCGTGCCGGGCGATCTGGTTGAGCATGTGGTCGTAGAAGCCGACGCCGGTGGAGATGTCGGCCTGGCCGGTGCCGTCGAGGTCGATCTCGACGAGCACCTTGGTCTCGTTTGTGACCCGCTCGATCCGGGCGATCCGGCTCATGAAACGTTCTCCATCGCGGTGAGGAAGGCGTCGGTCTCGGTCGGGGTGCCGGCGGTGACGCGCAGCCAGCCGGGCAGGCCGACGTCGCGCACCAGCACGCCGGCATCGAGCAGGGTACGCCAGGCCACCGCCTGGTCCCCGTCGACGGCGAACAGCACGAAGTTGGCGTCGCTGTCGGCCACCCGGTGGCCCCGGGCGCGCAGCTCGGCGACGATCCGGTCCCGCTGCTCCATGATCGCGGCCACGGTGCCGAGCAGGGCGTCCCGGTGCGCCAGCGCCGCGCGGGCGGCGGCCTGGGTGAGCGCGGACAGGTGGTACGGCAGCCGGACCAGTTGCACCGCGTCCACCACCGCCGGGTCGGCGGCCAGGTAGCCGAGCCGGCCGCCGGCGAAGCCGAACGCCTTGCTCATGGTGCGGGTCACCACCAGCCGCGGGTGGCCGGGCAGCACCGCCAGCGCGCTCACCGTGCCGGGCCGGGCGAACTCGGCGTACGCCTCGTCCACGACCACCATGCCGGGCGCCTCGTCCAGCACGGCGGCGACCACGGCCGGGTCGAGCGCGGTGCCGGTCGGGTTGTTCGGCGAGCAGAGGAACACCACGTCCGGCCGGTGCTCGCGGACCTGGGCCACCGCCTCGTCGGCGGTGAGCCCGAAGTCCGCGCCGCGCCGGGCGGGCACCCACCGGGTGCCGGTGCCGAGCGCCAGCAGCGGGTGCATCGAGTACGCCGGGGTGAAGCCGAGCGCGGTGCGCCCGGGACCGCCGAACGCCTGCAGCAGCTGCTGCTGGATCTCGTTGGAGCCGTTCGCCGCCCACACGTGGTCGGCGGTGAGCCCGTGTCCCAGGTAGGCGGCCAGGTCGGCGCGCAGCGCCACCGCGTCCCGGTCCGGGTAGCGGTTGAGGTCACGCAGCTCGGCGGCGAGCGCCTTGCCGATCGCCTCGACCACCGGCTCGGGCACCGGGTAGGAGTTCTCGTTGGTGTTCAGCCGCACCGGCACGTCGAGCTGCGGCGCGCCGTACGGCGTGCGCCCGCGCAGGTCCTCGCGGATCGGCAGGTCGTCGAGCGTGGTCACGACGCCCCGCCCTCGGGGAAGCGGACGCTGACCGCCTGGCCGTGCGCGGGCAGGTCCTCCACGGTCGCCAGCGTGACCACGTGCGGGGCCACGTCGCGCAGCGCCTCCTGCGTGTATTCGACCAGGTGGACGCCGCGCAGGAACGACTGCACGGACAGCCCGGAGGAGTGCCGCGCGCAGCCGCCGGTGGGCAGCACGTGGTTGGAGCCCGCGCAGTAGTCGCCGAGCGACACCGGCGACCACGCGCCCACGAACACCGCACCGGCGTTGCGGACCCGCAGCGCCCACTCACGGGCGTTCTCGGTCTGGATCTCCAGGTGCTCGGCCGCGTACGCGTCGACCACCCGCAGCCCGGCCTCCAGGTCGTCGACCAGTACCACGCCGCTCTGCTCGCCGCGCAGCGCGGTGCCGATCCGCTCGGCGTGCTTGGCCGCGGGCGCCTGCCGGGCAAGCTCGGCGTCGACCGCGTCGGCCAGCGCCGTGGACGGGGTGACCAGCACGCTGGCCGCGAGGGGGTCGTGCTCGGCCTGGCTGATCAGGTCGGCGGCGACGTGCGCCGGGTCGGCGGTGTCGTCGGCCAGGATCGCGATCTCGGTCGGGCCGGCCTCGGCGTCGATGCCGACCACGCCGCGCAGCAGCCGCTTCGCGGCGGTGACCCAGATGTTACCCGGGCCGGTGATCATGTCGACGGGCTCGCAGCGCTCGTCCCCGGCCGGGTCGGCGCCCGCCCCGTACGCGAGCATGGCGACGGCCTGGGCGCCGCCGACGGCGTACACCTCGTCCACGCCGAGCAGCGCGCAGGCCGCCAGGACCCGGCGGTCCGGCAGGCCGTCGTTGTCCTTCTGCGGCGGGCTCACCACCACCAGCGAGCGCACCCCGGCCGCCTGGGCCGGGACGACGTTCATCACCACCGTCGACGGGTACATGGCCAGGCCGCCGGGGACGTAGAGACCGACCCGGTCGACCGGCACCCACCGCTCGGTGACCGTGCCGCCGGGCACCACGGTCGTGGTGTGGTCGGTGCGGCGCTGGTCGGCGTGCACCTTGCGGGCCCTGGTGATCGACTCCAGCAGCGCGGCGCGGACCTGCGGGTCCAGCTCGTCCTCGGCGGCGCGGATCGTCTCGACCGGCACCCGCAGCCGCTCCGGTGACACACCGTCGAACCGTTCGCTGGCCTCCCGGATCGCCGGGTACCCATGCTCCCGGACCGCCTCGACCAGCGGGCGGATCCGCTCGACCGCCACGGAGACGTCGAGCTGGGCACGGGGCAGCAGGCGGCGCGGGTCACGTGCCCCGCCGCGCAGGTCGATCCGATTCAGCACGCCTGCGAGTCTAGGCCGCCGCCGCGGCGACCGGCCCGGGCCGCCCGCACGCCGGGACGGTGAGCCGGGACACGCGCGGGCGGGCGCGTTGGGGATACGCTCGATCGCGTGAGCGCACGGCTGCCGGTGTTCCCGCTCGGGACCGTCCTCTTCCCCGGGCTGGTCCTTCCGCTGCACATCTTCGAGGAGCGCTACCGGGCGCTGGTTCGCCACCTGGTGGCGCTGCCCGAGGGCGCGCCGCGCGAGTTCGGCGTGGTCGCGATCCGGGCCGGCTGGGAGGTGGCGCCGGCCGGGCCGCCGGGGCGCTTCGGGCTGACCGCCGGCGAGGTCACGCTGCACGAGGTGGGCTGCACCGCCGAGCTGCGGCAGGTCACCGAGCTGGCCGACGGCGGGTTCGACATCGTCACCGTGGGGCGGCGCCGGTTCCGCCTCGCCGAGGTCGACCATTCCGCCGAGCCCTACCTGACGGCGGAGGTGGAGTGGTTGCCCGAGCCGGGCGGCCCGGACGAGACGGCCGACCTGCTGGCGGCCCGGGTGATCTCGGTGTTCCGGCAATATCTCGGCCTGATCCGGCCGGACCAGCAGGAGATCTCCGAGCAGTTGCCGGAGGACCCGACGGTGCTCTCGCACCTGGTGGCCGCGACCGCCGCGCTGACCGTGGACGACCGGCAGCGGCTGCTCGCCATCGACGACACCGCCGCCCGCCTGCGGGCCGAGCTGCGCCTGCTCAACCGGGAGACGGCGTTGCTGCGGCAGGTCCGGGCGGTGCCGGTGCCGCTCAGCGAGCTGGCGGGTCTCCCGGCGCCGAACTGAACCCCGGCGCCGGCGGCGGCCACCCGCCGTCGAACTCCGGCTCCGGCCGCAGCGACGGCCACCGCGACCAGCCCGCGAGCAGCGTGTACGTGACTGCGGCGCCGAACGCGGCGAGCAGCAGGTTGCCGTGCGGCAGCGGGAGCGGGCCGAACCAGTCGACGCCGCCGGCGCGCAGGTCGACGGGTTTGGTGAAGGCGGTACCCGGCGGCGCGGTCTCCACCAGCCGCTGGAACGTGGACAGGCCGATCCGGCGGCCGACCTGCCAGGCCACCACCGCCGCGCCGAGACCGCCGAGGGTGACCGCGAGCAGGCCCGCCGGACCACGCCGGCGGCGCAGCACCACCCACAGGGTGATCGCGGCGAGCACGCCGAAGCCGAGGGTCAGGAGGCTGAACCAGCCGTCCGCGGCGATCGGCTGCTCCGGCTGCGTGGTGGCGTAGACCGCGCCGGCCGGCGTCTGCCGTACCGGGGTGGCCGGCGCCGCCCACACCCAGAGCAACCCGAGCGGCGCGCCGAGCGCAGTGAGCAGCGCGGCCACGCCCAGGGTGGTC
Source organism: Micromonospora chalcea (assembly GCF_002926165.1). Classification (GTDB taxonomy): domain Bacteria; phylum Actinomycetota; class Actinomycetes; order Mycobacteriales; family Micromonosporaceae; genus Micromonospora; species Micromonospora chalcea. The sequence continues at coordinate 59,034 of NZ_MAGP01000035.1, read as the reverse complement.
GCCACCACCCGGCCCACCGCGCGCCGGGACGCGGGCGACGCACCGGGGAGCTGCGTCACGACGCCCGGATGCCCGGCCAGCGGGTCGGCGCCGGGCGCGGTGACCGGGGTGCCGGCGGGCACCGGCAGTCCGCCGGGCCAGCCGGGTGGTCCGCCGGGCCAGGCAGGCGGCTGCTCGCGCTCGGGCCGCGCCTCGGCGCCGTCGGCACGCTCGCGCGTCCGCTCGGGATCAGGGGTGTCCGGAGTCACCCGTTGATCCTCTCAGGCCGGGGCACGGCGCGGGGCGGTGGTCGCCGCCTCAGCGCGCGAACGGTTCCACCATCACCGCGGCGGCCTTGAGCCAGGCGTTGCGGGTCTCGGCCTGGAGCTGGTGGTACTCGATCGAGGAGCCGGTCTCCAGCGCCGGGTCGTAGGGCACCACCGCCACCGCCCGGGTCCGGGTGGCGAAGTGCCGTTCCAGGTCGTCCTGCAGGGAGGTCCGGCCGGGCGTCGGGCAGGAGATCAACGTGACCGCGTTGTCGGCCAGGTCGCCCATGCCCTCCTCGTGCAGCAGGTCGAGCATCCAGTCCGCGCTGAACGCCGCGTCCTCACGCGGCACGGTGGTCACCACGAGCTGGTCGGCCGCCTGCATCACGGTACGCCAGTTCGGGCTCTCCACGTTGTTGCCGGTGTCCACGCAGACCACCTCGTGGGTGCGGCGCAGCAGCTCCAGCACCCGCTTGACGGTGAACTGGTCGAGCCGCTGGGCGAAGCGCGGGCTCTCCTCGCCGGCCAGCACGTCGTACGAGCCGTCGGAGGCGTGCCGCAGGTAGTCGTCGAGGTGGGACAGCAGCCGGTTGCCCTCGAGGATCTCGATCTGCGCCAGGTCGTGGATCAGGTGCCGGATGGTGCGGGCGTGCCGGGCGCTGCCGGCCCGCAGCCCGAGCGTGCCGCGCAGCTCGTTGTCGTCCCAGGCGAGCACGCCGCGCCCGCGGACGCTGCCCACCGTCGCCGCGGCGAGCACGGTGGCGGTGGTCTTGTGCACCCCGCCCTTGGGGTTGGCGAACGCGAGCACCCGGGGCGTGCCCAGCTCGCGGCGCAGCACGCTGGTGGCGCGTTCCAGCTCGGCGTCCGGCTCGGGGGCACGCCACTGCGCCTGGGCCGGCGCGACCCGCCCGGCGCGGCCGGAGCGGCCCTCCAGCGGGCTGCGCGGCGCGGGCACCACCGGTTCCGGCGCGGGCGGGACGTCCGGCCGGTAGCGGCCCCGGTCGAGCAGGGCGTACCGGGACTCGGCCGGCGGTGGCGCGGGCCGGTAGCCACCGTCGAGAAGGGAGTAGCGCGACTCGGCCGGCGCCTCGGCCCGGCCGCGCGGCTCCGGCAGCGCCGGTTCGGCGCGCCAGGACGGCTCCGGCCGGGGCTCGGCGGCGAAGGACGGGTCCGGCGCGACAGGCGGCTCGGCGCGCCAGGACGGCTCGGCCGGATAGGGCTGCCCGGCGCGCCAGGACGGCTCCGGGTCGGTGCGGTACGCCGGCTCGGCCCGGTAGGCCGGTTCACCCTCCTGGCGGGGGTCGGCGCGGAAGGCGGGGTCGACGCGGAACGTGGCCTCGGCCCGGTAACCGGGCTCGGCGCCGTACGACCCGTCGGGGGCGCGGCCGACGGCGGCGGCGCGCCCGGTCCAGCCGGTGCCGGCGGCGCGGCGTGGCAGCGGGTCGGGCGGCGGCGCGTGGTGGTCCTCGACGTGCCGGTCGGCGTCGGCGTGCTCCGCGCCGCGACCGCCGAGCCGGGCCCGGTCGAGCAGCGCCCGCCACCGCGGTGCCGGCTCGCCCTGCCGACCCCAGCCGGTCTCGCTGCCGTCCAAGGATTCGCCCTCCCCCAGCCCATCGATCTCCGCCTGACAGGCTACGAACGAAACCCTATTCGGACCACTCCCCGCGCCGCACATCGCCCGGTGACCCGCCGCACGGTGGGATCGACCGGGTGGCCGCGCCCGCTGATGTCTCAGGAGGTGGGAGCGGGATTGGGTGGCCCGGATCCGGGGACCGGCGCACGGGCGGTCGGTGAAGGTCCGCTCACCGTCCGTGCAGCTTCCGACGAATCGCCCATTCCGCCGCCCTGGGCCGCCGCGCTGTCCGCCGGCGGCCGGGCCACGTCACGCTGCTCCGGCAGCGGCGGGGTGAACACCGTCCGGTCGAGCCGGGTGATCTCCGGCGCCGGGTCCACCACCCGCACACCCGGGCGCCCGGCGAGCGCGCGCAGCGCGTCCGGCGCGGCACGGACCACCGCGGCGTACACGCAGGCGCACCCGGTCCGGTAGGCGTCCGCCTCCCGGGCCGCGACCTCGGCCCCGCTCTCGTGCATCCGGCGCAGCTCCGGATCGGCGGTGGCCGCCGGGGCGGCGGCGCGCGACCGGTAGTCGGCGGCCTCCCGGTCCTTGCGCCCGGCGACGTCGGCCATCCCGGCGACCACGTCGTCCGGCAGCCGCAACGCCGCGATCCGGACGATCTCGGTCTGCCGGCCGGACAGCGGCACCCGCGCCACCACCGCCGAGACCGGCGCGCCGTCCAGCGCGGCGGCCGCCCGCGCCGGGGTCAGGTAGCCGGCGAACGAGACGAGCGCGTAGGCGTCGGGCGCGTCGAGGGCGGCCAGCTCCTCCCCGGCGGTACGCAGGTACGCCGGGACGCTCGCGCCGGCGGCCACCCCGACCCGGGTCACCTCGCCGACAGTGCGGTCGCTGACCGGACGGTCCCGCCGCTGCGCCACCGCTACCACCAGCACCACCAGCGCGCAGGCCAGCGCCAGCCAGGTCAGCGTGGTGAACCGGGACCGGCGCGGCGGCGCGGTGTCGTCGCTCATGGTCAGTCGCGCAGGATCTCCAGCGCCCGGGCCAGATCCTCCGGGTAGTCGCTGACGAACGTCACCTCGTCGCCGGTGCCCGGGTGCGCGAAGCTCAGCGAACGGGCGTGCAGCCACTGCCGGGACAGCCCCAGCCGGGCCGACAGCGTCGGGTCCGCCCCGTAGGTCAGGTCGCCCACGCAGGGGTGCCGCATGCTGGAGAAGTGCACCCGGATCTGGTGCGTGCGCCCGGTCTCCAGCCGTACGTCGAGCAGGCTGGCGGAGGGGAACGCCTCCAGCGTGTCGTAGTGGGTGATGCTCGGCTTGCCGCCGGAGACCACCGCCCACCGGTAGTCGTGGTGGGGGTGCCTGTCGATCGGCGCGTCGATGGTGCCGCGCAGCGGGTCCGGGTGGCCCTGCACCACGGCGTGGTAGCGCTTCTCCACCTCGCGCTCCTTGAACGCCCGCTTGAGCGCGGTGTACGCGCGCTCGCTCTTGGCCACCGCCATGATCCCGGTGGTGCCCACGTCGAGCCGGTGCACCACGCCCTGCCGCTCGGCCGCGCCGCTGGTGGAGATGCGGTGGCCGATGCCGGCCAGCCCGACGATCACCGTCGGGCCGGTCCAGCCGGGGCTCGGGTGCGCCGCCACCCCGACCGGCTTGTCCACCACCACGATGTCGTCGTCGGCGTACACCACGGTCAGGCCGGGCACGGCCTGCGGCACCACGGTCGGCGGGGCGGGCGGCGCGGGCAGCGTGACCTCCAGCCACGAGCCCGCCTTGACCTTGTGCGAGTTCGGCCGGGCCACGCCGTCGACGAGCGCGTCCCCGGCGTCGATCAGGCCGGCGGCGGCGGTGCGGGAGAGCCCGAACAGCCGGGACACGGCCTGGTCCAGGCGCATGCCGTCGAGGCCGTCCGGCACGGGCAGGGAGCGGGTGTCGCCGCCGGCGGCGAACGCGGAGGTCACGCGCTCTCCCGCTGCTCGGCCGGGGCGGCGTCGTCGCGCTTCTCGTCACGCAACCGGGAGCCGTCGCGCTGGCGGCCGGTCAGCTCCAGGAAGACCGCCAGCACCACGCCGCAGACCAGCGAGCTGTCGGCCAGGTTGAACACCGGCCAGACCTGGCCGTACGGGTCGAAGAGGCTGATCATGTCGACCACGTGGCCGACGAAGTGCCCGGGCGCGCGGAAGATCCGGTCGATCAGGTTGCCCAGCGCGCCGCCCAGCACCAGGCCCAGCGACACCGCCCACGGCAGCGAGCGCAGCCGCAGCGCCATCCACGCGATCCACCCGATCACCACGAACGTGATGATCGGGAAGACCCAGGTGTGGTCGGAGCCGATGCTCCAGGCGGCGCCGCTGTTGCGGGTGAGGCTGAAGTAGACCGTGCCGCCGAGCACCGACACCGGCTCCCGGCCGGTCAGCTCGGCCAGCGCGAGCTGCTTGGTGCCCAGATCCGCCAGCAGCGAGAACAGGGACACGCCGAGCAGCAGGCCGACGGCCCTGCGGCGGGGCGCGCCGGCACCCGACTCGGTGGTGCCGGAACCGGCGGGCGGTGCTGCGGTCATCTGCTCCCCATCGACGCTTGCGACGGCGTGGTCACCGTCTGCCGTACGGCCGCCGGGGAGCGGTGATCAGCGCCGCTCCTCCAGCTGCTTGCAGGTCACGCAGAGGGTGGCCGACGGGAACGCGGCGAGCCGCTCCACCGGGATCGGGTTGCCGCACCGCTCGCACCAGCCGTAGCCGCCCTCGTCGAGGCGCTCCAGCGCGCGCTCGACCTGCGTGATCCGCTCCTTGATGCTGTTGGCGAGAGAGATCTCCTGCTCCCGCTCGAACGTCTTGGTGCCGGTGTCGGCCTGGTCGTCCCCGGCCGAGTCGGTCAGCCGGTCGCGCTGCAGCTCGGTGATCTCGCTCAGCGTCTGATCGTACTCGGCGTTCAGCTCGTCCCGCCGCGCCGCCAGGGCGGCCCGGATCTTCTCGGTCTCCGCCGCGCTGCGGGTGGCCTTCGGCGCGGGCTTGCGGCCGGCGGTCCTGGTGTCGGCTGGCTTCGCCATCGTCAGCTCCCTCAGCCGCGTGGCGCGGCGGTCAGCGGTACGTGGGCGGGGACGCCGTCGTCGGCGTCTCCGCGTACGGAAGGGTGCACGGCGAGCGGGCCCGCCGTGCACTCCGGAGGTTGGCAAGAATACGGAACGTACAGGCGTCCGACAACGTGCCGCACCGTCGTCCCACGTATCCGCCCCGGACTGCCATCAATCGGGGCAAAAGGAACGGTAGCAGATCAGCGGGCCGTCTCCTCGCCGTACTCCCCGAACCATCGCGCCAGCCGGCCCCGGCGGCTCACCGCCCGCAGCCGCCGCTCGGTCTCGTCCCGTACGCCGGCGGTGGCGACGATGAGCAGGCTGTCCCCGACCTTGAGCCGGGTGTCCGCGCCGGGCACGAACCCGACGCCGTCGCGCAGCACCAGCGTGACCGCGGCGCCCACCGGCAGCCGCAGCTCGTCCACGTGCACCCCGGCCAGCCGGGACCCGTCCGGCACCTCCAGCTGGAGCAGGTCGGCGCGCATCCGCTCCAGCGGGGCGGTCTCCAGCATGATCTCGTTCGGCTCGGCCGGCGCGATCACGCCCAGCCGGCGGGCCGCCGTCGCCAGCGTGCCGGCCTGGAGCAACGTGAAGATCACCACCAGCACGAAGACCGCGTCGAAGAGGCGGTCCGCCCCCGGCACGTGCAGCGACAGCGGGATGGTGGCGAGCACGACCGGCACCGCGCCGCGCAGACCGGCCCAGGACAGGAAGAGCTGCTCGCGCAGGTTGACCCGGAACGCCAGCGCGGACACCGCCACCGACAACGGCCGGGCGAGCAGCAGCAGGGCCAGCCCGGTGATCACGGCGGGCAGCACCGCGGTCTCCAGCCGGCTCGGCGAGACCAGCAGGCCGAGCAGCACGAACAGGCCGATCTGGGCCAGCCAGGCCAGCCCGTCGGCGAAGCCGAGGATGGCCTGCCGGTGCGGCAGGCGGGAGTTGCCGAGCAGCACGCCCGCCACGTACACGGCGAGGAAGCCGGAGGCGTGCACCACCGAGCCGGCCGCGTACGCCAGCACGGTGAACCCGACCACCGCGATCGGGTACAGGCCGGCCGACGGGAGCGCGGCCCGGCGCAGCGCGTACCGCCCGGCCAGCCCGGCGCCCACCCCGACCGCCGCGCCGACGCCCAGCTCGTAGCCGAGCAGCAGCGCCTCGTACCACCACGGGTGGGCCGCCTCCGCTCCGGCGCGGGAGAGCAGCAGCACCACGAGCACGACGGGCGCGTCGTTCACCCCGGACTCGGCCTCCAGCGCGGCCACCAGCCGGGGTGGCAGACGCAACCGGCGCAGCGTGGCGAACACCGCCGCCGCGTCGGTCGAGGAGAGCACCGCGCCGTAGAGCAGCGCCAGCCGCCAGTCCAGGTCGAGCAGCAGGTGCACCACCACGCCGACGACCACGATGCTGACCACCACGCCGACGGTGGACAGCGTGGCCGCCAGCCCGAGCACCGGCCGCAGCGTGCTCCACCGGGCGGTCAGGCCGCCCTCCGCGATGATCACGATGAGCGCGCAGAAGCCGAGCACCCGGGTCAGCTCGACGTCGTCGAAGCGGATGCCCAGCCCGGCCTCGCCGAGCAGCACCCCGAGCGCCAGGTAGACCAGCAGACTGGGCACGCCGAGCCGGGTGGAGAAGCGCACCGCGCCCACCGCCACCAGCAGCACGGCGGCGCCCACCAGCAACGCGACGTCCAGCCCGGGGGTCATCGCCGACCGGCCCGGGCGGATCTCACGGCGTGCTGCCGTCGCGCAGTCGCCGCAGCACCTCGGGCAGTTCGGCGTGCGGGCGTTCCACCAGGAAGAGCTTGTCCCGGCTGGCCGCGCCGGAGCGCAGCGACACGGCGGCCGGCCGGACGCCGAGCGCATCGGCGAGCGCCCTCCGGGCCGCCTCGGTCGCGCGGCCGTCCACCGCCGGCGCGTGCACCGCGACGACGAGCGCGGGACCCAGCGGCCCGTCGTACCGGCCGCCGACCCGGGTCCGGGACGCGCCGGGCTTCACCCGCACCGCGACGGTGAGCGTGTCGTCCGCGATCGTCATGGTCAGCGGGGCCGGGCCTCGGCCAGCAGGGTGGTGGCGGCGGCGCACTGCGCGCACGGGGTGAAGCCCAGGCCGACCGCCTCGGCGACCGGAACGGGCTCGTCCTCCCGGCCCACCAGATGCGGGCAGCCGGGCAGGTGGAAGCGGGGGTGGCCGTCGACCACCAGGACCTCGCCGGGCAGCCGCACCAGCCGGGCCACCTGCCCGGCGGAGAGGAACTCGGCCGGCGGGTCGCCGTCGAACGCATCGCCCGGCGCGGGCGAGGTGGGCCGCGTGGCGTCCGAGGCGCGCTGGCCGGGCGGCGAGTAGGGCGTCGGTTCCGCGTCGGTCACCGGCTCGGCGGCGACGCGTTCGTACGACTCGGCGGTCGCCGGCTCGTAAGGCGCGGTGTACGGATCGGCGTCGAACGGATCGGCCGGTGGTGAGTACGCGGCCGGCGGCGGGGTGTCGTCCGGTTCGGTCACCGGCGACCCGGGCGGTTGCCGCCACCCGGATCCGCCGGCGTCGACCGTGGACGTGTGGTGCGGGACCGGGCTCACCGGGTCGTCCGGAGACGGGACGGTGTGCGCGGTCCGGGTACGCGGCCCGGTCGCCCGGCCGGCCGTGGCCCGCGCCGCGGCCGCCTGGCGGGCGAACGCGACGAAGACGACGGCGGACAGGACGCTGGCCGCGATCGAGACGATGAGCAGGAGGCTGGATCCGCCGGCGAGCCCGGCGACCAGCAGCACGACCGCGACGACGATGAGCAGGATGCTGGCGGCTACCACGGCTCACCCCCGGCCGCGTCGTGTCGGTCTGGGCGGTCGGTGGCCGTCACGGGGACGGCCACCGACGCGGGATCAGCGGCCGGACTCGAGCGAGCCGGCGCCGCGGCCACCGCCGTAGGAGCCGGCGAGGCCGGCCGCGGCGAGACCGTTGCTGCCGGCGGCACGGGTGCCCTCGGCGCGGTTCATCTCCACCTCGAGGCCCTGGCCGCGACCGTCGAGGTCACGCAGCTGGCTCTCCAGGTACGCCTTGAGCCGGGTGCGGTACTCGCGCTCGAACTGCTTGAGCTCCTCGATGTGCTTCTGCAGCGCGGTGCGCTTGGCGTCCAGGCCGCCCATGGCCTCCTGGTGCCGCTGGCGGGCGTCCCGCTCCAGGGCGTCGGCCTTGGCGCGCGCCTCCCGGGTGACCTCCTCGGCCTTCGAACGGGCCTCGGAGAGCAGCTGGTCGGCCTCGCGACGGGCGTCGGAGACGTGGTCGTCGGCGGTGCGCTGGGCCATCATGAGCACCCGCAGCGCCTGCTGCTCGAGGTCCCCGGTCACCCCGGCCGGGCCGCCCTGCGTGCGGACCTGCTCCAGCTCGGCCTGCATCGCGCGGGCCGCCTGCTCGGCGGCCGCCTTGTCGCGCTGCACCCGGTCGAGCTGGGCCTTGACGTCGTTGAGCTCCGCCGCGAGGCGGGCGTCACCGCCGGGGCCGGCGGGAGCGCCACCCCGACCGCCGCGCTCCACCTGGGCGCGCAGCTCGTTGTTCTCCTCGATCAGACGGGCCAGCTCGCGCTCGACCTCGTCCAGGAAGGCGTCGACCTCCTCCTCGTCATACCCCCGCTTGCCGATCGGCGGCTTTTTGAAGGCGACGTTGTGAACGTCGGCCGGGGTCAGCGGCATCGAAACTCCTCGGGTCAGTTGCGGCCGCGAAAGCGCTCTGGTCAGGCAAACGCGAAGATCAGGCGCCTAAACACGAACTCCATCAGCACGAACAGGATAACCAGGAGCACAAGGGAGGCCAGGTCGATGCTCACGGTACCAATTCGCAGTGGCGGGATCACACGCCTCAACGCTCGCAGGGGCGGATCAGTGACGCTCCACACGACTTCCAGTCCCGCCGACGCTCCCCGGCCCGGTTGCCAGCGGCGACCATAGGCCAGCACCGCCCCCATAACAAATCGCGCCAAAAGGACAATTAGGAAGATGTACAGCAGCAGGTAGAGCACCTGGAACAGGATCGACAACACGGCAGGCGACGTCCCTCGGTCATGTGGGTCAGCTCAGGCTGAAGAAGCCGCCCTCAGCGATCTTGGCCTTGTCCTCCGCGGTGACCTGGACGTTGGCCGGTGAGAGCAGGAACACCCGGTTGGTCACGCGCTCGATCGTACCGCGCAGGCCGAACGCGAGCCCGGCGGCGAAGTCGACAAGGCGGCGGGCGTCCGCCTCGTCCATCTCGGTGAGATTGATGATCACCGGTACGCCGTCCCGGAAGTGCTCGCCGATGGTCCGCGCCTCGCGGTAGGTGGTCGGGTGCAGCGTGGTGATCTGGTAGCGCTGCTCGTCCTCCGGCGCCACCCGCTCCCGCTCGCGCGGCTGGGCCTGCGGCGCGAGCGCGAGATTGTCCCGCGTGTGATAGGTCAGGGCGCCCGAGGTCTCGCCGGCGGAGGACCGGGTGATCGACCGGACGCTGGAGCGCTCGACCCGCTCCGGGCGCTCCACGTCGCCCCGGTCGGTGTCGACCGACCGGCTGGAGGCGCGCTCGGACAGCCGGCCCCGGTCGCTGAGGCGGGACCGCGTCGCCGGCGGCTCGTCGGCCTCGTCGTCGTCCTCGTCGGCGAACTCCTCGGCGTACCGGCTCGACCGGTAGCGCGACGAGTCACGGTAGCCACCCTTGTCGTAGCCACCGTCCTCGTACGCCCGCTCGTCGTCCTCCTCGACCAGACCGAGCCAGACCCCCGCCTTGCGCAGTGCACCCATCCCCGCGCCCTTCCGTCCGCCGTGCGGCACGCGCCCCCGTGCCGTGTCGCTTGATCACGAGTGGACGATCATGCCCACCGGACCGGATCGGCAATCCCCTGACGTGCGGTTCGCGGTCCGCCCGTCACGGCCCCCGGCTACGGGGACGCCGTCCTGAACAACACTGATGTAATTTGCTTCCGTCGTGGTGAGGCTACCGCAGCGCAGGGCGCATTCCGAGCAACGCGCTGCCGACACGGACATGTGTCGCGCCGTGCCCGATCGCGCTTTCCAGGTCGCCGCTCATCCCCGCCGACAGCACCGTGGCGCCCGGATGGTCGGCCCGTAGCGCCGCCGCCACCTCGGCCAGCCGGGCGAACGCCCGGTCCGGCTCCCAGCCCAGCGGCGCCACCGCCATCAGGCCGGCCAGCCGCAGCCCGTCCGCGCCGGCCACCGCCGCAGCGACCGGGTCGAGCCCGCGCTGCGGATCGGCGGCGCCCGGCAGTGCCCCGCCCCGGGCCGGGTCGCCGTCGATGCTCACCTGCACCAGCACGTCCAGCGGCCGGTCCCGGACCGCGCCCGCGGCGGCGTCCAGCGCGGCGGCCAGCCGGACGCTGTCCACCGACTGGACCACGTCGGCGTACCGGACCACCGACCGGGCCTTGTTGCGCTGCAACTGGCCGATGAAGTGCCAGCGCGGCGCGGCGCCGGCGTCGGCGACCGCCTCCGCCTTCGGCGCCGCCTCCTGGTCGCGGTTCTCCCCGACGTCGGTCACGCCCAGCCCGGCCAGCGCCACCACGTCCGACGCCGGGTACGTCTTGGTCACCGCGACCAGGGTGACCGCGTCCCGCTGCCGCCCGGCCGCCGCGCAGGCGTCGGCGATGCGGGCCCGGACCCGGGCCAGCCCGGCCGCCAGCTCGGCGCGCCGCTCGGGCCGCACCGCCGTCTGTGACTCCGTCATCGGCGCGGCTCAGGACCCGTTCTTGAGGAAGTCGGGCACGTCGACGTCGTCGAAGAGCACCCGCCGCGACGGCTGCTGCGGCGCCGGCATGGTGGCCGGCGGGCTCACCGGCGCGTTCGGCTGGGCCGGCGGGTTCTGGTTGCTCTTGCGCGGCGGCTCGACCGCCTTGTACGCGGGCGCGCCCCCGTCGAAGCCCGCCGCGATCACGGTGACCCGCACCTCGTCACCGAGCGCGTCGTCGATGACCGCGCCGAAGATGATGTTCGCGTCCGGGTGGGCCGCGTCGGTGACCAGCTGCGCCGCGTCGTTGATCTCGAACAGGCCGAGGTCCGACCCGCCGGCGATGGACAGCAGCACACCGCGCGCGCCGTCCATGCTCTGCTCCAGCAGCGGGCTGGAGATGGCCGCCTCGGCCGCCTCGACGGCGCGGTTCTCGCCCCGGGCGCTGCCGATGCCCATGAGCGCGCTGCCCGCGCCGCTCATCACGCTCTTCACGTCGGCGAAGTCCAGGTTGATCAGACCCGGCGTGGTGATCAGGTCGGTGATGCCCTGGACACCGGAGAGAAGCACCTGGTCCGCCGTGCGGAACGCGTCCATCATGGAGATGTTGCGGTCACCGAGCGCGAGCAGCCGGTCGTTCGGGATCACGATGAGCGTGTCGCACTGGTTGCGCAGCTCCTCGATGCCCGCCTCGGCCTGGACCTGCCGGCGCTTGCCCTCGAACGAGAACGGCCGGGTCACCACGCCGATGGTGAGCGCGCCGAGCTTGCGGGCGATGTTCGCCACGACCGGCGCGCCGCCGGTGCCGGTGCCGCCGCCCTCGCCGCAGGTCACGAACACCATGTCGGCGCCCTTGAGGACCTCTTCGATCTCGTCGCGGTGGTCCTCGGCGGCGTTCTTGCCGACGTCCGGGTTGGCGCCCGCGCCCAGTCCCCGGGTCAGCTCCCGGCCCACGTCGAGCTTGACGTCGGCGTCGCTCATCAGCAACGCCTGCGCGTCGGTGTTGATCGCGATGAACTCGACGCCCTTGAGCCCAACCTCGATCATCCGGTTGACGGCGTTGACTCCGCCGCCCCCGATGCCGACGACCTTGATGACCGCCAGGTAGTTGTGCGGAGGTGTCATCTCCGGTCCTTTCCCTTCGAGATTGGCATGGGCCGACCCCACACGGCTTGGCCGGATCAGCGGCCTCCGACGGCTGAACCCTCACCCTCTACTAGAGGCTTAGAGTTATGTCAACCACTGATCTCTTCGGGGCAACGTATGCGCCGCCGCGCCAGGAGCCAAGGACCTGTTCCGGCGTGTCGCGACCGAGCGACAGGGGACACAGCGTCCGCTCGCTGAGCCGCGGGTCACTCGAACGTGACCACGTCCGGCGCGCTGACGTCGATCCGGTCCGCCTTGCGGCTCAGCAACGCGGTCGCCACGGTGGACTTGTCCGCGCCCCGGGAGGCGTCGCCCCAGAACACCTGACGCTCGCCGCGCAGCTGCAACGTGATCCGGGCCAGGCCGGCCACGTCCACCGCGACCAGCTCCGCGCGCAGCTTCTCCCCCAGCGCGGCGAGCACCGCCAGCCCGGCCCGCGTACCCGGATCGTCCGGGCCCGGCCGGGCCACCTTGACCAGCGGCAACCCGTCCGGCGCCCGGTCCAGGCGCTGGAAGACCACGCCCGAGCCGTCCACCACCACGAACCCGTCGCCCTGCGGCACCGCCGCCACCGCGGTGCGCTCCCGCACCCGGATCACCAGCGTGCCCGGCCACTCCCGCTCGACCGTGGCGCTGGCCACCGGCGGCAGCGTGCCGACCCGGCGGGCGGTCGCGGCCAGGTCCACCCGGGCCAGCGGCTCGTTGTCCGGCACCGCCGCGGCGTCGCGGATCTGCACCGGCGTGACCAGCCGCGCGCCGACCACCCGCACCTCGCGTACGCCGAACAGGCCGGTGCCGAGCACCGTCCACGCCACCAGGCCCACGACGGCGAGCACCGCGGCGGCGACCGCCCACGGCAGCGCGGCCCGCATCCGCCGCTGCCGGGCCCGGGCCATGAACCGGCGGGCCGACGGCGGCACGGCGTCCGCGTTGGCCCGCACGAGCTGCCAGCGCCGCACCGGGCTGCGCCGGCCACCTCCGCCGTCCGGGCCGGGGGTACGGCCGCGGGCCGGACCGGGACTCATCCGGCGGTGGCCGCCGCGCCGTCCGGGCCGACGCCGGCGTCCAGCCCCGTGCCGCCGGAGCGGGCCAGCAGGGCGTCGAGCAACTGGTCACCCATCAGCGAGATCGGCGGCGCGCCCATGGTCACCACCACGTCGCCGGCCCGGGCCCGGCGGGCCACCTCGGCCGGCACGTCGTCCCACGCCTCGACGAACACCTTGCGCTCGTCCGGCAGCGGCACGTCCTGGATCAGCGCGGCCGAGCCCTCGCCGGGGCGGCGCGTCTCGCCGGGGCCGAACACCTCCAGCAGCACCACCTCGTCGGCGATGCCGAGGGCGGCGGCGATCTCCGCCTGGTTGTCCCGGGTCCGGTAGAGCCGGTACGGCTGGAACACCACGATCAGCCGGCCGTCGCCGGCCACCTCGCGCAGCGTCTGCAGGGCCAATGTCATCGAGGTCGGGTGGTAGGCGTACTCGTCGTAGACCAGCACGCCGTCGGCGACGCCCTTGCGCTCGAAGCGGCGCCGCACGCCGGGGAACGCGCCGAGCGCGGCCTCCGCCGCCGGGACCGGCAGCTCCAGCAGGTACGCGGCGAGCACCGCGGCGGCGCTGTTGAGCGCCATGTGCCGCCCCGGTACGGGCAGCCGGAACTCGCCGAACGCCCGGCCCTCGATCTCGGCCTGGTAGCGCACCCCGTGCGCGGACGAGACGACGTCGCTCATCCGCAGGTCCGCGTCGGCGGACTCGCCGTACGTCCAGACCCGGCGGCCCTCGGCGCGCAGTGTCTCGGCCAGCCGCCGCCCGCCCGGGTCGTCGGCGCAGGTGACCACGAACCCCGCCGGGTCGGTGAGCCGGGCGAACTCGGCGAACGCCGCCTCCAGCGTGGCCAGGTCGCCGTAGGTGTTGAGGTGATCCGCCTCGATGTTCGTGATGATCGACACGAACGGGCGGTAGATGAGGAAGGAGCGGTCGCTCTCGTCCGCCTCGACCACGAAGTGCTCGCCGGTCCCGTGGTGCGCGCCGGAGCCGACCTCGGAGATCTCGCCGCCGATCACGAAGGACGGATCGGTGCCGGCCTGCTGGAGCACCATGGTGACCATCGAGGTGGTGGACGTCTTGCCGTGGGTGCCCGCCACCGCCACCGTACGGCGGCCGGTCATCGCCGCGGCGAGCGCCTCGGACCGGTGCAGCACCCGCAGGCCCCGCCGGCGCGCCTCCACCATCTCCAGGTGGTCCTGCGGGATCGCCGAGGAGTAGACGACCGTGTCCACGCCGTCGAGGTTGGACGCCTCGTGGGTGGAGTGGATGGTGCCGCCGAGCGCCCGCAGGCCGGCCAGCGACGGCCACTCCCGCAGCTCGCTGCCGGAGACCGGCAGACCCCGGGTGAGGAACAGCCGGGCCAGCCCGGCCATCCCGACCCCGCCCACGCCGATCAGATGGATCCGGCCCAGGTCCTCCGCCGTCATGGTGCCGGCGGGCGTGAACTGCGCGGTGTTCATCAGACGTACCTTCCCGTCGCGGTTTCCCTCATCAGCGGGCCACCGCCTCGTAGACGAAGTTCAGCAGCGCCACGTCGCCGTCGCGGCGGCCGTAGCCGGCTGCCGCCTGGCTCATCGCCCAGAGCCGCTGCGGGTCCCGGATCAGCGGGATCACCGTCCGCTCCACCCAGGCCGGGGTCATCTCGGCGTCGTCGACCAGCAGACCGCCGCCCGCCTCCACCACCGGCAGCGCGTTGCGCTTCTGCTCCTGGTTGCTGTGCGGGTAGGGCACGTAGACGGTGGGCAGTCCGATCGCGGCCACCTCGGCGCAGGTCATCGCGCCGCCCCGGGCCAGCATCAGATCGGCGGCGGCGTAGCCCAGCTCCATCTCGGACAGGTACGGCAGCGTGACGTACGGCACCGGCAGGTCGGTGGGCACCGAGACCGGCTCGTTGCGGGCGCCGATGACGTGCAGCACCTGCACGCCGTTGCGGGCCAGCTCCTTCGCCGCGCCGGACACGGCCAGGTTGATCGAGCGGGCGCCCTGCGAGCCACCGGCGACGAAGAGCACCGGCAGGTCGGGACGGAGTCCGAAGTGGGCGCGGGCGGCGTCACGCAGGGCGGCCCGGTCCAGCCCGGCGATGCCCCGGCGCAGCGGCACGCCCACCACCCGGGCGGCGATCAGCGCCTCGGCCTGGGCCGGCTGGTGCGGGAAACCCACCGCGACGTTCTTGGTGAACTTCATCCCGAGCCGGTTCGCCACGCCCGGCGGCACGTTCACCTCGTGGATGACGATCGGCAGCTCCCGCCGCCACGCGGCCAGGTAACCGGGCACCGAGACGTACCCGCCGAAGCCGACCACGGCGTCGGCCTGGACCTCGTCGATCACCTTGCCCGCGGCGCGGGCCGCCTTCCACATCCGGTCCGGGGTACGCACCAGGCTCATGTTCACCGACCGGGGAAGCTGGTACGCCGGGATCTGCCGCAGGTCGTAGCCGGCCGGCGGGATCAGCTCGTTCTCCAGCCCCTTCGGTGTGCCCAGACAGGTGATCCGGACGCTCGGGTCGTGTCGGCGCAGGCAGTCGGCGAAGGCGAGCAGCGGGTAGATGTGCCCGCCCGTACCCCCTCCGCAGAGCACCACCGAACGCAGCGGACCCATCAGCGTCTCCTCTCGCTCGCCGCGCCGGTGCGCGCCCGGTCGGACCGGGCGCCGCGGGGCGCGGCCTGATCGTCCTGCCGCCGCTGCCGGGACCGGGGCACGGACCCTCGGTCGGCCGGCGGCGACGCCGGCTTGCGGCGCCGGCCGGGAAGCGGCGGCAACGGGGCCCACACTAGTCGGACCCATCGGGCGGGCGGACGGGCATGCAGCGCTCGCGCGGCGTCCGGCTCGGCGCGGGCGAACGAGGCGAGCATGCCGACCGCGGCGAGCGTCACCACCAGGGCGCTGCCGCCGTCGGAGATGAACGGCAGCGGTACGCCGGTCAGCGGCAGCAGCCCGGTCACGCCACCGATGTTGATGACCGCCTGGCCGACCAGCCAGGCGGTCACGCCGGCGGCGGCGAGCCGGCGGAACGGGTCCTCGACCCGGCGGGCGATGCGCAGCCCGGTGTACGCGAGCACGGCGAACAGCACCAGGATCACGGTGCAGCCGACCACGCCCAGTTCCTCCGCGACGATGGCGAAGATGAAGTCGTTGTGCGCCTCGGGGAGCCAGTTCCACTTCAGCGAGCTCTGGCCCAGGCCGACGCCGAACCAGCCGCCGTTGCCGATCGCGTAGCGGGCCTGCACGAGCTGGTAGCAGTTCGGCAGCTCCTGCTCGAAACACGTGCGCGGGGAGGGCGGGTCGAGCCACATGGTGAGGCGGCCGAGCCGGTAGTTGTCGGCGCCCCGGGAGCCGGAGCCGGCGCCGAGCGAGGCCGCGGCCACCAGCAGGCCGATGCCGGCCAGGCCGATCGCGGTGAGCGCGGCGAAGACCCGGGTCCGTACGCCCGCCGCCCAGAGCATGCCGACCACGAGCGCGAGCAGGCACAGCATGCTGCCCAGGTCGTTGTAGCCGACCAGCACGAACAGCAGGCCCACCACCGGGAACAGCGGCGTGGCCAGTTCCTTCCACCAGCCCAGCACCGCGCCCTTGCGGGCCAGCACGTGCGCCGCCCACAGCACCAGCGCGAACTTCGCCACCTCGACCGGTTGCAGCGAGATCGGGCCGAGCGAGAGTGAGAGGAGTTCGGCCCGCAACGGCCCGATCGACGTCACCCCGAACAGCGAGCCCATCGCGACGAGCAGGTTGAGCAGGAGCAGCAGCGCGACCGCCACCCCCAGCGCCGGGCGGCTGACCGCCCGGAACGTGCGCGCGGGCAGCCGCTGGCAGGCCCAGAACGCGCCGATGCCGATCACCGCGAACACGGCCTGCTTGGTCAGCGACGCGGACGCGTCGCCGCCCTCGGCGAAGTCCTTCACGCTGGTCGCGGAGAAGACCATGGTGAGGCCGATCAGCAGCAGCAGTCCGACGCTGGACAGCAGCAGGTAGTACGAGGCCAGCGGCCGGGCCAGCAGGCCACGCAGCGCGGCCAGCCCACCGGCCGGATCCCAGCGCGCCGCCGGCGGTTCGGCCGGAGGCGTGGCCGCCGGCGCACGGCGGGCCGGCGGGTCGCTGGTCACCTGGATGTCTCGTCCCTCCCCCACAGGCCCATCATTGCCGCTCGCCCCGCCCGCCCGTGGCGCAACCGCCCGGTCGGCGTGTCGGATCTGAAGGAAGGGCCCCTTATTAACAGACGTCTGTTAATAAGGGGCCCTTCCTTACACCCGGGGGCGTCAGCTCACCGCGGCGAGGAACTCGCTGTAGAACAGGCCCAGCGCGATGGCCACGCCGATGCCGGCGATGATCCAGAACCGGACCACGATGTTGACCTCGCTCCAGCCGGCCAGCTCGAAGTGGTGCTGCAACGGCGACATCCGGAACACCCGCTTGCCGGTGGTACGGAACGAGATGATCTGGATGACCACCGACATCGTGATGATCACGAACAGGCCGCCCAGGATCGGCAGCAGCAGGATCGTGCGGGTGGACATCGCCATGCCGGCGATCAGGCCGCCCAGCCCGAGCGCGCCGGTGTCACCCATGAAGATCCGCGCCGGGGACGTGTTCCACCACAGGAAGCCCACGCAGGCGCCCGCCGCCGCGCCGGCGATCAGCGCGATCTCCAGCGGATCGCGCACGGTGTAGCAGTACGCCTCGGTGTAGTTCGGGTCGGCGCACCAGTGCCGGTACTGCCAGAACGCGATGAGCGCGTACGCCGCGAGCACCATCACCGAGGCGCCGGTGGCCAGGCCGTCCAGGCCGTCGGTGAGGTTGACGCCGTTGGTGGCCGCCATGACCACCATGATGATGACGATCACCGAGCCGATCTTGCCGATCTCCAGCGCCGGGATGTCCCGGATGAAGCTCAGCGTGGTGCTGGCCACCGTCTCGGTGTTCGTCGCGTTGCCGCCGGCGTCGGTCATGCTCGACGGGAAGTAGACCGCCACCGCGCCGAAGACCGCGCCGACCAGGATCTGCCCGGCCAGCTTGCCCCGCTTGTTGAGGCCGCCGCTGTGCCGCTTGCGCACCTTCAGGAAGTCGTCGATGAAGCCGACCGCGCCGGAGAACACCATCAGCCCCAGCAGCACCAGCGCCGTGATGGTCGGCTCGACCTGGGCGATCTGCGCGTCCGGCAGCGTGGTCAGGGCCAGGTGCCCGGCGACGTACGCGATGACAGTGGCCAGGATGAAGACCACGCCGCCCATTGTCGGCGTGCCCTTCTTGCCCTCGTTGCTGGCGAGCCCGAGGTTCGACCGGATCGGCTGGCCGGCCTTCAGCCGGGCGAACACCTTGATCGCGATCGGGGTGCAGAACAGCGAGATCAGGAACGCGACCCCGATGGCGACGATGACCGCCCTCATGCGGCGCCGCCCTCCGTCGCACCCTCGCGGGCGTCCGCGCGCAGCGCGTCGGCCACCTCCCAGGTCCGGTACCGGGAGCCCTTCACCAGCACCACGTCTCCCGGACGCAGCTCGCTCCGCAGCACCTCGACGGCCGCCGCCTGATCGCTGAGCAGCACCGACTCTCCTCCCCAATTGCCTACCGCTGTCGCGCCCTCGTGGATCGGCGCCGCCGGCTCGCCCACCACGAGCAGCCGGTCCACTCCCAGCTCGGCCGCGAGCCGGCCGACCTGCTGATGCCCCTGAAGTTCGAAGTCACCCAGCTCGGCCATGTAGCCGAGCACCGCGACCGTACGCCCCTCGCCGCGCATGCTGGCCAACGCCCGCAGCGCCACGCCGGTGGAGGCCGGGTTCGCGTTGTACGAGTCGTCGATCACGGTCACCCCGTCGGGGCGCTCGAAGACGTCCATCCGCCGGGTGGAGACCAGGCCCAGCTCGTTCAGCGCCGCCGCCAGGTCGGGCAGCGGCAGGCCCAGCTCCCGCCCGACCGCCGCCGCGGCGAGCGAGTTGGAGACCTGGTGCCGGCCGGTCAGCCCGAGCCGCACCGGCGCGCTCCCCTCCGGGGTGACAAGCGTGTACGAGGGCCGGCCCCGGCCGTCGAGCGTCACGTCCACGGCGCGCACGTCGGCGCGCTCCGACTCGCCGTACCGCACCACCCGGGCCTGCGTACGCGTCGACATCGCGTCCACCCGCGGGTCGTCGGCGTTGAGCACCGCCAGCCCGTCGGAGGGCAGCGCCTCGACCAGTTCCCCCTTGGCCAGCGCGATGGCCTCCACCGAGCCGAACTCGCCCAGGTGCGCCACGCCGACGTTGAGCACCACCGAGATCCGGGGCGGCACCACGTCGCACAGGTACCGGACGTGCCCCACCCCGCGGGCGCCCTTCTCCATCACCAGGAAGCGGGTCTCCGGGGTGGCCTGCAGCGCCGTGTACGGGTGCCCCAGCTCGTTGTTGAACGAGCCGGGCGGGGCCACCGTCGGGCCGAGCCGGACCGCGACCTGGGCGATCAGGTCCTTGGTGGTGGTCTTGCCGGACGAGCCGGTCAGCCCGATCACGGTCAGGCCGGGCAGCCGGTCGACGACGGCGCGGGCCAGCCGGCCCATCGCGTCGAGCGCGTCGCCGACGAGCACCATCGGCACGCCCGGCACCTCCCGGGTGCCGAGCACCGCCACCGCGCCCGAGGAGATCGCGCCGGCCGCGTAGTCGTGGCCGTCCACCCGCTCGCCGGGGAAGGCCACGAACAGGCCGCCCCGGCTCACCTTGCGGGAGTCGAACTCGACGGTGCCGGTGACCCGGGCGTCCGGGTCGGCGCCGACGAGCCGGCCGTCGACGGCGGTGGCCACCTCGGCCAGCGTCAGCGGGATCACCGCTGACCCACCAGGTCACCGAAGCGGGCGCGCAGCGCCGCCGCCAGCTCCACCCGGTCGTCGAACGGCAGCACCTCGCCGCCGATCTCCTGGCCGCGTTCCTGGCCCTTGCCCAGCACCGCCACCACGTCACCCGGTTCGGCCACCCGGACCGCCTCCTCGATCGCCGCCCGCCGCCCGGGCACCTCGATGACGCGGGCCGGGGTCGCGGCGGCGTACGCGCCGGCCAGCACCTCGGCCCGGATCGCGGCCGGGTCCTCGGTCCGCGGGTTGTCGTCGGTCACCAGCACCACG
Organism: Micromonospora chalcea; assembly: GCF_002926165.1. GTDB lineage: Bacteria > Actinomycetota > Actinomycetes > Mycobacteriales > Micromonosporaceae > Micromonospora > Micromonospora chalcea. Next base: position 39,180 of record NZ_MAGP01000035.1, on the reverse strand, counting down.
TCGGCGCCGCGCGCGGCCACGCCGCCCATCACCGGCCGCTTGCCCCGGTCCCGGTCGCCGCCGGCGCCCAGCACGCAGATCAGCCGGCCGCCGGTCAGGTCGCGCAGCGCGGTCAGCACCGCCTCGATCGCGTTGGCCTTGTGCGCGTAGTCGACCACCCCGCGTACCGGGGCGTCGCCGCTGACCAGTTCCAGCCGCCCGGGCACGCCGCCGCAGGCGGCCACGCCGCGCGCCGCGGTCTCCGCGTCCACCCCGACGGCGACCAGGAGCGCGACGGCCAGCAGCGCGTTCGCCACGTTGTGCCGGCCGGGCAGCGCCACGCCGGTGGGCAGCGCGAGCCCGTCCGGCCCGTGCAGGGTGAAGCGCTGCGCGTACCCCTCGCCGTCGATGCCCTCGGCCCACCAGGTGGCGTCCGGGTCGCCGGCCGCCGAGTAGGTGACCGTGCCCGGCTTGTACAGCGGGCGCAGCGCCGGGTCGTCGTGGTTGAGCACCTCGACCCGGCAGCGGCCGTCGAACAGCCGGGCCTTGGCCGCGAAGTAGTCCGCCTCGTCGGCGTGGAAGTCCAGGTGGTCGGAGCCGAAGTTGGTGTAGCCGCCGACGTCGAAGCGGTCGCCGCCGACGCGGCCCATCGCCAGGGCGTGGCTGGACACCTCCATGACCACGGTGTCCACCCCGTGCTCGCGGGCCACCGCGAGCATGGCGTGCAGGTCGGTGGCCTCCGGGGTGGTCCGGACGCTGTCGATCACCAGGTCGCCGAGGCGGGTCTCCACGGTGCCGATCAGGCCGGTGACGCGCCCGGCGGCGCGCAGCCCGGACTCGACCAGGTAGCTGGTGGACGTCTTGCCGGCGGTGCCGGTCACGCCGATCACGGTCAGGCCGGCGGTCGGGTCGCCGTAGACCGTCGCGGCCACCTCGCCGAGCGCCTCGCGCGGGTCGTCGACGACGAGCACGGGCAGGCCGGCGCCGGCGGCCAGCGCCACGCCGGCCGGGTCGGTGAGCAGGGCCACCGCGCCCGCCTCGGCGGCGGCGGCGGCGAACTCCGCGCCGTGGCGCCGCGCGCCGGGCAGGGCCGCGTACAGGTCGCCGGGGCGGACCTCCTGGCTGGCGTGGGTCACGCCGGTGACAGCCACCTCGGCGGCCCCCTCCGGCGGAGTCACCGCCACGCGGGCGGCGAGGTCGCCGAGCCGTACGGGACGCACGGTGGCGGGACGTGGATTGCCGGGCACGGCGTCAGACCCTACCCGGTCGTCCGGTTCCGACCGCACAGCCGCCCCGGTGGTTCGTCGCCACTCACCGATGATGTCCCGCCGTCCCGGCTCAGCGCGGAAAGACCTCGAACTTCGGGGACTTGTTGGTCAGCGACGGCGGCACCCGGTAGTGGCGGAGAGTGAAGCCCATCATCTCCCGGAACGCGGGCGCGGCCACCGCGCCGCCACCGCCGCCGGGGCTCCACACGAAGACCGCCACCACGTACCGGGGGTTCTCCGCCGGGGCCATGCCGATGAACGAGCCGACCTCACCGGGCTGCTGCTTGCCGTTGTCGTAGCGCAGCCCGGTGCCGGTCTTGCCGGCCACCCGGTAGCCGGGCACAGCGGCGGCCAGCCCGGTGGCCTGCCCCTCCGGGCCGTCGACGGTGGTGACCGCCTCCATCATCCGGCGCAGCGCGGCCGCGTTCGCGGGGCTGAGCACGGACCGGGTGGTCGGCGTCGCGGCGGGGCTGCGTGTGCCGTCCGCGCCGATCGTCTCCTTGACCAGGTGCGGCTGCACGTACGTGCCGTTGTTGGCGATGGCCGCGTACGCGGCGGCCATCTGCAGCGGCGTGGCGTCCACGCTGTGCCCGATCGGCACCGACCCGTACGCCGAGCCGCTCCACTGGTCCGGCGGGAGCAGCCGGCCGGCCGCCTCACCCGGCATGCCCTCGCCTGTCACCTGGCCCAGCCCGAACCGCTTCTGGTAGTCGAAGAGCCGTTCCTTGCCCAGCTTCTCGCCGATCTCGATCGTGCCGACGTTCGACGAGAAGGCGAGCATGCCGGGGATGCTCATGGTGCGGCCGTCGACCGGGTGGGTGTCGCGGAAGGTGACCCCGCCCCGCTCGATGGTGTTGGCGACCGGGAACGCGGTGTCCGGGGTGATCACGCCCTCCTGGAGCGCCGCGCCGAACGTGATCGCCTTGTGGATCGAGCCCGGGTCGACCACGAACGTGGTGGCCGCGTCGTCCCGGTCCGACGGCGAGGTGACCTTGGTGGGGTTGGCCGCGTCGTACGTCGGCTGGCTCGCCTGGGCCAGCACCTCGCCGCTGGGGATCTCGATGATCACCGCGGCGCCGACGCTGCCCTTCACCTTCTCCGTCTGCTTCGCCAGGATCCGCTGCGTCATGAACTGCAGGTCCCGGTCGACAGTGAGTTGCAGCGAGCTGCCCGGCTTCGGCTGGGTGGTCCGGCTGTAGCCGCCCGGGATGGGCGCGGCCAGGTCACCCTGGCCCACCTCGTAGGTCCGCTTGCCGGCCTGTCCCCGCAGCACGTCGTCGTACCTGGCCTCCAGCCCCTCCAGGCCGTTCATGTCCTGGCCGACGAAGCCGAGCAGGTTCGCGGCCAGGTCTCCGCCGGGCACCTCGCGCCGCTCGTCCCGGTGCACGTTGATGCCGGCCAGGTCGAGCGCCATGATCCGCTTCGCGGTGCCGATCTCGACGCCCCGGGCCAGGTAGACGAACTGCAACGGGGTGTCGGTGCCGGGCAGGTTGCGCTCGCGCATCTTCTCGGCCAGGTCCGAGGCGGGCACGCCGAGCAACGGGGACAGCGCCCGTGCGGTGGCGGCGCGGTCCTTGACCCGGGTCGGGTCGGCGAACACGTACCGGGCCTCCACACTGTGCGCCAGCGGCTCACCGTTGCGGTCGAGGATCGCCCCGCGCGGGGCCGGCAGCTCGACCACGGCGAGCCGGTTGGGCAGGCCGCCGTCGGCGTACGCCGGGGTGTCGACGGTCTGGAGGTAGACCAGCCGCACGCCGATGCTGGCGAACAACGTCAGCGCCAGCAGCGTGCCGAGGCGCAGCCGCCGGCGCGGATCGCCCAGCCGCGGGGGCCGGCGCGGCTTGCGGACCGGTCGGCGCGGCTGGGCGGCGGGACGGCGCGGCTGGGACCGGCGGCGCGGCGGCGGCGCGTCCTCCTCGTCGTCGAACGGCTCCCGCACCGGCCGGGACGAGACGGTCCGCACCACGCCGGCCCGGCCGCCCGCGGCGGTGGCCCGGCGGCCGGTCCGGGCGCCGTCGCCCGTGGGCTCGCGCGTGCCGGCACGCCCGGCCCGGCCGCCGTCGAGCACCTGCAACGCGGGCCGGAACGGGTCGCCGGACCGGGTGCTGCGGGGGGTACGCCGTTGCTCGGCGCCGCCGCCCTCGCGCACGGTCCGTCCGCGTGGGGTGTACGCCCGGGCGTCGGAGATCCCGCCGAGACCCGGCTCGCGCGGCTCCGACCCCCGCGACGATCCGCGCCGGGAGCCCGTGGCGTCCCGGCGCGGATCCTCCGATCTCGGCGGCACCGCTCAGCCTCCGTTGCCCTGCTGGCTGGTGACCGACGGGGCGCCCTGGGCGGGGTGCGGCACCCCGATGGTCTGCCCGTCCGGCAGCCGGATGTAGGCCGGGTCCTCGGACTCGACCAGGCCCAGCTTGCGGGCGTTGGCGGTCAGGTTGCCGGGTGCCTTCTGGTTGGCGATCTCCTTCTTGAGCTCCTGCTCGTCCACGTCGAGCTTGGCCTGCTGCTGCTGGAGCCTCTCCAGCTTGAAGGCGTTCTCATTGATCTTGGTGTTGACGGCCAGGATGCCCAGCACCCCACCGACCACGAGAACCAGGATCAGTGCGACGAAAGGCGCCCGGGGCACCCGGATCGGCGCCGGCGGGGCGACCCGCAGGCGCGGCGCCGGCGTGCCGGTGACCCGGGTCCGCTCGGCCGGCCGCAGAGCGGCGCTGCCCTGCGTCGGGAACTCGCGCGCCCCCCGGGCGCGAGTGCCCTCCCGGCGGTCGGTCGCCGTCGTGGCCCGCGTGGTGCGCTGCGCCGCGGTCCGGCCCCCCGACCGCGGTGCGCGCTGCCCGACGGCTCCCCGGCCGTCGCGCTTCTCGACGTTCATGTCCCCTCCCCCTCTTCGTCCGTCCCGATCCCGTCCCCCGGAGCCGACGCGGGGTCCGTCCCGGACCCCGGTGACCCCGTCCCCGGTTGGTGCATCGCCTTCACCCGGCGGCGGTACCGTTCGCGGTCGGTACGCCCCTGCCGGGCCGCCTCCGGGTCGAGCCGTTCCGCTGCCCGCAGCCGCACCGAGGCGGCGCGCGGGTTCGCGGCCACCTCCGCCTCCCCGGGCAGCTCGGCGCCCCGGCTCAACAGCCGGAACGTCGGGCCCGACCCGGGCAGTTCGACCGGGAGGTCGACCGGGCCCTTGCTGCGGACCCGGTCGGCGAGCGCGTGCTTGGTGAGCCGGTCCTCCAGCGAGTGGTAGGACAGGACCACCATGCGGCCGCCCACTGTGAGCTTGTCCAGAGCGGCCGGCAGCGCTGTCTCCAGCGCTGCCAGTTCTCTGTTTACCTCGATCCGTAAAGCCTGAAACGTTCTCTTTGCCGGGTGTCCGCCAGTTCGTCGGGCTGGCGCCGGAATGCTCTCCCGGACCAGCTCGGCCAGCCGGGCCGACGACGTGATCCGGGCCCGCTCCCGTTCCCGGATGATCGCCGAGGCGATCTTCCCGGCGAACTTCTCCTCGCCGTACACCCGCAGCAGGCGGGCCAGGTCCGGGTGGGAGTAGGTGTTGACCACCTCCTCGGCGGTCACCCCCCGGGTCTGGTCCATCCGCATGTCCAGCGGCGCGTCCTGCGCGTACGCGAACCCGCGGTCGGGCGCGTCCAGTTGCAGCGACGAGACGCCCAGGTCGAACAGCACCCCGTCGATCGCCGGGTAACCGAGCCGGTCGAGCACCTCGGGCAGCTCGTCGTAGACGGCGTGCTCCAGGTGGATCCGGTCGGCGAACCGGGCCAGGCGGACCCGCGCGTGGGCGAGCGCCTCGGTGTCCCGGTCCAGGCCGATCAGCACCGTGTCCGGATGCGCCGTGAGCACCGCCTCGGCGTGCCCGGCCAGGCCGAGCGTGGCGTCGACGTGGACGGTGCGACCGGGCCGGCCCAGTGCGGGGGCCAGCAGCTCGAGACACCGCTCGAGCAGCACCGGCACGTGCGTGCCGCGTAGCTCCCCCATCTCGACCCCCACCCCGTTCGCCAACCGTTCCGTCACGTGTCCGTCGTCGCCACGACGCCTCGCCATACCGCCAGATCCCCATCCGCTCCCGCCCGCCGGAGGCCGCGGCCCTCCGTGTCGGATCGTGCGCCTGGCACCGGGGAAGGGGTGCCAGGAACTCGAAAGCGGCTGGAGATCTCGCAGTACGTCGGGCGCCGTCACGCCCTACAGACCGCCGGGCAGCACCCCCTCCTCGATGTCGGCGAAGTCGTCTTCGCTCTCCGCGAGGTAGGCCTCCCAGGCCGCCTTGTCCCAGATCTCCACCCGGGTGCTCGCTCCGATCACGACCAGATCCCGGTCCAGTGCCGCGTACGACCGCAGGTGGCCGGGTATGGTGACCCGCCCCTGCTTGTCCGGCACCTCGTCGTGCGCGCTGGCGAAGAAGACCCGGCTGTAGGCCCGGGCCGCCTTGCTCGTCATCGGCTGCGCGCGCAACTGGTCGGCGATCCGCTGGAACTCGGGCATCGGGAAGACGTAGAGGCAGCGCTCCTGCCCTTTGGTGATCACGACACCCCCCGCCAGTTCGTCCCGGAACTTCGCCGGCAGGATCAACCGGCCTTTGTCGTCCAGGCGCGGAGTGTGGGTGCCGAGAAACATCGGCCCAACCCCCTCGCCCTGAGCGGCGTTCGCGGCGCCGCTGACCCCCCGGGCCGGTGTGGCCCTCCCGGCCTCACCATCGCGCCCCACTCTACTCCACTTCCCTCCACCTGCAACCAGAATCGCCCGCGCGGCGTGGCGTTTCCGCGCGCAAAACCGCACGTCAACGCGGGTGGGGCGGAGTGGAGGGGGTGGGGCGCGCCCGGCACCGTCCGCTACCCGACATCGACCGACGCCGTCCGGCCCCGCGCGCTCCACCCGTCCGCCGGAACGTCCCCGGCCGAACGGTTCGCCGTCGGCGGCGATCTGGTGGAGGTGGCGGTCCGGTAACCTCGCTCGCGTGACGGACGCGAAGATGCCCTTGCGGGCAAAGGTGGCCAGCTCCGTGTCGCGCACCGCCGCGGCGCTGTCGCGGGCCGCGGGCCGTGGCGACGGCTCGGTGATCGGCGGCTGGATCGGCCTCAAGATCGACCCGGACCTGCTCGCCCACCTCTCGGCCGGGCGCGCCATCGCCCTGGTGTCCGGCACCAACGGCAAGACCACCACCACCCGGCTCACCACCGCCGCGGTCGGCGTGCTGGGCCGGGTCGCCACCAACTCCTTCGGCGCGAACATGCCCACCGGGCACACCTCGGCGCTCGCCAAGGCCGGCAGCACGCCGTACGCGGTGCTGGAGGTGGACGAGCACTACCTCGCCCAGGTGCTGGAGGCGACCGAGCCGCACGTGGTGGCGCTGCTCAACCTCTCCCGCGACCAGCTCGACCGCGCCAAGGAGGTCGCCATGATGGCGCAGCTCTGGCGCGCCGCCCTGGTCCGGCACCCGCGGGTACGGGTGGTCGCCAACGCCGACGACCCGATGGTGGTGTGGGCCGCCACCCCGCCGGCCGACCCGGCCCAGGGCCACGTGCCGCCGCACGTCACCTGGTTCAGCGCCGGGCAGCGCTGGCACGACGACTCCTGGGTCTGCCCCGAGTGCGGCTCCACCATCCAGCGCTCCGGCGAGCAGTGGTGGTGCACCGGCTGCCCGCTGCGCCGCCCCGAGCCGAACTGGACGGTCGAGGACGACGGCGTGCTCGACCCCACCGGCGCCTGGCACAAGATCCAGCTTCAGCTCCCCGGCAAGGTCAACCTCGGCAACGCGGCCACCGCCCTGGCCGTCGCCGCCGAGTTCGGCGTACGCCCGGTGGACGCGGTCTCCCGGCTCGGCACCGTCACCTCGGTGGCCGGGCGCTACGCCCAGGTGAACCGCGACGGGCGCAACATCCGGCTGCTGCTGGCGAAGAACCCGGCGAGCTGGCTGGAGGCGTTCGACATGGCCGACGTCGCGCCGACACTGCTGTCCATCAACGCCCGCGACCCCGACGGGCTGGACACGTCCTGGCTGTTCGACGTGGACTTCTCCCCGCTGACCGGCCGGCAGGTGCTGATCACCGGCGACCGGGCGTACGACCTGGCGGTGCGGCTCGAGGTCAACGGCGTGCCGTTCCAGCACGTCCGCAGCTTCGACGAGGCGGTCCGCGCGGTGCCGCCGGGCCGGCTGGAGGTCATCGCCAACTACACCGCCTTCCAGGACATCCGAGCGGAGCTGGACCGTGTCAACTGAGAGCCTGCGCATCGTCTGGATCTATCCCGACCTGCTGTCCACCTACGGCGACCGGGGCAACGCGCTGATCCTGGCCCGCCGGGCCCAGCTGCGCGGCATGCCGGTCGAGGTGCTGGAGGTCCGCTCCGACCAGCGGCTGCCCGCCACCGCCGACATCTACCTGCTCGGCGGCGGCGAGGACGGCCCGCAGGCGCTCGGCGCCCAGCGCCTGATCGCCGACGGCGGCCTGCACCGGGCGGTGGCCCAGGGCTCGGTGGTGTTCGGCGTCTGCGCCGGCTACCAGTTGCTCGGCACCTCCTTCTTCGCCAAGGGCACCCAGTGCGCCGGCCTGGAGCTGCTCGACCTCTCCTCCGACCGCGGCCCCACCCGGGCCGTCGGCGAGCTGGCCGGCGAGGTCGACCCGCGGCTGGGCATCCCGCACCTGTCCGGGTTCGAGAACCACGGCGGCCGTACCCACCTCGGCCCCGGCGTGTCCCCGCTGGCCCGGGTCACCACGGGCGTCGGCAACGACGGCGCCACCGAGGGCGCGTGGCGGGGCAAGCTGCTCGGCACCTACTCGCACGGCCCGGCGCTGGCGCGCAACCCCGACCTGGCCGACCTGCTGCTGCGCTGGGCGACCGGCATCCACCAGCTTCCGCCGCTCGACGACACCTGGGCCGACCGGCTCCGCTCCGAACGCCGCACCGCGGTGGCCGCCGCCCCGAGGCCGTGACCGACGCCGCCCGGCCGGGGCGGCGACCGGTGGCCCGCCGGCTCGCCGGGTTGCTGCGGCAGCCCTCGGCGCGCCGGTTCGGGCTGCTCCTGCTGCTGCTCGCCGGGTTCGGCGTGACGCTGCTGCTGGTGCCGCGGCCGGATCCGGCCGACCTGCCCCGGCTCGCCGACTCGCTCGGCGGCTACGGCCCGCCCGCGGCGGTTCTCGGCGGCGCGCTGCTGCTGGTGGCTCTGGTGCCGCGCACGTTCGTCACGCTGGCCGCGGGCGCGATCTTCGGCCCGGTGCAGGGCGCCGCGTACGCGCTCGGCGCGGCGCTGCTGGCGGCGGCCCTCGGCTTCACGGTGGGGCGGGTGCTCGGGCGCGACTTCGTCGCCGAGCGGGTACGCGGCCGGCTGGCCCGCCTCGACGGCTGGTTCGCCCGGCAGAGCGTCTTCGGCGTGATCACCGTCCGGCTGCTGCCGATCGCCGGGTTCGGCCTGGTCAGCTACGGCTACGGCACCACCGCCGCCCGGGTGGGGCCGTTCCTGGCCGGCAGCGTGATCGCCTCCGCCCCCACCGCGATCGGTTACGCGGCGATCGGCGCGGCGGTGACCAGTCCCGGTTCGATCAACTGGTACGCGGCCGCGCCGGCGAGCCTCGGCCTGATCGCCAGCGTGCTAATCGTCCACCGCTGGTGGCGGGCCGGACGGCGACGCCGCGCGACCTGACCGGCGGGTGGGCGTGTCCCGCGTGTGGACACGCCCACCCGCCGGGTCAGACGACGACCGAGACCATCCGGCCCTTCACCACGATCACCTTGCGCGGCTCCTTGCCGGCCAGGGTGCCGGCCACCGCCTCCAGCGCCGCCGCGCGGACCGTCTCCTCGGACGCGTCGGCGGGCACCTCGATCCGGCCCCGGACCTTGCCGTTGACCTGCACCGGGTAGGTGACCGACTCGGCCACCAGCAGGGCCGGGTCGGCGACCGGGAAGTCCGCGTACGCCAGCGAGTGCTCGTGACCCAGCTTGCGCCACAGCTCCTCCGCCATGTGCGGGGCGAACGGGGCGACCATCAGCACCAGCGGCTCGGCCACCTCACGCGGCGTCTCCGCCAGCCGGGTCAGGCCGTTCGTCAGCTCGATCAGCTTGGCGATGGCGGTGTTGAACCGGATCCCGTCCATGTCGGCGCGGACCCCGTCGATCGCCTTGTGCAGCAGCCGCCGGGTCGCCTCGTCGGCCGGCGCGTCGGTGACCCGCAGCTCACCGGTCTGCTCGTCGACGACGGTGCGCCAGACCCGCTGCAGGAACCGGTACGAGCCGACGACCGCCCGGGTCTCCCACGGGCGGGACACCTCCAGCGGGCCCATCGACATCTCGTACACCCGGAACGTGTCCGCGCCGTACGCCGCGCACATGTCGTCCGGGGTGACGACGTTCTTCAGCGACTTGCCCATCTTGCCGTACTCGCGCCGGACCTCGGTCTCGCCGTGGAACCAGCGGCCGTCGACCTCGACGACCTCCTCGGCGGGCACGTACGCGCCGCGCGGGTCGACGAACGCGTACGCCTGGATCATGCCCTGGTTGAACAGGCGGCGGAACGGCTCGAACGACGAGACGTGGCCCAGGTCGTACAGCACCTTGTGCCAGAAGCGCGCGTACAGCAGGTGCAGCACGGCGTGCTCGGCGCCGCCGACGTACAGGTCGGTGCCGCCGCAGTCACCCGGACGCTGCGGGCCCATCCAGTACGCCTCGTTCTCCGGGTCGGCGAAGCGCTGCGAGTCGGTCGGGTCCAGGTAGCGCAGCTCGTACCAGCAGGAGCCGGCCCACTGCGGCATCACGTTGGTCTCGCGGGTGTAGCGCTTGGGCCCGTCACCCAGGTCCAGCACCACCTCGACCCAGTCGCGCCGCCGCGACAGCGGGGTCTCCGGGTTGCTGTCGGCGTCGTCGGCGTCGAACGTCTTCGGCGAGAAGTCCTCCACCTCGGGCAGCTCGACCGGCAGCATCGACTCGGGCAGCGCGATCGGCGCGCCGGTCTCGTCGTACACGATCGGGAACGGCTCGCCCCAGTAACGCTGCCGGGAGAACAGCCAGTCGCGCAGCCGCCAGGTGACCGCGCCGGCGCCGTGTCCGTTCGCCTCCAGCCACTCGATGATCCGCGCCTTGGCCTCGGTGACGCCCAGGCCGTCCAGGTCGATGCCGCGCTCCGGCGCGGCGCTGTTGATCGCCGGGCCGTCCCCGGTGTACGCCTTGCCGGCGAAGCCCTCCGGCGGCTGCACGGTCCGCACGATCGGCAGCTCGAAGACCTCGGCGAAGTCCCAGTCCCGCTCGTCCTGCGCGGGCACCGCCATGATCGCGCCGGTGCCGTACCCGGCCAGCACGTAGTCGGCGATGAAGATCGGGATCTGCCCGCCGGTCACCGGGTTGGTCGCGTAGGCGCCGACGAAGACGCCGGTCTTCTCCTTGCTGTCCGCCTGCCGCTCCATGTCCGTCTTGGCCGCGGCGGCCTTCCGGTACGCCTCGACGGCCTCACGCGGGCTCGCGTGCCCGCCGGTCCAGGCGTCCTTCGTCCCCTCCGGCCAGGCGGCCGGCGTCAGCACGTCGACCAGCTCGTGCTCGGGGGCCAGCACCATGTAGGTGGCGCCGAAGACGGTGTCCGGCCGGGTCGTGAACACCCGCACCGGCGCGGCGGCGGTCGGGAAGTCGATGTGCGCGCCGGTCGACCGGCCGATCCAGTTGCGCTGCTGCAGCTTGATCGGCTCCGGCCAGTCCAGTGTGTCCAGGTCCTCCAGCAGCCGGTCCCCGTACGCGGTGATCCGCATCATCCACTGCTTCAGGTTGCGCTTGAAGACCGGGAAGTTGCCGCGCTCGGAGCGGCCGTCGGCGGTGACCTCCTCGTTGGCCAGCACGGTGCCCAGGCCCGGGCACCAGTTGACCGGCGCCTCCGAGACGTACGCCAGGCGGTGGTCGTCGACGACGCGCCGCCGCTCCCCCACGGACAGCTCGGCCCACGGCCGCCCGTCCGGGGTGGCGCGGGTGCCGCCCTCGAACTCGGCGATCAGCTCGGCGATCGGCCGGGCCCTGCGCGCGTCCGTGTCGTACCAGGAGTTGAAGACCTGCAGGAAGATCCACTGCGTCCAGCGGTAGAAGTCGGTGTCGATGGTCGCCACCGACCGCCGCTCGTCGTGGCCCAGCCCCAGCCGGCGCAGCTGCGCCCGGTACCGCTCGATGTTCGCCTCGGTGGTGGTGCGGGGGTGGGTGCCGGTCTGCACCGCGTACTGCTCGGCGGGCAGGCCGAACGCGTCGAAGCCCATCGCGTGCAGCACGTTGCGCCCGGCCATCCGCTGGTAGCGGGCGTAGCAGTCGGTGCCGATGTAGCCCAGCGGGTGGCCGACGTGCAGGCCGGCGCCGGAGGGGTACGGGAACATGTCCAGCACGTACAGCTTCTCGGCGCCCGCGCGCGGATGACCCGGGTCGGCCAGCGGGCCGGTCGGGTTCGGCGCGTGGAAGGTGCCGTCCCGCTCCCAGGTGTCCTGCCAGCGGTGTTCGATCTCGTCGGCCAGTGCGGCGGTGTACCGGAACGGGGGAATGTCGGTCGCCGGTGCGGCTGCCTCACTCATGGCGTCTCCTCGGCGCGGATCGGGCGATTCGAAAAAATTGTGGGCGGTCTGCTGCGGGCACAAAAAAGCCCCTCGCGCAGGAGGGGCGGCCGTGCTGTCGCGCATTCAGCGCATCAACACGGCTCGGTAAGAAGCAGGAAGAACCCGGCCATGCAGGCAGTGTACCTCGCAGCCCTCGGCGGCGGCGCGCCCGTTCCGCCCGGGGCGGCCGGTCCCCCGGTCCGGCGAATATTCCGGGCGTAACCGACCGACCACCTGCGGGAGTCGGCAGTAACGACAAACATGGTTAGCCTGAGAGGCCAGTGAGATTACTGCGGCAGACGTGGCTCGGCGTCGCGAACCCAACGGCGGGTCCAGGTGCTCTATAAAGAGCTGCCGTCCAGGCGACGAGGAGGAGGCCCGTGACACAACAGACCTGGGACGAGGTGGGCGGTCTGCTGCCGCACGACGAGTTCCGCGCCGCCAGCGAGGCCATCGTGGCCAACATCGAGCAGGTCATCGAGGGCAAGACCGCCACCGTCCGGCTCGCCCTGGCGGTGCTGCTGGCCGAGGGCCACCTGCTCATCGAGGACGTGCCCGGCGTCGGCAAGACCAAGCTCGCCAAGGCGATGGCCCGGTCCATCGACTGCTCGGTCCGGCGGATCCAGTTCACCCCCGACCTGCTTCCCAGCGACGTCACCGGCGTGAGCGTCTACAACCAGGAGACGCACGACTTCGAGTTCCGCCCCGGCGCGGTCTTCGCCAACCTGGTGGTCGGCGACGAGATCAACCGGGCCTCGCCGAAGACCCAGTCGGCGCTGCTGGAGTGCATGGAGGAGCGCCAGGTCACCGTCGACGGCGTCACCTACCAGCTGCAGACGCCGTTCATGGTGATCGCGACGCAGAACCCGATCGAGATGGAGGGCACGTACCCGCTGCCCGAGGCGCAGCGCGACCGGTTCACCGCCCGCATCGCCATGGGCTACCCGGACCCGCGCGCCGAGCTGGCCATGCTCGACGGGCACGGCGCCACCGACCCGCTGTCGGGGCTGCGGCCGGTCTCCGACGCGGCCACCGTCCGCCGGCTGATCGGTCACGTCCGGCAGGTGCACGTCGCCGACGCGGTCAAGCAGTACGCGATCGACCTGGTCACCGCCACCCGGGAGGCGCCGGACCTGCGCCTGGGCGCGTCCCCGCGGGCCACGCTCCAGCTGCTGCGCACCGCCCGCGCGGTGGCCGCCCTGGAGGGCCGCGACTACGTGCTGCCGGACGACCTTCAGGTCCTCGCGGTGCCGGTGCTGGCGCACCGGATCATCCCGACCGCCGACGCCCAGCTGGCCCGGCGCACCACCGACGCGATCGTCTCCGAGCTGGTGCACCGCCTGCCGCTCCCGCACGACCGGCAGCGTTCGCCGTACGACACCCGCCCCGGCGGCGGCAACAACGGCCGCGGGCCGTACGAGCCGCGGAGGCCGTGACGTGCGCGACGGCCTGCGTGGGCTGACCACCCGCGGCCGCTCCTTCCTGGCGGCCGCGGTGGCCGCGGCGATCTCCGCCGGCATCCTGGGCGAGAAGGACCTGCTCCGGGTGGCGGTCCTGCTCGCCGTCCTGCCGCTGCTGGCCGCCGCGTACGTCGGGCGCAGCCGGTACAAGCTGGCCTGCAACAGGTCGCTGGAGCCGCACCGGGTGCCGGTCGGGGCCAGCTCCCGCGTGGTGCTGCGGTTGCAGAACCTGTCCCGGCTGCCCACCGGCACGCTGCTGCTGGAGGACCGCCTGCCGTACGCGCTGGGCAGCCGCCCCCGGGTGGTGCTGGAGCGGCTCGGCGCGCACCAGGCCAGCTCCGTGGCGTACACCGTCCGGGCGGACGTGCGCGGCCGCTACGAGGTGGGCCCGCTGGTGATCCGGCTGACCGACCCGTTCGGGCTGTGCGAGCTGACCCGCTCGTTCCCCAGCACCGACCACCTCACGGTGATCCCGCAGGTCACTCCGTTGCCGTCGGTGCGGCTACCAGGCGAGTACGCCGGCAGCGGCGACAGCCGGGCCCGCTCGGTAGCGGTACACGGCGAGGACGACGCCGCCACCCGGGAGTACCGGATGGGCGACGACCTGCGCCGCGTGCACTGGAAGTCCACCGCCCGCACCGGCGAGCTGATGGTGCGCCGCGAGGAGCAGCCGTGGGAGAGCCGCGCCACCGTCGTGCTGGACACGCGCGCCGCCGGGCACCGGGGCGAGGGGCCGACGGCGAGCTTCGAGTGGGCGGTCTCGGCGGCCGCCAGCATCGCCGTGCACCTGCGCCAGGCCGGCTACAAGCTGCGCCTGGTCACCGGCAACGGCGCCGACGTCGCGGCGACCGAGGCCGGCGGTGAGGGCCTGCTCCTGGACCAGCTCGCCGACGTGCACCTGGACCGGCGCGGCGAGATCACCACGCTGGTGCAGCAGGTCCGGCAGCGGGCCGACGGCGGCCTGATCATCGCGTTGCTCGGCACGCTCGGCGCCGCCGAGGCGGAGCTGCTGGCCGGTTTGCGCGGCAACGGCGCGACCTGTGTGGCGTTCCTGCTCGACAGCAACACCTGGCTGAACCTGCCGCCGAAGGCCCGCACCGAGGCGGAACGGGCGCACGGCGCCGCCGCGCTCGCGCTGCTGCAGAGCGGCTGGCGGGTCATCGGGGTGGAGCACGGCAGCCGTCTGCCGGTGCTGTGGCCGCAGGCCGGGCGCGGATCGCAGGGATTCGCGCTGCGGGCGGCCCTGGCCGAGCCGGTCGCCGGAGGCATGCGATGACCGGAAGGAAGCTCCCGTGACCCCCCATCGCAACATCGGGTTCGTCGCCGCGGCGGCGACCCTGCTGGCGGCGGCCCCGCTGTCGGCGATCTTCGAACGCTGGACGTGGCTGATCCAGGCCACCATCGTGGTCGCCGTGGTGGCCGGCTCGGCCGCGTTGAGCCGGCTGGCCCGGGCGCCGCTGTGGGGCCAGGTGCTGGCGATGCTCGCCGGCCTGACCCTGGGCCTGACGTGGATCTTCCCGAGCGGCGCCGAGCTGCTCGCGTTCATCCCGGCCCCGGGCACGTTCGCCCACTTCGGCGAGCTGACGCAGGCGTCGCTGGAGGACATGCGCTCGTACGGCGTGAAGGTGCCCGACGTCGACTCGCTGCTGTTCCTCGCGGTGCTCGGCATCGGCGCGGTCGCCGTGGTGGTGGACGTCCTCTCGGTCGGGCTGCGCCGGCCGGCGCTGGCCGGCCTGCCGATGCTCGCCATCTACTCGGTGCCGGTGGCGGTCTACCTGGACAGCGTCCCCGCCACCCCGTTCGTGGTGGGCGCCGCCGGCTACCTGTGGCTGCTGGTCACCGACAACGTCGACCGGGTACGCCGGTTCGGCCGCCGGTTCACCGGTGAGGGACGCGACGTCGACGTCTGGGAGGCGTCGCCGCTGGCCGCGGCGGGCCGCCGGCTGGCAGTGGTCGGCGTGGCGGTGGCGGTGGCGCTGCCGCTGGCCGTGCCCGGGATGACCGGCGGGCTGATGAACAACGTCGGCGCCGGGCCCGGTGAGGGCAACGGCCGGCCCGGCCAGGGTGGCAGCCCGGGCCGGATAGACCTGTTCGCAGCGCTCAGCGGCCAGCTCAACCAGAGCCAGGAAACCGAGCTGGTGAAGGTCAGCACCAACGAGCCGAGCCCGTTCTACCTGCGCCTCGGCGTGGTCGACGACCTGCGGCCGAGCGGCTTCCAGGCGCGCGTGCCCACCGGGCGGCCGGTCTCCCGCGGCCTGCCCGACCCGAGCGAGCGCACCCCGCGTGGCGTCGAGCGGCAGCGCTACAAGGCCACCGTCGAGGTGTCGAAGAACCTGAACATGCCGCTGCTGCCGGTCTACGCCGATCCGGTGAAGGCGGACGACCTCAACGGCAACTGGCTGTACGACTCGAGCCAGCAGATAGTCTTCTCCAACCGGGAGAACGCCCGCGGCAAGAGCTACTCGTTCGAGTACGTGCGCTCGACGTTCAGCCCGGCGGCGCTGCGCGCCGCCCCGTCCCTGCCCGCGGACAGCCCGGTGAAGCGCCAGCAGACCGAGCGGCCGTCGGTCCCGGAGGTCGAGGAGCTCGTCGACGAGCTGGTGAGGGGCAAGTCGAACGACTACGACAAGGTCCGCGCGATCTACGAGTACTTCTCCGTGGAGAACGGCTTCACCTACTCGCTGTCCACCCGCGACGGCAGCAGCGGGCAGGACATCACCGACTTCCTCGCCACCAAGGTCGGCTACTGCCAGCAGTACGCGGCGGCGATGGCCTGGCTGGTCCGGGCCGCCGGCATTCCGGCCCGGGTGGCTGTCGGCTTCACCAACGGCAGCAAGTCCGACGGCGGCACGTACGTGCTGACCAACCGCAACCTGCACGCGTGGACCGAGGTCAACTTCGGCAACGGGATCGGCTGGGTGCCGTTCGACGCCACCCCGGCGGCGAGCGTGCAGGGCTCGGTCCGCTCCGCCTGGGCGCCGGACACCGACGCCCCCGAGGAGGTCACCCCGTCGCCCGGCAGCACCGTCGCTCCCGGCGCCGCCGACCCGTCGGCCGGCCCGAACGAGGCGGACCGGCTCGACAAGGACACCGACCAGGGCCTGTCCCTGGGCGGAGGTGACCCGGCCGAGCAGAACCGGGTGTGGCCGTGGTGGCTGGCCGCGGCGCTGGCGCTGCTGGCGCTGTTCGCCGTACCGGGGCTGCGCCGCTCCACCCTGCGCCGCCGCCGGCGCGTCCGGGTCCGGGCGCCCTCGGCCACCGCGCTCGCGGTGCCGGGCCAGCGGGGCGAGACACGGGAGGTCGTCGTCGGCGTGGACGCCGAGTCCGCCCGCGCCGACGCGCACGCCGCCTGGGACGAGCTGCTCGACACGCTCGTCGACTTCCACGTCCGGGTGGACCGCACGGAGACCCCCCGCGCGACCGCCGAGCGGCTGGCCCGGGAGGCGCTCACCGAGAACGGCGACGCCGCAACCGGGGTACGGCTGCTGGGCCGGGCCGAGGAGCGGGCCCGGTACGCGCGGGACCCGCTCGCCGGCGCGGAGTTGCAACCGGCGCTGCGGACGGTCCGGGGCGCGCTCGCGGCCGGGGCCGACCGCCGCACCCGGCTGCTGGCCGCGCTGCTGCCCCCGTCGGTGATCCAGCGTTGGCGGACCGCCCTGGCCGAGCAGTCGGCCCGGATCGTCACCACGAGCGGGCAGGCCCGGACGCAGATGCTGCGCTGGAGCCCACGCCGCCTGTTGGCGGGCCGCACGGCCCGCTGACCGTCCCGCCCCGTCCCCCCGCCCCCGGCCCGTTGATCAAGGAGTTTGTGTCTCCGCGAGGCCTCCGACCGGACACAAACTCCTTGATCACCGACTGCTCAGCGAGGTGACGGGGTGGGGAGCGGGGGCGCTTGAGATCTTGGTAGGAAACGGCCCCTATAGCGGCTGTTCAGTCCCATGACATCTGTCAGCGTTGAAGTCCCGATACATGTGTCACGTGGTAGGGATCTTGGGTCGGGTGGTATGTGCTGCCGGGCATGGCTTCTCGGCGGCATGTGATGAACCTGCTGGACGCGCTGCTGGCGGCGGGGGTTCGGGTGAACGCGGCCGAGTTCGCGCGTGAGCACGGGGTGTCGGTGCGCACGGTGTACCGGCACCGCGCACGTATCCGGGCCGAGGGTCAGTGGCAGGAACGATCCCGGCGGCCGCGTACCAGTCCGCGGGTCACGCCGCCGGAGGTGGACGCGTGGATCTGCAAACTGCGCGCTGAACTGGGCCCGGACAACGGGGCTGACTTCATCCGAGACGCGTTGGACGATGTGCGCCGGCGCACCGACGCGTCCTGGTCGGTGCCGTCACGCTCGACGGTCAACCGGGTGCTGGCCCGACATGACCTGCTCGTGGCTACTCCGGCTAAACGACCGCGTAGCTCGTGGCGGCGTTTCAGCTATGCCCGGCCCCGCGACTGCTATCAGATCGACGCCACCGAAGTGAAACTCGCCGACGGCCGCACTGTCGTCGTCTTCGACGTCCTGGACGACTGCACCCGCACCCTGGTCGCCTGCCACGCCGCCGCCGCGGAGACCGCCCGAGCCGCGATCACCGCGATCAGACAGGCGTTCACCGCCTACGGCGTGCCGGCCATCGTGCTCAGCGACAACGGCATCGCGTTCACCAGCCGCCGCACCCGACCCGGATCAATCTCCACCTTCGTGCAGACCCTGATCGACCACGGCACCCGCCCGATCAACTCCAGCCCCTACCACCCACAAACCTGCGGCAAGGTCGAACGCCACCACCAAACCCTCAAAAAATGGCTGAGCACCCAACCCCCACCACAGACCCTCACCGCCCTGCAAACACTCCTGGACACCTACCGCCGCTACTACAACACCCAACGCCGCCACAGCGCCCTACCCCACCGCACCACACCCACCCACGCCTGGACCCACGCACCCACCCTCGGCGGACCCACCAGCCCACCCCTGCAAACCGACGCCACCCTGCACCACTGCCCCGTCGCCAGCAACGGCGCCATCGCCGTCGCCGGACACCGCACCAGCGTCGGCACCACCCACGCCGGCACCACCGTCACCGCCATCCGCGACAACAACCACGTCACCATCTACCACCCCGACGGCCAACCCATCGGCTACCTCCACCTCAACCCCGACAAGAACTACATCCCCCTCACCCCCACCCCCACGATCCACAACCCCTGACACATCTATCGGGACTTCCCGTTGACACATGTCCCGGGACATGACAACTCCTATAGGGGCGCGTTCCTTCCAAGATCTCTTGTGGTCCTGAGAGGTGGAACAGTGCTCCCGGTGAGTAGGACATGGGTGGCGGAGCTGACCCGGGTGGGGCGGAATGGGGGCGGTGGCCGAGAGTGGGTCGGTGCGTTATCTGCGCAGCGACGGCCGTGTCGCCATCCGCCGCCCCCGCCCCGCCGACGAGGCGGAGTTCGTCGC
Source organism: Micromonospora chalcea (assembly GCF_002926165.1). Classification (GTDB taxonomy): domain Bacteria; phylum Actinomycetota; class Actinomycetes; order Mycobacteriales; family Micromonosporaceae; genus Micromonospora; species Micromonospora chalcea. The sequence continues at coordinate 20,474 of NZ_MAGP01000035.1, read as the reverse complement.
CGCCGCCCGGCGCAGCCGTGATCTGCACCATCCGTGGCTGTCCGCGCCGGACGACACGCAGCTGTACGCGGCGTACCTACGCAAGATCCGGCGGCGGGACAGTTCCGGGTTCCTGTTCTGCGACCGGGAGAGCGGTGAGATCGCCGGGTACGCGAACATCAGCGGCATCGTGCGGGGCGCGCTGCGCGGCGGCTACCTCGGATACGCGGCGTTCCGCCCGTACGCCGGGACCGGGCACGCCTCGGCCGGGGTGCGCCTGGTGATCGGGTACGCGTTCGGGCCGCTGGGGCTGCACCGGCTGGAGGCGAACATCCAGCCCGGCAACGAGCCGTCGAAGCGGCTGGCGCGTCGGCTCGGCTTCCGGCTGGAGGGCTTCTCCCCGGACTACCTGTTCATCGACGGCGCGTGGCGCGACCACGAACGCTGGGCGATCACCGCCTGACGCCCGAGCCGCGCCGCCGCCGAACTGAGCAGCCCCAGCTGCCCGGCTTCGGGAAGGCGACCGGGCTGTGGTGCCTGGCCCGGTCCACCGCCCGCACACCGAGGAACACGTTGTCCTTGGACAGGTCGACGGTCACCTCGGTGACGTCGCCGACCGGCAGCACCCCGCGGCGGAGGCGGTACATCCTCGCGTCGATCGCGAGGAATGTCCATATAGCCGCTGATGGATGGATCTTGGGTACGTTTGTCGCAGGTCTGCCCGGGAACGGCAGCAGGCATGACGAAACCACGTGTGGTGATCGTGGGGGCCGGGTTCGCCGGGTACCACGCGGCCAAGACGTTGCGCCGACTGGCCCGCGACCGGGCCGAGATCGTCCTGCTGAACACGACCGACTACTTCCTCTACCTGCCGCTGCTGCCCGAGGTGGCGGCCGGCGTGGTGGAGCCGACCCGGATCGCGGTGCCGCTCGCCGGCACGCTCGACGGCGTCCGCGTGGTGGTCGGCGAGGCGGACCGGGTCGACCTGCAGAACCGGTGGGTCGGCTACCGCTCGATCGAGGGCGACCACGGTCAGCTCGCGTACGACCGGCTCGTGCTCAGCGTCGGCAGCGTCAACAAGCTGCTGCCGATCCCCGGCGTGACCGAGTACGCCCACGGCTTCCGCGGCCTGCCCGAGGCGCTGTACCTGCACGATCACGTGGTCCGGCAGATCGAGCTGGCCGAGCTGACCGAGGACCCGGCCGAGCAGCGGGCCCGCGCCACGTTCGTGGTGGTCGGCGCCGGCTACACCGGCACCGAGGTGGCCGCGCACGGGCAGCTGTTCACCGACCGGCTGATGGCCCAGCGCCCGCACCTGAAGGTCCGGCCGCGCTGGATGCTGCTCGACCTCGCGCCACGGGTGCTGCCCGAACTGGACCGCCGGATGTCGGTCACCGCCGACCGGGTGCTGCGCAAGCGCGGCGTGGACGTGCGGATGAACACCTCGGTCGCCGAGGCCACCCCGGACGGGGTGATGCTCACCGACGGCGAGTACGTCCCGACGTGCAGCCTCGTCTGGTGCGTCGGCGTACGCCCCGACCCGTTCGTGGCCGAGCTGGGGCTGCGCACCGAGAAGGGCCGGCTGGTGGTCGACGAGTTCCTCAACGTCCCCGGCTTCCCGGAGGTGTTCGCCTGCGGCGACGCCGCCGCCGTGCCCGATCCGACCCGCCCCGGGCAGGTGTGCGCGATGACCGCGCAGCACGCCCAGCGGCAGGGCAAGCTGGCCGCGCACAACATCGCCGCCTCCTACGGGCAGGGCGTGCGCAAGTCGTACAAGCACCACGACCTGGGCTGGGTGGTGGACCTGGGCGGCAAGGACGCGGCGGCGAACCCGCTGAAGGTCCCGCTGGCCGGGCTGCCGGCCAAGGCCGTCACCCGCGGCTACCACCTGCTCGCCATGCCCGGTAACCGGCCCCGGGTCGCCGCCGACTGGGCGCTCGACGCGACTCTGCCCCGCCCCGCCGTGCAACTGGGCCTGGTCCCGGCCAACGCGGTGCCGCTGGAGAGCGAGTCACCGGAGCTGGCCCGCCGCCGCTGAACGCCGCGCACCCGCCGGCCGGCCCTCACCCGCCGGCCGGCGGCCGCTGCGCCGGCTCGCCGTCGGCCGGCTCCGGCAGGGCCTGCCGCCCGGCCGGCACGAACTCGCGCAGCAGCACCTGCGCGATGCCGGCCGCCGGGATCGCCAGCAGCGCGCCGACCAGGCCGCCCAGCACCACCGCCAGCAGCAGGCTGACCAGCACCGTCAACGGGTTGAGCCGCACCGCGCGGGCCATGATGACCGGCTGCAGCAGATGGTTCTCCACCTGCTGGTAGACCACGAAGAAGACGAGCACCACGATGCCGGCGGTGGGGGAGTGCACGAATCCCGCCCCGGCCGCGGCGATCGCCCCGAGCGTGGCGCCGACCAGCGGGATCAGGTCCACCACGGCGACCGTCAGCGCGATCACCGCGGCGAACGGCACGCCGAGCAGGAACAGCACGACGAACGTCAGGCCGCCGCAGATCACGCTGATCAGCACGTTGCCGCTGAGGTAGCCTGTGACGATCCGGGACGAGTCACGGCCGATGCGCCGCAGCCGCCGCGCCGGGCCGTCGCCGACCAGCCGCAGCGTCGCGGCGACGATCTTCGGCGCTTCCAGCACCATCAGGTACGCCAGCACCACCACCGTGACCAGCGCGGTCACCGCCTGGGCCACGCTGCGGACCACCCCGACCGTCGGATCGCCGAGCCGCGAGCCGAACCGGCGCAGCTGGCCCGGCTCGGCGTACCGGAGCAGGTGGAAGCGGTCCAGCAGCCGCCCGACCGGTCCCCGCCCGGCCTGGGCCTCGCGCACCAGCTCCGGCAGCCGGTCGGCGAAGCGGGCCACCTCGTCCACCAGCGGCACCAGGATCAGCGCGCCGACCGCGGCGAACAGCGCGAACGCGGCCAGGAACACCAGCAGCGTGGCCAGCGCGCGGCGGCGTACGCGCCGCTGCAGGCGGTCCACGAGCGGTTTCAGCGCGACCGCGAAGAACACCGCCACCAGACCCCACACCAGCACCCGCCGGGTCGCCCAGACCAGCGCCAGCCCGACCACCGTGGCGAGGACCAGCCCGATCACGACAAGCGTCCGGCGCGCGGTGGACCGGTCGTCGGCGGTGCTCATCCGGCGCGGCTACCCGCCGCGCGGGCCGGAAAACCGGCTCAGCCCAGGTCGGCGTCGGTGACCGGGAGGGCGCCGGCGGCGAACGCGTCGAGCGTCGCGTCGTGCAGCACGGTTCCGGGCACCGGATCGGCGGCGGCCCGGGCGGCGAGCCGGCGCGCCGGCAGCCGTCCCGGCGTGGGCGATGCGGCCAGCACCACGTTGCCGTACCGCCGTCCGCGCAGCATCCGCCGGTCGGCCACCAGGCAGACGTCGGCGAACACCGCCCGCAGCGTGGCCACCTGCCCCCGGGTGTGCGCCAGCGGCGGCAGGTCGGTGAGGTTGATCAGATAGATGCCGTCCGGGCGCAGCACGCGGGCCACCTGCGCCGCGAACTCGACCGCCGCCACCTGCGGGGGCATCCGGGCCGCCCGGTACACGTCGGCCACCACCACGTCGTACGCCATGGACGGCGCCTCGGTGACCGCCTCCCGGGCGTCACCGATCGCGACCACCACCTCCGGCGGCAGCGGCGGCAGCTTCCGCCGGACCAGGTCGACCACGCCCGGGTCCCGCTCGATCACCCGCTGCGCGGAACCGGGCCGGGTGCGCGCGAGCCAGCGCGGCAGTGTGAGCGCGCCCCCGCCCAGGTGCAGCGCCGTCAGCGCCGCCCCCCGCGGGGCGGCCAGGTCGATCGCGGCGGCGATCCGCCGCACGTACTCGAAGTGCAGGTACCGGGCGTCGGCCACGTCCACGTACGACTGCTCGACCCCGTCGGCCAGCAGCGTGCGCCCGGACGGGCGGGCCGGGTCCACCACGATCTCCAGGGTCTCGGTGTCGTCGTGATCCACGGCGGCACACGGTACCGCCCGGCCACGGGTGGCCCCGGCCCGCGGGGGACCGGGACCGTTCCGCCGCCGGGTCAGCCGGCCGCCATCCCGGCGCCGGCCTCGTCGACTGCCGCGTCCACCCGGTGCGCGAGGTCGACGTCCGCCGCGGTCACGCCGTCGACCTGCTGTGTGCGGACCGTCAGCACGGCGTTGTCCGGGTCCGGCCGCCCGATCTGCGGCGCGCGCCCGGCCTCGGCCTTGAGCTGGTCCAGCCGGTCGAGCACCCGGTCCAGGTTGCCGCCGGGCAACTCGATCGTGCGCACCAGCGACCGCCGGTCGCTGGACCAGTAGGGCAGCGCCGCGAGCGCGTCACGCAGCTCCGGCTCGGTCAGCGGCGCGGTGGCCGAGGACGCGCCCACCAGGCCGCCGCCGAAGTCGGTCGGCCCGAGCAGGTCACGCAACTCGTCGGGTACGCGCAGCGACTCGACCAGCTCCGCGTCGGCCTCATTGAGCGCGGCGAGCGTCGCCTCGGCCTGGTAGCGCGCCTGCTCCGGGGTGAGGCGGCTGTAGCGGCCGACCTCGGCCAGGAATCCGGGCAGGTCGCGGCGGGGTTCCATACCGTAGACCGGCACCACGTCGTGCAGGGTCAGCGGCACCGCCTCCAGCAGTCGCTCCCGTTCCACCTCGTCCAGCGCCTGGGCCAGGGCCAGCACGGTGCCCTCCGCGGCGACCTTGGCCGTGGTGAAGTCCACCCCGGCGCGCCGGCTCACGTCGTCGACGAGATCCCGGTAGCTCATCGAGACCCCGGGTGACGGCGTCGGGTCCGGCAGCGGGCGCTGCTGCTCCGCGACGGCGACCGGCGGCCGCGCGGGACCGCCGCGCGTGGTGTCCGGCTTGTGCCGTCCGGCCGGCGGCGGGCCGGACCGGTCGTGCCGGTCCAGCGAGGTGACCTGCTTGGACGCGCTCAGGCTGGCGCCGGTCTGGCTCGGCCGCAGCCCTCGCTCGCGGGCCTCGCGGGCGAGAGCCCGGCGGCGCTGGTTGTCGCCCTCCATCTGCTTGCGCATCGTCGCACCTCGTTCCTGGTCGGTTGCGCTTGCGCCGACCGCGTTCCCGGCGCTGCCGGGAAGCTAACGGGAGGCCCGCCCGGCGGAGGCTTCACTCGCTGCGGGTGAGGAGCGGTCACCCCGGCGGGCGGCAGGATCGGATGGACCGGACAACTTCCGACGCACGCGGAAGGGCAGGTCGACATGAAACGGATCGTGGAGATCGTCCCCGCCCGTCCCGGGTGGTACGCCCGCTGGCGGATCGGCCCGGACGTCACCCGCTGCTACCCGGTGACCCTCTGGGCGCTGCTGGAGCACCACGACGGCACCGGGCGTGAGGTGATCGGCGTCGACTGCGTCGGGCAGTGGCCGGGCGCGGACGACGACGGTGCTACCGGAGACTTCGTCCGTTACCTGTTCCAGACGCCCGATTCCGGCGCGCCGGAGGACGCCGAGGCCCCGATCGTGGGAGAGCCGCACACCACCGGCCCGCGCCGGCAGGCCGCGCCCGCCGCCTGAGCCATCCTCCCGGCCCCCGGCCCCTGGTCCCAGGGCCGGGGGCCACCCCTTCCCGCCAACGGCGTGCCGCGCGTCATCCCACCTCGCGGGCGCCGCCGGTCACGTCGCGGCGCGGGGCGGCCAGCAGCTCGGCCAGGCCGGTGCGGTCCAGCAGATGCCGTACCTGCGGATTGGTGTTGCGCAGCCGGACCGCGCCGGTGCCGGAGCGGTGGATCACCACGAGCGCGCTCAGCCCGGACGAGTCGCAGAGGACCACGCCGCCGAAGTCGAGCTCCACCTCCTGGCAGCCGTCGCGGCGAAGCCGCGCAACGGCCTCGACCAGTTCCGGGGCGGTGTCGTAGTCCAGCTCACCGGCCAGCCGCACCCGGACGGCGCCGGCGTCGAGCCGGTCCACCTCGATGGTCAGCATCTGGGAGGGCACGCTCCCATGTTCCCAGCCGGACCCCGGCGGGAAACCCCCGGGGTCACGCGGAGGCGGCCGAACCCGTGGCGGGCGGCCCGGTCCGGTCGTCGACCGGCGCACGGTCGAGCAGGCCGGTGACGCCGGTCAGGTCGAGAATGGTCTCCAGGAACCGCGGGACCGCGCGCAGCTCGATCCGGGTGCCGACCTGCTGCCCCTCCCGCCAGGCGTGCACGATCACGGACAGGCCGGTGCTGTCCAGGAACAGCAGGTCGGCGAAGTCGAGCACGAGCGTCGCGGGACGCCCGGCGAGCAGCCGGTCGACCTCCGCGCGCAGCGGCGCCGCGGTGGCGTAGGCCAGGTCGCCGCCGACGCCGATCACCGGGACGGCAGGGTCGGAACGATCCACGGAGATGCTCAGCGGGGTCGCCTCGGACCTTCTGCGTTGAGGAACCACCATCACGCCTTTCCGCACGCTGCCGGTCGGGCAGGGATGCCTGGATCGTAACAACAGCGGCACCGCCCCGCTGGGCGCGCGCGGGCCGGCCCAGCAGCGTCGGCTGGGTGGCGGTACCGGCATACCGGCGTAGTGTGGGGCGAAGAGATGTGGCCACAGGCGCCGTGCGGCGCCCCGGGGGTGCCGACGAGGAGAGTGGGGCTCAGCTGGTGACTGCTGCCGACGTCAGGGGTGCCGACCCGGGCGACGGACGGATCTCCACGCCGAGTGCCGCACGGGTCCCGGCGTGGTCCGCCGCCGCTGCGGCGACGCCTGCCCTGCCGCCGCTGGCAGCCGACCGCGGCCCCGCCGTCCCGGACTGGTCCGAGGTCGTCGAGCACTTCCGGGAGGGCCTTGTCGTCTGCGACGCCGACGGTGTCGTGCGGCACGTGAGCCCCGTCGCGGAGCGCCTGGTCCCCGAGGTGACCGCCGGCGAGCTGCTCGCCGCGGCGGGCGTGGACGCGCTGCGCGGCGACGGCCCGGCGGAGTTCACCCACCATGGGCGACGGCTGCGCGTACGGCCGGTCGCGCTGTCCGGTCACCGGCGCTGCTGGTACGTCGAGGACGTCACCGAGAGCGTCAGCCGGGCCGACGCGCTGCTGGCCGAGCGGGCCCGCTCGGCGTTCCTCGCCGTGGTCGGCGAGAAGCTCGGCAATCCGCTGCACCCCGACCGGGCGGCCGCGGCCGTGGTCCGCCTCGCCGTGCCGACGACGGCCGACGTGGCGGTCCTGGTGCTCGCCCCCCGCTCCGGCCGGTCCCGGTGGTGGCGGGCGGTACGCGCGGACGACCAGGCGCCCGTGGTGGACAGCGGCGTGCTGCCCGCCCCGGCGCTGCCCGTGGCCATCGAGGCCGGCCTGTCCGGCGCCGAGCCGCACGAGCTGGACTGGCTGGTCGAGCAGGCCGCGGAGGCGGGTTGGCTGCCCGGTCTGGACACCTCCGGCGCCGTCGCCCGGGTGGTGCCGCTGCCCGGCCGGGATGCGCCGGCCGGCGCGCTGCTGGTGGCCCGCCGCGCCGACCGCTGGTACGACGAGGCCGATGTGGACCTGATCCGCGCGTTCGCGGCACGGGCCGGCGCGGCGCTGACCACCGCTCTGCTCTACCTGGACCAGGCCGAGGTCGCCGACACGCTGCAGGCCAGCCTGCTGCCGGTCGAGCCGGCTCCCGCGACCGGCGTGCAGTGGGGCACCGCGTACCGGCCCGCGCAGGCCGGCCTGCGCATCGGCGGCGACTTCTACGGTTCGCACCAGCTCACCGACGGCGGGTCGGTCTTCTTTCTCGGTGACGTGTCGGGCAAGGGCGTGGAGGCGGCCGTCTTCACCGGCCAGCTGCGCCAGTGCCTGCAGGCGCTGCACCGGGTCGAGAGCCAGCCCGGGCGGCTGCTGAAGCTGCTCAACGACGCGCTGCTGGAGACCACCCAGGCACACGGGCAGGGCCGGTTCGCCACCATGGTCCTCGGCGTGGCGCGTCCGCACCGCGACGGCGGCCAGACCCTGACCCTGGCCGGTGGCGGGCACCTGCCCCCGCTGGTGCTGCGGGAGTCCGGTGACGTCGAGGTGGTGCCGTTGCGCGGCATGCTGATCGGCGTTGTGCCCGATCCCCGCATCGGCGAGGTCACCGTGCGCCTGGCGCCGGGGGAGACCTGCCTCTTCTACAGCGACGGCGTGACCGAGGCGCGGGGCGGCCGGCGCGGCGACGAGCAGTTCGGCGCCGAGCGGCTGCTCAACGCCGTGGCCGGCTGCAACCGGATGCCGGCGCCCGCGCTGGCCGAACGGGTCGAGCAGGTGACCTGTGACTGGCTCGCGCACGGCGACCACGACGACATAGCGGTGCTGGCGCTGCGGGCGACCGGCCCGGCCGGGCGGGCGCCCCGGCACCTGCACGCGGTGCCGGAACCGGCCGCGGCGGAGCTGACGAGGGAGTGGTCCGCGTGACAGTGCCGACTGTCGGGGTCGATGCGGGTCACGCCTTCGCCCGCTACCTGGAGTGCCTGGCCGACGCGGACGAGTCCGCCGCCGTGGCGGTGGCCCTGGGGCTCCTGGAGGCGGGCGTGCCCGCCGAGCGGGTGCTGCTCGACCTGGTCGCGCCGGCGCAGGCCGAGGTGGGCGAACGGTGGGCGCGCAACGAGTGGAGCGTCGCCGAGGAGCACGCCGCCACGCACATCAGCGAGCGGGTGGTGGCGGCGGTGGCCGCGTACGCCGATCCCCGGCCGACGCGGGGACGGATCGTGATGGCCTGCATGGACGGCGAGTGGCACGCGCTGCCGGCCCGGCTGGTGGCCGAGGTGCTGCGGTTGCGCGGCTGGCAGGTCGTCTTCCTCGGCGCCAGCGTGCCCGCCGCCCACCTGGTCTCCTACCTGCACCGTTACGACGCGGAGGCGGTGGCGCTGGCCTGCGCGCTGCCGATGCGGCTGCCGCACGCCCACCGGATGGTGGAGGCGTGCCGCCGCTCTGACGTGCCGGTGGTGGTGGGTGGCCGGGGCTTCGGCGAGGACGGCCGCTGGGCGCGTGTGCTGGGTGTGCCGTGGGCGCCGGACGCGCCGGCCGCGGCCGACCTGGTGGCCGACGAGCGGGCGCTGCGTGCGGCGCCGCCGGCCCGGCTGGACCACCTGGCCGACGACGAGTACGCCAGCCTGGTCAAGCGGCGCGGCGAGTTGATCGACAGCGCCCTGGCCGACCTGCGGGAGCGGGTGCCGTCGGTGTCCGGCTACACCCCGGCGCAGCTCGACTCCACGATCAGCGACCTCGGTTACATCGTGGACTTCCTGGCCGCCGCGCTCTATGTGGACGACGGGACGCTGTTCACCGCGTTCGTCGAGTGGCTGGTGGAGATCCTGGTCAGCCGCGGGGTGCCGGCGGGGGCGGTCGGCCTGACGCTGGAGCACTATGGACAGCAGTTGCGCGACTTCCCGCGCGCGGCCGGTTTCCTCGACCGGTCCCGGGCTCTGGTCGGCGGCCTGTCTGCGGCGGGCCGCTGACGGCACCCGGATGGGCCGTCCCATATACTTGCACTACTGCAAGCGTTCGCCTGCGGTGGGGAGCGAGGGGGGCCAGAGTGACGTTCACCGTCACGTACGCCCAGCGGGACGGGGGCGGCGTCTGCCTCCGGCTCGCCGGTGAGCTCGACCTGGGCACGGCCCCCGAGCTGAACTCGGCGATCGACCGGCTGATCGCCGAGGGGCAGCGCGAGCTGCTGCTCGACCTCGCCGAGCTGACCTTCTGCGACTCCACCGGCATCGCCGCCTTCGTGCGCGGGGACAATCTCGTCGCCGCCGACGGCGGCTGGCTGCGCCTGACCGGGGCGACCGGCCGGGTGGCCCGGGTGCTGCAGGTGACCGGGCTGGACGATGTGCTCCGGTACGCCCGTGACACCGTCGACCCGGCCGCGCCGGCCGCCTCCTGATCCGGTACATTTCCCCGCCAGCAACCGGCCGTGCGGCCGGCCGCCCTCCTCGAGACAAGCAGGTAAGACGATGGGTCAGAGCAGCCCGAGCCCGGTTCGCATCCTGGTGGTGGACGACGATCCGGGTGACGTCCTGATGATCGAGGAGGCGCTCGCCGACTCCGACGTCGACAAGGTCATCGACGTGGTCGCCGACGGTCAGGAGGCGATGGAGTTCCTCCGGCGCGAGGGCCGGCACGCCGAGGCGCAGCGTCCGGACGTGATCCTGCTCGACCTGAACATGCCCCGGATGGACGGGCGGCAGGTGCTCGGCGAGGTCAAGGGCGACGAGAGCCTGCGGACCATCCCGATCGTGGTGCTGACCACCTCCAACGCCGACACCGACGTGGTCAGCAGCTACACGTTGCAGGCCAACGCGTACGTGACCAAGCCGATCGACCTGGACGACTTCAACGACGTGGTACGCCGCATCGACGAGTTCTTCGGCCGGGTGGTCGTGCTCCCGAAGCACCAGTAGGTGCGGGAAGTCCGGGCCTCCGCATCCTGAACATTTTGTGGGAACGGCCCCGCCCGTGAGCGACCGGCCCGCAGGATCGGCAGTGGGGACGAACACCGGCTGCCTGGGGGGCGACGCATGAGGTTCTCGGTGGTGGAGACCGGATACGACAGGCGTCAGGTGGATTCCTGCCTCGACGAGCTGAGCCTGCGGCTGGGGCGGCTGGCGGCGCGGGCGGAGGGCGCCGCCGGGGCCGGCCGGGAGTGGGATCAGATCCGGTCCGACGCCCTGCACCTGTGCGACTTCCTGCACCGGCGGCGCGCGCCGGTCGAGGGCCCGGAGGCGGCCCGCCCGTCGCCGGCCGAGCGGGAGGCCGCCGAGCTGCTGGCCACCGCCCGCGCCGAGCTGGAGGCCGCCCGCGAGGAGGCCCGCCGGTTGCGGGAGGAGGCGTACGCCGACGCTCTGCGGGCCCGCCGCGAGTTCGAGGCGGCCCTGCTGGCACGGCGTCGCCGCGAGTCCCGGGTGGACGAGATCCTGGCCGGCGCGCGCGGCGAGCGGGTGCCGGTGGACACCCCGACCGCCGCCGCGGGCGTGCGGCCCGGCGCCGGGCGCGGCGCCGCCTGACCGGCCCGGGTCAGGTCAGCGCCGCCACGATCGTCGCGGCCCGGTCCTCGTGCCGGGCGTACGCGACCGGGTACGCGGACACCTGCACCGCCTGGGCGGCGGCGGTGACGCTCATGTCCGCCCAGCCGGGCACCTCGCGCAGGGCGGTGTAGAAGGCGCGGGCCGCGTACGAGGGTCGCATGAGCTGGGCGACGGTGCCCCAGCCGCTGCTGGGGCGCTGCTGGAACAGCCCGACCGAGTCGTGGTCGGAGCCGCTGCCCTGGTGCGGGTGGTCGAAGGACTCCGGGAGCACGTCGCTGGCCAGGTTGTAGAGGTTGCTCTCCTGCATCGCGGTGGCGACCGCCACGACGAGGGCCCGGCGGGGCATGCCCATGCCCCGCCCCACGTCCACGATGATCTTCGCGTTGTTCATCTGCCGCTGGTCCAGCCCGGCGACCGGCCGCGGGTTCTTCGGGCGGGCGGGCTTGCGCGGCGGCTTCTTCGTCGACGCGGCCGGGCTCGGCGTGGCGGCCGGGGCGGGCAGGGCCGGCGCCGCGGCGACAGGTGGCGCGAGGCGGGTGAAGTCGCGGGAGGCCCGCTGCTCGGCGGCGGTCCGGTCGGCGACCGCCTCGCGTACGTCCAGCCGCGCGGGGCCGGTTTCGCCGACGGCGGCGACGCCGATCAGGCCGAGGCAGCAGGTGACGCCGGTGGCCACCGCGATCCGGCCCGGTACGGAGCGGGCCGGGCCGCGCCGGGGCTGCTCCGGGGCGCGGTGACGCCCCACTCTCCGTTCGGCTGATGCCGGGTCAATCGTTCGGCGAACCGGGCGGTTGGCGGGCAACGGCTGGTGGGAGGGGTGGTCGGGAGGCACCCGCCGAGGCTAGAGAGCTTCCGGCCCGTTGCCATCGGGGTGATTGGTGGCATGCGCCACAATCTGCCGGATTCGCGGCCGACAATTCACTCGGCCGATCACCAAACAAGCGAACCTCGCGTACCCGGAACATGCCTCATGTCGGTTTAAGGCCGGGAAAGCGGACGCGAGCACGAGCAACCCGGGCCACGCGCCGCCCTCCACCGTTCGGGGGAGGGCAGGCTGGTCGAGCGGCCCGCCCGGCGCGGCGGCCCGCCGACCGGAAGCATCGACCGCCCCGGATGGCGGCGACCGCTGTGGATCATGGCGAGGCCCCGGCACGGTGACCCGGGCGCTCGTTACGATTCCGACGGTGACCGAGCAGAAGGCCGACGAGCGTGGCCCCGGAGAGCCGTCCGGCCGCCGGAGGCGGCGCGGGCTCGTCGTCATCGCCTGCGCCGGGCTGCTCGCGGCGCTGCTCGCCGGCCATCGGGCGGTGCCGAACGTGCACGGGCTGGGCAGCCTGCTGGACAGCGCCGTTCCGCTGCTCGGCCTCGGCGTACCGGTGCTCGCGCTCGCGGCGCTGCTGCGCCGCTCCCGCCCGGCGCTGCTGGCAGTGCTGCTGCCGGCGCTGGTCTGGGCCGGCCTGTACGGGCGCGCGTGGCTGCCCCCGGCGGCCGGCGCGGCCGGCGCCTCGGTGCGGGTGGCCAGCCAGAACCTGCGTGTCGGCAACCCCGACCCGGCCGCCACGGTGGGCGCGCTCGCCGATGACGCGCCGGACCTGATCGGGCTACAGGAGGTCGCCGACGGCGACCGGGTGGCGCCGGTCCTCGCCGGCCGGTACCCGCACCGCGCGGTGGTGTCGACGGTCGCGCTGTGGAGCCGGTGGCCGATCCGGGAGGCGCACGGCATCGACACCGGGCTGGGCTGGGACCGCGCGCTGCGCGCCGTGGTGGCCGCCCCCCGGGGCGACCTGACCGTGTACGTCGTCCACCTCGGCTCCGCGCGCGCCGGGCACACCGCCACCCGGGACCAGACCGTCGCCGCGCTGGCCGACGCCGTACGCGCCGACCCGGCGGAGCGGCTGGTGGTGCTCGGCGACCTGAACACCGCCACCACCGACCGGGTCTTCGACCCGCTGACCCGGCTGCTGCGCGACGCTCAGGCCGAGGCCGGGCAGGGATTCGGCTTCACCTGGCCGGCGGAGCTACCGGTGACCCGACCGGACCACGTCCTCTACCGGGGACTCACCCCCACCACTGCCGGGGTGCTGCACACCCCGGACAGCGACCACCGCGCGGTGACCGCCGGCTTCCGCTGGTGAGCGCTCAGTGCCGGCCGTTCTCCGCCGGGGTCACCGTGAGCCGGTGCCGGCTCGGGTCGCCGCTGGAGAACGGCCAGAGCCGGTCGGCGTACGCGACCAGGTCGGCCAGCTGATCCCGGGTCAGTCCCGCCGAGGAGATCTCGGCGTGCACGTCGGCCCGGTAACGGCCGTCGTCGTCGCGGCCCAGTTTCGCCTCCGCGGTCACCTGCACGGTGTGCGCCTCGTCGGTGATCTCCCCGGCCGCCTCCACCGCCGCGTGGTGCAGGCAGGAGGCGAACGCCGCGGCCAGGAGCTGCTCCGGCGTCAGGCCGGTGCAGTGCGGCGCCAGCGGGGACGCCAGGGCGGAGGAGAGACCGCCGTCGTCGGTGCGTACGTGACCGCCAGCCGCGGTCGCCGTGGCCGTCTCGGCCAGCCAGGAACTCGGATCCGGCATCGCGTTCCTCCCGTCACTCACCGGACCGCGTTCCCGGACCCCGAGCAGCGAAACCGCGCCCGGGTCGGCAGTAGGAGCGCTCAGCCGACCCGGCCGCTCGGCGCGGCGTCGACGGCCATCGCCTCGGTGGCCTCGGCGGCCGCCCGGCTGGTCCACGGCGAGACCTGCTCCGCGCGCTGGCGGGGCAGCACCGCGCTCATCGGCACGTACACCCGGGCGTCCACCGCCTCGGCCAGCAGCAGCGCGGCCATCGGGCTGGTCGGCCGGGCCGCCGGGTCGGCGTCGAGGCAGCTGCGGCACAGGTCGGCCACCTCGGGCGGCAGCCCGGGAACGTCGGGCAGCGGCCGGGGCTCGGGCCGGCGTCCCCCCGGCCCGAGCAGCCGGGTGGTGCTGTCCGCCTCGTACGGCAGGTGACCGGTGAGGCAGTAGTAGAGCAGCACGCCGAGGGCGTACATGTCGGCGGCCGGGGTGGCGGGCTGCCGGTCGAGCTGCTCCGGCGCCAGATAGGCAGGGGTGCCCACCACCACGCCGTCCGGAGTGTGGTCCGGCGCGCCGGCCGGTGTGGCGATACCGAAGTCGAGCACCTTCACCCCGCACGGGGTGAGGATCACGTTCGCGGGCTTCACGTCCCGGTGCACGATGCCGTGCGCGTGCGCGGCCGCGAGCGCGGCGCACACCTCGGCGCAGACCCGCGCCGCGATCCGCCAGTCCAGCGGCCCCGCGCACCGGTGCGCGGCGAGCGTCTCGCCCTCGGCCAGCTCCATCACGATGTACGGCGCCGGCCGGCCGTCGGGCAGCGTGGCGGTGCCGAAGTCGTGCACGCTCGCGACGTTCGGGTGCACCAGGCGAGCCGCCGAGCGCGCCTCGGCCCGGATCCGCTCCACCGAGCCGGCCTCGCCGTCGAGCCGGGGCGAGATCAGCTTCACCGCGACGGTCCGGTCCAGCACACGGTCGTGCGCCCGCCAGACCTCCGACATGCCACCCAGGCCGGCTCGCTGTTCGAGCTCGTACCGCCCGCCCAGCGTCCGCATCGCCCACTCCTCGCCTCGTCCGGTGTGCCCTCCGGTCCCGCTACCCGGCCCCGGAGCTGTGCAAACCGGCGGGGGTTTCCATTCCGGCGGGGTAGCTTCGCGGCGGGGGGTCGACACAGGGAGGACAGCGGTGGCTTCGGTGCGCGTACGGTTCGTCGGCGGTCCGGCCGACGAGCTGACCCGGGATCTGCCCGCGGGGCCGGACGGCGGGCCACCGCCCCGGTGGGTGCTGCGGCATCCCGAGGAGCCGGCCGAGGGGGTGGCCGACCACCTCTACGAACGCGACGAGCACGCCGCGGCGGGCGGCTGGACCATGCGGTACGTGCACACGTTCCCGTTCGGCGCGACCGAGTGAGGCTCAGCCCGCGCGGACGCCGGTGGTGCCGAGGATGACCGAGGCGACCAGCTCCGGATCGTCGTGCATCGGCACGTGGCCGCAGCCGGGCAGGTCCAGGTGCCGCGCGGCGGGCAGCCGGGTACGCGCCAGCGCCGCCTGCCGGTAGGGCAGGATCCGGTCCCGGGTGCCCCACGCCACGGTGACCGGCACCGTCGGCGCGCCCGCGTAGGCGTACCCCCGGCCGGCGCGCGCGACGGCGCGGAACGCCCGCGCCTGGCGCAGCGCGCGGGCGTCGGCGACCGCGTCGTCGAGGGTCATCCGGTTGGGCCGGGCCAGGATCATGCCCATCGCCAGCATCCGCAGCGCGGGCGCGGCGAACAGGCGGCGCAGCACCGGCTCGGGCAGCCGGGCCGCGTTGCGGTGCAGGGCGAGCACGGTCAGCGCCCAGCGCAGCTCGCGGGCGGTGCAGAACCCGGCCGGGGACAGCGCGGTGGCCGAGGAGACCGCGCCGAGCGCGGCGAGTTCCAGCGCGATCGCCCCGCCGAGGCTGTTGCCCGCGACGTGCGGGCGCTCCAGCCCGAACGCGGCGAACAGCTCGACCATGGCCGCGGTCAGGCCGGGCATGTCGGCGGGCAGCCCGGTGGCGGGCACCGGGGAGCGGCCGAAGCCCGGCAGGTCGACGGCTATCACGTCGTGCGCCTGCGCGAGCCGGTCCAGCACCGGCCGCCAGGCGCCGCCGTGGTGACCGATGCCGTGCAGCAGCACCAGCGTGGGCCCGGCGCCGCGCCGCTCGTAGACGACCTCCACCGGCGCGGTCACGGCCGCCCCTGCGGCGTGCTGGGGCCGAAGCCCCGCCCCAACGCGCGGGCCTGTTCCTCGATCAGCGGCACGGTGGCCCGGGCGGTGCGGCCCACCAGCCGGTCGGCCAGCGGACTGACCAGCACCGACCGTACGGCCTGCACGCCGGCCACGGCGCGTGGCACGTACACCCGGCGGCTGCGCCGCTCGATCGCCCGGACGAACGCCTCGGCGCACTCGGCCACCGTCGTGGTACGCCGCAGCGGCCACGGCAGCTTCGCCAGCGCCGTTTCGAAGGCCGGCAGGTCGGCGCGCGCCTCGCGGACCAGGTCGGTGTCCACCCAGGACGGATGGGCGGTGCCGACCGCCACGCCCCGGTGCGCCAGCTCCAGGCGGATCGCGTTGCCGAACTGCTCGACGCCGGCCTTGGAGGCGCAGTAGGCGGCCATGCCGGGCAGCGCGGCGAACGCCGCGGCCGAGGACACGATCAGCAGATAGCCGCCCCGGTCGACGAGCGCCGGCACGGTCGCGGCGGCGGTGCGCATCACCCCGATCAGGTTGACCTCGACCGTACGCACCAGCGCCTCGACGTCGCCGACGGCGATCGTGCCGCGGTTGGCCACCCCGGCGTTCGCGACCACCGCGTCGATCACGCCCAGCGCCGCCACGGTACCGTCGACCGCCTCGGCCAGCGCCTGCTGGTCGGTGACGTCGGCGGCGAACCAGGCGTGCCCGGGACCCAGCTCGGCGGCGAGCGCGGCGAGCCGGTCGGGTTCCAGCCCGACCAGTGACAACCGCGCGCCGCGTGCGGCGGCGAGGCGGGCGGTGTGCTCGCCGATGCCCCGGGCCGCGCCGGTCACCAGCACCACCTTGCCGGCCAGCCGGCCGGAAAAACGACCGTCGATGGACATGCCGTGAAGTTACCACCGGGTAGCCCGGGTGTGGAAGACCCGGCCGGACCTGCCCGGATTCCCGTCGGCCGGCGCGCACAGCTGGTACACAGGATCGGGACAGCCCGGCGACAGCGGGTCCGCCCACGATAGGGGCATGGTCATGAACGGGCAGGCCGCGCAGGGCCGCATCGAGCTGCACCGACCGGACGGCGAGCCGGTGCGGGTGCTCGTGGTCGACGACGAGCCGACGCTCACCGACCTGCTCGCCATGGCCCTGCGGTACGAGGGCTGGCAGGTCGCGACCGCCGGCAACGGGATGGCGGCGATCAGCACCGCCCGCCAGTTCCGCCCGGACGCCGTGGTGCTCGACGTGATGCTGCCCGACCTGGACGGCTTCCAGGTGCTGCGCCGCCTGCGCGAGGAGTCGCCGAGCGTGCCGGTGCTGTTCCTGACCGCCCGCGACGCCGTGGAGGAGCGCGTCGCCGGGCTCACCGTCGGCGGCGACGACTACGTCACCAAACCGTTCAGCCTGGAGGAGGTCATCGCCCGGCTGCGTGCGCTGCTGCGCCGCTCCGGCTTCGCGGTCGCCGCCCGCCAGGAGGCGGTGCTCACCGTCGGCGACCTCACCCTCGACGAGGACAGCCACGAGGTACGCCGAGGCGACGACCTGATCACGCTCACCGCCACCGAGTTCGAGCTGCTGCGCTACCTGATGCGCAACCCGCGCCGCGTGCTCAGCAAGGCGCAGATCCTCGACCGGGTCTGGAACTACGACTTCGGCGGCCAGGCCAACGTGGTCGAGCTGTACATCTCGTACCTGCGCAAGAAGATCGACGCGGGCCGCGCGCCCATGATCCACACGCTGCGCGGGGCGGGTTATGTCCTCAAGCCCGCCGAGTGACGCCCGCGGCCGGCTGCGCCGCCGCCTGGCCGGCTGGTCGCTGCGCCGCCGGCTCGTGCTCGCCGTGGTGGCGCTGCTCGCGCTGGTCAGCCTCGGCATCGGCGGCCTGACCACAGTCGCGCTGCGGCACTTCCTGATCAACCAGATCGACAACCAGCTCACCTTCGGCGACCGGCGGCCCGCCGACTTCGAACGCTGGGCCCGCCGCGGCATCGACCCGCCGCGCCCGGACCAGCGGCCCACCCCGCCGGACTCCGACGAGGTCGCGCCGGACCCCCCGGGCGGCTTCCCGCCAGGCTCCATCGCGGTCCGGGTGCCCGGCGCCGCCGAACCCGTCGGCCGGGTCCGGTCCGAGAGCGGCGGCAGCGAGGAGGTGCCCGCCGCCGACCTGACCGCGCTGGCCCGCGTACCCGTCGGCGACCGCCCGCGCACCGTCGTCGTCGGGGACCGGGGGGACTACCGCGCGGTCGCGCTGCCCTCGCCGCGCGGCGACGGCGACGTGCTGGTCCTCGCGATCCCGCTGGCCCAGGTGGACGACACGGTCATGTGGATGGTCGTCGCGCAGGCCGGGGTGATCGGCGCCGGCCTGGTCATCGCCGGCGCCCTCGGTCTGCTCATCGTGCGGGTCACGCTGCGCCCGCTCAACCGGGTCGCCGCCACCGCCGCCCGGGTCACCGAACTGCCGCTCGATCGCGGTGAGGTCGCCCTGTCGGTGCGGGTCCCGGCCGCCGACACCGACCCCCGCACCGAGGTCGGGCAGGTCGGCGGCGCGCTCAACCGGATGCTCGGCCACGTCGCCGCCGCGCTCTCCGCCCGGCAGGCCAGCGAGACCCGGGTACGCCAGTTCGTCGCCGACGCCAGCCACGAGCTGCGCACCCCCCTCGCGGCCATCCGCGGGTACGCCGAGGTGGCCCGCCGTGGCCGCCAGGAGGTCCCGCCCGACGTGGCGCACGCGCTACGCCGCGTCGAGTCGGAGAGCACCCGGATGACGAGCCTCGTCGACGACCTGCTGCTGCTGGCCCGGCTGGACTCCGGCCGCCCGCTCGCCGCCGAACCGGTCGACCTGACCGCCACGGCGGTGAACGCGGTGAGCGACGCCCACGTCGCCGGCCCCGACCACCGCTGGCAGCTCGACCTGCCCGACGAGCCGCTCACCGTCACCGGCGACGCCCACCGGCTGCACCAGGTGCTGGCGAACCTGCTCGCCAACGCGCGGGTGCACACGCCGGCCGGCACCACCGTCACGGTCCGGCTGGCGCCCGACGCCGGCGGCGTCGAGCTGCGCGTCACCGACGACGGACCGGGCATCCCGGAACAGTTGCAGCCGGAGGTCTTCGAGCGGTTCGCCCGCGGCGACAGCTCCCGCTCCCGCGCGCAGGGCAGCACCGGCCTCGGCCTGGCCATCGTCGCCGCCGTGGTGGAGGCCCACCACGGCCGGGTCGACGTGGTCAGCCGGCCCGGCCACACCGCGTTCACGGTCTGGCTGCCCGGATCCACAGCAGACGCATAGGTCACTCACGGCAGCGGGCCAGCGGACGCTCCGAGGCTTGCCGGCATGGACAGAACCGAGAGCCTGCCGACCCCGCCCACGGCCGGTCCACCCGGCGCCGAGCCGGCCCCCGCGCCCGTACCGGAGGAGACCCGCGCCGACCGCTGGGCCCGCCCGGCGCTGCTCGGCCTGCTGGTCGCCACCGCGCTGCTCTACCTGTGGGGTCTGGGCGCCTCCGGCTGGGCCAACGCCTTCTACTCGGCCGCCGTGCAGGCCGGGTCGCAGAACTGGACCGCGTTCTTCTTCGGCTCGTCCGACGCGGCCAACTCGATCACGGTGGACAAGACCCCGGCCTCGCTCTGGCTGATGGCGCTCTCGGTGCGGATCTTCGGCTTGAGCAGCTGGTCGATCCTGGTGCCGCAGGCGCTGCTCGGCGTCGCCTCGGTCGGCGTGCTGTACGCGACGGTCCGCCGCTGGTACGGCCCGGCCGCCGGACTGCTCGCCGGGACGGTGCTCGCGCTCACCCCGGTGGCGACGCTGATGTTCCGGTTCAACAACCCGGACGCGCTGCTGGTGTTCCTGCTGGTCGCCGCCGCGTACGCGACGGTGCGCGCGGTCGAGACGGCGAGCACCCGGTGGATCGTGCTGACCGGCGTGCTCGTCGGGTTCGGCTTCCTCACCAAGATGCTCCAGGCGTTCCTGGTGATCCCGGTCTTCGCCGGGGTCTACCTGCTGGCCGCGCCGACCGGCCTCGGACGGCGGATCCGCCAGCTCCTGCTCGCCGGGCTCGCCGTGGTGGTCTCCGCCGGCTGGTGGGTGGCGATCGTCGAACTGGTGCCGGCGAGCGCCCGCCCGTACGTCGGCGGCTCGCAGAACAACAGCATCCTGGAGCTGACGCTCGGCTACAACGGCCTGGGCCGGATCACCGGCGACGAGGTGGGCAGCGTCGGCGGTGGCGGCGGACGGCCCGGCGGCGGTGGACCGTTCTCCGGTCAGACCGGGCTGCTGCGGATGTTCGACACCGAGGTCGGCGGGCAGATCTCCTGGCTGCTGCCGGCCGCGCTGATCCTGCTGGTCGCCGGGCTGTGGCTGGCCGGGCGGGCACCGCGTACCGACCGGACGCGGGCCGGTCTGCTGCTCTGGGGCGGCTGGCTGCTGGTCACCGGACTGATCTTCAGCTTCATGTCCGGGATCTTCCACGCCTACTACACGGTCGCCCTGGCCCCGGCGGTCGGCGCGCTGGTCGGCATCGGCGTCACAGCGCTGTGGCGGGCCCGTGCCGGCGTTGCTTCGGCTGCACCTGGCTCGGCCGCACCGGCCCGGTGGCGTGGGTTCGCCGCCACGCTGGTCCTGGCCGCCACGCTGGCGGTCACCGCCTGGTGGTCCTGGCACCTGCTCGGCCGCACCCCCGACTGGTACCCCTGGCTGCGCCCCACGGTGCTCGCAGTGGGCCTGACCGCAGCCGTCCTCCTGGCCGCACCGGCGACGGACACCACCGGCACCAGCCACCGCTCGACCGGCCCGGCAAACC